>JBBQRH010000104.1:0-12540 GCA_038215035.1 Gemmatimonadales bacterium | reverse complement strand
ATCCTTACCAAGGATGTGCTCTACCGACTGAGCTATGCGAGCATGCCCGACGCAGGCGCGGCGCGGGGCAAGTCTGTGAAGGTAAGCGGGGGAGAGGCGGGACTCAAGGGTCGGCCGTTGCGAACTTGAGTGGGTCTGCGTCAGCGCGCGCCAACCGCGGCGGCTGGGGAGCCCGGTGGCGCTAGGGGCGCTGGGGGCGGCTGACTCCTCGCGGAAGGCGGTCGACCTTCTGCGCCCGGCGACCGGCACCGGCGACGCGCCCCCCGCTTTACGCCGACCAACACGCCACATGCGTGGACGGGAATATATATCATGTGTGGATGGGCAACTTGCTGACGCGTGAATGGTGAAGTAGACTGACGGACGAGACGGTCGAGATACGTTCCAGCGACGGTAGAACCCATGCGCCCCTACGACCGAAGGATCGTCGACAGCGAGCTTGACATCTTGCTGGCCGAACTGCCGGCGGTGGTGCTGGAAGGGCCCAAGGCCGTCGGGAAAACTGCGACGGCTGCGCGACGAGTCGCGACGGTGTTCGAACTCGATACGGCCGCCCACCGCCAGCTCGCGGAGGCCGACCCGCGCGTGCTGTTGGACGCCCCAGCGCCAGTTCTGTTCGATGAATGGCAACACGTTCCAGCGATCTGGGATGCCGTTCGCCGGCGGGTTGATTCTGGTGCTGCGCCGGGGCGCTACCTGTTGGCAGGATCCGCGGTGTCGACCAACGCACCGACGCATTCCGGCGCCGGCCGAATCGTCTCAGTCCGCATGCGCCCGCTCGCGTTGGCGGAACGCGGGCTAGTCGCACCCAGCGTCTCGCTGCAGGACCTGCTGTCTGGCGTTCGACCCGCGCTGCATGGGACGAGCACGATGGCGCTCGCAGACTACGTCGACGAAGTGCTGGCGTCAGGTTTTCCAGGCCTCCGCGGCCTGAGCGAGCGGGCCACCAAGGCGCAGCTCGACGGTTATCTCCAGCGCATCGTCGACCGGGATTTCGCCGAACAGGGCCACGCCGTGAGAAAGCCACTTGCGCTTCGCCGCTGGATGACGGCGTATGCCGCTGCGACCGCCACGACCACGTCGCTGGCCAAGATTCGCGATGCGGCGACAGGGGGTGCGGGCGAGACCGCATCGAAACCGACGACCAGCATGTACCGCGACGTGCTCGAATCCCTCTGGGTGCTGGACCCGATCACGGCATGGAGTCCGATGCAAAGTACGTTTGCCCGGCTGGTCCAGGCGCCGCGCCACCACCTCGTGGACCCCGCCCTCGCCGCGCGTTTGCTCGGCGTCGACCGTGGAGCGCTACTGCACGGCAACGCATCCAGCATGCTCCCACATTTTAGGCCGAAGGACGGTGCACTGCTCGGTCAGCTGTTCGAGTCGCTGGTCACCCTCTCCGTCAGGGTGTACGCCCAAGCGTCCGGCGCCAGAGTCAGCCACTACCGTGAGCACGACGGTCGGAGGGAGATCGATCTCATCGTCGAGCGCGATGACCGGCGGGTAGTGGCCATTGAGGTCAAGCTCAGCGCCACGGTCGACGACGACGATGTGCGACATCTCGCTTTTCTGAAGCGACAGCTGAAGGACGACCTGCTCGATGCCGTGATCGTGACCACCGGCAGCCACGCGTATCGTCGGGCGGATGGGATCGGGGTGATCCCTGCGGTGCTACTGACGGCCTGACGCGACACTGGCTCCTGAGGCGGGCAGAAACGCCACCGATCTTCACCGGTTGCTACTACGTGCACAATTGCCGCCCAGCGAGCTGGCCTACGGACAGACCGGTCGACCGCGCGGCAACGCGAGGGTGCACACCTTCGTCTCGCCGTCCTTTGTGATGCTGATCTTCGCGCTCGCGGTGCCATCGTAGGTGATCACCTCGCGACGCGCAGACGAGACCGGGGCACCGCTACCGAAGGTGACGGTCACCGACATCGCCCGCACAACCGTGCCGGCTGTCGGGTAGGGATACCCCGCTGCGACGACAGGAATGACAAGCCCGGTCGTCGTGTCGCCCATCACCCGCACCGACGAGAATACCCCGGTGGTGCTGGTTCCTTCGGTGGTTTCGCGACCCGCCGATCGCCCATTCACCGTGCGCTGCGTGCTGCCGGCGCCAAGACCGGTCACGACGCGCACACTCGAGCTGCTCACACTGGTTCGCGCGGTGGTGATGTCGACCCGCGCCGTATCCGATCCCGGGGGGCCGAACCCATGGCCGAACCCGCCACGTCGGCCCGGCGCAAAGGTCGTCGTGCCGGTCACGCTCCGTGACGTCTCGATGCGATCAGTGGTGGCGGTGTCTCGCGCACTCTGCACGACCCCGGCGGCGCTACTGAACTTGAAGGTGCGGTTGATCACGAGGCTGTCGCGCACGAGTGGCGTACAGGTGACGATACCGGTTGCCGCATCGAAGCTGGTGCAGCTGGAGAGTGAAAAATTCTCGCCGAACGGGCCGCGACCAATTCCCGGACCCATGCCAACGCCTCCGCTGAACTCGTCGCGCATGCCACCGCCCATCATGTCGTTGCGCCCGAGACCTGCCGCACGATCACCTGGCGGGCCGCCACGATGCCGCGGTCCGAAGACACCGGTGTTGCCACCGGCGCTGTAGCTGCTGGACAACGAGTCATAGCCAGGCGCTGCCGTCATGAAGGCAGCCGCGACGAGCGACGTCTCTGCCGGATTGGGTTGCGTGGTGTCATCAGCACACGCGACGGCGATGAGCAGCAGTGCCGCGCCTGTGGAGCAGGCTTTCAAAGCAGTCATACGAGTGAATCTCCACTGTGGGTAGGGCGAATCACTGTCGGGTGGTGCACTCCGCCATCCGATGATCCGTCGCTGCTGCAGACACGGCGCGTGCCTGACACCCCTACGTGCTCACGACACGTCCGAATCCGGCAGCCATGATGCCAACGCAGTGCGCAGAATCCGCAATGCCTTGCCCATCTGGTTCTCGACCGTCTTCGGCGCGATGTCGAGCGCGTCGGCGATCTGCGCGTAACTCATGTGATGCCGGCGGGAGAGCTCGAAGACTTCACGACACCGAGGGGGGAGTGTGGCGACGGCCTGCGCGATGGCCACCTCGAGTTCCGCCGCGTCGAGCATCGCCGGGGCCGCTGCCGCGTGTGACTCGTCCGGCGTATCACGCGCGGCGGCACGTGCGGCCACCTGCTGGTGACGCACATGATTCAGTGCACGATTACGCGTTGCGCGCATCAGGTACCGTCGCGGTTCCTGTTCCAGCGCCAGCGTCTCACGGCGCCGCCACACCTCGAGCATCACATCCTGCACCACCTCTTCGGCGATGCCCGGATCGTGCAGGAGATAGGTGGCGACCCGGACGAGTGGCGCGTACCAGATGCGGAAGATTGCGTCGAAGGCACCCTCGTCTCCGGCGGCAAGGCGCGAGAACAGGGCACGCTGCACATCCTCCGGCGGGAAACCCGTCTCGAGGCTGGAGGGAGCGTTGATCGACACGCCGGCAATCGTCCTTGACCAAGGGAAGCGAGCACGCCCATGTTGCGGCGTCAGCTGCGAAGTAGGGGTGGTGGACCCCAACTGTGTCTACAAGGTATATGAGCGATCAGACTACCGGCCCAGTGCCGGACGAGGAGCTCCCGGTGCGTGATGCCGCGCTCGACACATTGCTTTCACAGTGGGTCATGACGTCGCCGGACACGGTGGACGTCGAGGCAGCGCTCGCTCGCGTGACGGCACGGCGGCTGGCCGAGGCGGCACCGGTGCGCGATGATCTCGCGGCACGACGCGCCGCGCAAAAGGTGAGCACGTCGACGCCACGATTCTGGCAGAGCAGCGCTGTCAGAATTGCTGCAACGCTGGTGATCGCGCTCGGAGCCGCGGCGATCTGGCAGGGTACGCGATCGCCAGCCGCCGACAAGTACCTGACCGGCATCGGTGCCTCGCAAGAGATCACACTGCTGGACGGGAGCGTGGTACGCCTGGGCCCGGCCAGTTCGCTCGCGCTCGACGCCGGATTCGGTCGGGAGCATCGCCATCTCACGCTGCATGGCGAGGCGTGGTTCAAGGTGACGCACAATGACAAGATGCCCTTCGCGATCCGCATCGGGACGACGACGGTGGAAGACGTGGGGACGGCATTTCTGGTGCGGGAGTCGTCCGAGCACGAGGTCAGCGTTCGCGTCGCGGAAGGGGCAGTGCGGTTGACCACAACGGCAGCAGCGCACGACTCGACAGTCATGCTGCGGGCAGGTGACGGTGCGGTGGCATCGGCGCTCGGCATCACGGTTGCATCAGGCGTCGTGACATCCACCGAAGGCGCGGCGTTGGCGGCCGGCCGGCTCACGTTCACCGACGCATCGCTCGCGGAAGTGCAGGATGCCTTGCGACGGTGGTATGGCGTGTCGCTGATCATCGCCGACAGCACCCTTGCATCGCGGCACGTGACTGCAGATTTCACTGGCGAACCGATGTCGCGGGTGGCTGCGGTTCTGGGCCTGACGCTCGGTGTCGACGCGGAGACGCACGGCGATACCATCGAACTGCACGCTGCTGCAGGAGTGCCTTCACGGCCATGACCGGCGGGAGACGACCCACGACACGTGTGCTGCTGCTGGCGGCAGCGAGCGTGTTCGCCTGCGGCGCTGTCGCAGCGCAGGCGGTTCCCTGTCCGGGGCCAGCCCGCGATAGCGCGCGTAACTGGTCGCCGCCGCTCGATCGTCTGGTGACGCTCAACTCGAGTGGTGCATCGCTCCGAACGGCACTCGATCTGGTCGCGGCGCGCGCCGGTGTGCGCCTCTCGTATTCGAGCGACGCGCTTCCGCTGGATCGCGAAGCGTGCGTTCCACAGGGTCGCATGGCACTGGGTGCGGCGCTGATGGCGCTCCTGCATGGCCTTCCGATCATGCCGACGGCGAGCGGGGGCACGCAAGTCGTGCTCGCGCCGTCGCGCGACGAGGCCGCCGACGAACCGTCGGTGGCACGCACAGCGACGCTCGATCGTGTGGTCGTCACCGGCAGTGCCACGGGTGCGGCACAGCGCGGCCTGCCATTTTCCGTTGATATCGTGCAGGGTCGTGACCTGCGCGGCGCGGCGGCTCCGTCACTGGCCACAGCACTGAACGGATCGATTCCAGGGCTCTGGATCTGGGCCGACGCCCCAACGACGCTGCTGACGCGTTTCGGCAGCATGCGCGGCGCCAGTTCCTTCGGGGTCAGCGCGCCGAAGGTGTTTGTGGATGGTATTGAACTCGCGAACCCGTTGCTGCTCACGCGCATCTCGGCTGATGCCGTGGATCGCATCGAAGTGATCCGGGGACCACAGGGCGCGGCGCTCTATGGCGCCGATGCCATCAACGGGGTGGTAAACGTGCAACTCCGTCACGATGGCGCAAAGAACGGCCGCGGCGACGCGAGTTTTCGGTCGAGCGCTGGCGCAGCACAGTCTGACTATACGTCAGCCGGCGCATTCACCCAGGAGCACGCCGTGTCGTTGCGTGCCGGAAGTGCTGACCGTTCAGCTGGCGCCGTGCTGGCACTGAACACCACCGGCGCGATCGTGCCCGGAGGCAACACGGTTCAGTTCAGCGCCGACCTGGGCGCACGACGGGTGCTGGCACGCACGATTCTCTCCAGTACGGCGCGGCTCTGGGTTGCGCAGGCCGACTCGCCGGTGAACCCGATTCTGGCTGCGATCGGATCGTCCATTCCAGGCCTGCCATCACTGCTCCCGACCGCGCAGCAACGCGTGTCGCAGTACACCGTCGGCGGGACGCTCACGCACGCGCCGGACGCGGCCTGGACGCACACCGTGACGGCTGGTGTGGACGGATACCGACTGGCCAATCTCGCCGTTGACTATGTCCCGATTCCGTCGCCGCTGGACTCGGCCTTGCGCTCGACGCAGGGTGGCGCCGACAAGGGCACACTGCGGGCCACCAGTGTCAGGCGAGTTGGAATTGGAGCTGCGACCAGCGGCACGTTCACCTTCGGGACCGATTTGGCCCTGTTGCGCGACGGCACGGCATCCGCGGTCAGATGGCCGATCAGTGGACGGGGTGGCACGCGACCAACTGTGCCAATAGACGAGTCGCGGTGGCTCAGCACGGCCGGTCTGAGTGTGCAGGCAGCCTTCGATCTGCATGAGACGGTGTTTCTCACCGTGGGCGCACGCGGCGAACGAAATGATGGTTTTTCCGACGCCAGCCGTTTTGCGGTGCTGCCCGCACTCGGCGCGAGCGTGGTGCGGCAAGCAGGCGATGTCACGTGGAAGGCGCGGGTGGCGTATGGCGGCGGTGTGCGCCCGGCCCGGAATCCGATGCGTGAGACAGCGTGGCGCGGGATCGGCGTTGGTGGGGTGGACCGCAACCTGATGCCGGAGAAGCAGATCGGTGTCGAAGCCGGAATCGACATGTTCTGGCGTCGGAACCTGTCGATTCAGGTGACGCGATTCGACCAGCGCGCCTCATCGCTCATTCAGCAGGTGCCGTTGCCATACATCTCGAGGCCCGGCGAGCCTGAGCCTGATCGCAACGGCTATGTCCGCCCGCCACAGTACGGATACGCGTTGGAGAACCTCGGCGCCATCACGAATCGTGGATGGGAGCTGGCAATTCGCCATAACGTTGGCGCCTTGAGCGTCGCGGGCACCTTGTCGCTGGTACAAAGCCGGGTGGACAATGTCGCGCCTGGGTACGCGGGCGATCTGCGCCAAGGCGATCGGATGTTGGCCGTTCCAGCGCGTACCAGCGGCCTGATGATCACCTGGACACCAGCGCGCTGGCAGTTTCAGGTTGGGGGCTCGCAGGTCAGCGACTGGATCAACTATGACCGGCTGGCACTGTCGTCCACCTATCTCCGCGGTGGCATTCCTGCGCGCGAGCTCAGCGGTGGGGCTCTCCGGAGCTACTGGATCACATACGGCGAAGTGACGCGCCTGCGCGCCTCAGTGGCCCATGATCTGACCCGGACACTGACCGTGCGCCTGATCGGCGACAATCTGCTCGACCGCCAGCGGGGCGAGCCAGACAACGTGACCATCGTACCGGGCCGAACGCTGTCGGTGGGGCTGGGCGCCAGATTCTGAGTCGTCGCGGCCGGATCGACGGCGGCGGTCTGGGGCAAGGAGCGCAGATTCGGCAGATGGGGCCGATACTCAGTGGGGTCGCGCCGATACTCAGCCGGGTCCCATAGTCCGACCCCGCTTCCCGCTCCCGTCTTGCCCCTCATGTCCCACGCGCTCCTCTACGCAAAATCGCTCGCGCTGTTGCTGGACGAGGTGGAGTCTGCGGCCGACCTGACCATGGTCCGCAGCAGTTTGTTGCGCGTCCGTCGTTTTTCCCGTTCGCATGGTGTGATCATCGAACTCTCCGACGGGCGGCTGATCGTCGACGACGTGATACTGACGCGTCCGGTTCCGGGGCTGCAGCGCCTCCAGCTGGCGATGTCGGCACATCGCGTGGCGCGGATCACCATCAAGGCCGGCGCTTTGCCGCGCGAGCTGCTGAAGCTCGCGATGCTGCTGGTGCGCCCGCGCCCGTCGGAGCGCAACACGCTGAGCATCTTTGAGGAACTCCGTGACGCGGGGCTCTGGTCAGTACAGTGCTACCCCGTCGCTCGCGCAGCGACACCGGAACAGGCGGAGTCGTATGCCGCCGACGTCGGACTGGACTCACGCACGGCCATCGGTGAGCGCGGTAACGAGCTGGCGCGGTCCGTGGCGTTGGCACTGCGCTCGAACGACATCGGAACGCTCGCGTCGGTGCTCGGTTCGATCGTTGCAATCGAATCCGTCGTCACGCATTCGGAGCTCCGTCCCGCCTGGTCGGCAGTGTTCGAGACTGCTGCCACGCGCGAGGCATTGTGCGCGCTGATTGCGGCGCTGCCCAGCTGCGGCGACGCCATTGCGTCCGCCATCGTCGTCCTGAAGCGATCAGGCGATCTCGGTGCCGAGCTACTGCTGAACGAATTTTTCAATGGTGCGACTCTGGACGGACGGCGGGCATGTTTTGATGTGCTGATCGAGATTGGGCGAGGGACCACCACGTTGCTGGAAATGCTGGAGCACGAGCAGTGGTTCATCGTGCGCAACGCGGCATGTCTGCTGGGCGCGTTCCGTTCCCGATCGTCAGAGCCAGAGTTGACGAACACCCTGCAGCATGCGGATGAACGGGTTCGCGCCGCTGTCGTCTCGGCGCTTCTGCAGCTCGACACGGCATCGTCACGCGCTGCCGTCCGCGGTGCGATCCGCGACAGCTCAGCCGAGGTTCGCCGGCGCGCCGTGCGCAGCTTTCTGGCCGAGGCTGGAACGCCGACCAGCGTCGAGAAGCTGTTGGCGGCGCTGGAGCGCGAGACGGAGCTGGATGTGCAGCTCGAGTTCTTGTACGCTCTCGGTACGCTGGCGACGCCGGATGCCGTGCAGAAGCTGATCCGCCTCTGTTCGATCGAAGGGCGCTATCGGCCACCTGATTTCCGGATTGCGGCCGCCGAGGCCCTGGCGTCGGCGCGACTCAACGCGGCAATTCCGACGCTGCGGGCGATGTTGAAGGATCCGGATCAGCACGCGCGCGCGGCAGCGCGGCACCTGATCAAGGCGGTGAGCTGAGGCCGGGACTCGCGCGTCAGAAGATCAGGCCGAAGGTGACCGGAATGGCCTGAATCGACTTCGTGTTGATGAAACCTTCCTTGGTGTAGACGTTCTGGATTCGCGTCTCGACAAACCCGCTGATGCGTCCGAGGCGGAACGCGATGCCGCCGCCACCGTCGAGTCCGAAATCAGTCGTGCTGATCGCACTACCGCCGGCTAGGCTTCCCCGCACCTCGATCTCATCACGAATGCTGAAGGCACCGGCGCCGGCGAGCAGGTAGGGGCGAACCGGTCCCCTTGACAGCTCGAATCGCAGGGACATGATGCCGCCGAACTGCGAGCGAGTCGTACCATAGATGGAGCCCGGAGCGCCGACGACGGGATCACCAAACGTCATCCGCGAGTAGTCGGCGCCGATTCTGAGGGCCGGCAATCCGGGTGCGAAGCGCACGAGCAGGAAGGCCTGACCGGTCGCACCGGTGAGCACGTCCTGAAACCGGGCCTTGCTCCGTGGGACGATAGCGCCCCCGCCGAAACCGAACTGCACGCGACGGCTCGCGGCATCATAGTCTGAGGCGCCCATGCCCTGGCCGTACGCCACCGTTGCCGCGCACAGCGCGAAAAAGCAGACGCTCGCAATACGTCGACGCATACCAGTCCCTGACGTTGATGGTCCGGAGTGCCGTGAGAGGAGACAGTATTCGATGCTGCGCGCGAAAACGCCAATCGCGACTGACGACCTCGAGCGCACGCGCCAGCTGGATCACCATCTTCAGAAGAAGTACCGCCTCCACCCGGTGACGTTGGTTCGGCGCATGCGCCAGAAGATCGCCAGCCCGGAGATGGTCAAGAGCATCAACGACAGCGCCCAGAACATGGCGACCACCAGTCCACCATCGCCGAACGCCTCGCCGCTGTGCAGGCGATTGATGAACGGCTTGTCCTCGTAGAATTCGGTCCGCAACAGCGCACCGGTATTGGCGTTCACGACGAACTTCCGATCCTCTCCGCCACCCGGCTTGCCGGTATAGACGGCGATCGTCGGCGCGTCACCCTTGAACTGCATCTCGATCTTGTCGACCGGTGCACCCGGCGCCTGGGTGGCGACCGTGCTCAGCGCCTTGTCGAAGGCGGCAGACACCAGTTCAGGCGACGCCAGTGTGATGGGGCTGACGAGATCGCGCGTCGCCTCACGGAGCGCTTCATCTTCACCGAAGAACTCGGTGCCGGCGAGAAACATACCAGTGCTGGACGCGAAGAGTAGAAAGATCGCGGCGGGTACGCCGATCCAGCGATGCCAGCGACGCCAGAATGCGGGAGTCATGAAGGACGGTGGGGAGAGAGAAGTCGGGGAGCCGTGCTGGCCACCTCTCGCGGAAACTGCTGCGTCAGGAATGCGGCGCAAACACTATGGTGTGGGCAACGACACTTCCAACCGTTGGCGTGCCGCCGCGAAATGGGCAAGAAGCCTGGGGTGATCCGCATCAGCGTATCCGATCGCGAGTGCCTGATCTGCCACATCGAGTGCGCGCAGTAGATCGCGCGCTGCCGTCATCCGTGCGCCGGGTTCCGTGCTACCGATGCGAGCGATCCAGACCGGCGCAGTGTGGGCGAAAGCATACGAATCCATCGCCGGCCAGCTGCGCGTGGGCGGGCCCGACACTCGAGCCGCGATCCAGCCACCAACGGGCAACTGCACCGTGCCGGAATACGACTTCGATCCTGGCGCGGAGAAACCGGCAAACCGTTCGACGACGGCGCCGTTGACGACGATTTCAACGGTGTCGACCGGCACCGTCGAGTGGACGCTCAAGGTCCATGCTTGCGCCACGTTGCCACGCGGCACCACCTGCCCCGGGCCGGCTCGGCCAACGTGAAACTCGAGCATCGGCCCGGTGGACACAAAACTGCGCCCAGCTTTCAGTCCGGCGAAATAGCTGTCCAGTTCCGTCGGACGATCCGGCTGCACATAGACACGCGTCGTGCCAATCGCCATGGTACGATAGAGATTGTTCATCGCATCGGTCCCTGCCGTCAGCACCATCGGCACGCCGAAGTTGAGCACACGATACCAGAGGTCCGCCGTGCCGCGTTCATCGCTCCAAAGGCAGGCGAGTTCGATGGCATTGATTCGCCCCTGCACCGCGTCGGCAACGAAGCCGAGTGGAATGGAGCGAAGCCCGGCCGGTGTTGCGAACGGCGTGGCGCCGCTCACCGGGTGCACATAGGTAGTGATGCCACCCTGCGCCGCGGCGTAGTCGAGCGCCTCGGCATTCGGACGATCGTCGCGTGCGTACACATCGTAGCCCGGCCCCCAGATCCATGGCCAGAACAGTCCTCGGCTGTTGATCAGCCCCACGTGACCGAAGAAGTGGGCGCGCACTTCCTGCGCCCACGTGATCCACGGTTTCGAATCGGTGTGGCGATACGTGAAGAGTGCCTGATCCTCGAATCGCTGCGCGCGATTGGCCAGCATCGGCGTCAGGACATCAAGATCTTCCGCCTTGCCCATCTGGAGCAGCGCGCTGGGCTCGAGTCGGTATGGTCCACCGTAATTGAGGTGAAAGTGGTGCTCCCCGCTCAGCCATCCATTCGCGCGTGCGTTCCATACCGGCGTCATGGAGACCGTGACGGTGCGTGTTTCACCGGGCGCCACACGCACCCGTTGTGACGCGACTGGAGTGGCCAGCCCTTGTACCGCAACGATGTCGACTTCGCCGGCGGGTACGGTCACCTCGGCAACGCCGGAGCTGTAGAAGAATGCAATTCCGTTCTGTCCATCAAAGCGCGTCTGGCCGCTGTCAGGCACGATTGGATGTCCATCGCTCGTCACCAGTGCAACCCGGGCGCTGACGGGCGTACTGCCATCGGCCAGTCGGGTGATGACGCGTACCCGAGCCGTTGGCGTGCCCCAGTTCCACTGCTTCACCTGCACGTCCTGCGGAGCACCGCCGTGTGTTGCAACGCGTGCCAGCTGCATCCGCTGCTGCGCATCCGCATGGGAGTACCAGATCGACTGCCCGTCGCGGCTGAAGCTCGGCGTCAGCGGCACGGTGCGTGGATCGCGCATGACTTCCACGACGGCACCCGGTTGCTCAGTTCCCGCCAATCGCAGCTCGTAGCCTTCCTGCGACGGCCAGGTGAGGGCGAGTGCCCGACCATCGGGGCTGACGGCGCCGCGCATCATGGACAGAATGCTGCCGGAAGCGAGTTGACGCTCCTCGCCGCTGGCAATGACGCGGCGCCTGACCTGGTCGGCGCCGCCGCGGGTCTTGGCGAGATAGATGACCGCCAACCCATCGGGCGTCGGCATCGGTTGCAACTCGCCGGTGCCAACGGTGCTCGTGATGCGCGTCGTTGCACGGGTGGCCAGATCAATCCGCCAGAGATCGAGGTCGCCGCCGATCCCAGAGCTGTACCAGAGCGACTTGCCATCGGGAGCGAAGGCGGGATCGAGCACGATCGCCTTGTCGGAGACGAGCGGTGTCTCGCTCCCGGTTGCGAGATCCATCAGCACGATCCAGAGCATGCTGCCGTTGTCGCGCACGAAGGCGATGCTGCGTCCGTCGGGGCTCCAGGCGGGACGCGCATCAACGTTGGCACCTTTTGTCAGGCGCGTCGCCACACCGGAGCCCGGATCGAACAACCAGAGCCAACCCCGCGACGCGAAGACCAGCCGCTTACCGTCTGGCGACTCGGCCGGATCGATCGGACCGGTGGTGAGCAGCGGCAGCTCATACCCTTCGAGATAAATCTGGTGACCGTAGCCGGCGAGGCGCGGATACCGGTTCGTCCACTGCGCACCGACCAGCGTGGACGCGGCCATCGCTGCGGCAAGCAGAACGACGGCCTTCATGGAGCCTTCACCACCAGCGACGACCCGGCATATCGCTCCGGTGTGACGTTGCGCGCGCGTGTCACCCAGCGACGTCCGCGCGACGGCCATGTCACTTCGACGTCCACCTTTTGCA
>JBBQRH010000103.1:0-12912 GCA_038215035.1 Gemmatimonadales bacterium | reverse complement strand
TCGGTCTGAGGCCTGCGCGGTCCAGAGAAACGTCGAACGTGTGGTCGCCGGGTTCCCGGTATTGATGAAGTTGATCGAACCCGTGCCTGCCCCCTGAAGCATACCGGGGTTCATCGGCACATTCGTCCACGTCTGCCCACCGTTCGTGCTCTCAGCGATGAGATCGAACTCGTGCCCCGCGATCAGCAGGTGCTGCGGATCCTGGGGGTCAACCACCGGCGGATAGACATCCTGGCGATTCGACGGCGCCGGTCCCACCTGATACCGTGTGAATGATCGGCCCTTGTCGAGTGAGCGCCAGAACCCCATTGCGGCGCCCCGGATGCAGGCCAGATACATGACGCCATTCTGGCCGACGCGGATACCGCCCGCGCAGTCACGCACATTCGCTGGACTGATCGGCCCGGTCCACGTCGCACCGTAATCCTGCGATTCCCACACGCCCTGACAGTGAACGAACGCATACACGTTCGACGGCGCGGTCGGATCCACCTGCACCGTCTCGACGCCGTAGTTGTCGCAACTCAGTCGATTCGTGAAATCCATGTTCGACGGCGTGACGTTGACCCAGTTGCCGACCGGGGCCGGTGCCGGCGCGGTCGTAACAGCGACGTTCGCCTGACCTGCAACCGGACTGGCGCCGACCAGTGTTGCCGTCACCAGATACGACGATCCTGCGGTTGACCCGGCGGTGAAGAGTCCGTTTGAGGAGACGGAGCCCCCTGTAGCGGCCCACGTCACGGCGACCGTCACAGGTGTGGTCGGGCTCGAGGTTCGGCGACCCGTCGCACTGAACTGTTGCGTTGCACCTGTGACCACTGAGGACGAACCGGGCGTCACAACGATCGATGTGATCGGTCCGGGATCGGTGGTGAAGTTCCACGACGCGTTCGCCGCCAGCGCATTCCCTGCGATATCTCTCGCGCCAGTGGTAACCGTAGCCGTGTACTGTGTGTTGTTCGCCAGCGCAGCAGATGGTGTCAGTGTTGCGGTGTTGCCGGATGCAGTAATGGTCGCCGCGACGCTGGTGCCACCGGACGTCGTGCGCAGCACGAAGCTCGTCGTGTTCAGCGTGCTGAGCTGCATCGGTTCCGAGAACGTCACGGTTGGAGCAGCGCTGACGGCGACGTTCGTAGCGCCATTGGCAGGAGTGCTTGCGGCAATCGTTGGTGGAGTCGCGTCCTGGGCGGCCGCAGTGGTGAAACTCCAGAACGCATTCGATGCAAGGGCGTTTCCGGCCACATCCCTCACGGCCGTGGTCAACGTTGCCGTGTACTGGGTGTTGTTCGCGAGCGGTGCATCCGGCGTCAGCATTGCGCCGTTGCCAGACGTGGTGACGCTGGCCGGTACACTCGCACCACCGGCCGCCGACAGTACGAAACTCGACGACGTGATCGATGACGTCCGCATCGGCTCCGAGAACGTGACCGTCGGTGCAACACCGACCGCTACATTCGTCGCGCCGTTGGCGGGCGTGTTGCCAACGATGATTGGTGCAGTCCCATCGGTCGCCGCGGCCGTTGTGAATGTCCATGACGTATTCGACGCCAGGGAATTCCCCGCAGCATCCTGCGCTGCCGTGGTGACGGTCGCTGTGAACGATGTACCGCCGGCCAAGGCCGCGTTCGGCGTGAACGTAGCCGTGTTGCCGGAGAGCGTCACGCTGCCTGCGACGACCGAGCCGCCTGCGGCCACCAGCGTGAAGCTCGCGCCATTCAGCGAACTGGAAGACATCAGTTCAGAAAACGTCACCGTCGGCGCGCTGCCAACGGCCACGTTGGTCGCAGCATTTGCTGGCGTAAAGGCGGTGATGGTCGGCGCAATGTTGTCAGGCGCCGCGCCGGTCGTAAACGTCCACACCACTGCGCTGGCGAGCTGGTTGCCAGCCAGATCCCGCGCCTCGGTCGTGACGGTGCCGGTATACTGTGTATTCGGCGCCAGACTCACCGTCGGCGCAAAGAACGTGGTGTTGCCCGAAACCGTGATAGCACCAGGTACGGCCGTACCTGACGCGTTCGTCACCCTGACCGATGATGCCGTCAGGGTGGCTGGCGCCATCGGCTCCGAGAACGTGGCAGACAAAACAGCATTCGAAGGAACGCCCGTCGACCCAGCCGCTGGCGTGGTTCCGATGACCGTCGGCGCGGTGACATCGGGTGCCGGCGCGGTGACAAAACTCCACGCGAAGTTGGACGCAATCGGATTGCCGGCGACATCTTTGACATCTCGTGAGATCACCGCCGTGTAGCGCGTGTTCCCACTCAGCCCGTTCGCAGGCCGGAACACGGCCATCTCGCCGTCGAGTGTGACGACGCTGGCAACACTCGAGCCATCGGTGCTCGTGAGCGTGAAACTGGAGCCGTTCACGGTCGACGCGTTCACCGTTTCGGAAAACGTCGCCGTCAGCACGGTGTTCAACGGAACTGCCGTCGTCGAGTCACTCGGCGAGACTGAAACGATCCGCGGTGGTGTGGCGTCGACCAACTGCACCGCATCGGTCAGACCATCACCACAGGACGTCAGGATGAGCGCCGCGGCAGCAATCAACATGCGACGGAAACGGAGGCCATCGAAGTGGAACGGATGTCTCACGTCAGAGTTGCGTTCGAAGTCAGGGTGCATCGTCGCACGAAGATTTTCAGGAAAACAAAACATCACGGCAGGATCAGTTCGCCTGACCGAAACCATAAATATCCATTCGCCAATGGCAAATTTCGTTCCACAGTCTCGTTTCCCGCGATCCGATCCATTGGTGAGGCGTCATGTTGCAAACTGCTCGCGCGAGCGTCCGTGCGCCTCGTGGGTCACAACTGCAGGTTTGACATCGTCCAATTCCGAGACGAAACACAGGCCGATGGGTCACCGCGACCGTAGCGCAAGGGGGGCCGCGTGCGCCTCCTCTGAGCCCCTCGCCGAATGCCATCAATATACAGCCAGCGCGCCAGATGCCTGAATCGTGGGGTGCGGGACGAAATTCGCGGTGGGCGTGCGCCCGGCCCCCAACCCGGAGGCCGTCAAGCGACTCCACGGACTGCATCCATGCGAGCGGCAGCGGACAAGCGGACTCTACCGAACCGGAGTCGGCAGTACCGGCCGCTCGATCGTCGCGCCACATTGCCCTCATCCGACGGCGGCGGCCGGGTGCTGGCATGTTCCGCGTCGTTGCGCCGCAGAATTGGTCCAAGGCACGGAATGCTCGAGCTTGGCGGAGCGCAGCAGCCTGCCGATCGGGCCAGGGCTCGCCATCCTCGATGGTGGTGCGATGCCCCACCACGATGGCTTGCTGCTGAGCGGCCTGAGCAATGCGCAAGAAAGAGGCGCGGGGCAGCGCCGCGCGTGACTCGCCTGTGCAATCCTTGGGCGGTCTGCCTTGACGATCACTGTCTCCCCGCCCAGCGCTCGAGGCGACGGGTAACTATTCAAGGGCTCGTCGCACCAAATTGCCCCGCGATTGCCCCCGCAATTCCGCAGCGCACAGGGCTGCGGCGTGCCGTGGGCCTGCAGGTCGCTTGCAGTTGCGCTCGGATCTTTGGGCCGTCTAGGTTTGGGCGAATTGCACAGGTCTTACTCCGGGAGAGCTTCTGGACCAGGTAAAGTCTGCGAATGTTGAAAGATCACGCCGGCTTGCGCCCTGGATTGTTCCGCTCGCGCTCGCGCTCTGCGCCAGCCTCTTCATGGTACTCGTCGGTTTTCGCGCTCAGCGACTCGTCGATACCACGTTCGACCCGTATTACTTCGGGAAGATGGGTGAGAGCATCGCGCGCGGCGACGGATTCCTTCCGTTTGGCACGCTCATCCGTCGCAGAGCACCGTTTTACCCGCTTCTGATTGGCGCGCTGTACTGGAGCTTTGGTGTCAAGCCGATACTCGTTCTGCTGCTGCAGTGTCTGCTCCACGGTGGCACGACGCTTCTCGTTTTCTCGTTGGCGAAGCGCTTGTTCGGAGACCGGCCCGCGCTGATCGCGAGTGTGATGTGTGCGCTCCACCCGATGCTGCTGCGCTACGTTCCCGATCTGCATCTCGAGGCGCTGTTCACCTTTCTGGTGACGCTGACAGTCTGGCTGACGGAGCGATTCGCCCGTCTGCGCGACCTTCGAAGCGGCGTCATGCTGGGCGCAATTCTGGGCGTCACCGTGCTCACGAAGTCGGTGCTTCTGCTGTACCCGCCGCTGTTTGCGGCGGCGCTGCTCGTTCGAGAAATGCGTGCGAAGCAACGCCTGCCGATCTTCGGGCTTTCGGCGATGTTCGCCACGATGCTGCTCGTGATCTCGCCGTGGACGATCCGCAACTATGTCGTAACCGGTCATTTTGTGCCGGTATCGTCTGGCTTCTCGGATGCATATCTCCGTGGACTCATCTTCAGTCGCACCGAGTTCATCACGCTGCGACAGTCTCCCTATGTCGACGCGGAGAACGAGTCCAACGCCTACTTCACCCGTCTGGGTAAAGAGGCCGGCACGGAATGGCAGCGAGAAGACTGGGAGACGGAACAGATACTGAACAAGGAGATGAAGCGGCGCGTGCTGGCCGAGCCGATGCTCGGCGTACGTCATTTCTTCGTCGGAATCTTCACGTTCTGGTACGAGATGACCAGCCGTGCAACTTCTGCGGTGGCGGGCGGCCTTGCGCTGGTGGCGTGGCTCTTTGCCGGGCTGGGGATACGCCGCGCCCTCCGTGAGGATCGCTCCGCGTGGCTCCTCCTGCTCCCGATTCTGTACCTCAATCTGCTGCTGGCGGCGCTGCTCGCTCTCGGTCGATACTCGGTTCCTATTCTTCCGTGCCTCATCGCGCTGGCGGCGTACGGAATCGATGGCCTGCTGCCAGCCTCGAAACACGCGCCGCGTTCGAGACAGGGCTGAATTCGATGCCCTGCGGTACGTGCCACTGGTGGCATGTGTCTTCCAGTCCGCGGGCGGGAACGCTCCGGTGATGACTCCCACTCCGGTCTGCACGCCGAGCGCCTTGTAAGTCGCCTGTCAAAGCCAAATCGCCCGCTGGCATCAGAATGCCAGCGGGCGATTTCACAGCCACTGTACTCAGCGCGACTACGGCTTCGCGGGCGTTGCCGGTTTCCCCAGCGGAATCGCCGTCGGCGTACTCGTATCGATCACCCCCGGAGCGACCGTGCCCGGCGTCGGCTGCCCGAGAATCCCTGCTTCACCACCAAACCAGTTCAGCGTCCGCGACGCGGCAGCGATGTCCTTCGCCGTCATGATCACCTTCTGCGCCTCGGCCGCGTTCCCGGTCGCGCGCAGCGCATCCGACAAGACGATGCCGGCGCTCACGTACAGAGCCGGAATGCCGGCCGACGGCTTGTCCACCCAGTCGCCGCGGCTGATGATGCTTTTCTGGCCTTCGAACACGGTGTTCCACAGCGCCAGACTGCGCTTCACGTCCACGAAACCCTCGCCCTGAATCGCCACCGTATCGGCACTGACACCAGGCGGATTGGGCAACAGCTTTCGCGCCAGTCCCTGGGTCAGCAGATACTGCCCAAGCCCGAGCGACAACCCATACCCGCCGCTCGTGCGCGAGAAGTAGATCGGACGCTTACCCCAGTTGTCGCGAATCATGTACAACGTCAGGATGTCCGCGCGCTCCAGCACACCCTGCGCCAGATTCTTCGGGTCGATGATTGCCTGAATGCTCTGATGCGTGAACACCATCGCCGAATCGAGCGGCACGTACAGCGGCACGGAGTCGGCGCCGGCCAGTGTCAGATTGAGCGGCTTCTCGAGCGGCTTGGTCCAGGTGCCGCTCCTGTACAGCGCCGGGCCCTTGGCGGCGTCATACTCGTAGATCGGGCGACGGATCATCTGGCGCGTGTACCAGTCGGTGTTCATCAGACTGGTATTCGCGATCAGCACATCCTTGCGGATCCCCTCCACTTCCTGTGCATACCAAAGCGGGAAGGTGTCGTTGTCGCCGACGGTGATCAGAATACCGTACGGCTCCACACTGTTCAGCAGATCGTGCGCGAAGTCGCGCGTGTCGCGCTGACCGGCGCGGCTGGCCTGCGTCCAGTTCCCGATCATTGGAATCAGCGCCAGGCCCAGCACCGGAGCGCTCACACGCCATGCGCGCTGCGTGGGGGATGAGAACCGGTTCTTGCCGATCTCGATCGTCTCCGTGCCCATGAAGCCGGCCATGGTTTCCCACAGATAGATCAGGCCCAGGCCCGCCCAGACACTCCAGGCGCTGAAGCTCCACAGATAGAAGTAATCTCGGTCCCTTACTTCTCGCGCAACGCTGTCACCCAGCTCGGGGTCCTGCGAATACCCGTACTTGAAGTTCAGGTAGATGATCAGGCCCACCGTGAGGGTGCCGATCAGCGGCCCGAAGAACAGGAAACTTCGCAGATCCTTCTTGTAGTGGACCCAGCCTCCAATCAGGCCAAGGCCAAGGAACACCACCGCCAGCGCGTTCTGCAGTCCTTGGCGCTCATTGTGCGCGTCGCGCAGCCACTGCCACTTGAAGTAGAGCCACCACATGCCGACCTGCGCCGTGATCGGCGCCTGGCGCTGTGTGAGTTCCGGCTTGCCGTACTGCCCGCGGTCGAAGTTGTACTTGAAGCGTTCCCACGTCTTCGCATCGAAGGTGCAGCTGACGCCGATCTCGGTGGTGCAGGCGGTCGGCTCACCTTCGTTGATGGCAGGGAAGTGCGCGGCGCGAATCGGCTGCGTGGCGAAGGGCGAAATACCAAGCATCAGCGCGCCAAGACACGCCAGGATCAGCTTCCACTTGAGCAGCGTCTTCGGCGCGCGGAACAGGATCGCCAGTCCGACGGCCGGCGCCGGCAGCAGACCGGCCGGGTGGTTCGCGTACCCAAGGCCGACCAGAAACGAAATCAGGATCAGGATCTTGTCCGCCTTCCGCCCTTCCGGCTCATCGCACCACGTCACGGTCAGCCACGCCACGATCGCAAACAGCGCCAGCGACACGGTGTACACTTTCTCGTTCACCACACTCTGATTCCAGACCGTGAATGCGGTGGCGCCGATCAGCGTCGCAACGCTGGCACCCAGAATGCGCATCCACTTCTGCGGCAGCCAGCTCACCAGCACGCGCTCGGTGATCAGGAACCACGACCCTGCCGCCACCGCGCTCGACAGCGCGGCCAGCATGTTCAGCTTGATCGCGACCGAGACACCCGGAATCGGCAGGTGTGCAAACACATTGCCGATCAGAATGAAGAACGGATTGCCCGGCGGATGCGGCAGGCCGAGCACATAGGCGGCGGCGATGTATTCGCTCGCGTCCCACATCGCCGTCGACGGGGCCAGCGTGATCAGGTACAGGACAAACACCGCCAGCGAGGCGATGCCGGCCGCCAGATACGATGGCCTGTAGTCGAGGTCGGTATGGACGACGGTCGTGGAGCCGGTACTGGACCGGACGACCGGAATCGGGGCTGCGGAGGAGGCCATCAGCTGCTGGAAAAGGACAGTGCTACGGAATAGAACCACGAAAAATCACCCTGCACCGGCCATCAGGGCTAGTGCCGGCCCACCTGAGCTCTCCGAACGCCTCGGAACGAACCGCTTGACGCAAGGGCGCAAGGGTGCAGAGGGACGCTGAGAAATCTGCTTGTTTTTCACACCCATCAGGCCGTCCTTTGCGTCTCTGCGTCCTCTGCGCCTCTGCGTCAGCGGTTGCTCGTCGCCGTTGCTGTTGCTGTTGCTGTTGCTGTTGCTGTTGCCACTCGACCCCCTAATGCCGGAACAACCGCGCCCCGGTGAACACCATCGCCATCCCGTACTCGTCGGCCGCGGCAATCACCTCGGCATCCCGCACCGACCCGCCCGGTTGGACAATTGCGGTCACCCCGGCAGTTGCCGCGTGATCCACCCCGTCCCGGAACGGAAAGAATGCGTCCGACGCCAGCGCCGACCCTGCCGTCTCGTGCCCAGCCTGCCTCGCCTTGTGCCCTGCCAGATAGCTGGCGTCCACGCGGCTCATCTGGCCCGCTCCGATCCCGATCGTGGCCCCGTTCCGGGCCAGCACGATCGCATTCGACTTCACCGCCGCCGAGGCCCGCCACGCAAAGGCCAGATCCACCAGTTCAGCCGGGCTCGGCGCCCGCCTGGTCACCACCTTCCACGGAATCTCACCCGCCGGCACCCGCATACGGTCCTGCAGCAGCACGCCGCCGCGCACGCGCTTGATGTCCATGCTCCCGGCGTCCACCGGTGGCAACGTGCCGATCAGCACCCGCAGGTTCTTCTTCCGGCCCAGCAACTCTGCCGCGCTGTCGGTGATCGCCGGCGCCACGATGCACTCGAGGAAGAGCGTCGACATCGCGTCTGCCGTTGCATCATCGATCGCGACGGAGAAGGCCACCACACCACCGAACGCCGACGTCGGATCGCAGGCCAGTGCCTGCTGCCACGCGTCCAGCGGCGTGGCACCGATGGCAAGGCCGCAGGGGGTGGTGTGCTTGATGATCGCACACGCCACCTGCTGCGCAAATGGCTCGATCGCCATCAGTGCGCCGTCCACATCGAGCAAATTGTTGAAGCTCAGTTCTTTCCCGCCGAGCTGCGTCAGCGAGGCCAGGCCGGCGCCGGCGCGCTCGACATAGAACGCCGCGCGCTGGTCCGGATTTTCCCCGTACCGCAGCCCCTGCGCCTTTTCGAACGCCAGCGGCAGCGTGGCCGGAAACGGATCGTCGGGTGCCACCTGATGCTGCAGCCAGCCGGCAATCGCGCTGTCATAGCTGGCCGTGTGCGCGAAAACCTTTGCCGCCAGATCGCGCCGCAGGATCATCCCGCCCTCCTCATCCTTCGCGTCGAGCGACGCAATCACGCGCGAGTAATCCGCCGGATCACACACCACCGTCACCGCGCTGAAGTTCTTGGCGGCTGAGCGCAGCATCGACGGACCGCCGATGTCGATCTGCTCGATCACGTCGTGCGGCGTGACGCCGGCGCGCGCGGCCGTCTGGCGGAATGGATAGAGGTTCACCACCACCAGGTCGATCGCATCGATCTTGTGCTCCGCCACGGCAGCCACGTGCTCCGGCAGATCGCGACGATAAAGCAGGCCTCCGTGCACCACGGGATGCAGTGTCTTCACGCGCCCGTCGAGCATCTCCGGGAATCCGGTCACGTCGCTGATGTCCTGCACCGCCAGCCCCGCATCGCGCAGCGCCTTGGCCGTTCCACCGGTGGAGATCAGCTCCCAGTGACGGGAGATCAGTTCACCGGCGAACTCCACCAGTCCGGCCTTGTCCGACACACTCAACAATGCGCGTGGCATACGAATCTTCAGTCAATGAAAGGGAAGGGCTTACTTCGACAACGCGTGATCCAGGTCGGCGGCCAGCGACGATCCGGTGAACAGGGAAAACACATCGGCCTGCGTGCCGGTCAGGAAGATGCCGTGCACCGTGCCGTCATCGTCCAGCGCCAGTGACTCGGCGCAGAGCAACTCCACCACGCGCGGCAACAACGCATGCTCCACGCGCAACACGCGCGCGGCGAGAGTCTCCGGCGAATCCTCTTCGAACACCGGCACGGGCCACTGCGCGACGATCGCGCCGCGGTCGTAGACCTCGTCGACGAAGTGTACCGTCGCGCCGCTGATCCGCGCACCGACCGCGAGGACCGCGGTGTGCACATGTCGGCCGTACATCCCGGTACCGCCAAACGCCGGCAGCAGCGACGGGTGCACGTTCAGGATCCGGCCACGATAGGCGCGCGTCACGGCTGCCGGCACCAGCGCCAGGTACCCGGCCAATACCAGCACTTCGATCCGGTGCTCGACCAGCAGCGCCAACAGCGCGGCGCCATCCTTCGGATCACCCAGCGTGACGGATGGAACACCACGTTCCGCGGCCCGCGTCAGCGCCGAACAGGTTGGCTTGTTGCTGATCACCAGCACCACTTCACCGGCCGCCAGCTCGCCGCGTGAGCGCTGAAACTCGTGCAGTGCGACGAAATTCGATCCGCCACCGGACACGAAGGCGGCAATCCGGCTGCGAGGTTGCGTCGGCATCGTCCGCGAAACTCAGGGGCGTTGCGACAACATGCGCAGCACGCGATCGACCGCCGCATCGAGCGTGGTGGCCACCACGGCATCGTCCTTGGCGCGTGTCAGATCACCGAACGATGTCTCTGGTGTCGGAACAAGAATGCCCATCGCACCGTGCGTCACCGCTGGCGCCACATCGCGCCACTTGTCGCCGATGTAGAACGATTTCGTCAGGTCGAGGTCATGCTCCGCGGCGGCACGTCGATGCATCCCATCACCCGGCTTGCGGCACGACATCGCACTCGGCACGTCGGGGGCATCGGGGCAGTGGTAGGTGGCGGTCAGTCGTACACCAGCAGCAAGCAACATCTCATCGAGCCGCGCAGTAATTTGCGAGAAATCGGCTTCCGTCAGCAGGCCGCGACCGATCCCCGATTGATTCGTGATCACGATCAGCGGCAGGCCGGCGTCGGCCAGTCGTCGCAGTGCATCCGTGGCGCCCGCAATCAGCGCCAGCTGGTCCGGACGCGACAGGTAATGCACGTCGTGCACGAGGGTGCCGTCACGGTCGAGAAAAACTGCCGGACGTGGGCTCATGCCAGCTTCGGCGAGTGAATTGCGGGCATCAGCGCGGCGGTCGGATCGGTGGGTTCGGTCGGACGACGGGAGCAACCGGCTTGCCCGTCGAGTCGGTTGCTGCGCGCCGTGTGCTGTCGGCTGGCGACACTCGCGGTCTTGCACCTGGAGGAATCGGCTTGCCGGTGGAGTCGGTGCCCGCGCGACGTGTACTGTCGACCGGCGGCGGCTTCGGGACGATCAGCACACGCGTTGCAGTGCCTTCAACATTCAGCAGGTTGCGGAGTCCGGCGATCGTGATCCGGTACGTCGATCCGGTCTTCATCGGTGCGCGCATCTTGACCACGATGTCTGTCACTGGCGCAGGGCGCGCCGACACCGGCAGTGGGAGTCTCGCGACGGTGTCGCGCCGCTGATTCGGATCAATCGTGCGACGCGGAGGCCCAGCGTTCGTCGGCGTGCGCTGGGTTGTGTCCTTCGCCCTCGCAATACTGTCGGCCAGTTCACGCGCGATGCGCTCCTCGGCGGCGGTCAGCACCGATGTCACCTCGAGCACGGTGGAGTCCGACGCCACGATCCGAACCGCGGTCGCCGGAATTGCAACGCCTGGCAACAGCGGCTTGTCCATCGTCAGCGCGATCGTGACGCTGTCGCTCAATCGCAGCTCACTGATTCGCACCGCCACCGTATCGTGCACGAACATGTACAGATCGGTGCGGGCCGAGTCGGTGATGGTGACGGTGGCGGTATCCCATGGCTCGCGTGGCTCGAGCGCGCGATTGGCCGTCTTTTCGTCGATCGCGCGCACGACGTACGTGCCTGGCGGCACCGCGCTCAGTTCAAAGCGTCCGGTGGAATCGGCGGCGGTGAGATAGACCAGCGTGGTGTCCTTGACATCGATCGCCTGAATGGTGGTTTTCGCGATCGCGCGCGCCAGCACCCAGTCAAATGCCACGCCGCGAATCGTCGCCGTCGGAATGCTCGGGCCAGTACTGAACCGGAGCACGTGTCCATACGGGCTTGGCTTGCCCTTCAGATCACCGATTCCGGGCAGGATCGTGATCGTGTAGGCCGTGTTCGCTCGCCAGTTGCCTCTGGGTCGAATGGTCATCCCGGTGCGCTTCCACTCCACACGGGGTTCGCCATCCCACGGCGAGATCAGCACCGTCTTCGACAACTCGCCGCCATTCGCCTGCTCGCCGATCACGTCATCGTAGCGGACCAGCACCTTGCCAGGCTTGACGTTGACTGCATTGGTCTCCGGCAGCGTCGCAATCACGCGCGGGAACGCCGAGACCGTGGGTCCGCCGGGTGGCAGGCCGGGCGTCGCACAGGCCGCAACCAGCGCCAGCACGCCGACGGCGGTCAGCGCGTGCCGCACAGTGCCTCGACCTTCCGCGACAACGTCTCGACCTTCTGCGACAGATCGCGTTCCTGCGCCCGTGCGCCGTCAACCACTTCTGGCTTGGCGCGCGACGTGAACGATTCGTTCGACAGCTTGGCTCTCACGCCGTCGAGGATCTTCGTCGTCTGCTCCAGCTCCACGCGCAGGCGGGCGCATTCCTTGGCGGTGTCTTCGGCACTCTCGGCTTCCAGCAGTTCTGACAGCGCGATCACGACCTCCGTTCCTCCGTGCAACACCTGATGCGCCGACGCCGAACCGTCGGCGGCGGGCAACGATAGCACGTCCGTACGCACGCTGACGGTCGCACGCGTGAGTGCGCCAATCGTCTCGGCCAGCAGCGGAGCCGTGGTTTGGTCAGCCGGCGAAGCGACCAACACCACCGCGACGACCTTCCCTGGCTTCACTTTGTATTCGTTGCGAATCTGTCGGATGCCGAGCACCGCGTTGCGCACCAGCTCGAATGCGTCTCCGCCGCCAGCTGGTACCGTGCGCACGGCCGGCCAGGCGGACGTCGTCAGGAACTCCGTCCCCCGCGTCGACCCGTCACTGAGCGTCGGCAGCTTGGCCCACAACGTTTCCGTGATGAACGGAATCACCGGCTGCAGCAGCCGCAGCGCCCCGTCAAAGCAATGCACCAACACCGCTCGCGCCACCTCGGCATCAGCGCCACCCGCCGAGAGCCGCGGCTTGACCGTCTCGAGATACCAGTCGGCCAGTTCATTCCACACAAAGCGTCGGCCCGCGTCGGCATACGCGTCGAGGCGCATACCCGCGGTCCGTTCCGCCTCGCTCCAACGTCCGGTCGGCCCAGGACGCACTGGCCCGAGTGCGCTGTTCGCGTCCGCTATCACCGCATCGAGTCGATCGAGAATCCAGCGATCCGCAATCGTCAGCGACTCCGCGGCAATCGCCGACAGCGGCTGCACCGGTTCCGTGCCAACCTTCGTCAGCAGGAAGCG
>JBBQRH010000102.1:0-12958 GCA_038215035.1 Gemmatimonadales bacterium | reverse complement strand
ACCGGTGCCGGCGAACCTGATTGCCTTTGCGCCGCGCGAGCCGTCCGGATGGGCGACAGCCAGCTGGCGCGACAGCGGCGCCGGATACGCCGGCGGTCGGTACGCGATGGACATCAATGCGATCTGGGTGCCGCATGCGCTCGAGTCGGTCGGGCAGATTCTCGACGCGATGCGCGAACTCGGGATCTCGACCACGAAGGCCACCGCCGGCGACGCACCGCTGGCGGTCTATGCGCGCGATCGCGGCGCGTTGCAGCGCGCAATCGCGACCTGGCGCAGCGCAGCGCGGCACTTCCTCGTGCACCGCAGTGCAGACGAGGTGCGCGCGGCCACGTTGACGCGCCTCGCTGCGATGCCTGAGGCGGAGCGCAGCTGGTGGCAGTCTCGTGCATCCACGCCGGCGGCGGTTGCCGACTCACTCACCTTTCTCGCGGTCGCGCTCGATGCCAGCGGCGCACCGATTGCTATCGCCAACACCGATCCCGCCACGCAACTGTTCCTGGGAGACGGGGAAGGGCGGACCACCGCCTCCACCCCGGACGAGATGGCGAACACGCTGCGGGACGTGCGTCTTTTCGCCCGGCCGTACCCCGCCGGACTGTTCGTCGATCGGATCGGACCGGTGGTCGCCAATGACGCCTATGCGACACCGGCGATCTGGGAGGCGTTCGTGAAGGATCCGTATCACGGCCCGCGCGTGGTGTGGGGCCGCGAAGTGAACCTCTTTCTCCTCGGCGTCGCCGACCGGATCTCGCGCGCACGGCAGCTCGCGCCGGCCGCGACCGCACCGTACGTCAGCGAGTTGCGTGCATCGCTCGAGAAGGTGCGCACCGCGGTCGAGCAGTCGGGCTTTCATACGGAGCTCTGGAGCTACGGCTTCGATCGCGGTCAGCTCGGGGCGCTGCGGTACGGCAGCGGCGGGGATATTCAGCTCTGGAGCACAACCGATCTCGCCGTGCAATTCGTGTTGTCACAGATGCGTTGATCGTATGCCGGACCAGCGGCGGAAACGCATGTTTGCTGCGAGGAAAGGCGCCTGAGGCGGTGCGTATCCGTCCGTGACGTGCAGCACCGCTGCACCCCTGTGCTGCAGTGGCGTGCGCCAGCCGATAGCTTGGCTCTGGACGTCAGCCACCGGCTGGCCGTCTCGCACTCTTCCTGTGTGTTCCTGGGATCATGACAAGCAATCCATTTCCCTCGGATGGGGACGCTGGCGACAGCGCAATGCTGGGCGCCATCGTGGAAACCACCGGCAGTGTGATCATCGGCCTCTCGCCCGACCATCGGATCTTCGCCTGGAATCGCGCCGCCGAACAGATGTACCAGACACCGCGCGATCGCGCGATCGGCATGGACTACGTTGCCACATTTCTGGCGCCTGAGCATCAGGCGGCGGTGGCGGCGGACATCCAGCAGGTACTGGCAGGGAAGCGGACGCTCAACTTCGAGGACGACTCGATTCTCCCCGACGGCTCGCGGCGGACACTGCTCTGGAACGTGACGCGCGTCCTGGATGCAGCCGGTGCACCGGTGGGGATCGTGGCGACCGGTCAGGACATCACGGAACGCAAGGAAGCGGAGGAGCGGTTCCGCCTCGTCTTCGAGCACGCGCTCGACGGACTGCTCATCTCGGACACGACCGGCGTTGTCGACTGCAATCCCGCCGCACTCCAGATGCTCGGTCTCTCCGACAAGAGCGCACTGGTTGGTCACCGCCCCTCGGAATTTTCCCCGGCGCACCAGCCGGATGGCACGCCCTCCGACGAGAAGTCGCGGCAACTTGGCAAACTGACGCTCGAACGTGGCGCCTATACCTTCGACTGGGTCCACGCGCACAGCGACGGCACCCCGGTTCCGGTGGAAGTCAGCGTTCGACATGCCATGCTCAGTGGGCGCCGTGTGTCAGTGGTCGCGTGGCGCGATCAGTCGCGACGCGAGGAGCTCGAGCGCGAGCGGGCCGAGGTGGAGAATCGGATGAGCGTCGCGCTCAAGATGGAGGCGGTGGGGCAATTGGCGGGTGGCATCGCACATGATTTCAACAATCTGCTGACGACCATCCGGAACTCCATCGAGCTGGCGGCGCAGGACGTTGCGCCAGACTCGCCGGCAGCTGGCGATCTCGCCGTTGCACTGAGGGGCACCGAGAGCGCCGCGCGGCTGACAGGACAACTGCTCGCGGTCAGCCGACGCCAGCCACGCATCACCGAGTGCGTCGATCTCGGCCTGCTGGTGCGCAACATCGTGCCACTCGTGCGAACCTCGATCCCGCCAGATGTCACGTTGGTGGTCACCACACACGACGACGTGTACGTCACCGCAGATCGCAGTCAGCTCGAGCAGGTGGTGCTCAACCTCGTACTCAATGCGCGCGACGCCATGTGCGACGGCGGAACGCTGACGATTGCCGTGGGCCTCGACCAGTCAACCGGAGCGTCGACGCTCACCGTGACCGATACGGGTGGCGGGATGAACGAGGCGACACGTGACCGGGTGTTCGAGCCGTTCTTCACCACCAAGCCGGTCGGCACGGGCACGGGCCTTGGACTCGCCGTCGTCCATGGCGTGGTGACGCAAACCGGCGGCACAGTGCAGATCGACACGGCGCCTGGGGCTGGAACGCGTATTCAGGTCACGCTCCCACCGGGTGTCACCAGTCGTACGCTGGTGCCGGAGCCCGCACGCGTGACTGCACCGTCAGGCGTGACGGTCCTGCTGGTCGATGACGATTCCGCCGTTCGCAGCACGACGCGGCGCCTCCTGCAGCGGCTCGAGTTCACCGTCCGCGAGGCGCGCGATGGCGCAGAAGCGTTGCAGTTGTTCGAAGCGGAACGAGCGACGCTCGATGTCATGCTGAGCGACATTCGCATGCCCGTCATGGACGGCGTTCAGCTGGCGACGGCGATCCGTCGACGCGACGCCCTGTTCCCGATCGTCTTCATCTCCGGATACGACGCCGTCGGCCACGAGGCCACGGCGGGCCTCGATGACATTCCGCTGATCAGCAAGCCCTTCACCGGTGAACGACTTGCCGCGGTGCTGCACGCGGCCATCGCGGCGCGCCGGACGTCGGTGTGACCGGCCGCTGGCCCGCGCCGGTCAGGCCATCATCGGCGGCCCCACGATCGTGATGCCATAGCGCTCGTGCAGTGCCAGCAGCGGCCCCATCTCCGGCATACCGCCAGCCGGCGTCATCGCTGACATCTCTTCGAAGAAGGAAGAAAAATCACCGGGCGTGGTGGCAATCAGGAGCCGCGCGGTGCGGTCCGTGAAATTCTGATACGCGTGCACGACGCCGCGCTTCAGGTACACCGTCCCACCGGCGATGATGACGTGCGCTACACCATCGAGCTCGAACACCAGCTCACCCTCCAGCACGTAGAACAGTTCGTCCTCGCGCGTGTGCACGTGCCGCGGCGGACCGGACATCGGCGGCGCATCCAGACGAAAGAACGACAGCAGCCCATCCGAGTCCGCCGCGCTGACCTTCACCAGCGTCTCCTCTCCCACGATGTTCAACGGCGCGGCGGTGCGTGTCTCGGCGGCGGCGAGCACCAGGGATCGCACCGACTGGGTTGCGGGCGTCTCGAACGTGGCTGACAGGGTGATCATGGTGTGATCTCGGGTTGACGGGATAGTGTGCCGAGCAACGCCTGCAGCGCCCAGTGCACTGCGCGTTGCGCTTCTGGACCGGTGAGCGCCGCGCGATCGCGCAACACCTGCCAATACGGTGACGAGAAGAGCGCGACGAACACCGCCACCACCAGTCGACGCTGCTCGGCGTCGAGGTGCGACACCACGGGCGCGAGGGCGGCGTCGAAGGCGGCGCGCCCCTCGACGCCGCCACGGTCACGGATGCGCATGCCCGCCGGTGATGCCATCAGCGTGCGAATCACCGGCTCGTGCGCATCGAAGCGCGCGAAGGCCTCAACCGCCTTGGTGGCAATGTCGTCCGGAGTGGTCGGGAAGCCTGGCGGGATGAAGTCGCGAAGCCGCTCTTCCCAGAGCGCACGGTAGAGATCACCCTGAGTCGGGAAGTGACGGTAGATCGTGCGCGCACTGGCCCCGGCACGCGTCGCAACCAGCTCGTGGGAGATGACCTCGCGCGCTTCACTGGTGAGGATCTGGAAGGCGGCGTCGAGGATGATCGCCCGGGTGGCGGCGGTCTGGCGCTCGCGGAGCGTGAGCGGCGTGGGGTCGACGGTGGTGGTCACGACATAACTATGCCTTTGTGACAGTAGACTGTCAAGAGGGGTGCATCTTGCCCCCGTTTCGTCGCTGTCGGCGAGCGTCAGCTCCGAAGGCTCTCGTCACGCAACTGCCTCGCCGTCACCAGTCGCGCCCCCGCCGCATGCAACGTCTCTTCTCGCTTCGCAAAGTGAAAGCGCACGAAGTTCTGCACCGGCTCGCGGAAGAAACTCGACCCTGCCACGCCTGCCACGCCAACCGCTCGGATGAACCACTCACTCGCTTCCGTGTCGGTCGTGAAGCCGAGAGACGCGATGTCCACCATCACGTAGTACGCGCCCTGCGGTTCGCTGAAGGGCAGTCCCGACTGCCGCAGATAGTCGAGGAAGATCTCGCGCTTGCGCGTGTAGAGCGCCGTCAGGCCGACGTAGTAGCTGTCAGGCAGCTCCAGCCCTGCCACCGCCGCTTCCTGCAACGGGGCCGCGGCGCCGACCGTGAGAAAGTCGTGGACCTTGCGCGCCTGCGCGATCACTGCCGGTGCCGCATGCAGGTAGCCCAGTCGCCAGCCGGTGATCGAATACGTCTTCGAGAGAGAGTTGCAGGTGATCGTGCGCTCGAACGCACCTGGCAATGACGCGAAGTAGGTGTGCACATGAGGCGCATACACGATGTGCTCGTACGGCTCGTCGGTGATCACGAAGCAATCGTGCTGCTCCGCCAGCTGCAGGATGGTCAGCAACTCCTCGCGCGTGAACACCTTGCCCGTCGGATTGGAAGGATTGCAGAGCACGATCGCCTTCGGCTTCTGCGCGAAGGCACGCGCCAGTTCCTCGGGATCGAAGCCGAAATCAGGCGGTCGCAGCGGCACGTAGATCGGCTCGGCGCCCGCCAGGATCGCATCGGCGGCATAGTTCTCATAGAACGGCGAGAAGACCACCACGCGGTCACCGGGATTGCATGCCGTCATCATCGCCACCGCCATGGCCTCCGTACTCCCGCACGTGACAACGAGATGGCGTTCCGGATCGACCTCCAATCCCGTGAACCGCTCGATCTTCGCGGCCAGCGCCTGGCGAAAACGTGGCGCGCCCCAGGTCACGGCATACTGATGAAACGGGCCACGCGTCGCACGCTCGAGCGCCACCAGCATCTCCTCCGGTGGATCGAAATCGGGGAAGCCCTGCGACAGGTTGATCGCGCCGTACTGATTCGACATCCGCGTGGTGCTGCGGATGACGGACTCGGAGAAGACATTGAGGCGGTTCGCGGTGGCTGGCATTGGTGGAGGATGTCGCCCGCACACGGCTGGCGGAAGGCCTCGATCTCGAGCATCGACTGGGCCAATGTCCGGGCGGCGTGTTCCCCGCCTCGGTAACTTCCCTTCAGCCGCGGCACCCGTTGCTGGTGCCCACCCATTTCTCGGATCGTGCAGCCAAAGCGGTGCGACACGCTACCGCTCCGGAGCACAGGGACCACTCATCGTGCAGATCGGCATCGACAGTTTCGCCGCGTCCATCCCCGACCCGGCCACCGGGCTCGCGCTGACACCGGTCGAACGTATGCAGACACTCCTCGCCGAAATCGAACGAGCCGATCAGGTCGGGCTCGACGTCTTCGGCATCGGTGAGCATCACCGTCCCGAATTCCTCGATTCGGCACCGGTCGTGATTCTCGCCGCCGCGGCGACGCGCACCTCACGCATCACGCTCACCAGTGCCGTGACCGTCCTCAGTGCAGCAGATCCGGTGCGCGTCTTTCAGGAGTTCGCGACCCTCGATCTCATCTCGAAGGGTCGCGCCGAGATCGTGGCCGGGCGCGGAAGCTTCATCGAGTCGTACCCGCTCTTCGGCCTGCAGCTCGAAGACTACGATTCGCTCTTCGCCGAAAAACTCGAACTGCTGCTGGCCATCCGCGCCAACGCACGGGTGCACTGGAAAGGCCGGCACCGCGCCCCACTGACGGGTCAGGCGATCTATCCTCGACCATTGCAGGAAAAGATGCCGATCTGGGTTGGTGTTGGCGGCACTCCGGCATCGTTCGTTCGCGCCGGCACTCTCGGGCTGCCACTGATGGTGGCCATCATCGGCGGCGAGCATCGCCGCTTTCGTCCCCTGATCGATCTCTATCGCGATGCAGGGCGTCGCGCCGGACATCCGATGGAGCAGCTCACGGTCGGCATCCACTCGATCGGCTTCCTCGGCGACACCAACGATGCCGCCGCTGACGCCTTCTTTCCGGGCTACGCACACACCTTCACCGAAATCGGCAAGGAACGCGGCTGGCCCCCGACCACGCGTGCGCAGTTCGACGCGCTGCGCGGCCCGACCGGCGCCCTGGTGATCGGTGATGCCGCGACAGTGGCGACGAAACTGCTGCGCATCAACGACGATCTTGGCGGCATCTCGCGCTTCACGTTCCAGATGGGTGTTTCCACCCTGCCGCATGACACGATGTTGCGGGCCATCGAGATACTCGGCACTCAGGTCGCGCCAATCGTGCGGCAGTCGTTGAAGCTCAGCATCGTCTGAACGCGCTACAATATCATGTCACCCTTCCAGCCAATTCTGCTGGCGATCGCCGTCGTCGTTTTGGTCGTGGCCCTCACGGCACTGGCACGGCGGCTCCCGATTCCATCACCGATTCTGCAGGTGCTGGCGGGCGTCGCGCTCGGTTTTCTACCGGGCGTGACGGTACCCGAGCTCGAACCGGATCTGGTGTTCTTCGTCTTCCTCCCGCCGATTCTGTGGGCCGCGGCGTTCTTCACGTCACTGCGGGAGTTCAAGCAGAACACGCGACCGATCGGGCTGCTGGCGGTTGGCCTGGTGTTCGCGACGACCGCGGTGGTGGCAATCGTCTCGCGGATGCTGTTGCCAAACCTGTCGTGGGCCGTCGCGATCGCGATTGGCGCGATTGTCTCGCCACCCGATGCGGTCGCCGCCGCTGCCGTCGTGTCACGGCTGCCAGTCCCGCGCCGCGTCATCGTCATCCTCGAGGGCGAGAGTCTGGTCAACGACGCCGCAGCGCTCGTGCTCTACCGCACGGCGGTGGTCGCCGCGGTGACAGGGGTGTTCAGCCTCGGCGCATCGATCGTGCGCTTCTTCATCGACGCGGCGGTTGGTGCGCTGATCGGTATCCTGGTGGCGTGGTGCGTGGTGCAGATACTCAGGATCACGAAGGATTCGCTGGCCGAGACGTTGCTGACGATCGCCGCGCCGTATCTGGCATGGGTCGCGGCCGAATCCATCCATGTCTCCGCTGTCCTCGCCTGCGTCGCGGGCGGAATCTTCCTGCGCCAGCATTTCTCGACGGTGGTCTCACCGACGTCACGCCTGCAGTCACGCGCCGTCTGGGATCTGATCATCTTCATCGTGAACGCGCTGGTCTTCCTCATTCTCGGGCTCGAAGTCGGCCCCCTCCTCGAGCAGGTGCCGCGCGACACTCTCGGATCGGTCCTGATGGCTGGCGTGATTCTGAGTCTGGTCACCATCGCGCTGCGACTGCTCTGGGTGCCAGTCGCCACGGTGCTCCCGCGAAAGTTCAGCGCCGAGATTCGGCGTCGCGAGCCGGAACCGAATCCGAAGGCCGTCGCACTCGTCGCGTGGACGGGGATGCGCGGCATCGTGTCGCTGGCGTCGGCACTGGCCCTTCCACTCGCGCTTGGGAGCGGGCAGCCGTTTCCCTATCGCGCCGAGATCATTCTGATCACGATGTGCGTGATCATGATCACTCTGGTGGTGCAAGGCTTGACGCTGACCCCAATCATCAAGGCGTTCAATTTTGCGCCCGAGATGGGGCACCATGCCGAGGAGCGCCACGCCCGGCGCGAGGCGCTCCGTCGCGGGGCCGAGGCGCTCGAAGACCTCTCCCGCGAATCGTGGGCCGACCCGGCGGAAGTCGAGCGGATCCGCCGTGAGCTGCGCGACCGGATCGAACACGACCAGCATCACGAACGCGACCATGAGACGCATCGTCGCCTTCGCGTCGGCGTGTTGAAAGCCGAGCGTCGGATGCTGATCCGCCTTCGCAACGAAGGGGCGATCTCAGATGAGACGCTGCGGGAGCTGGAACAGGAGCTCGACCACGAATCGGTACGGGTCGGCGCAGGCGACGTCAGATAGCGTGTGACATCGTCAGCCGTCGTCGGTTCCTCGGAGCCGCCTGGGTGGTGGCTCACGATTCTCAATTCCCGTGGCGAGCGCACGACCGACACGCGGCAGCGGCATTCCCTACAGGCGGCCGGCGACTCCGGCACCGTCGTCCGCGCGGGCCTGCTCCAGCGCGGACGGCGCACTGGTGGTCCCTTCCGGCAGCGTTTCGAGACGATCGAGTCGCTCGACATCGATCGCGATCACCCCATCGGGCGTGCTGACGAATATGTTGGCGAACTTCGCATCCCAGCGAATTTCATCCCACATGTACGAGCTGCGCGAAATCACGCGCGTGGAAAACGTCGCTTCGTGTGCGTTCACCGAAACGAACATCTCCGCCTCGGCCTCGCGCAGCATCGCCGGTGTAAAACCGCGCAGTGGGCTGGTGGCGTTGATCGGGTGCACGAGCGTCCAATGCAGTGAGAAAAACTGCACCGCGTCGAGCTCCAGCTCCAATTGATAGAACTCGCGGTTGCGAACGCCATTGTGCGTCTCGAACATCGCCAGGTTCACCCGAACCTGCACATCGCTCAGCTCACTGCGTTGCGTGTTGACGATACGAAACATGAGCGCGCGGCCGTCTTGATACGGCGCCACGACTGCCGATTCGCTGTAGCGCAACTGCATGTGCGGCCGGATCAATCGCGCAATCAGCAATCCCGCCACGACAACCACCGTCAACGGTCCGAGCAGTGACTCGAAAATCACCAGCCAATGCGCCGTCGCGCCCACCGCAAACATCGGTGCCGTGTCGGAAGTGGTGAATACGGCCAGGCTGAAACTGAAGGCCGAGAGGAAGGGGTCCGTCATGCCGGCCTGCGACTGCCCTGCAATCGCACCCTCCCCAAGCGCGATGTACGCCAGCGTGAAGCAGCCATTGAGCAACATGATGCCGCCAACGGACCAGCTCAGAAAGGCCACCCAGGTCGCGTCGAGTGTACCGAGGTACATCCGTTCGAGCCGCTGCGGCCCAAGGCCGTACTTGCGACTGTTCGGCGACCCGTCACGGGAGAGGAACCGACCGCGGACTGCCTGCCCCACCACACGGCCGAATCCGAGGTTTTCCTGATCGACGTGCGGTGCGTCGTCGTCGCGGGCGTCAGTGGTCACAGTGGTCCGGTTCGGGGGAGCAGAGCGCAGCCGACGGAGTGAGGCGATCACCACGCCGTTGGTCCGCCGTCACAGTGGACGTTAACGCGGAATCACTCGTCCACGAAGACCAATCGGCGAACCGTGACCCGAACATCCGCGCGGCCAGCACCCGAGTCCGGGCTGACCAGTGTCAGCGTGAGCTGGCCCGTCTCACCGATTCGGTCGAGCGTCCGAACGATGAACCGCCCCGGATTGTCGGCCGGGAAGAGGCTCACGCTGCCGAGCATCGTCTCCCGGTCGGCGTCACGGTAACGCAGTTCGAGCGAGAGAGCGACGCGCGCGGGGTTCGTCACCGCCGTCACGTCGATTCGTACAAAACGAGGGCGCGCCCGACCCCCGACCATCGAGTCCAGTGCTTGACGGACGATTGGCGCGCGCAGGCTGATCCGATACAGACTGTCGGCGGCGGGCTGGTCTGGCATCCGGCTGCTCCCGCGCGGCGAGTCAACGGGTGCGGGCGTGCCCGCACCACACGCCGCGCAGAGCGACAGGAGCAGCACCACGCCACCAACTCGACCGCAGTTCGATTTCCAATGCGGCACCACTGCAGTCTCCATGCAGCAAATCTACTTCGCTGATCGGACGATCACCGGGGTCGTGATGATGTCGATGTCTTCGAGCAGCAACTGCGTCTCCGGCGCCTCGAAGTTGTCACCAAAGGGTACCGCAACCAGCTGCACGCTGAACGGCGCCGTTTCCTTCAGCTCGTCACGGCCCGTCAGGCGCCGCAGCGTCTCGGTGATGTTGACGAGGAATCGGGGTTGATGCGTGTGCTCGGCCGCCGCCGCCGGTGAGCCCTCAGCAGCCGACGTGCCAAAGAAGGCGAAGCTGCCGGCGTAGTGCGGATCGTCGATCGGTGTTGCCCGGCTGGCGCCCGGCAGATTGATGAACACCCGAACCGCATAGTCACTCGCAAGCGGCAGCCTCGCGAATCCGATGGTGAGAAACACCCGCTGCGCCGCGGCATTGCCCTTGATGATGGCAGCGAAGTCGGCCGACGACAACGTCGTCTCGCGTGTGATCGGCCGTGCGATGCTGACCTGGGCCTTCTCGGCGATCCGTACCCGCTGCCTGATGTCGAAGCGAATGTCGGCGCCCTTGCGGATCCGTGTCTCGAGCTGCTGAAATTCGCGCTTCTTTACGATGGTCAGCATCGCTGGTGAACTGCCGACGGCGCTGCTTTCGTATTGATAGCTGAGCAACGGCAGGATGGTCGTGATCCCGGCTGTCATCTCGGCCACGGTACCGTTGGCGTCGACGAAGTGCTGGTTGGGCGTGTTGACCCAGGTGGGATCGCCGGTGTTGTCATTCTCCAGCTCGATGTTCCATTTTGCCCACATGTAGTCCACCATACAATGGTGCGTCCAGAACACTGGGTCGAGCGCAGATGCGCCGGTGCCCATGGTCGCGCCGATGAAACCATGCACAGTGTTGTGCGGCGTGCCTTCCACCTGCTGCTGGAAGGTGAAGAAGTTCGTGTCTGACAGCATGCCATCGAGCGCGGTCGTACTCACCGCGTTGTTGCCAGCCACCGTGGTGCGATTGCGCGCCAGAAACAACGCGCTGGTCGTATCGAGAAACGCCGGATTGATCGCGGCGTTCTGATTCCAGTTCCAGTAGGGCAATCCGAAACTGGCGTTGCCCGTGAGTTTCTGGCAGATCTTCTCGAAGTAGAGCAGGTAGGCGCGGTGCCAGTCGAAGAAATGTTGCGTGCCATGCTGGCAGAAGTTGAATCCAGCGCCGGACCCGTGTATGGCTGCCTGTGCGGTCCAGCTGCGCGGATCACTTCCGGGCAGCGCCTTCATCAGTTCAACCGCCTGCCGATAGGTGGCAATGTCTGCGTCCACCGCGGCCGAGCCCGTCCGAAGCCGGCGGCGCGTGGGCCGGTTACGGATCGCTGCCGCCAATTCCTCACACCCCCCGAGGGTGCCCATCAGCACTCCAACGGTGATGAAGCCGATGCCTTTGATGAAGACACGGCGATCGACGTCGTGACTGAGGAATTCCATGGTCGACTCGGCGTGTGAGAGGCGCGGGCGATGGAGTCTGGCAGATACACAACCATCGACGCGCCCACACCATTGTCGCTCTCACGCCGTTCCAGACTCAGCTATCTGCCCGTCGCCTCTGCCACGCGCGCGTGGAGGCGGGTGGCGGTGACATCCTGGAGCGCAGCTGGCACGGTGAACGCGCTGCGCAGCTGTGCCAGCACCTCGGCCACCGCGCCGCCAAACCGCGCACAGCGATCACAGCCGTTGAGATGCGCTTGCAGTTGGGCGATGCGGGATGCCTGAAGTTCGCCGTCGAGATAGCCCGACAGGTCTGCCAACACGTCGCGGCAGCGAATTCCCGCAACGATCGTATCCAGGCCGTCGTCAAGCATTGGCGCAACTCCCAGGCTGAGATGTATCGAGTGCGCGGACCGCAGCGGCGAGATGTACGCGCGCGCGATGCAGCCGTGACTTCATCGCCGGAATGCTGATCTCGAGCAGCCGCGCCGTCTCTTCGCCCGAAAATCCATCCAGCTCCCGGAGTGTCAGCACTTCACACTCCTCACGCGGCAGATGTCGCATCGCGTCCTGTAACGACTCGCGCGCAATGACACCGTCACTGTCGATTCCAGTATCCGGGAGACTTCCCCAACCGGCCCGTTCGGCGAGCGCCTCGAGTGACTCGACGCACTCTGGCTCGCCCACGCGCCGACGCAGCTGATGTCGCACCGCATTGCGTGCGATCGAATAGAGCCACCCCCGCGCACTACCGATGGATAAAAATCCGCTGGCACCGCGCCAGGCGTTGATGAATGTGTCCTGCAGCGCATCTTCCTCATCGGCGCCCGGTCCCAGCAAGGCAAGCAGGTATCGATGCACCGCGGCTTGATGCGCGCGCATGAAAAGCGTGAACGCATGCGCGTCGCCGGCTGCCGCCGCCCGCAGCAGCGCGGCGTCGTCCATCAGGCGCGCTTGACCGGACAGGTAGAGAAGCCGAACAGCGAATACAAGGGACAGCTGCCCATGAAGGCCGTCAACAGCGGTACCACGCCAACGTAGCCCCACGCAGTGTGAGGGCCCATGACGGTCAGGGAGAGCAGGCCGAGACCGAGCACGATTCGAGTCATACGGTCGAGCGGGCCGACGTTCTTGGCAAGGAGGGAAGACATGGCAACCTCGAGAGCATGCGAGTGACTGGAACGGCGAAGGTCGCCGTCCTGATCAGAAGAGCCAGCAGCCTGCCAAAAGGATTCACCAGCTGCGCTTTCCCCATGGCTGGCACTACGGCAGCGCAAACGCCACGTACGTGCCTCCACTCGGCGCCCCATTCTTCCCACCGCCGCACGCAATCACGATGTACTGCCGGCCGTTCACCATGTACGTCGACGGGGTTGCATTCCCTGCTGCCGGCAAGACGGTCTCCCACAACAGCCGGCCGGTCGCCTTGTCGTAGATCCTGAACTTGTTGTCGTAGGTCGTGGC
>JBBQRH010000101.1:0-13290 GCA_038215035.1 Gemmatimonadales bacterium | reverse complement strand
GGCAATCAGTAGGAACGCGAGTAGGACGCCGAGGCTGGCCAGCCAGCGTTTGGTGCGCGAGGAGTGAGTCATGACGCGTCGGTGGCCTTAGCGGGAGGAAGCGTCGGAGATCGCACGAATCTCGCCGCTGCCACTGGAGAGCGTCGCGCGGCCCGTGCCCCAGAGTGCAACGACGAGTACCACGATGACTGCTGCGCCAATGGCCAGGCGCGCAACCCACGGATCCGTGGCCGCCACCGCATCATCGACGGGGCGCCAAGCCGGCGCGAGATCACCGGTCCCACCACGGATACGGGCAATCCGATCGCCGACACGTTGCGCGATCACCTTCAATGCGCCGGCATCACTGCCGTACCGACCGCGGAATCCAAGCAGCAGTGCGTGGTGAAACACCTCGAGCACATCAGCCAGCGCAGGTTCGTCGGCGCGCGCGAGTTGTTGCTCGAGGTACTGGTAGAAAAGTTCGCCGCCCATGTGCCCGCCGAACAACTCATCCTGCAGTGGGCGTCTCGACCACTCGGCGAGGGCGGGCTGCGTGGAGTTGAGCACCGACTCATCGAGGAAGGCGACGGCGGCAAACAACGCTACGCGCACATCGGTGGTGGCGTAGCCGGCCGCCGCACCGGCCTGTTCGGCCTTCGCCAGCAACGTGCGGGCCTGCGTGCGAAAGGACTCGGCATCGCGGACGGGTGACCGGTCGCCGCGCAGGCGTGCGATGACCGTGAACAGATCCTGTTGCGAAAGCGCAAGTCGGCCGGGCGCAGCGGATGACGTCATGAGGGCGGAAGCTGGCGACGGGACGAAAGCGATGACGGCACGAACGGGTCGTGCGCTACTCGGGAACCAGGACGGCGACTTCAATCACCGTATCGGGCAGTGAATCCGGCACGTACACGCCGACCTCCCGTGTTTGCATGAGTGCCTGCGCACACGGTCCATCCAGCGTGATCGAGAAGTAGCTCATCTCGGCGCGCGGTGCGATCCCCGTCGGCGGTGTGGGGACCGATTCGACGGCCAGACCGGCGTACGCACGCCGTACCAGCTCGAGGACGAACTTTGCTGCACAGACCTTTGCGTACTGTGGAAAATGCGTTGCGGTCAGGAGCGGGCCGAGACCAGTGCGTACGCCGAGGTACCACCGTGCCGTCGGCTCGAAGCACCGCGCGTCGGTGATGGTCGCCGAGTGCAGCGTGGGCGCCGATTCCGTCAGGCGCACCACCACCGCACGCGCCGATACCACGGCATCGAGGTGCGCGCGCAGGTGGTGATCCAGCGCCGCGAAGCACCCCTCGAGATCGCGGTGATCGTATGTCGGCAGATCGCGCGCCTGCACCGTCAACGAAAAGGTGCAGAGCGCTCCTGCCAGTCGCGAGAACTCGATCCAGAGTCGCTCCGGATGTGCCGTCCGGTTCGACAACAGATGCCGTAGCGGTGCCTCGGCGCTGCGGATCGCGTGCAGCAGCCAGCGAATCGCGACTTCGTTGCCGACGTACGCCTGCGCTGCCGGGGCACCCGTGCCGGCGATTGCCGCGGCGAGTGCGGCACTCTTCGCCGCCAGCAGGCCCACTGTGTTCTGCAACATGGCCACCAGCCGCGGGCTCGCGCCATACTGTACACACGGCGGGATGTAGTCGCGGTCGACGATGAACTGTCCAGCCGCGTCGCGACGGATGCGCGCCAGGGGCAACGTGATGTCACCCGCGGAGAGTTCGTCATCGAGCAGCAGGCGCAGGTGCTTCGTTGCGACGGTGACCGCGAGCGCATCGGCACCGGTCGTTTCGTCAACGAGGGATCGTTCGTCGCGCCGGAACCGTACGGCCGCCGATGGGATGGCCGCCGCCGCCGCGACATTCGGTGCGTCATCGTGCCATGGCGCCAGCGCGAGATGCACCAGATGCGAGTCACGCGTCGGCGAAAATCGCGCGGCGAGGGCCGAGGATGCTGGCAAGGGGTCGGGATCCGGTACCTGCAGTGGCGTACCGTCAGGAAAGCGCCCCCGCGCGTGCACGAGCGAAAGGGAACCGCCGCGCAACGCATCCGTGTCCAGCTCCAGGCCGGCAATCCCCCACGCGAAGGGAATCACGTCATCGATGGCGCGGCGGGTTTCGTCTTCGAGCCACCGCCGTTGCGCCTGAAAATGCTGCGGCGCGAGCGCCATTCCCTCGTGCCACACCGGCTTGGCTGGTGCCTGTTCGCGACTCATTTGACCCGCGTCACGCAGGGACATTGTCCTGGAACGGAAACGCGGAACGCACGGGCAATCGACATGCGAGGATGTGGAATCGGCGTGAAGGACGAGGCACAGCTGGCGAGCGGCCCGATCCGCCGATCCGGGGAGTGCGATTGCGTCAGCGGCACGTCAAGATAACAATACACGAGAGTACACTGGGACAACGGCGGCGCCCCCAGCGGCTCGACGGCGCATACCTGACACCTGAGTTGCGATGACTGATCCTGGTGGTTCCCCGCGTTACCGCTTGTCCATGGCCATCGCGCAGCAGGATGGTGTGCGAACGTACATCGCGGTCGATACCGCCGTCGGCGACTCGGTGCTTGCCCACGTGCTGGACGATGCATCACCAGTCGCGCGGGCGCAGATGACCGCACGGCTCTCGCAGCTCGCTGGGGCGGACGTATCGCTGGTGATCGAGACGACCATGACGGATCGCGGGTGGGCGGTAATCACCAAGGCGGAGGATGGCCTCAACACGTTCATGCCATGGTTGGCGGCGCGGACCCTGACCCCGCCACCAACTCCGCCACTGGCGGCGCCGTCGGTACCGCCCGCCGCGCCGCGGGCGCAGGCTGGTACGGCAACGTTCGCAGCATTCTCGGCCGCAGGCGTCATGGCCGCTCCGCCGCCTTTGGCCGTCACGCCACCGCCACTGCCCGCGCCACCGCTGCCGTTGCCACTGCCGGCTGCCGTTGTGCCACCGGCGCCGATTCCAGTTGCACCGCCCGCGCCGATGGCGACGCGCGCCCCGACGCTCGCTGTCGACCTCCCGATGCCGCTGCCCATCGCAGATGGAATCGTCCTGCCAGCAACCCTCGGGGCCCCGGTGCCGCCAGCCCAGCCAGCGGCGCCGGTGGCTGCGGCGGCGCCACCGCGAGCTGCGGCGCCACCGGGCGAGTTCACGCAGATGTTCAAGCCGATTTCTTCAGCGCCCGTGGCGCAGGCAGTGCCGCCTGCACCGCCGGCGCCGTTCGTTCCAACACCAGACGTGCAGATCGGTCACCCGGCGTCGACGCTCGAACGCACGGCAACGCCGGTGCCAGAGGCCACACTACACGCATCGCCACCACCTGCCGTCATGCCTCCGGCTGTTGCGCCTCCGGCACCCCCGGTGTCGGCGCCGCCGGTCGCGGTACCGCCGAGAGCGGCCGCACCCGGCGAGTTCACTTCGATGTTTTCCCCTGGCGCTCAACTCAGCGGTCCGCCGCCAGCGTTCACGCCGCCACCGCCACCGGTCTACTCGCCGCCGGTATACACACCGCCGGCACACACGCCACCGGCCCCGGCGGCGTTCGCACCCCCGGCGTATGCGCCACCATCGCCACCCTTGGCGCCACCGCCAGCCTTTCCACCGCCTTCGGCACCGGCCGCACCATTTCCCGCGGTCGCTTCGCTTCCGCCGGTTCCGGCACCGATCTCTGGTGGCGTGAGTGCGTTGCCGCCGTTGCCGCCGCTCGTGTCTCCGTCAGTGCCGACCGTTTCGCCAGCGTCGGGCCCGGCGCCATCCCCGGGTGCCCTGTCTGCCTTCGTGCCGCCTGTCTTGACTCCGCCGGCAGCCAGTGGAGTGCCGGCAATGCCACCCGTTTTGGCACCGCCGATGTTCGGACTGCCGGAGGCGGGCGCCGGATCGTCGGGGACGAGTCCGTCGCGTGCAGCGCCGCCGAGCGAGTACACGATGGTCATGCAAGCACAGGTCAAGCCGGTTCAGGCTGCCGCTTCGCGCGACCAGGTGCCGGCGCCCGTGGCGGCGGCTCCTGCATCGCGCCTGACCATGCCCGTGATTCTGATGATCAACGGCGTCATTCTCCTGACGCTCGTTCTCATTCTCTACTTCGCGTTCCGATCGCCTCCAACCGCGGCACCGTCACTCAACGGCGCCAAGGCCATGTCCGACAGCGCGACAACGGGCGGCACCGACTCATCGGGCGGGAACCGCGATACGACGGCACGCTGAACCGGCGGTCGGCCTTCAACGCAGCTGGATCACCAGTTCGAGACGCGCGTCACCGAGGTCAGCCGGCACATACACGGCCAGGTTACGTGCACGCTCGATGGCTTCCCACGCCGGTCCGCTGCGCCGAAGGACGAAGTACTGCTGATCGACCTTGATCGGCAGTCCGGCTGGTGGCTGAGCAACGTGCGTCAGTTCGACGCCAGCCAGTGCCTGGCGAATCAGCGTATCGACGACGTCGGAGGATGCGATCTTGCAGCCACTGAGCACCTTGCTGACGATGTCGATTGGTCGCACCGACGACGCGACGGCCAGGTACCACTGTGGCGCCTGGAGCCAGGTAGCCTGTTCCACCGCCACCGCATGCACCGAGTGCCTGACGACGCGCAGTGGGCGCGCGACAGCGGTGTCGGGGACGGCCGTATCGAGCAGCTCGTGCACGCGCGCATCGAGCAACGTGAAGACGTCACCCAGTCGCAGATGATCGTAGGTGGGCAACGGCGTTGGTGCGGCCGAAAACGTGGTCAGTGCGCCGGCCAGTGCAATCATCGACTCCCACAAGTCTGACGGATGTCCGCGCCGGACTTCGTGCAGATGCCGCAGTGCGGGCAGGTGCGTGTTGAGAGTGTACAGCAGCCAGAAGCCTGCCACGTCCGTCACGGAAAAGTCCGCCAGACCCTGATTGCGCTGTCGGCGCGTGCCGGAGACGGCGCTGGCCTTGGCGGCGACCCGTTCGACCAGCCGTCGCGTGATGCTGACGAGATACTCGTTGGCGCCGATGTCGAGCATCGGTGGCACATACGACGCATCGAGCGTGGTGACACCGGCGGCATCGCGCACCAGACGAATCAACGGCAGCGTGGTGTAGCCTTCGAGCGCTTCGCCCTCGAACAACAGGCGCAGGTTGGCTCTGGCGACGCTGATCGGTCGTTCGCCGAGGCCGGTGACCTCGTCTCGGCGCTGGATCTCGTCCCCGTGCCAGCGAGCGACGGCCCGTTCGCCGAGCGCGGCGACGTTGCGCCCGCCCGGCCGGTACTCCGGCACGGCCAGGTGCACCACCATTGACGACTGGTCGGCGGCCCAGGCGTCCGCAATCGGCCGCGGAGCCGGTGAGGGATCGCCCGCGGGCGCGTCGATCACCAGCCCGTCGGGGAATCGCGCCGTCACGGCTGTCACGACCACGCTGCCGGATGCAAGCGCCGCGCGATCGAGCTCGAGGCGCGCGAGTCCCCACGGGCAGAAGGTCAGCGTGGCAAGCTGAAAGGCAAGCGCCTCTTCGTGTGCACGATCCTGCTGCTGCAGGTGCTGCGGCGCGAGGAGTGTGCCCTTGGACCAGAGGACAGGATGGGCATGCGGCATCACCCGAAGCTAGCAGGACGACGGCGCGTCGGGACACTCGTCGCTGGCATCACCCGCTTGTGTGAGGCGTTTTCCGGGCGCAGGTTCGCCGGAGATCGAACCGTGACGCGCGGGGACGAATGGCGCCATTGACGCCGCGTGTGCCCGGTAGCACAATGTGGCAGCCGAGACGGAACTGGGAGAGCGGTCACCGTCTGAACGCTGGCAGTTTCAGACCGTGCCCGGCACTTTTTCATTGCCTGTTCGTGCTCCAGCGTTCACTCCTCGTGTGAACGTCTTTTCCATTACTTCCGGAGCGTTGGTCATGGCCGACAGCACGCAGAAGAAACTCGAGCGGGTGCGCGCTCCCCGTGTCAACATCAGTTACGACGTGGAGGCGGGCAATGCGATCGAGCAGAAGTCGCTGCCATTCGTGATGGGCATTCTCGGTGATTTCACCGGGATGCCGGTCGAGCCGCTGGCGCGCGTCAAGGATCGCAAGTTCGTCGAGGTGACGCCCGACAACTTCGACGATGTGCTCGCGAGCATGAAGCCGCATCTGGCGTTCTCGGTGGAGAACAAGCTCAGCGAGGATCCGAACGCGGCCAAGCTTGGCATCGACCTGACGTTCAAGAGCCTCGACGATTTTGCGCCAGACGCCGTGGCCAAGCAGGTCAAGCCACTGCGCGAACTGCTCGAGTTGCGCACGAAGCTGGCGGACCTGCGCGGTACGCTGCAGACCAACGAAAAGCTGGATGAGTTGCTTCAGGAGACGCTGCACGACGATGCGAAGCTGGCCGCATTGAAGGCCGAGCTCGGCCTCGACAAGGCGGAGGGTTGACCTGATGGCCGAAACCAAGGGCGCCGCTGGCGCCGCACCGCAGGCCGAAGCCCGCGAGCTGGGGCTGCTCGATCAGATTGTGGCCGAAGGTCGCTTCGGCGCGGACGCGCAGTCACAGACGCGCGGCAAGGATATCGTATCGCGCTTCGTGGCCGAAGTGCTCGAGGGCGCCGTCACCGTCGGTCGCGATACTGAGACGATGATCAACGCGCGCATCGCGCAGCTCGATCATCTGCTGTCGCTGCAGACGAACCAGATCATGCACCATCCCGAGTTCCAGAAGCTCGAGGCGAGCTGGCGTGGCCTGAAGTATCTGCTCAATCAGAGTGAGACGTCGGAAATGCTCAAGCTGAAGATCTTCAACGTGAGCAAGAAGGAATTGCTGCGCGATCTGCAGCGGGCGCCGGAGTTCGATCAGAGTGCGCTGTTCAAGAAGGTGTACGAGGAGGAATACGGCGTCTTCGGCGGCGCGCCATTCGGCTCGATCCTCGGCAATTACGAGTTCGACAAGAGTGGCCAGGACATCGAGCTGCTGGAGAAGATCTCGAACGTGGCGGCGGCGGCGCATGCGCCGTTCCTCACCGCGGCGTCGCACGAGATGTTCAACCTCGAGAGCTTCTCGCAGCTGGATCAGCCGCGCGACATGGCGAAGGTGCTCGACAGCACCGAGTACGCGAAGTGGAAGGCGTTCCGCAACACGGACGACGCTCGCTATGTGGCGCTGGCGCTGCCGCGCATGCTGATGCGTGAGCCCTACGGTGCCAAGACGGTGCCGATCGAGGCGTTCAACTACGATGAACACGTCGACGGCAACGAGCACAACGACTATCTGTGGGGCTCGGCTGCCTGGGCACTGGCCGCGAAAGTCACGGCAGCGTTTGCGAAGTACAGCTGGTGTGCCGCCATTCGTGGTGTGGAGAGCGGTGGACTGGTGACCGGGCTGCCGGTGCACAACTTCCAGACCGACGCCGGCGAGACCGTGATGAAGTGCCCGACCGAAGTCTCGGTTACCGATCGCCGTGAAAAGGAGCTGGCGGATCTCGGCTTCGTCCCGCTGGTGCACCAGAAGGGTACGCCGAATGCGGCGTTCTTCAGTGTCCAGAGCGCGCAGAAGGCCAAGGTCTACGATCAGCCGCAGGCGTCGGCCAATGCGCGCATCTCGGCGCAGCTGCCCTACATCTTCGCCACGTCGCGCTTCGCCCACTTCCTCAAGGTGATGATGCGCGACAAGATCGGCGGGTTCATGACCGCCGGCGAAGCGACGTCGTTCCTCAACCAGTGGATCAAGCAGTACGTGGTGTCCAATGACGACGCGTCCTTCGAGACGAAGGCCCAGCGCCCACTCAAGGAAGCCAGAATCGACGTGGTCGAGGTGCCCGGCAAGCCGGGTGTGTTGCGCGCCGTGGCCTTCATGCGCCCTCACTTCCAGCTCGACGAGCTCTCGATCTCGATGCGATTGGTTGCCGAGCTGCCGCCGCCGGCCGGCGGCTGAATTTGGCGGGCCATCGTAGCAGCGATGCAGGTACTGCAGGTCTCCGTACTATCACTCCCATCCACGATTCAGGCACCTGACCATGTCGATCTATCTCAGCTGTGGCAAGCAGGACGGTCTCGAAGGCATTGCAACCGACATCGCCGTCAAGGCGCTCGGCGCCTCCGAGTGCAATTCCTTTCAGTTCGGTGTTGGCCTCGGAGTCTCGATCTCGAAGGGTGGCGTCGAGAAGAGCTCCCCGAGCCTGAGCGAAATCGTACTGACGAAGGGGTTCGACTCCATGTCGCCAGCGTTGTTCATCAACTGCTGTCTCGGCACCACCGTCAAAAAGGTCCAGATCGACTTCACTGGTACGTCGGGCGATGCCAAGAAGGGGTCGCTGGTCTACCTGACGTATGAACTCAAGAACGCCGTCATCACTGGCCACAGCATCTCGAGTGGCGGTGACAAGCCCAGCGAGTCCATCAGCATCGCCTACGAGCACATCACGATGACCTACAAGACGCCGCCGGTCACTGCCAAGAACCAGGACGGCAGCCCGGTGGTGCAGAACTGGAGCATCATCGAGAACAAGAAAGGGTGACCCCCACCACGACCGCCCTGGACGCGTTTCGCGCCGGACGCCTCTCCGAGGCGGTCGAGGCGCTGGGCATCGAATTGCGGCACCATCCGTCCGATGCCCGGCGTCGTGCATTTCTGTTCGAATTGCTCTGCTTCAGCGGAGACTACGAACGCGCTGTGAAGCAGCTCGATGTCCTCGGCTCGGCCTCGCAAGAGGCCGAGCTCGGGGCGCTGCTGTACAAAGGGGCGATACGGGCGCAACGGGAGCGAGAATCGTTGTTTGCCGATAACGCCTTTCCACTCGACCCCGCGCCCGCCGTCCGCGGTACGCTGAACGGGAAGCCGTTCGCGTCGCTCGAAGACGCTGATCCGCGCATCGGCGCGCGCCTGGAATGTTTTGCTGCCGGCAAGTACATGTGGTTGCCGCTGGCGCACGTCGCCCAGATCACGATGCAGGCACCGACGTCGGTGCGTGACACGTTATGGCCGACGGTGCACGTACGGACCGGACCGGGGTTCAAGGGCATGGAGCTGGGTCAGGTGCTGCTGCCGGTGATCGCGGCCGGCACCGCCGCCCAGCCGGACGAGATGGTCCGACTGGGCCGAGTGACCGACTGGGCGCCGCTGCCGGGTGGCGGCGAAGCGCCGGTTGGATTGAAGTACTGGCTCGTCGACGGTGAGGAGTTCTCGCTGCTGGAACTGCGCGATCTGCTCATCGAAGCGCCGCCGACGGTGGCCTGAGCCGTCGCTCCCCGGCCTGTGTGACCTGACGAGCGCACTGTCGGCGCTGTAGTTCCGCCGCGTGAAGTGCCGGTCACCCGGCCGCGCGTTACTTCCGCCCTCGCTCCAGATCGCATGCCTGCTCGCGACGACATCCTCTCGCCTCTGCTCGTCCCCATCGCCGGAGACAATCCGTCCGGCCGGTCGGTTCGCGATGATCCGATCTACGAAAAGATCAAGGACGCACGACGCGAAGACGACGACGCCGATCAGGGGGCGTGGCAGCGCGCGCGCAAGGTCGCGGATCACGCACTGGTCGTGAAGCTGACCGCCGAGGTGTTGTCGACCACCTCGAAGGATTTGCAGCTTGCGTCGTGGTGGACCGAGTCGATGCTCAAGCGCGAAGGGGTGATCGGACTGCGTGACGGCGTGGCACTGACGCGCGGGCTGCTCGAGAACTTCTGGGACACCCTGTTCCCGGAGCTCGAAGACGACGATCCCTCGTTGCGCGCCGGGCCGCTCGACTACATCGGCATGAAGCTGGTGGAGTCGCTGCGCGCGGCGCCGTGTAACGCTGCGAAACATGGGTTCCGGCAGTATGAGGCCGCGCTGCTGATCGGCAGCGAGGAGGAGACGCGCTCGGACGACGCGCGACGCGAAGCACGCGACGCGCACGCTGAGAAGGGTGAGCCGCTGATCGAGCAGGTTCTGGCGTCGGTTGATGCCACGCCCAAGGCGTGGTATGTCGAGCTCACGCAGGCGATCAGCGAAACGACTGCCGAGGTCTATGCGCTGGACGCGCTCGGCAACGAACGATTCATCGAAGAGGCGCCAAGCTTCCGCCGCCTGCTCGATGCGCTTGAATCAGTGCAGCGCTCCGCCGATGTATTGCTGGCGCGGCGTCGCTTGCAGGAGCCGGATGACGACGGCTCCGGTGGTGCCGCGAATACGCTCGACGCGGGAAGTGCCGCTGGCGTGACGGCGACGCTCGGCGCCATTCCAACCAGCGAGGCTGATGCCGGTGCGCGCGTGGTCGTCGCGGCACGCTACCTGCGCCGTGCGCGTCCGACGGACCCCGTCCCGTATGCGCTGCTGCGCGCGCTCCGATGGCAATCGCTCAGTACCTCCGAGCTGGGTGGCGAGGCACCATCACCCGCGCTGCTGCACGCGCCGCCCACCGCGGAGCGCGCGCGCTTGAAGGGGTTCATGCTCGAGCAGCGCCACGAAGAGTTGCTCGACGGCGTCGAAGAACTGCTCGGCGCCACTGGTGGTGGCGCATGGCTCGACGCGCAACGCTGGGCGCTGGACGCGGCGCAGGCTCTCGGTGACGATTTCGCTCCCGTGGTGCTGGTCATGCGCACCGCACTTCGGCAGTTACTCACGACGTTTCCGATGTTGCCTCAGGCGATGTTGCTCGACGAAACGCCGGTTGCCAACGGAGAGACGCTGGCGTGGCTCGAACGTGCCGGCCTGCTGCGCGGCAGCACCGCGCGAGTCTCGGAGTCGTCGACGCTGGAAGGCATGCCGTTCACGCCGCATCGCCCGATGCTCGATCGTGCGCGGGCCGAGATGGCAGGCGGTCGCCTCGATCGCGGCGTGGCCCTGCTGATGGCCGATGTGGTGCGGGAGCGCAACGAACGCGCCCGATTCCTCCGTCGACTCGAACTGGTCACGGTACTGGTGGATGCCGGTCGCGCTGATATCGCGATGCCGATTGTCGAACAGCAGCTGGAGCAGCTCGAGGCCCACAAGCTCGATTCGTGGGAGGATGGTGGTGTCGTGGCGCAGGCATTGGTGCTCGCCTGTCGCGCGCTGGATGCCACTGACGGAGATGCTGGCCGGCGCCGCGAACTCTATCTCCGTATCTGTCTGCTCGATCCGATTGCGGCGCTCGCTCTCGCCGCGACGTGACCATGGCGGAGGGCGATCGCAGCGGCAGCGGAAGCTGGAGCAGCACCGGCGCGATCCGGTTGCCGAACAGCGACAGCGTCGCGCGGCCCGTCCAGGCGTCGCTGCTCGATCGTCTCACGGATGAACAGCCGGGTGTCACTCGCGAGATTATGCCGACCCGGGCCGAGAGCATCCTGGCACTGCGTGTTGCGGTAAGGCACGATCTGGAATGGCTGCTCAACTCCCGTCGTGATCTGGTGTCGATCGATGACGGGATGCCGGAAGCCCGTCGCTCGCTGCTGCGCTATGGGGTGCCCGACTTCAGCTCGATGTCACGCGACGGCAGCGGTACGCTGTCGCGCCTTGTGCGTGAAGTGGAAGAGTGCGTCGCCAACTTCGAGCCGCGCCTGGCGCAGGTTCGGGTGCGTGCACATGTCGATCCCGGCATGTCGGGTCGTCCTGACCTGCGGTTTTCCATCGAGGGAATGCTGCGCGTCGACCCGGCGCCGGAGCGAGTCGTCTACGATACGGTGCTCGAAACGGGGCGCGGCGAATACGTGGTTCGTGAAGGGACGAGTGACGATGCGTGACGAACTGCTCTGGTACTACGAGCGTGAGCTCGGCTATCTGCGTCGGCTTGGCGCCGAGTATGCGGTGCGCTACCCGAAAGTGGCGGGGCGCCTGCAGCTCGAGGCGACCAAGTGCGAAGACCCGCATGTGGAGCGACTGCTGGAAGGGTTCGCGTTCCTTGCGGCGCGCATTCATCTCAAGCTCGACGACGACGTGTCGCAGGTGGCCGAGTCGCTGCTGGCGATCGTTGCGCCACAGCTCGTGCGACCGGTTCCCGCGATGTCGATTGCGGAGTTCGTTGCTGATCCGGAGCGCGCGTCGATGCCGGAGGGAGTCCTGGTCCCCCGCGGCTCGATTCTCCGCACGCGCGCCGTGGGCGGCATGCGCTGCACGTTCCGTACGGCGACCAATGTGCAGTTGTGGCCCTTCACCATTACCGACGCGCGGTGGGTGACCCCCGATGCGCTGGTGCCACCGGTGCGGGCAACCGACGCCATCGGTGCCCTGCGGATTCAACTGCAGGCTTTTCCTGGCGTGGCACTGTCGTCACTGGCGCTGCACTCGTTGCGTCTGCACCTGCACGGTGATGGCGCCGTAGCGTCGACCCTGCACGAGGTGTTGTGCCGTGATACGTCGGCCATTCTCGTGCGTGCAGTGTCACCGGAAGCCGCCCGAGGTGGCGATGCGCCGCGCATCGAGGTGTCGCGGCAGATGCTCACGCAGGGGGGCTTCGGTGCCGACGAGCGATTGCTCGAAGGTGGCGCGCCTACACTGGCGCCATATGGCCTGCTGCAGGAGTACATGGCGCTGCCAGCGGCCTTTCGCTCGGTGGATCTTGCGATCGGCGACGCGCTGCGCGCGAGCAACGCGAAGGAGGCCGCCGAGATCGTGATTCTCGTCAGCTCGTTCGAGCGCGGGGATCGCCGCGCGATGCTTGCCTCGGGCGTGACACGGGACACGGTGCGCCTGGGATGTTCGCCGGTGGTCAATCTCTATGAGCACACCGCGGAACCCATCCTGCTCACGCATCGGCGCGACGAGTATCCGCTGGTGCCGGATGCGCAGCAGCGGATGGCGACGGAAGTGTACGCGGTCACCAGTGTGGTGGGTGTGCCCGCCGGTGGAGGTGAGGCCATGCCGTACGAACCGCTCTATGGACTGAAGCATGACGTCCCTGCCGGTGAGCAGCCGGTGTTCTGGGTGGCGCGTCGGCATCCGGCACCGGAGCGTGGTGCGCGAGCGAGTGACATCGCGCTCGCGTTCGTGGACCGTGGAGGGCGCACGCTGCAGCCGAAGCACGATGTGGTCACCGCGCGAACGCTCTGCTTCAACGGCGACCTGCCATCGCGCTTGCCGGTGGGGGATCCACGAGGCGACTTCGAACTGGTGGGTGGCGGACCGCTGACGCAGATCACCGCACTGCTACGACCGACGGTTGCGGTTCACCCCCGGCTTGGTGCCGCTTTGGCGTGGCGCATGGTCTCGCAGTTGTCGCTCAATCATCTGTCGCTCGACGATGGACCGACGGCACTCCGCGAACTGCTCCGTCTGCATGATCACGCCGAGTCACCCGATATCGAACGTCAGGTGCAGGGAATTGTCGACGTGCGGAGTGCCGCGGTGCACGCGCGAGTGCCTGGGCTGGCGCAGGCTGGCGGACTGGCGTTGGCGCGCGGCCGGCGAATCACGCTCGA
>JBBQRH010000100.1:0-13408 GCA_038215035.1 Gemmatimonadales bacterium | reverse complement strand
GGCAGACGGAATCGCAGATTCTGCAGGTCAAGAACTTTGGCAAGAAGTCACTCGAGGAAGTCGCGGAACTTCTCGAGAATCGTGGTTTGAACTTTGGGATGCGGTACGAGGAAGCGGGGGACTTCGCGCGGGTGCTCGATTGGGGCACGCCACCGTCGAAGGTCGCCGCCAACGCGCCGGACGATCCCGTCGAGTCCTCGCAGGAGTAATCCCAATGCGCCATCGGAAGGCTGGTCGTCAACTCCGCCGCACGAGCGAGCAGCGTCTCGCTTTGCTGCGCAACCTCGCCACCTCGCTCATTGAGCAGGGGGCAATTGAAACCACCGAGGCCAAGGCCAAGGAGCTTCGTCCCTTCGTGGAGAAGCTCGTGACCAAGGCCAAGGCAGGCACGGTGCACGCGCGCCGTCTTGCGGGTCGGCATATCCACAAGCGTGGCGCTGCCGACAAGCTGTTCCAGGAGTGGGGGCCGAAGTTTGCCACCCGCGCTGGCGGCTACACCCGCATTCTGAAGACCGGCCATCGCCTCGGCGATGGTGCGGAAATGGCACGCATCGAATTCGTGGAGAACTGACCATGGCCATCAACCGCAGCCGCTGCTACGTCTGCAACAAGGGCGTCACCTTCGGCAACAACGTGTCTCACGCGAACAATCGCGTGCGGCGCACCTGGCGCCCGAACCTGCAGGTCATGCGTATCCTCGACACCGACGGCAAGATCATCAAGGTCAAGGCATGTACCTCCTGCATGTCCGCCGGGAAGATCCATCGCGCCCCGCGCGGTGTCCCGACGGTGGCCTGAACGAAACCGTGGTGACACAGCGGTGACCGCTCAGCGTGCGGGGGAGTCCATCATGGATTCCCCCGTTCTGCTTTCTCCCACCTGCTTCCTCACGTATGGCGCGCGTACTGATCACCGGTGTTACCGGACAGGATGGTGTGCTGCTCGCCGAGCAGCTGCTGGCACGCGGCGACGTCGTGTACGGCACCACTCGAGGCGACCCGCTCGAGGCACGGTCGAGACTGTCGGTCGAGGCCTCTGCGGTGCAACTCCGCGAGCTGGACCTCCGCGACTCCCGGCTCGTTGACTCGCTGATTGCCGACCTCCTGCCGGAGAAGATCTTCCATCTCGCGGCACCCTCGCAGCCGAATTTGGCCTGGCAGGTTCCCGCCGAGGCCACCGACGCGCTCTGCACGACGCCGGCGCGCCTGCTGGAAGCGATCCAGCGACGGGTACCGACGGCCCGCGCCGTGTTTGCTGGATCGTGTCAGGCGTATGGCCCGGACTCAGTCGCCCCCCAGCACGAGGCCACACCGTTTACCGCGCGGACGCCCTACGGTGCGGGTAAGGCGCACACGGCGATGCTGGTGGCGTCGTTCCGCGAGGGGCGCGGACTTCACGCTAGCACCGCGCTGCTCTTCAATCACGAAAGCGCCCGTCGGCCGGGAGACTACGTGACGACCAAGATCTGTCGTGCTGCCGTGCGTATTGCCGCTGGCGACCGCACCGCGAGCCCGTTGTCGCTTGGGTCGCTCGATGTGATCAGGGACTGGGGCCACGCGCGCGACCATATGGACGCGCTCGTTCGCATGGCGGATGCCGATGTCGCGGACGACTACGTGATCGGGACTGGCGTCGGTCGGTCGGTGGCGCAGTTCTGTGAAGCGGCGTTTTCGCGCGTGGGGCTGCACTGGGAGGAGCATGTGGTCAGCGATGCGGCCCTCACGCGAGCGGGTGACGTGGCGGTCATGGTCGCCGACCCACGCAAGGCCGCTGAACGACTCGGATGGCGAGCAACGACATCGTTCGAGGCGCTTCTGGATGAGATGCTGGACGCGGCGCGAGGCGCGCTCGCCGTCTCAGCTCGCGCGTAAGCAACCTCGCCGTGACCGCGAATCGACGATCGGTGGTGTCTCGCGCATGTATCGGCACAGCTCGCGGCCTCGGCAGGCTATATTTGGAGGCTGATTGTCAGCCCCTCCTGTCACGCCCGTTCCGCGTCCATGCCGAAGCGTACTGACCTGCATCGCATTCTGATCATCGGTTCCGGTCCAATTGTCATTGGGCAGGCTGCTGAGTTCGACTATTCCGGGACCCAGGCGACCAAAGCGCTTCGTGAGGAGGGGTACGAGGTCATCCTGGTGAATTCGAACCCGGCAACGATCATGACCGATCCAGAGATGGCGGATCGCACCTACGTCGAGCCGGTGACGCCGGAGTACGTCGAGAAGGTGATTGCCGCCGAACGGCCGGACGCGCTGCTGCCGACGATGGGTGGGCAAACAGCGCTGAATGTCGCCTTGTCGCTTTTCGATACGGGCGTCCTTGCGAAGTATGGCGTGCAGTTGATCGGCGCCAATGCTCGGGCAATCCGTGTCGCCGAAGACCGACAGGAGTTTGCGGCGGCGATGGATCGCATCGGCCTCGCCGTTGCGAAAGGTGGTTTTGCGCACACGTGGGAAGAGGCGCATGCTTTGCTGGACGCCACCGGGTATCCCGCGATCATCCGTCCGTCGTTCACGCTCGGCGGCTCTGGTGGCGGCGTTGCGTATAACCGCGAGGAGTACGAAACCATTGTTCGGCGCGGACTCGATGAATCGCCGACGACGCAGGTACTGATCGAAAAGAGCCTGCTCGGCTGGAAAGAGTTCGAACTCGAGGTGATGCGCGACTGCGCCGACAACGTGGTCATCGTATGCACGATCGAAAATCTGGATCCGATGGGCGTCCACACCGGCGATTCGATCACGGTTGCGCCGGCAATGACACTCACGGACCGTGAGTATCAGACGATGCGTGATGCCGCCTGTGCCATCATTCGCGAAATCGGCGTCGAGGCAGGCGGGTGCAACATCCAGTTCACCGTCAATCCGGCGACCGGCGAGCTGCTGGTGATTGAAATGAATCCCCGGGTTTCGCGGTCATCGGCGCTGGCGTCGAAGGCGACCGGATTCCCGATTGCGCGTATCGGCGCGAAGCTCGCTGTCGGCATGACGCTTGATGAAATCCCGAACGACATCACCAAGACGACACCGGCCAGCTTCGAGCCGGTGCTCGACTATGTCGTCGTGAAGTGCCCTCGTTTCGCCTTCGAGAAGTTTCCGGCGGCGGATGCGCGACTGACGACGCAGATGAAAAGCGTCGGCGAGAGCATGGCGATTGGCCGCACGTTCAAGGAAGCGTTTCAGAAAGGCCTGCGCGCGCTGGAGATTGGTCGCTCCGGGTGGGAGATCGGCGCCCGCCTGATCGATGATCGTCTCACCGATGCATCGATCGAGACGCTCACCGGCATGCTCCGGCAGCCGACGCCTGAACGGATCTTTCAGGTCAAGCGCGCAATGCAGGCGGGACTGAGTGACGCGCAGCTCTTCGAGATCACGGCGATCGATCCGTGGTTCCTGGCGCAGATGCGGGAACTGATCGATGCCGAGCTCGAGTACGCGGCCGTGTCGGAGATCACGCCCGATTTCATTCGCCGCATGAAGCGCATGGGCTTCTCCGACCGGCAGCTCGGCGCGTTGCGCGGCGAGACGGAGCAGGTCGTGCGCGCACGCCGTCACGCGCTCGGAATCCGGCCGTCGTACAAGATGGTCGATACCTGCGCCGGCGAGTTTCCGAGCGAGACGCCGTATCTCTATTCGAGCTATGACGAGGAGAGCGAAGCCCCGCGCAGCGGCCGCACGTCGGTCGTGATTCTCGGCTCCGGGCCGAATCGGATCGGGCAGGGGGTCGAGTTCGACTACTGTTGCGTGCGCGCGGCGATCGCGCTCCGCGAGCGCGGGTACGAGACGATCATGATCAATTCGAACCCAGAGACGGTTTCGACTGATTTCGACGTGTCGGACAAGTTGTACTTCGAGCCGCTGACGCTCGAGGACGTACTGGAGATCGTCGAGCGCGAGCAGCCGATGGGCGTCATCGTGCAGCTCGGGGGGCAGACGCCGTTGAAGCTGACGCGCGGCCTCGAGGCGGCGGGCGTCAAGATTCTTGGCACCTCGCCGGATGCGATCGACATTGCGGAAGACCGTCGCCGGTTTGATGCGATCGCCCGGTCCATTGGCATCAGGCAGCCGGAGAACGGAACGGCCACCAGCGTCGAGGAGGCGGTCACGATCGCGGGCGGGATTGGCTACCCGGTCCTGGTGCGGCCGAGTTACGTGCTCGGTGGTCGCGCGATGCAGGTGGTCTACGATGATGACTCGCTGCGCGACTACTTCGACACGGCCGCGCGCGTCTCCGAGGAGCGGCCGGTGCTCATCGATCGCTTTCTCGAGGACGCCTTCGAGGCTGACGTGGATGCGATCTGCGACGGCGCGTCGGTCGTGATCGGTGGAGTGATGCAGCACATCGAGGACGCCGGTATTCATTCCGGTGACTCTGCCTGCGTCCTTCCGCCCGTCCGCATTTCGGCGGAGGATCAGGACATCATGCGCGCCCATACCGTGGCGCTGGCAAAGGCCCTCGGCGTCATCGGGCTGATCAACGTGCAGTACGCGATCCGCGACGGTGAGGTGTACGTGCTCGAGGTGAATCCGCGGGCGAGCCGCACGATTCCGTTCGTGTCCAAGGCGATTGGCGTGCCGCTGGCGTCGCTCGCCGCCCGGGTGATGTGCGGTGAGACCTTGGCGCAGGTTGGATTCACCGAGGAGATCGTCCCGCCGTTCCTGAGCGTGAAGGAGGCCGTTTTCCCATTCAAGAAGTTCCGCGAGTTCGACCCGGTTCTCGGTCCGGAAATGCGGTCCACGGGCGAGGTGATGGGCATTGCCGAGTCGTTCGGCATTGCGTTCGCAAAGGCGCAGCTGGCGGCCGAGAATGCGTTGCCGCTGTCGGGCGCGATCTTCGTGACGGTGAACGACCGAGACAAGCCAACGGTGGCGCCGATCGTGCGGCGGTTCCATGCGATGGGATTCCGGATCATCGCGACCAGCGGGACGGCCGCCTACTTCAAGGCGGAGGGCATTCCGGCTGAGAAGGTGTACAAGGTGCACGAAGGTCGGCCGCATGCTCTCGATCTGATCGTGAATCGCGAGATCGTGTTGTTGATCAACACGCCAATGGGCAAACACGCGCTGCGCGACGACTACAGCATCAGGCAGGCTGCCATTGCCAATCGTATCGCGTACACGACCACGCTCTCCGCAGCCAGCGCCGCCTGCGACGCGATCGAAGCGCTGACGATTGCGCAGCCTGGTGTGCGCCCGCTGCAGGACTGGCATGCGATGCTGCGCTCGGCTCGCGTGGTCCATCCCGGCTGATTCCAGCAGACTTGTCCTCTTCATCACCCTCGATTGCGATGACTCACACTCCGGTTCCGTTGCTCGACCTGAAAGCGCAGCACGCCACGATCAAACACGAAGTGACGGCGTTGGTGAACGCGGTGATCGAGGACCAGGCGTTCATTCTGGGGCCGATCGTCGGCCAGCTGGAGTGCGCCGTCGCCGGGCTCTCGAAGACCCGGTTCGCGGTCGGATGTGCGAATGGCACCGACGCGATCCTGATCGCGATGCGTGCGCTCGAGATCGGCCGGGATGATGAGGTGGTGACGACCCCGTTCACGTTCTTCGCAACGGCTGGCACCATCCACAACGTTGGTGCGCGTCCGGTCTTCGCCGATATCGATCCGTTGACATTCAACCTCGATCCGGCGGCAGCCGGTGCCGCCGTCACGTCACGGACGAAAGCGGTGATCCCGGTGGACCTGTTCGGTCAGATGGCCGCGATCGAGGCGGTGCGTGCGCATGTCGGTGCATTGCCGATCATCGAGGATGCAGCGCAGTCGATCGGGGCGCACCGGCAGATCGACGGCGTCGCCGTGATGGCGGGCGAGGGCGCGACCATCGGCACCTTCAGCTTCTTCCCGTCCAAGAATCTCGGCGGGTACGGCGACGGCGGCATGATCGTCACCCAGGACGAGACGCTGTCGACCCGGATGCTGAAGCTGCGCATGCACGGTTCGCTGAAGACGTACTACCACGAGATGGTGGGCTACAACAGTCGCCTCGACGCCCTGCAAGCGGCGGTGCTGATGGCCAAGCTTCCTCATCTCGAGGCGTGGAGTGCGGCGCGTCGTGCCAATGCCGCCTTCTACGATCAGGCTTTTGCGGACTTGGCCGATATCGTGACTCCGTACGTCGATCCCGCCAACACCTCGATCTACAATCAGTATACGATCCGAGCGCAGCGTCGTGACGACCTGCAGGCGCACCTCAAGGCGCGCGGAATCGGGTGTGCCGTTTACTACCCGCTGCCGCTGCATCTGCAGCCCTGCTTCGCCTATCTGGGGTATCGGGAGGGGCAGTTCCCGGAGTCAGAGCGGGCGGCGCAGGAAGTCTTGTCGCTCCCGGTCTTCCCGGAACTGACCACTGCGCAGCGCGACATCGTGGTCGAGGGTGTGCGCTCGTTCTATGGTCGGTCGGCGTGATTCGTACTTCTCCCTTCTCCGCAATGCATTCCTGATGCACAAGACACAACTGCTGGCACGCATCCACGCACACGACGCGGTGGTGGCGATCGTTGGCCTCGGCTATGTCGGCCTTCCGCTCGCGATGGAGTTCGCGGACGCCGGCTTCACGGTCGTCGGCTTCGATGTCAGCGAGCGGGTGGTGTCGCTGCTGAATGCTGGTGGGTCGCACATCCAGGATATTCCGGCCGCGATGGTGGCGAAGCATGTCGCGAGCGGCAGGTTCGTGGCGACGACCGATGCCTCGCGCATGCGCGCCGCCGATGCGATCTCGATCGCGGTGCCGACGCCGCTGGGGAAGACCCGCGATCCTGACATGACGTACGTCCACGCCGCAACGCAGGCCGTCGTGGCACAGGCGCATCCCGGGTTGCTGATCGTCCTCGAGAGCACGACCTATCCCGGTACCACGCGCGAAGTCCTGCTGCCGGCACTGGAGTCCGCCGGATTCACGGTGGGCACGGATGTGTTCCTGGCGTTCAGCCCTGAACGCGTCGACCCGGGGAACCCGGTCTATCACACCAAGAACACACCCAAGGTGGTCGGCGGCGTCACGCCAGCGTGCACCGAGGTGGCCACCGCGCTCTATGCCGCTGTGATCGACACGGTCGTTCCTGTGTCGTCGACCGAAACGGCCGAGCTGGTCAAGCTGCTGGAGAACACCTTTCGGTCCGTGAACATCGGCCTGGTGAATGAGATCGCGATCGTGTGCGACAAACTGGGCGTCAATGTCTGGGAAGTGATCGATGCGGCCGCCACCAAGCCATTCGGCTACATGAAGTTCACGCCAGGCCCCGGCATCGGCGGGCACTGTATTCCGCTCGATCCGCACTATCTCGCCTGGAAGATGCGGACGTTGAACTACAAGACGCGATTCATCGATCTGGCCAGCGAGATCAACTCTGGCATGCCGGACTACGTGGTGGAGAAGGTCTCTCGGGCGCTCAACGACGCGTGCAAGGCGGTGAAGGGCAGCCGGGTGCTGATTCTTGGTGTCGCCTACAAGCGGGATATCGACGACATGCGTGAAAGTCCGGCACTGGACATCATGCGGCTGCTCGAGCAGCGGGGAGCAACGGTTTCGTTTCATGACCCGCACGTGACGATGTTCCGTGAGGACCAGCACGAGTATCACAGTGTCGAATTGTCGGCCGATGCGCTCCGGGCGGCCGATGCGGTGGTGATCGTGACCGACCACACGGCGTTCGACTGGCAGTTCGTCGTCGATCATGCGGCATTGATCGTCGACACCAGGAATGCCACTGGCCGGACCACGCCATCGCGGGCTCGGGTGGTCTCGCTGGCAGACGCGATGACGCAACGCAGCACTGGGTCCGCCTGAGATGTCAGGCGGCATGCGTTCGGGGGCGCTCAGCGTGAACCCCCTGTCAGTAGTGGGGTCTATAGCTCCGGAAGCACCGCTCTCCGCCATCGTTGGCGCCCACTTCGGGCGATTGTCGCGTTTCCAGCATCCATGCTTCCAGCACTCTCTCAGTCCCGGCACCGTGGTTTCTCCACCGTCGCTGCGCCCCTCGGTTCGGATCGCGCCGCAATGATGGTGCGCCGCGTGTCGTCGCGGGCAGGCCTCGTCGCATTCCTTCTGCTCCTGACGGCGTGCGGCGGCGGGTTCCGTGTCGATCGCTTCGCCGGCCAGAATGGCCCACTGTTCGCCGCCGGGGTGCGCGAGCTGAATCTGCGGCACTGGTCGAACGCGATCACGGCCTTCGAGAAGCTGGCCACGGACCTACCTGCTCGCGACTCGCTGCTGCCGTTGACGCAGTACTTCCTCGGCAAGGCGCGCATCGGATCGTCGGAGTATCTCCTGGCGGCGCAGGCGTTCACCAAGGTCGCCGAGAACTTCCCCGAGGATACGCTGGCGGACGACGCGATGTTCGAGAGCGCGCGTGCCTATCAGCGGTTGTGGCGTTCGCCGGAACTCGACTCCCAGTACGGGACGACCGCACAGGCCTCGTTCCGTACGTTGGTCGCGGTCTATCCCGACTCGCCGCGGCGGAAAGATGCCGAGCGTGAATTGGCGGCGCTCGAGGAGATGTTCGCCACCAAGGAGTATCTCGCCGGCTACTACTACTACCGGCGCAAGGCGTACGATCCGGCGATCCTGTACTTCAAGGTGGTCGTCAACAATTTCCCGGAGAGCGCGAAGGCTCGCGATGCGTATCTGCGCATGATCGAGTCGTATCGGGTCATCCGCTACAAGGAAGAGGCAGCCGAGGCCTGCACCGCGGTCCGCGCACGGTTTGCCACCGATCCCGAGGTCCGGCAACTCTGTCCGCCGCCGACGCCTGCTCGTGATAGCGCGACCGCGCCGGGAGTCAGCCAGCCGGCGGCGATTCCGCCTCCGCGGAAGCGCTGAGCGGAGTCGTGCGAATCGGCCTGTTTGGCGGGAGTTTTGACCCTCCGCATGTCGGCCACTGGCTGGCGGCGGTTGACGCGTTTGAACGGTTGGAGCTGGATCGGTTGGACTTCATTCCGGCAGCGCACCAACCGCTCAAGGCCGACGGGCATACCGCTGTGGCCGCCCAGCGCCTCGCCATGGTGCAGGCGATGGTCGGCGGCGATCCCCGCTTCCGCGTGAATCCGGTCGAAATCGAACGTGGGGGAGTATCTTTTACGGTCGACACGGCAACGGCGTATCGTGCGTCCGGTCCGGACGATGAGCTGTTTCTGCTCCTCGGCGCGGATGCCGCGTCCGGGCTCGCCCAATGGAAGGAACCCGAGCAGTTGCTGCGTCTGGTGCAGTTGGTCGTCCTGACCCGTGGTGCGGAACCCTTCGCGCCGTCCGGTCCGGGACGGGGCGCTCAGACGCTGTCGACTCGACGGGTGGATGTGAGTTCCACCGAGGTGCGCCGCCGTGTACGCGAGGGGCGCTCACTACGAGGATTCGTCCTGGACGCCGTTGCGGAGTATATCCGCACCGCGGCGTTGTACCGATAGGGGAGACCAATGCTCAAGGATGTGCTGGGAAAGCTGTTTGGCACGCGCCATCAGCGTGAAGCAAAGCGCGTCAAGCCGATCATCGATGAGATTCATCGTCATGAAGCGACGCTGAGTTCACTCGACGACACTGCGCTGCAGGCGCAGACGACCAAGTTCCGTGGCATACTCGCCGACCGGACCGGCGAGCTCGAGGCGCGCGTCGTCACGCTCAAGGAGGCCAAGCGATCGGCGGCAGACCCGACGGAGCGGGACGGGTTCGACGATGAACTGACGGGGAAAGACGGTCGTAGCGGCGCCGAAGGCGCGCTCCGCGAGGCGATTGCCGAGGTCCTCGATGAGTTGTTGCCGGAGGCGTTCGCAACCGTCCGTGAAGCGGCTCGCCGGTTGAAGGGATCGGCCGCGCCCGTCACCGGTCACCCGCAGGTGTGGGACATGGTGCCCTACGACGTGCAGCTGGCCGGCGGCATTCAGCTGCACCTCGGTCGGATCGCGGAAATGGCCACGGGCGAAGGCAAGACGCTGGTCGCGACGTTGCCCCTCTACCTGAACGCGCTTACGGGTCGCGGCGTACACCTGGTGACGGTGAACTCGTACCTGGCGCGACGCGACTCCCAGTGGATGGGCCACCTGTTCACCTGGCTCGGCTTGAGCGTCGCCTGTCTCGACGATACCGAGCCCGGGTCGATGGACCGTCGCGCCGCCTACAACGCCGACATCACCTACGGCACGAACAACGAGTTCGGTTTCGACTATCTCCGCGACAACATGGTTCACTCCCTGGACCAGCGTGTGCAGCGGAAGCACTACTTCGCCATCGTCGACGAAGTCGACTCGGTGCTGATCGACGAAGCGCGCACGCCGCTCATCATCTCGGGCCCGGTGGGCAATGAGAATGATGCGATGTATCAGGCGCACAACGCATCGGTCGCGAAGTTGATTCGCGAGCAGGATGCGTTGGTGAATCAGCTGGTCGCGGAAGGTGAGCGCCTGATGGAAGGCGATGCGGACGCCGCCAGCCTGCTCATGTACAAGGCGCAACTCGGCGGTCCGAAGAACAAGAAGCTGTTCAAGATGCTCGGCGAAACCGGCGTCAAGCAGATGGTCCAGAAGCGCGAACTCGAACACCTCGCCGATCGCAAGCTGCCGGTGAACAAGCAGCAGTACAGCGACATCGAGGACGAACTCCATTTCGTACTGGACGAGCGCGGCCACACCGTGCATCTGACCGATCGCGGAGTCGACCTGATGACGAAGATGACCGGCGAGGAGTTCCTGCTCCCCGACATCTCGGTCGAGATCGGCCGCATCGACGCCGCGACCGATCTCGAACCCCAGCAGCGGCTCGAACAGCGGGCGCTCCTCAATCGCGAATACGCGATGCGAAGCGAACGCCTGAACATCGTGCACCAGCTGCTGCGCGCGTATGCGCTGTACGAGAAGGACGTGAATTACGTGGTGCAGGACGCGCAGGTGCTGATCGTCGATGAGTTTACCGGGCGCACCATGCCGGGGCGTCGCTGGTCGGAAGGGCTGCACCAGGCGGTCGAGGCCAAGGAAGGCGTTCAGGTCAAGGGCGAAACCCAGACCATGGCGACGATCACGATCCAGAATTACTTCCGGATGTACGAGAAGCTGGGCGGCATGACTGGCACCGCCGAGACGGAAGAGACGGAGTTCCACCAGATCTACACGCTCGACGTGGCCGTGATTCCGACCAACCGTCCGATCATCCGCGATGATCGGCAGGACCTGGTGTTCAAGACGCGGCGTGAGAAGTACAACGCGATCGTCGAAGAGGTGAAGCGGCTGCACGAACTCGGTTTCCCGATTCTCGTCGGGACGGTCAATGTGGAGGTGTCCGAGACGATTGCGCGACTGATCCAGCGCGCGGGCATGAAGTGCAGCGTGCTGAATGCCAAGTATCATCAGCGCGAAGCCGAGATCGTGGCGGAAGCGGGGCAACCTGGCGCGATCACGATCGCGACCAACATGGCGGGCCGCGGTACGGACATCAAACTCGGCGCCGGTGTGACCGACGGAATGCCGTCCAAGATCCATGACCCCGATGGGAAGCTGATCGACATCACCGAGATCGGCGGGCTGCACATCATCGGCAGCGAGCGCCATGAATCACGCCGCATCGACCGTCAGCTGCGCGGGCGCGCCGGCCGACAGGGTGACCCAGGGTCGAGTCAGTTCTTCCTTTCACTGGAAGATGATCTGATGCGTCTCTTCGGATCAGAGCGCATTGCGAAGCTGATGGACCGACTCGGTGCGCAGGAGGGAGAGATGCTTACGCATCCGCTCATCACGCGCAGCATCGAGCAGGCGCAGAAGCGGGTCGAACTGCAGAACTTCCAGGCAAGAAAGCGGCTGCTCGAGTACGACGACGTGATGAACCAGCAGCGGGAAGTCATCTACTCCCTGCGGACGTTCGCTCTCGACGGCGGCGAAGAACTGCGTGGTGAAGCGCGCAAGATGGTGGAGAAGGCGGTGGGCCGGCGGGTGGAGCTCGGTCTGGCGGGGTACGAATCGCCCGAGCAGTGGGATCTGGCGTCGCTGCAGCAGGATCTGATGATTCAGTATCTGCTGCCCGTGCCGGCGTTTGCGGAGGGCGCGACGGATCGCCCGGGTGACACGCTGCAGGCCCAGGCGGCCTCGGTCGAAGCAGCGACTGATGCATTCGACGCAAAGCTGACGGAGCTCGACTCCGTGATTGACGAAGCAGGCATCGGCTTCTCGGCGCGGATGCTCTCGCTGGTGATGTTGAATGTGCTGGACGAGAAGTGGAAGGATCATCTCTACGATCTCGACCAGCTGCGCAACGCGATTCACTACCGCTCATGGGGCCAGAAGGACCCGCTGGTGGAGTACAAGCAGGAGGCCTATACGATGTTTGTGGATCTCATGCAGGATGTGTATCACACCTTTGCGGAACGATTCATGAAAGCGCAGCTGGTGCTGAACGAGCCCGAGCCGCCGCCACCGATGGATCTCTCGGCGTTCATTCCACCGGCGCCGAACGGTGCTGGTCCCGCGCCCGGCGTGGCGCCGACGAAGCGATACAACGCCTTCGGTATTCTCGAGGATATTCCGCTGGACGAACTGCCGTCACGCAAGGAGTCCGAGGAGCCCAAGCCGCGCGATCGGAAGGACCGGAAGAAGAAGTAGCACGGAGGACGATACGACAGCGGGGCGCGACCAGATGGTGGTCGCGCCCCGCTGTCGTTCAGCAGCTGGCACGGTGCTATCGTCCGAGCCGAAGCAGCGCGCTCAGTCCGATCCGCACTCCTGCATCGACGACCCGTGCACCCGTCAGATAGTTGGCAACGACATCACTGCGGAGCTGCAGGTCTCTGGAGAGTGCGACACGCGCGCCGATGACCGCCGAACCACCCCAGTGGTCAACGTATTCAAAGGAGCTGCGAACCGGGCCGACGGCGGCCACCACCGCCGATCGACTGCCGATCGGCACATTGTGCGCATACCGAAACGCGAACGTGGTGACTCGGAAGGTCTCGCCCGGGCGCAGAATGCCGCCGGTGGACCCGGGCTGGTTGCCATCGCGCACCAGCTGTCGACCGTAGGTTGCTTCGACCTCCACCTCGGAGCGGGAGGTGATGAAGGCGCCGACACGCGTCCCGATCGCGCGCCCGCTGCGCAGATTCCAGATCGGATTCAGCCGCCACTGCTGCCCGAAGAGTGCCCCTTCGAGACTGCCGGGCGCCTGCACGGTGCGATTGCCACCTCGTCGATCGCGCGTTGTCGGACCATCAAACGGGCCAAGCAGCGTTTGCAGGCCGGTCCGGAGCCCGAACTCACGCGCTCCGCTGGCCGGGAGATAGTTGAAGACCAGATCAGAACGAAGCGCGTACCGGCCCCGGATCAGCGTGCGCACGCCAAGGAGCATGCTCGGTCCGAAGTTGTAGGTCACTTCGTAGTCGCTCCGCGCCAGACCAGCGCCGAGCACGAGGCCCGAGTACTCGCTGAGCG
>JBBQRH010000099.1:0-13488 GCA_038215035.1 Gemmatimonadales bacterium | reverse complement strand
ACCGGCAGCTGACGATAGCGCTGCGTGAGCTGGTCCTGACGAGTCAGGATCTTCGTTTCGGTTCCCGCAACGAACACGTGCTCCGGTGACGATGCGTACTCGAACGGGTCACCGCTCCAGATGACGACGTTGGCAACCTTGCCGATCGCCAGAGAACCAATCCGGTCGCTGAGACCGAGAATCTCGGCCGGCGCCAGTGTGATGGAACGCAGCGCGTCATCCCACGACATGCCGAACGCGACGGCGTTGCCCGCCTCGTAGCGCAGGTTGCGCACATTGAAACCGTCCTCGCCACCAGCGCCATTCCCCACGATCGCAACCTGAACGCCGGCGGCGCGCAGCAGCGCGAGATTCTCCTGTCGTTGCCCCAGTGCGCCGAATGACTCCGGGATGTTGTTCATGGCGCCGGTGAGCACTGGGACCTTGGCAGCGGCAAGCTCGGACGCGACGCTCCATGCTTCAGCGCCGCCGTTGATCACGACGCGCACACCGAACTCCCGTCCAATGGTGATCGCGTTGAGGATCTCGCTCGCCCGATCGGCCGAGATCACGAGTGGAATCGTCCCCTTCAACACCAGTTGCATCGCATCGAGGTCGGCTCGGCCAGCGCTCAGCTCGCGCATGTTTCCGGCGTCGTAGCGCAACCGAGCCAGGTTGAATTCACGTGCATCACTCAGCAGCGTGCGGAGTCGTGCCAACGCTTCTGCACGTGATCCAGTCCCCGCTGCCGCAGAATTGTCGAGCGTCGCAACCATTGCCACCGGCGCCTTGCGCAGCATGCCTGCGGCGCTTGCGCCTTCGGCCAGATCATAGGCCGCGCCAAGCCCCGACACCATTCCACCCGACGGCATCACGCCGACCGTGGTGATGCCACCATCCTGACGGGCAACCGGCAGGCTCACTGAGCGCGGGTTGAATCCATCCCACACGCGAAACGACGAGGCGATGTTGTCCTTGCCTCGTGCGCGGCCGTCACGGGTATCGCCCACCGCTCCCACTTCCACCACGCCAAGCGATGTCGCGGTGGCAATCAGGCCTGGCGTGATCCATTTACCCGTGCCATCGATCCGGCGGGCATCGGCTGGTATCGCCACGTTGCTCCCCACGGCGGTAATCACACCGTTTGTGAAGACGATCGTCGCGTTGGTGATTTTCGGGCCACTCACCGGATAAATCGTGGCCCCGGTAATGGCCACGGAGGCCTGCGCGCTCATCGACGCAGACACTGCCACGGTGAGTACGGCCGCAGCGACAATTCGTGTGGTGCGCATCAGCGGCGCCCTCCAGAAACGGTGGATGGAGCCGGCACGAAGCCAAGTTCAAAGTCAGTACGCCAGAGTTGCTTCGGATCCATCCGGTCGTAGCGCAGCGAGCCATCGATCCAGACACGATCCGCTCGCGCGTAAACGCTGAACGGGTTGGTGTTCCAGAGCACGACGTCGGCGTTCTTTCCGGCCTCTAGGGAACCGATGCGATCATGCAGGTCGAGGGCCCAGGCAGCATTCAGCGTCACCCACTGGATGAGCGTGGCGTCGGGAACGGTGATGCCGATGACGGCTCCCGCTGCGCGTGCCTTGGCAGCGTCCTGATTCAATCGTTGCGCACCGCTCGGATCGTCGCTGTGGACGATTGCGCGAGCGCCGGCGTTGTGCACCAGCGCAAGGTTCGCACGAATGCCATCCAGCGCCTCCATCTTGAATCCGCCCCAGTCGCTCCAGAGCGAACCCGAGATGCTGTCGCGCGCCATCACATCAGCCAGCTTGTACGCTTCCACTCCATGATGGAACGACCGAATACGATAGCCGAATTCTTTTGCGATATCGACCATCTGCAACATCTCGTCCGCGCGGTAGCAGTGGTTGTGCACCAGAATGTTGCCGCGGAGCACCTCGGACATCGTCTCCAGCTCGAGATCCCGCAGCGGCGGATCACCCTGCCGATCGGCCAGCCACTTGTCCCATCGGCGCCGATAGGCCTCCGCACCGATCCAGGCCGCGCGATACCCTGCGACGTTGCCCATCCGTGTGGATGGTCCGCGGCTGGCATAGACGCGCTTCGGATTTTCACCGCACGCCATCTTCAGCCCGTACTTCGCGCCCGGAAACTTCATCCCCTGCACGCTCACACTGGGCACGACCTTCAGCACCACGCTGCGCCCCCCGATGAGGTTCGCCGATCCGGGCAATACCTGAATCGTGGTCACTCCTCCCGCCAGCACGCGTGGGAACTGCGGGTCCTGCGGCCACACGCTGTGCTCGGCCCAGACTCTCGCCGTCGTCGGTGCGGTGGCTTCGTTGCCATCGCTCAACGCGTCGCCGCCTGGCGCCGCGTACACACCGAGGTGCGAATGGGTGTCGATCAACCCTGGCGTGACGTACCGACCATTCGCGTCGATCACCTCGGCATCCCCTGCCGCAGGCGGAGCGCCGCTGCCGACAGTGACGATCTTGCCGTCGCGAAGCAGAATGAACCCGCGGTCGATCTGCGGGCCGGCTGCGGTCAGGATCGTCGCGTTCGTGATCAACACCGCGCGCGACGGTGCGGCGCGATAGGTGCTCGGGAACGGGTCGGCATTGGGGAGCGCCACGGCACCGGTGCCGGGAGCGACCGTCGCCTTTGTCTGCGTCGTTGGCGCTGCAGGGGTTTGCCCTCGCAGCGCTGGCCCGGCCGCGCAGAGCAGAACGAGAAAATGTCGCACGAACTCACCTCCGAAGGGGAGACAGCATGGGAGGAACCGCTTGGGCAATGTGCGTCCCTGCACGAGCACCCGCCATGCAGTTCAGTTACCCGCCGATACCTGCGGCCCGCAGTTCGTCCACCACATCGGAGCAGAGCGCATCCACCCCAAGCTCGGCCAGCCACCGCGCCTGCGCTACGTCGTTCACCGTCCAGACAATGACGCGTCCGCCGACTGCATGAAGCGCTTCGACCAATGGCCGGTCGACCATCTCCCGATGTGGCCAGTAGTCTCGCGCATCCGCCGACTGCAGCGCATGGACGGCATCGATCAGATACGAGTCGGTCAGAATGCCCACCGGGGTCGTTGCTGACGATCGTCGAATGTTCCGGGCGATGCGATGGTCAAAACTGTGGACAGCGGTCCTTGTCGCCGAATGGCGGGCCAGGCAAGCCGCGACCGCCGCCTCGATCCCTCGCGCCTTTACCTCGACGAAAACGGCGGTCACGGACCCGGCGGCGGCGAGCACGTCGTCGAGGCGTGGAATCCGTTCACCGGCCCCCCCGACCGTTGCCTCCGACAGTCGTTGCCAGTCCGTCTCGGCAATCCGTGCTCCGGCCAGCGGGCCGGCCGTGGCCGGAAGCATCGGGTCGTGATGCACGACCACCACCCCATCTCTCGTCGCATGGACGTCCAGCTCCCAGCCATCAGCACCGGCCGCCGTGGCGGCGAGGAACCCCGGCAGGGTATTCTCGCGGTGGAGGCGGGGCATCCCTCGGTGGGCGATCAGGGCGGGCGAGCGGTGACTGGGCATCGTGATGGGGGCGGGGTGGACGATACGACAGACCGGCGGGTGGGAAGCGACCTTAACATCGCGCCGTTACCCGCGTCTGCCTACCAGACAGAGATGCCAGAGCTGAACAGAGCGGGTGACGACGCAGACGAAGATCGAGCGCTGATCGCCCGCTGGACCGGCGGAGACCAGCGGGCCGCCACGGCTTTGGTCGCGCGGCATGCGCCATCGCTGGCGAGGTTTGTGGGCAGTCTGGGCGTGATGTCGGCGCCCGAAGAGATCGTCCAGGACACCTTTGTTCGTGCCTTCGGTTCGCTGGACTCGTTTCGTGGGGAATCGTCGCTCCGGTCGTGGCTGTTCACCATCGCGCGACGGCTCGTTCTGGATCAACGAAGGGCAAATCGGCGCGATCGGAACCATGTCGCGATCGAGGATGCGCAGGACCAGCTGGTGTCGGCGGACGACGTGCTCGATGGTGTGGTGGCAGATGAGTCGGAGCAGCGAGTGCGAATGGCGGTTGCCCGGTTGTCGCCGTTGCAGCGCGAGGTGTTCACCTTGCGGGTTGTCGAAGGACTGTCGTACAAAGAAATCGCTGGCGTTGCTTCCACCACCGAAGGGGCCGCGAGAGTGCACTACCACAATGCAATGCGGGCCGTGAAGGAGTTTCTCGATGCGTGACATGACCAGGGATGAGCTGCAGGACTGCCTGCCCGATCTGCTGAACGGCCACCTCTCGGTGGCGGACGCAGCGGTCGTCGAGCGCGCCATCGCCGCGGATCCCGAATTGGCCGAGGAGCTGGCACTGCTGCGCGCGGTTCGCGCTGCGTATCGTGCCGCGCCCGCCGTCAACGTCGCGCAGATCGTCAGTGCGCTGCCCGCATCGCCAGGTGCGACGGTGGCACCGGTGGTCGATGATCTCGCGGCCCGTCGTAACGCAAAGCGACCCGTCGTTTCAATGCGGTTCGCGCGCGCCGCTGCGCTGCTGGTGGTCATCGGTGGTGGGACGATGGTGACCGTCTGGAACGGACGTCAGCATCGCGATCTGACTGGTATCCCGTCGGCAGCCGCCGAATCGCTGGCAGTCGCCACCACCGCGCCGCAGCTGGGTCTTGGTGCCTCGACGGACGAGCTCTCGGTAGAGCAGCTGCGTGCGCTGGAAGCCGACATCCGCGCTCTCGACGGTGTGCCGGCGGCCGAACCAGAAACGACCGTCGACCTGTTTTCCGCGGAAGGCGCATGATGAAACGCTACCAGAGGTTCCTCCTTGCCACGAGCGCAGTGCTGCTGTGTAGCGCCACGGCGTTGCAGGCGCAGGAGTCGAGTGCCGCCAGTGAGGCAGCACGCGCCCGTCGCGAGGCGCGCCGCGCGGCCAACGCAGTGCAGGCGGAGGATGAACGGGTGCGCAGGTCGCCTGCCTTTGCCGAACGCATGCGGCTCGAGAATTCGCTCCGCGAGGCGCTCGCCCGCGCGGTGCGTGAGCGCCTCAATCTCAACGACCAGCAGGCAACCCGATTGATGGACGTCAATCGCAAGTTTAGTGACGACCGCCTCAGGCTCGCCCGCGAAGAGATGCGGATCCGGCGTGATCTGCGGCAGTCGGTCGCCAGCGGTGACGCCAATCGATCGCCGGCGACCGCCGCCCTGCTCGATGATCTGCTCGACACCCAACGCCAGCGTCTCGAGTTGCAACAGAAGGAGCAGGACGAGCTCAGCACGTTTCTGACCCCCGACCAGCGTGTGCGCTACATCGGAATGATGGAGCAGCTGCGCCGCCGGATTCAGCAACGCGCCGACAGCGCCAGAGGCGGGGGAGTGCCGCCCGAGTAGCGATCCGGTGGTGCCGCCGCTTCGGGAGTGGCGGTCACGCAGCTAAATTGCGCGAATGACCGCTCACTCGCGCCCCGTACTCGCCGTTCGGCTCATTCGGCCGTTTCGACAGTTCGCCGAATGGCAGGCGGGTGGCGGGGTGACGCTGCTGGTGGCAGCGGCAGTCGCGATGGCCGTCGCCAACAGTCCCTGGCGTGGATCGGTCGAGACGTTCTGGGAGACCCCGTTCGCGCTCTCATTTGGCGCGGATGCCTTCGCGCTGACACTTCGCGAATGGATCAGCGACGGCCTGATGGCCGTTTTTTTCCTGCTCGTCGGACTCGAGATCAAGAGCGAGCTGCTGGTTGGCGAGCTGTCCACGCTACGCACAGCCTCATTGCCGCTCGCGGCCGCCTTGGGCGGCATGATCGTTCCAGCGTTGATCTTCATGGCATTCAACCACTCCACAGCCGGCGCGCCGGGCTGGGGCATCCCCACCGCCACCGATATCGCCTTCGCACTCGGTGTGCTGGCGCTGCTCGGGTCGCGTGTACCGCCGGCGCTGACGGTGTTTTTGGCTGCGCTCGCGATTGCTGACGACTTGGGCGCTGTGATCATCATCAGCCTCTTCTATGGGCACGCACCCGACGTGACGTGGCTGATGTACGCGGTGGTGTTTGTTGCACTGCTGATCGCCGCAAATGCCGCCGGCGTGGCGTGGAAAAGTATCTATGCGCTCCTGGGCATCGGCTTGTGGTATTGCGTGCTCCGCTCCGGGGTGCATTCCACCGTTGCCGGAGTCGTGTTGGCGATGATCATTCCGGCGCGGTCGCGGATTGAACCCGCGCGATTCGAGGAGGAAGCCCGTCAGCGCCTTGCAGAATTCGAGAGCGCCACTGGCGAGGACGACCGCCCCGTGTTGTCGAACGGCGGGCAACAGCGCGCGCTGGCGGCGTTCGAGACAGCCATCGAGGATGCCCAGCCGCCGCTCGCGCAATTGCGACGGCTTCTGCACGTGCCGGTGAGTTTCTGGATCATGCCGGTGTTTGCGTTGGCGAACGCAGGTGTCTCCCTCGCGAGTGACAGCCCCGGCACTGAGTCCTTGATCGGACCGGTCAGCATGGGCGTGGCACTTGGACTGATATTCGGGAAGCCGATCGGCATCATGCTCGCTACGTGGATTGCCACGCGCCTTGGCGCATCGCTCCCTGCCGGGGCAACCTGGGCGACGATCGCTGGCGTCGCCTGTCTGGGTGGCATCGGATTCACGATGTCGCTGTTCGTATCCGGTCTGGCGTTCCCTGGGTCGCCGCTCATCGCGCAGGCCAAGGTTGGTATCGTCGCGGCGTCACTGGTGGCAGGTGCCATTGGCGCGGCGGTAGTCTGGTGGGCAACAGCACCAAGAACGGCGCGCGGCGCCGCAGTGGTACCGGACGTCTCCTGACGTGTCGCGCGCGTTGCGCATTCACAAACAACAACACGATGCCATGAGCATTCACCGTCGAAGCTTTCTCAAGGCCACCGCCATCGGTGTTGCAGCCGAAGCCTTGCATGCCAGCCGTCTTGGTGCTGCATCAACCGAACCTGCGCCGGTCGAGGCACTCCAAAGTGCCGGCACGTTTCCGAAGGGATTCTGGTGGGGCGCAGCGACGGCGGCCTACCAACTCGAGGGCGCCGCGGCCATCGACGGACGAAAGCCCAGTATCTGGGACACGTTCAGCCATACGCCGGGCAAGGTTCGTAATGGCGACACGGGTGATGTGGCCTGTGACCACTACCATCGCTTCAAGGATGATGTGCGCCTGATGGCAGAACTTGGGGTGAAGCACTATCGCTTCAGCACGTCGTGGTCGCGGGTGATTCCGGATGGACGCGGAGCAGTGAACGAGAAGGGCATCGATTTCTACAGCCGGCTGGTGGACGAGTTGCTGGCAAACGGCATCACGCCGCACGTCACCCTGTACCACTGGGATCTGCCACAGGCGCTGCAGGATCGCTACCGCGGTTGGGAGAGTCGCGAAGTTGCAGACGATTTTGCAGCCTACGCTGGCACGATGGCAAAGCGTCTCGGAGATCGCGTATCACGGTGGATGACCCTCAACGAAATCCTGACCTTCACACAGGTCGGGTACGGTGTGAAGTCCACGGCGCCACACGCCCCGGGCATCGCACTCGCCACCGAGAAGGAACGCTGGCAGGTGGTGCATCACGCGCTGCTTGCCCACGGCCGCGGGTGCCAGGCCATCCGTGCATCGTCACCGCGACCATGCAAGGTTGCGATCGCGGAAAACTTCAATCCGTTCGTACCCGTCATCGAAACGCCGGAGCACATCGAGGCAACCAAACTCGCGTTCACCCGCAGCAACGCGAATGGGGCGATCATCGTACCGCTCCTCACCGGGCAGTATGATCCCTTCTGGATGCAGCAGCGTGGCGCCAACGCGCCAACGATCCAGAGCGGCGACATGGAGACGATTCATCAACCGCTCGATGGCCTTGGTTTCAATGTCTACACCGGCACATACGTGCGTGCGGCAGCGACACCGGCGGGGTATGAGGAGATTCCGATGTTCGACAAGTTCCCGAAGATGGGCACGCCGTGGCTCAACTGCGTGCCGGAGTCCATCTACTGGGGAATCCGGATGATCGGCGATGCCCTCGGGCAGCGGAATCTTCCGATCTTCATCAGTGAGAACGGTTGTGCCGACAGCGGCCCCACGCCTGCCACGAGCGAGGTGCAGGACATCGACCGCGTCATGTATCTGCGCGCCTACATGCGACAGATGCAACGGGCGATCTCCGAGGGACGCAAGGTGGTCGGGTACTTCCCGTGGAGCCTCCTCGACAACTTCGAGTGGGCGGACGGGTACGAGACCCGGTTTGGACTCGTACACGTGGACTACACCACACAGAAGCGCACACCGAAGCTCAGCTATCGCTGGTACCAGCAGGTGATTCGCAGCGGCGACGCTGCCTGATGTCGCTCTCCCGGTTGTTGCGCGGCGCGTGCCTGTCACTGGTCGTCTCAGTCGGCGCGTTCGCGCAGTCGCCTCAGCCCATCCGCGCGGACGACATGTATCGCTTGAGAGACGTCGGCGACCCGCGGATCTCGCCGGATGGCGCCTGGATCGCCTACACGGTCACCACCATCGACTCGCTGCGTGACACTCGAGATACCGATGTCTGGATGGTGAATTGGAGCGGTGATCGGACGCTCCGACTGACGAGCTCTCCAGACGACGAGCAGAATCCCCGCTGGAGCCCGGACAACCGCTCGCTCGCCTTCGTGTCGGGGCGCTCCGGTTCGACCGGCAGCCAGATCTGGCTCCTCGATCGAAGCGGGGGAGAGGCACAACGACTGACCGAATTGAAGGGCGGCGTCTCCGAGTACGCCTGGTCGCCGGATGGCAAGCGGTTGGCGGTCATTTCTCATGACGTCGACCCTGAAAAGGCGGCCAGCGATTCCGGCAAGAGTGCCAAACCGATGCCGATCGTCATCGACCGGTACACGTTCAAGCGTGACGAGGACGGCTACCTGAATCGTCGTCGCGACCACATCTGGCTCGTCGACGTCGCGACACGCAAGGCAGTGCAACTCACGACTGGCGACTTCGACGATTCGCAACTCAGATGGTCGCCCGATGGCACCCGGCTCGCATTCGTCAGTCAACGCGTCGGCCTCGACCCTGATCGCACCAACAACGCCGATGTCTTCGTCGTCGACGCGGTACCGGGGGCGAATCCGTCGCGGCTCACGACGTGGCTTGGTCCTGATGAGGGACCGGTGTGGAGCCCCGATGGCACGCGCATCGCATATCTGCAGGGCAGCGAGCCGCGACTGTATGCCTATTCGCAGAATACGATTGCCGTGATTCCCAGTCGAGGCGGCGCTGCGACGCTGCTCGCCGAATCACTCGATCGCGACGTGAGTGAGCTCTCCTGGTCGGCGGACGGTGCCGCAATCCGATTTCTGCTCGGCGATGATCGCGCGGTGCACCTCGCGACGGTGCAGGTCGCCAACGGCGTCGTAACGAGAGAACTCACCGGACGGCGCGTCGTGACGGCGTATGACGTCTCGTCTGTCGGTCGTATCGTCACCCGCGATGGAACTGCCAGCGCCGGCGCCGAGCTGCACGCGCTCGAAGGAGGCGTCCAACGCGCGCTGACGCACGTCAACGATACCGTCTTCGCCAACCTGCAGCTCGGCCAGACTGAGGATGTGTCGTTCCGCAATCGGGACGGACTCACGGTGAACGCGCTGCTCGTCAAGCCGCCGGGCTTTGTGGCGGGGAAGCGATACCCGCTGATTCTGCGCATCCACGGTGGCCCGAACGGTCAGGATGAACACCTGTTCGATACGGGCGTCTGGTTGCCGACGATGGAACGACAGCTCTTTGCCGCCGCCGGATACCTGGTACTCGCGGTGAACTATCGCGGCAGCTCGGGACGCGGCCGCGATTGGAAGAAGGCGATCTTCGCGGATTGGGGAAACAAGGAGGTGCAGGATCTCCTCGCCGGTGTCGATCATCTGGTCGCGACCGGACTCGCCGACCCCGATCGCCTCGCCATCGGTGGCTGGAGCTACGGCGGCATCCTCACCAACTTCGCCATCGCAGCCACGACACGGTTCAAGGCGGCGATCAGCGGAGCGGGCAGTGCATTGCAGACGTCGATGTACGGCTCCGACATGTATGTGTTCCAGTACGAAAGTGAACTCGGCGTGCCATGGAAGAATCAGGCCCTGTGGAACCGGATGTCGAGCCCGTTCTGGCAGGCCGATCGCATTACCACCCCAACCCTGTTCATGGGTGGTGCAAGTGATTTCAATGTGCCCATTCTCGGCAGCGAGCAGATGTTTCAGGCACTCAAGTCACTCGGCGTCGCGACACAACTGGTGATCTATCCCGATGAGTTCCACGCGATTACACGACCTTCCTTCATACGCGATCGGCTTGATCGTTACCTGGAATGGTATGCTCGGTATCTGTCGCGCTCGACACCGTAGCGGCACCCTGAACGCATCGGCAATGACCTGCCATCTCACCGAAAGCTCTCTCAATTGGAGCACTGCGTGAAACTCCGTCGCCTCGTCAACCGCGTCTCGGCACTTCTGTCAGCGGCTTGTGTGCTCGCACCAATGGCAGTGTCCCAGGCACGAAGTGTGCGGATTGAAGCGCTACCCTGGACCGAGGCGGTGCGTCTGCTCGACACGGCCAGCATCGTCATGATTCCGCTCGGTGCGCAGGCAAAGGAACACGGTCCGCACCTGCCGCTCAATAACGACTGGCTGCTGGCCGAGTACTTCACGAAAGCGGTCGCGGCCGCGACACCGGTCATCGTGTATCCGACCGTGAACTACAGCTTCTATCCAGCCTTTCTCGAATATCCTGGATCGACGTCGCTGACCCTCGCCACGGCGCGCGACATGATCGTCGATATCGTGCGGTCCATCGCCCGGCACGGTCCACGCCGATTTTATGTCCTCAATACCGGCGTCTCGACACTGCGCGCCCTCGCGCCTGCCCGTGACTCGCTGGCGGCCTCCGGCATCGTGATGGTCTACACCGACATCCTGAACATCGGGAAGGAGGCCGAAGCGAGCGTCAGGCAACAGCAGGGTGGTACGCATGCCGACGAGTTGGAGACATCGATGATGCTCTACATGCACCCTGAGGTGGTCAGAATGCGGCTGGCGCCTGATGACTATCATCCCGGTGCGGGCGGCCTCACTCGCGATTCGGCTGTTGCGGCGCGTGCCGGAAAGACCTGGTCACGAACCGGCACCTTTGGCAACGCTACGCTAGCGACACGTGAAAAGGGGCGCATCATCGTCACTGCGCAGGTGGCTGGCATGGTGGCAGAGATCAATGCCCTCAGATTGAAGGCGATCCTCACCACGCCGCAGTGAACCTGCGGCGCGGCGCTATTACTACGCCTTGCCCATGCCACGTAGGAAGTCGGTGGCCAGTTCGCTCGCCGGTCGCCGTGCCCATGATTCGTTCACGTTGAGTGTCATCAACGGTGAGCCCGCCGCCGGTGTTGCGATTGAAATACCTCGCGCCGCCAGCGTGTCGCGAAGTCGCGTGGTGTCCACACCGGCCACCGGAACTCGAAAGATGTTCGTACCCTGCGCGATGCGCTGGGCCTTGACGCCGGCACGGGAATCGAGCTCCTGAATGAACGCTTCCGACGCCTGAACTCCAGCACGGAAGCGATCGACGAATCCGTCCAGGAAGTGCAGCGCCACCGACGCGTAGGGCCAGGCTTGTGGCAGCCCGCCACCGAACATTCGGCGTGTGTGGTACATACCATCCAGCAGCGACTTCGGCCCGGCGAGAATCGCTCCCGACGCGGCGTTCAGCCCTTTCCAGAGCGAGATGTAGACGGTGTCGAACATCGCCGCGTACTCGGCTGGTGACATGCCAGTGTAGGCCGACGCCAAGAGCATCCGCGCGCCATCGAGATGCAGCCGAATCCCTTCCTTGCGCGCAAACGCCGTGATCTGCCGCATGTCATCGATGGCGAACTGTTCGCCCGTCTTTCGACGGACTGGCGTCTCGATTGCAATGACGCCGACGCGCGCTGCGACACGGCCCGACGCCGTTCGCCCGATCACCTCTTCCACGTCGGCCAGCGTGAACGTCGCCTTGCCACGAGCCAGCGGAATGAGGTTCAGCTGACTGAGCGTCTGCGCACAGTCCCCCGTGTCATTGAAGAAATGGCTTTCGTGCTGCACGATGACTCGGCGGTCGGCGCCAGCCAGCGCGCGAACCGCGAGGTGATTGGCAAGTGTGCCAGTCGGCATGAAGACGGCCGCCTCCTTGCCAAGCAGCTTGGCGCACGCCTTCTCGAGTTGCGCCACCGCGCCGCCCTGAGAGTAATAATCCTCCACGGTCCGGCCATCGGCGGTAATGCGCTGCAGCAGCGCCGCGTAGTCGCGCGGCGCCAGCACCAAACCATCGTGCGACAGATTCACGTCGCGGTCGGGGGCGGGGCCGGGCAGCGCGCCGGCGATGGAATGCGGTACGGCGCCCAGTGCCGCGAGACTCGCCCCGGCCTTGATGAAGGCACGGCGATTCGGAGCCTGCTCCATTATCCCCTCTCCTGTAACAGGAATCGGTCCTTGCTGTGCCAACTGTGACGACTGCGAACGTAAGCAGTCGTTCCAGTGCCCGTCAGCCAGCCCAGTGATCAGCCGGGTGAGTTGACGCAGCGAAACGCGCTGGCCACGGAGCCCCTCGGCCTCTGATGCTGGCTGTACTGTCGAGACTGGCACGGAAGGCGTGGCCATTCCGTGCCGACACTTTGGGCAACATGAGCGATCTCTTCGCGGAACTCCAGCAGGCACTCGGCGACGAGTACGCGCTCGAGCGGGAAACGACCAGCACCGCGATCGCGCGGGTGTTCATCGCCCGTGAGCGCACGTTCAACCGCGCCATCCTCGTGGCGGTGCTCGCGCCAGACGCCGTTGGCGATCTCGATTTCGAACGATTCGTCACTGCGGCCGAGCGAACCGCCGCACTCGATCATCCGGGCATCATTCCGCCGTTGGCACTCGGCGCGGCCGCCGGCCTCCCCTATGTCATCACGCCGTATGTGCCTGGCGTCACGCTTCGTACTAGGCTCGCGGAACAACCGCCGCTGTCGCTCGAAGAAATCGTCGCGGTCCTGCGTGATGTGGCCATTGCGCTCGACTACGCGCACTCCTGCGGTGCCGCGCATCTGCACATTACTCCCGATCAGATCCTGTTGTCGCAGAAGACGGCGCGGCTCTCGGACTTCGCCATCGAGCACGATCTGGCCGCCGCACAGCGCGTGCAGCCACCGGCACGGATGCGCCTGACTGGTTCGCGTGCCTGCCTCGCCCCCGAACAACTCGCCGACCCCGCCGCTGCCGATCATCAGGCAGATCTGTTCGCATGGGGGTGCGTCGCGTACGAGATGCTGACCGGGATGCCGGCGTTCCATCGCGACGTCGTTCCGGCAGTCGGAGCGGCGCCGGTATACGATGTCGACCCAGCACCGATTACGCTCACGCGGCGCGACGTGCCTGCAACACTGGTACGCCTCATCATGCGCTGCCTGTCGACGGACGCAGCAAATCGGCCGGCGTCGGCAGCAAACATCGTGCAACTGATCGACACGGTCGATGTCTCTGAGCGCGCCGTTGCCGAGCGAGCGCTGACGCCAGCCTACGTTCCGAAGATCACGC
>JBBQRH010000098.1:0-14044 GCA_038215035.1 Gemmatimonadales bacterium | reverse complement strand
CACGTTCAGTAACGGGCAGGGCCACTGGTCAGGCCTGGGCATCACGCCACGCGGCAGCTACTTCCAGATGGGGACAGCGGGCAAGGTCGTGTTCGACGTCACCGACTCGACGAGACGCGTGCCATGATGCCGTATGCGCAGAAGACAGGTCGCCTCGTATGGAGATTCGCCCTGGTGGGCGTCATACCGATCACTGTCTCCGTGTGCGCCGCACAAGCGCCACCGATTCGTGATTCGCCGCGAGCGGAGCGTAGCATACAGGCGCATCGACTTGGCATCACAGCCGCGCGATTCGCGCCCTCAGGTAAACTCATTTCGACCTCGTCGTTGGATGGGACCGTGTGTGTTTGGCAAGTTCCGTCATTGGCTCGGCAATGGTGTGGGTCGCATGGTGCCGAGGTCTACTCGATCCGCTGGTCGGCCGATGGACGAACTTTGGCCAGCACGGGTGGTGATGCGCGCGTGGTGCAGTGGCAGTCGAGTCAGGGACGACGCGTTCATACCACGCGACTGCCGCATCGGGCACTGACGGTGCTGTGGGCGGGAGATTCCTTGATCGTGGCGCCAACTGTTCAGGGCGAGGTTGTGTTCATCTCCCCCGTCAACGGTGCTGCGCGCACCGCGTGGACGCTGGACAAAGAGGTGCTGGCTGCCGCCGTCTCGCCGGATGGTGAGTGGATTGCGACCAGTGTGCCGCTCGAGCTGCATCGCCTTGCGAATGGTCAGTCTCGACGCCGCATCCCGGCTTTCGGTCAGGGCGCCCTGGCGTTTCATCCCGCAGCGCGAAGCCTCGCGGTGGCCGAATGGGTGGCGGGTGCGCGGATCGTCGAGCTGGGAGACAGCATCTCAACATCGGGGCTCAGGCTGCCAAAAGTGATGGAATTCGCCGGACTCCGATCCGACACCGCGACGGTCAACATGCCGTCCACCGACGTCGTCTACGTGCCGAATGGTTCGCGCCTCGCAGTCGCTGGCACCGACGGCGGCGTGTGGCTCTGGAACCTCGATCAAGGCGGTCGTGCTGGGGCGACCGCACACACGTGGCAGGCCCATCGAGGCACCACGACAGCGGTGGATATTTCTTCCGACGCGCAGTGGGTTCTTTCGGCGGGGCTCGACAGACAACTGCGACTGTGGCGCATGCCGTAGCTGCAGATGACGAACACATTGCTCATAGTTTCGTCGCGAGCGTCCGGCTGGGCCTTGCATTGCAATACCGCTGTGCGACGCTGCGTGTTGTAGTCGGTGAGGTAGCGGGCAAGGGTGGCGGTGCGCCAGCACGCGCCAGGAATCCCGCCGTCGTGCGACCGGTTTCGTCGTCGCGCACTTCTATGTAGACGACCCGCGTTCAGTCATCACGAATCGCTCCGGGCCACGGAGCAGAGCGATGGGGGTCAGGTCGAATGCCGCCATGATCGCATACACCACTCGGATCCCATGGTCCGAGTCGTAGGGACTCGAGTGCTAACCGACGGCGTCGATCAATGAATGGTGGCTCCCGCGCGCATGTGCGAAGCGCACGACTGCAGGTTCCAATCCGACTTTCGAGAGTCGGTGCATCCCGAACCGGCGACGCCGCACTAAACTGCAAGCTGGTCCTATGGCTCCGTCTTTTCCGGATCGGCATACGCGTGTGACTCCACGGGCGTCCCCAATTCGCCGAGCACATCCAGCTCAGGCACGGCGCGCCCAAGAAGCAGTCCCGGGAGCGTCGTATTCATCACCGTGTAGACGATGAGCGCACCGAAGATGTAGTCCGGCACTGCAAATCGATCGCGCAGAATTTCCGCAATGACGAGCGAGAATACGAGTGTCGGTACGAGGGCGGTGGCGATCGGCAGTCCGCTTTTCAGCGACTCACCCAGCGAGACGCGCCGATGAATGACGACCAGCGCAATGCGCAGGGGCACACAGACGACAACCGCGCCAACGCCCAGCCAAATGGCGGTCGAGGTAAAGTCCTCCGCGTGCAGATGCAGGCCGGCGTTGAAGAAGTAGAACGGAGCGAACACGGACGCGAATGCCTCGACGGCATGGAGCGTACGTTCCGACGACATCGCAGGAAGCCGGGTGCGGAAGGTCTGCGCCGCGATCCCGACCATGAACGCGCCCACCAGATAGTACACACCGAGGGCCCGGGTGATGTAGGCGCTCACAACCGCGAGCATGAGGAGAAAGGCGAACTCGGACTTCGGCGCATACGGGGCAATCCGCTCAGCGAACAAGCGGAAGAGAAATGGCAGAACCACCACCAGCGCCAGGAGCGCTCCGGTCGCAGTACCGATGCGCTCGAGCGACGTGGACTGCAGTGCGACGAACAGCACACCGAGTGCGATAAGCTCCGTCGCGATGGCCTTCGACTTGATCCAGAAACGCTCGCGCGCATTCAACCCCAGTGCATCGAGTGAGTCGAGAATGAATCCCGTCGATGGCGTGAAAAGCGCCAGTGCGATCAGTGTCCCCACGCGATAGCTGGCCGACAAGCTGTATGCGATCAATGCGCCTGCACCAAGCGTCAACAGAAGGCGAACCACCACATGCTGGGTGATAACCTTGGCGCCTTCCCTGAGTTCGGCGCCGTTCACCTCCAGGCCTGCGGTGAGGAACATCGCAACGATGCCGAAGGTCGCGAGCAGGCTGAGAGTCGTGTCCTGTGACAACACACCGATTGCTGACGCGGCCGCGCCGAGCAGAAAGCTCGTGATCGCACTCGGTAGCCGGAAGCGTTGCAGCACGCGCGGCACGATGAACAGCGCGAAGAGCAGCAGGATGTATGTCAGATCTTTCGGCACGATATCACACAGAATCGGGAAAGCAGAAGCGCGAGACCGGCGCGGGTGCATGGCGCCACCCGGCACATCGGACGGAGAATCGTAATGGGACTGCCACCAGTTGGGTGGGGAATCGCATGACTCGCTACTCAGGCCCTTGTGACGCCATCTCTCCGCGGGAGTCGGAAGTGTCGCACCCAGAGAGAATCGTCGGTCGGGGTGTGGGCTGTCTTTCGTGCGCTGGCCTGCACGGTCTTGGCGTCCGTTCCCGGCAGTCGGTGCAGGTGGAGTGGTGCCCCGTTCGGGGTGGCGCTACGCCCGCCCCGCCCGATCCGCTTCCCACTCAACGAACGAGCCATCAAAGTCCCTCAGCCGCGCCCCGTCGAACCACCACACCCGCGTCGCAACCTGCCTCAGGAACGCCCGATCGTGGCTTACCAGCAGCACCGTGCCCTCGTACTCGTCCAGCGCATCCTCGAGCACTTCGATGTTCTCGACGTCGAGATGATTCGTTGGCTCGTCGAGCACCAGCAAATTGGCCCCCGACAGCGTGATGATGGCCATCGCCACACGGGCCCGCTCACCGCCGCTCAGGGTGCTGATCTCGCGGAACACTTCGTCGCCAGAGAAACCGAACGCGCCCAGATGGTTCTGCACCTGACCACGATTCCAGGTTGGCCGCTGTGCGTTGATCGCATCCGATAGCGACATGCGGAGCGGTAGATCGGAGAGGTCCTGCCTGAAATACGCGGGACTGATCGAACTGCCGACTCGTGCCTCACCATGCGCCGGCGTGCGATCACCCAGCAGCGTGGAAATGAATGACGATTTTCCCGCACCGTTGGGGCCGACCAGCGCGACGAAGTCGTTGCGTCGCAGCACGGCCGTGAAGTCTTCCACGAGGACACGGCCGGGGACTTCCACGCGAAGCGCGTCGATTGCCACTACCTGGTCGCCGCCTCGTTCCTTGACCTTGAACTCGAGTGACATCGCCGCCGGATCGCCCGGTGGCGGCGCGAGACGGGGCAGGCGCTCCAGCCGCTTGCGCTTGCCCTTCGCCTGGAACGAGTTCACGCCTGCGAGATTGCGCATGATGTAATCCTGTTCCTTCTTCACGTACGCGCGCTGCTTCTCCAGCTCGCGCTCGCGCGTGAGACGGCGCTCGGCACGCTGCGGTACGAACTGGCTGTAGTTGCCCTTGTACGCCTCGCTGGACTTGGCCTCGATGTGCAGGATGTTGGTGCAGATCGCGTCGAGGAACGCGCGGTCGTGCGACACCACGATCACCGTCTCATCGGCCTCGAGGAGCCACTTCTCGAGCCAGGTGGTGGTGTCGAGGTCGAGGTGGTTGGTGGGTTCGTCGAGCAGCAGGAGGTCGGCCGGCGCAATGAGTTGCGCCGCCAGCCCCACGCGTCCGCGCTCACCGCCCGACAGCGTCGATACCAGACGCTCTTTCGATTCCTCGGCGTCGAAGCCGAGCCCTTGGAGCACCGCATCGACACGAGCGTGGTAGACGTAGCCTCCGAGGTCGGCGAAACGCTCCTGGTCGTGCCCGAAACGGTCGAGAATTTCATCAGTGACCTTGTCGCCCAATTCGCCGAGGGCCATTGCCTGGTCGGCGATGCGCTGCTCGAGCGCCATCACGTCACGCCAGGCCGCCGCGCCCGCTTGCCAGACGGTGGTGGCTCCTTCGAAGGCGCGGTGCTGGTCGAGCAAGGCATGCCGAAGTCCCGGCTTTCGTGCGACGCTTCCCGTGGTCGGCTCGAGGTCGCCGGTGATGACGCTGAAGATCGACGTCTTGCCGGCACCGTTCCGCCCGATGATTCCCCAGCGTTCGCCGGCGGCTACGGTAAACGTGATGTTCTTCAGGAGTTCGGTCGCACCGAAGGAGATCCCGATGTTGGAGCAGGAGACGAGAGTCACGTGGCAACGGAGAAGGCGAGGGGATGGCGTCGGAGAGGAAACTAGTCGCTTCGCGGAAGATGCTCCTCGCCATCATGGAACGGGACGACGGTGGCAGAGGATGCATCGCGGTGGTCAGACCCGACGCGACCGTCGCTGCCTGCATCGGGACCTGAGCGCTCGCCGGGCCCCACTTCGCTTCTCTGCAGTTCCAAACCGTACGCCGGAGAATCTCTCAGTGGTGGTCGACGACTGGCGAGCGGGGAGCCTGTATTCGCTTCGGCGTGCCGAATACAGATCCGATACCGTCCGCTGACACGCATCCGCCAGTTGTGCCATCTATCCGGTATTTGTATGGTGTGGCGTCGTACGTTGCGGGCTCACACTCGTGTTTCCTGACCTGCCAAGGAATGTCACCCAAGTCAGCCAACGTGCCTGCACGCCCCATCCGCTCGTCGTTCTTCGTCGTGATGGCCGGCGTGGCCCTTGCTGCAGTTGCGATTGGATTTGGGCGCACATACGTCATGCCACTGGCGCGCGGCACCTTCGCGGCGCCACTGATTATCCACGCGCACGGGGCGCTTGCGCTTGCCTGGGTGCTGTTGTTTGCCGCGCAGACGTTGCTGGTGCGGTCGGGGCGCGTTGGGTGGCACCGCCGCATCGGATACGTGGGATTCCCGCTGGCCATGGGCGTCGCGCTGACGATGCTGCCGGCCGGCATGGTGCAGGTCATTCGCGATGTGAACAACGGCGCGGGTGCCACGGGAATCTCGAGCATCGTGGGTGTCGTCACGTCGGCCATGCTCTTCGTGGTGCTCGTCGCCGCCGGCGTGCGGGCACGGCGTGATAAGGAGGCACACGCGCGGTGGTTGTTGCTGGCAACGCTGTTCGTGATCTGGCCGGCGTGGTTCCGCTTCCGGCACTGGTTCCCTGGCGTGCCGCGTCCAGACATCATTTTTGGAATCGTTCTGGCATTCGTCTGGATCGTTGTGGCAATGGTGCGAGATCGTGTGGTGCGCGGGGCGGTGCATCCGGTGCTGGCGTGGGCCGGGACAGGAATCATTATCGAGCAGTCACTCGAGACGCTGGCGTTTGATTCTCCAGCATGGCGGGTGGTGGCGCAGTGGATCTACGACCTGATGCGCGTCGTCGCTGTGTAGCGCGAAGCGACGTTCCCGCCCTCTCAGGCCCAATCGTTCTGTGAGAGCGGGGTCCTCCAACTGTGACTGGAGACCCGTTCGCATCCGGCGCTACCCGCGGGCGCCGACCTCGGTGCTCGGGTATACAGTCTTCCCAAAGGATCGAGGGCCCTTCTGGCGCAATCGAATACGAGCGCACACGTGGTATTCAGGCAGAGCGTCACGGTGCTGCCACGTGCGGATGTCGTGCGAAAAGTTGGACAGAGAGTCCGACCGCAGCGATGTTGACATCCTGCGCCGGTACGCACCGCGCCTGGCTGTACCGTGCTGCATTCACCCGGCGCGTACCACGCGCGTCAGCCACCTCCCTGTCCCGGAGCGTTCGATGAATCTGATCATTGGCGGAACCGGATCGATGGGCGGGCACCTGACGCGGGCCTTGCTTGCCGCGGGAGAGCGGGTGCGGGTCTTCACACGCGATCCGGCCAGAGTGCACGCGCACGCCGCCAAGGGTGCTGAGGTGGTGCGCGGCGACCTGCGCGACCCGGCGTCGGTGCGACGCGCGATGCAGGGTGTTCGGGTGGTGGTCTCGGCGTCACACTCGATCCTCGGGCGCGGCGCCAGCGCCAGTCGGATCGTGGATGATGAGGGCCAGCGCACCTTGATTGCCGCCGCGAAGGAGGCGCGCGTCGAACACTTGGTGTTCACATCGGTCTTGGGCGCATCGGCCGATCATCCGGTGGACTTCTGGCGAACGAAGGCGCGGATAGAGGAGGCGGTGCGCCAGAGCGGTCTGCGTTTCACGATCCTGCAGCCGAGCGCGTTCATGGAGGTGCACGCGTACGACCTGATCGGCAAGCACGTGCAATTCGGCAAGCGCGTGCCGCTCTTCGGGCCTGGTGACAATCCCCGCAACTTCGTCGCAGCATCGGATGTGGCGGAGGTTGCGCAACACGCCCTGATCGATGCGCGTTTCGTCGGGCAGACGGTCACGATCGGCGGACCGCAGAACCTGACCAGCCGCGAAGTCGCAGCGCTGTTCGAGCGCGTGTGTGGAAGGCCGGCGGCGATCCTGCATGTTCCGCTCGCCGTGGTCCGCGGCATGGCGGCGGTTTTCGCGCCGCTGCACGACGGCGTCGGGCGTATTCTGCGGGCGACGATCGTCGCCGAGACGACAGATCAGACGTTCGATCGCACTTCGTCGCCACTGACCGCGCCGTTGCAGTCGACCACGCTGGAGGCGTGGGCGCGCGCGCGAATCACGGCGTGAGTCGGAAGATGTCACCAAACCGACTCATCCGCACACCTTCGGACTCAGCTGTCAGCTCGGCCGAATCCTTGGCCCACGCCCAATTTCGTGATCGTCGAGCGCACTGGCGATGCTCGGCGTCGGCTGCCTAATTGCGTTGTCAGGCAGTGTCACGACATGCGCGGCTCGCCGGCAGCACGAGACCGGTGATGACTGCGCATTCATCAGGCTTTCACAGGGAGCAAACATGGCAGTCGCAAAAGTCATCGAGATCATTGCGGGCAGCACGGAGAGTTTCGAGGGCGCCGTGGCGGAGGGTGTCGCCCGCGCCACGGAAACGCTGGGCGGCGTGACGAGTGCGTGGGTCAAGGACCAGAGTGTGATCGTCGATGGAGGCAAGGTGACGGAGTACCGGGTGACGCTGAAGGTGACGTTCATGCTGATGCCGGCTACGCGCCACGACTGATTCGTCGTGCTGGAGGACGAACGTCGCGCACGGGGTCGGGTTCTGGATTGCTCGCATGAGGATCCGGCCCTGCGGCATGGCTCGGCTGTACGTGATTCGAGAAGCGATCAGGCCGCGTCAGTCCGGGTACAGACCGGGAACATTGGTCGCACTCGAAACCGGGGACATGGATGACACTGCAGGGATAGTGTGCCTTGCCATTTGCGGATCAGCTGCTCGCGCGCATCTAAGCGCGCGAGCAGGACCGTGCCGAAGTCAATCGCCGAGATCCGATCGTCGACCTCTTCCGAACTGACGGAGTGGGTGTCCAGTGCGTTGGCGAGATGCAGCAGCCGTACATCTCTTTCTGGCACCCAATGACGACGACCTCCTGACCCTCTGACGGGCCGGATCCGCCAGCGGAAGATTTGCGCCCACCTGCGCGTCACAGCGAGGCCTACCCAGTTTTTCGGCACGCATTTATGGCGCCGCCACCACGTACGGTGAATTGCTGAAGTTCGCCACCGTCCCGGGCAACCCCGTCGGGTTGTAGTAGTTCGTCTTCGTCACATCCACCGTGCTCGGCCGCCACACCAGTGGTCCGGCGTACATCAGGTCCGTCGGATCGTTGCCGACATGGCCGGAGAGTGCATGGTTCGGCGCTGCCGTGCTCACCACACCGAGCAGGTGAAAGATTTCGTGTTGCGCGGTAAACTCGAGATAGCCGGGTGCGGCCGTAGGCGAGGCCGCAAATGGATTATTGGCACATCCATTTGCCGCGTTCGGCAGGCCGCGCAGATAGATGCCGGCGAAGCTGCCCACAAGGTTCGGTGGCCAGGCGGCCGACCCACAGCGGTCGATGTGGCGACCGTCGTAGTAGCCGAGCAGCAGCACGTTGGCCTGTGTCCATCCGGCGGCGCGCAGATCCTTCTCGATCGTGTCGCGAATGAATCCATTGTAGCTGTAGTACGCGGCATCGGTCCGTGGCAGGCGTACGAACGTGATGTCCAGCCCGCCAGTCGCCACATCGTAGCGGATCGATCGGCCGGCGGTCTGCGAGGCGAGCCAGCGCTGACCGCTGCTGATCGTACGGTGAATGGTCGCGTTCGTGTCGAGCCCGCGATCCGTACCGTCATTTGGAATCAGGTACAGCAGCTTGATGCGGGGCGACGTCGATTCGTCGGTGCGATTGGTGGTACTGCGCGGAAGAATGCGGAGCGCGTACGCCGCCGATGCACTGGCGGTGGCGTTGGCCGACACCGTGGCGCTCGCCACCGGCGCGGCGTAGCCGATGCTCCGATCGGCGATGTTGGCGCCAGTGATGGTGTAGGCACCGGCCGTGAGCCCAGTCAGCGTGCGCGTCGCGCCGAAACTCTGCGAAAAGCCCGCAGGGCCAGTCACGGTCACGGATGGCGTGACGTCAGTCGGCAGGCCGGCGATGGTGATCGTGAGCGAGCCCACAGCGCCGGCCGGTGGCGGCGGTGGAGGCGTGGGTCCGTCCGACCCGCCGCCGCACGCAGTCAGGAGGGCAAGCGTGGCAAGCAGCCCGGCGAACGGCGGACGGAGAAACGTTACAGTGAGTTTCGGCATGGCGGCCTCGAAGTGGTGAGACGTGAGCGGACCTGTCTTCTCACGCGCAACTCGGCTCGAAACGCTCTCACCACACCGTCTGGCGTGCGTCAGCGCCCGCGATTGTCTCCAGCCCGACGCTCGAACTCCGCCAGCCGCGCCTCTGCATCGCGTACCCGCGCGTGCGCCGGGCTGAGCGTCGTGCGGAGGCCGTCGGCTCCATCGCGCAGCAAGCGTTCCGCTTCCGCACGGCCACCGGTTGGCCCGAAGCCGATCGCGGCGCCGGCGAGGCTCTCTGCCATGTGATACACGTAGTGCTTCTCGCCAAAGACCGACTGGACGATTCGCAGCCCCTCGCGCGCATCGACTATGCCTGCGGTCGATTCACCCTCGTGCGCGCGACAGTACCCACGATGCACCAGCGCGTAGCCGATGCTGGGGTCGGAATCCGGGATGGATGGTCCGCGATGAGACAGCATCTCGCTGAAGATCGCCACCGCATCGCGGCACCGGTCGGCTGCCACCAGAATGGTCCCGAGCATCCGTTGCGCGGCCAGCGTGCCGGTAGCGGCGTCGCCGAACTCACGACGGGAAATGGCGACCGATCGCCGCGCGAGTGATTCCGCCGCGACCAGCCGTCCGGCGAACAGCATCGCGCCCGCATACGGCTGCAAGACCGCTCCGGTGGCGAAGCTGTCGGTGCCAAGCAGTCGCTCATTGATCGACATGGTGCGCGCGAAATCCTGCGTCGCCAGATCGAATCGGCCGAGCGCCGCCAATGCCGTTCCCCGCGAGCCGAGATTCCCGGCCAGATCGAGCGAGTCGGCGCGCGTGCGAACCACAAGTTGCGGAATCAGCGAATCGTACGCCGCCACCGCGCCCGAGAGATCGCCGGCGTCCATTCTGAGTCCGGCGATACGCAACAGACTGAGCACCGGATCGTTCGGCGCGTACTCCGGTTGTGTGCGATAGATCGAGGCGAGCCGCAGGTACAGCGACTCCGCCTCGACGCCGCGTCCATCCTGCGTCTCCATCTTTGCCAGATCCCAGAGCGCGTCGGTCTGATTGCGCGATGGTTTCGACCCGTCGTGCTGGCGGTAATACTCGTAGGCCGCAGTGAGCAGGGGCCGCGCCTGTTCGTGCTGTTCCAAGTTCTGCAGGGTGGAGCCGACGGACAGCTGCACTGACGCTTTCAGATCGGGTTCGCGCCGAAACGCGGTGTCGATGATCGGGATGGCGCGATTGAGCGCCTCGACCACGGTCAGCGCCCGCCCGCCTTCACGCGGTGCGGCCTGCGCGAACACCTGCTGGAAGAACTCGGCGACGCGCTGCGTTCGCACCTGCTCGGCGCGCGCTCGATCGCGCTCCGTCCGCGCCACCGCCGCCTGCTGAATGCTGACGATCGTGCCGGCCACCATCGCCACCACACCGACCGCGATCCCCGCCACGGCCAGACGATTGCGACGAATGAAGTTCGCCGTGCGATAGCCGAGCGTGTCGGGCTGCGCGCGCACCGTGCGCCCTTCGAGCCAGCGCTGCAGGTCACGCCCGAGATCCTCGGCGCTCGCGTAGCGTCGATCAGGTTCGGGGCGTAGCGCCATCATCACGATGGCGTCGAGCTCACCCTGCAGCAGCCTGGCGACGCGGCGGCGCGAGATCGCGTCGCCGGTCATCGGTGAGGCGACCGCACCAGCCTCGATGAGCCGCCGGCTTGGCAGGGCTGGTGTGACGTCGGTGGCGGTTGCCGAGAACGGTCGCAAGCCGGTCAGCAGCTCGTAGAGCACCACGCCGAGCGAGTAGATGTCCGTGGCGGTGGTCAGCACCTTGCCGGCACGCTGCTCGGGGCTGGCGTAGGCCGCGGTCATTGGTGCAGCGCCAAACTCGGTGAGGGGGTTCTCGTTGTCGTCGGTGAGCTTGGCAATGCCGAAGTCGAGGAGCTTGAGTGTGCCATCGGCGGCAACGAGCATGTTGGCCGGCTTGATGTCGCGATGGACAATCAGCCGTTCGTGTGCGTAGTGCACGGCACTGCAGGCCTGCCGGAAGATCTGCACGCGCGAGCGCAGATCGAGCCCGCGCGCATCACACCAGCGGTCGATGCGTTCGCCTTCCACGTATTCGAGTGCAAACCAGGGGCGACCGTCGTCATCGAGGCCGCCATCGAGCAGTGCGGCGATGTTACGATGTTCGAGTCGGGCGAGGATGCGACGCTCGGCTTCGAAGCGCGGGATGAGGGAACTGTCGGTGGCACCACGCCCCACCATCTTGAGCGCTGCCCGTTTCGTGAAGCCGCTGTCGTCGCGCACGGCCTCGAACACGGCGCCCATACCGCCTTCGTCGATCAGACGGATGATCCGCCAGGCACCGATGCGCTGCCCGGCAACGGGTCGTGGCCCAATGGCAGCCGAGCCGTCGACGGTCATCGTCGGCGCACTGTCGAACCTTGCACCGACTGCGGCGTTGGCACGGAGCAGCGAGTGCACCTCGCGGCGCACCTCGTCGTCGGAAAGCGCGGCCAGATGTCGCTGTTGTTCTGCGGCCGGAAGTGCGATCAGGTCGCCGAAGATCGACGACACTTGCGCCCAGCGTTTCGCGTCGATTGCCATGCGGCCGTCCCTCGTTCAGGCGTCCGGCGACAGCTCACGCTGCAGCCACGCGCGTGCCACTGCCCAGTCGCGCGATGCGGTGGCCGGCGAGATGCCGAGCAGCTCGGCGCTTTCGTCGAGGGTGAATCCGGCGAAGTAGCGCAACTCGACCAGCTTCGCCTGTCGCTCGTCGAGCAGGGCGAGGCGCTCGAGGGCTTCATGCACGCCGAGGATCTCATCACTGTCGCTGTCAGCGGCGATTGGGGCCGCCGCATCGAGGGTCACCTGCTGTTCTCGTGCCCGCTTGCCCGCGGTCCGCCGCCGCGCGTGATCCACCAGAATGCGCCGCATCGCCTGCGCGGCAATTCCGAAGAAGTGCGAGCGGCCGCGCCAGTCCACGGCGCGCTGATCGACCAGACGAAGAAACGCCTCGTGGACCAGTGCCGTGGCGCCGAGCGTGTGTTCGTCGCGCTCGCGCCTGAGCTGCGATGCCGCGAGTCGCTTCAGCTCATCGTAGATCACCGGCAGCAGCTGATCCATCGCGTCGGGCTCACCGCTGGCGAGCGCGGCGAGCAGCCGTGTGACATCGGATTCGGTGCGGTCCAAGGGCTGTCGAGACGACGGGATGAAGGCAGAACGGTCCAGCACGTTCCGCTGGCGCGCACCCGGCGTCAAGGCAGGCCGCTCGATCCCTGCCTGGTGCTGCTCATCAGCCGCACGCACGGTGGAGGAGTTCATGTGCTCTCACGCGCACGGGCGAGCCAGACGACCTCATTGGCGTTTGCCAGGCACAAGGTGCGCGGCGGTTTCTGGCCATGCGTCGTGACGGTGAGGGGTCTTGGACGTCATTCGGCACCGAGTGGATGCGTCTGGCTGACTGGTGTGCCGGGCCGGTCACCCGGTGGACGGCTGTGTCCCGTATTCCGGATGCGCACTGCCTGTGACGCCACCACACGTCACGCGTCTTATGGAAGAGTTCGCCAGACAGGCCTGGTACGACCCGCGCGGCACCCCATCCGGTCCGGCGCGAGCAGCAGCAAAGGTCCTGACGGTCAGCGATGACGTTGTGGCGACGACGAGTTCTTCGTGTGGAAGGGCGGGTGGGCCCTGAAGCACGTTCAGCCCCCGGTGAGCGACGGCTTGCCGGGGGCACCTCGTGTCTGCGCGGCACACGCTCACGTCGCGTACATTCGACTCATGACCAGCGCACGACCCCGGATCGCGTTTCAGGGCATTCCTGGTGCCTTCAGCGAAGACGCCATTCGCGTGTTCTGGGGCCCGGACACGACTCCGGTGCCGTGCGAGACCTTTTCGCAGATGCTGGCGGCGGTGAAGTCCGGGCTCGCAGATGGCGCGGTGCTACCCGTTGAGAACCTGGTGGTTGGCCCGATCACGTCGGCGCTCGATGCCCTCGATGACTTCAGCGTCGGACTGAATCTGGGCGGGACGACGGACATCCGTATTGTCCACGCGCTGATGAGCGTGACCGGCTCGACGCTCGAGCAGATCAGGCGTGTCACCAGTCATCCAGTGGCCCTGGCGCAGTGCCGACGCTTTCTGCAAGCCTTTGGCGCGAAGACCGAGTCGTTCTTTGATACCGCTGGCGCGGCCAGGATGGTCAGCGAGGCGCAGGACCCGACGCTCGCCGCCGTGGCCAGTCACGGTGCGTCCGAGCGCTACGGGCTGACGATTCTTGCCGACGCGATTCAGGATGATCCAGACAACTGGACGCGATTTCTGCGCATCGAAGCGGGATCGTAGCACCGTCGACATTGGCGCAGCGACGATCTAGTCTCGCGGTCGTCCCGGCGAACCGCCTTCGCGGCGCCGCGCATCCATCTTTCGCCGTTGCTCGGCAAACTTGACGCGCTGCTCGGGCGTGAGCACTGAATCGATCGACGCGCGCATCTGATCACGCAACGAATCGAGTTGCGGACCAACGCGCGCGCGGAGCGAGTCGAGCTGCATCTCGCGGCGCGCGAAGATGGAGTCCACGGCATGCGCCTGTACCGCCGTCAGCGCCATCTCGCTGGTGATCCGCTTCATGATGCGGGCGCGCATCCGGTTCCGGCTGGCGGTGTCCGGTGCCTCGGCGCTCATGCCGAACGACCCGCCTCCATCCCGGCGTCCACCACCCCGCCAGCCGCCAACGTCCCCCCGTCGATGCAGCAGCCGTCGATCGAGCACGACGCCCAGCACGACGCCGATTGCGAGGACGGCGACCACCGTGAGGACCGCCATGACGCGTGAGCGGGGGGTGGTCATCGCGACTCACCCTCGGTGGTTGGCGCTATCTCGGCGTCACCAGCAATCAGATGGTGGGCCAGGCCGCTGGATCCATCCGACTCGAGCGCACTGAGGAGTGCGGCCGGATCGCTGTCGCTCAA
>JBBQRH010000097.1:0-14201 GCA_038215035.1 Gemmatimonadales bacterium | reverse complement strand
TCGTCTGCACCATCGCGCGCAGGTTGCCAGGCGTGTGATGACGGAACTCGATCACGCGGCAGGGGTCGCCCTCCATCACGATCACCATCCCGCGACGAAGCTGCGTAGCCGGAACTGCCATATCAGTACATCCTCAACTCTGGGGGTCCGTGTATTGAACAGCCTCAGAATATAGCGATCCCGCCTCCTGGCCACGACCCCCGACGCCAACCGTCACACCTTCGGCACCACCGGGCGCACCTTGTCCAGCACGCCCCGAATCGCGGGCCACACATTCAACGCGGCCCTCGCCGCTCCGGCCTTGGTCGGGTGAATCCCGTCCGCCTGATTCAGGCTGGCAATTCCAGCCACCCCTTCCAGCAGGAATGGCGTGAGCGACGATCCAGTCGCCTTGGCGACCGACGGAAACACCTGCCGGAACCCACTCGCATACGCATCGCCCAGATTCGGCGGTGCCTCCATCTGCACCACCATGATCCGGGCCTTGGGCTGCCGCGCCTGCACCTTCTTCACGATCCCGGTCAGATTCTGCTCGAGCTCGGCAACCGACGTGCCCCGCAGACCATCGTTCGCGCCGGTCTCGATGATCACGACATCCGCCGTGTCCTTGAGCAGCCAGTCGGTACGCCGCAGCGCTCCCGCCGACGTCTCTCCGCTCAAGCCGGCGTTCTGGATCTGGACCCGGTAGCCGAGGGAATCGGCAATGTGCCCGATCTGTCCAGGCCAGGCCTCGACCGGGTCAGGAAGACCCAATCCCGCCGTCAGACTGGTGCCGATGAACAGCACCCGGGCCGCGGCCGCCATCGACACCGGCCCCGGATCGACAGAACTTCCCGGTGGCAAAGCCGTTTCAGTACCAGCTACCGTTGAGACAGCCCCCGCCGCGACCGGCCGATCGGCAGATTGTGGCTGAGCGCCGCCGCCGCAACCATGCAGCACCGCCACGACCACCAGCCCGACGCTCCACCGCGCCGCCAGCCGTATCCCGACCCGATCCTCACTTCCCTGCTGCTTCCGCATGTCTGACACCGGTTTGTCGTCACCCAGCCGCGCGACACCTATGCTCGCGGTCCGCAATCTGACGAAAGAATATCGCAGTGGTGGCGGCGCGCTGGCGGTTCTCCGCAATGTGACCTTCGATGTCGCTGCTGGCGAGACGCTAGCCATCGTCGGCCCCTCGGGCAGCGGCAAGACCACGCTCCTCGGCCTGCTCGCTGGTCTCGATACCCCGACCACGGGCTCCGTGCTCCTTGCCGGAACGGATCTGGGGCGACTGGACGAAGATGCGCGCGCACGTCTCCGGGGCGACCAGGTCGGCTTCGTGTTCCAGAGCTTCCAATTGGTGCCCACGCTCACGGCGATCGAAAATGTGCAGGTGCCGCTCGAACTGCGCGGCATCCGGGACAGCGATGCACGAGCCAAGGATCTGCTCGAACGCGTGGGGCTCGGCCACCGCATCCATCACTTCCCCACACAGCTCTCCGGCGGCGAACAGCAGCGCGTGGCCATCGCCCGTGCCTTCGTCAACCGCCCACGTGTGCTCTTCGCCGACGAACCGACGGGAAACCTCGACGGTGCAACCGGTGAACGCATCGTCGGGCTGCTCGAACAGCTCAATCGCGAAGATGGCACCACGATCGTGCTCGTCACGCACGATCAGGTGCTCGCCAAGCGCCTCGGCCGCAGCATTCGGCTGGCGGACGGCCTGATCATCGAAGACACCGGCGCCGTCGCGACACCAGAAGTGAGCGAGGCGGTGGCGTGAGCACTCCGCTGCCTGCCGCACGGTTTCCCTGGCGCCGACTGCCCGCGCTGGCCTGGAAGGAAAGCCGCACGGCGCGACGCCGGTTGCTGCTGTATATGTCGTCGATTGCACTTGGTGTGGCCGCTCTGGTGGCGATCGATTCGTTTGCCGACAACCTCACCCGTTCAGTTCGCGAACAGAGCCGGTCACTGCTCGGTGGCGATGTCTCGCTGACCACGCGCGCCGGCATGACGCCAGCGGCTGATTCCCTGGTGGACTCGCTCGGCCGCTCAGGTATGACCGTCGCGAAGATCGTCGAATTTCCGTCGATGGCCGCCATCACCAGCAGCGGTAACACGCGCCTGGTGCAAGTGCGTGGCGTGACGAATTCCTATCCGCTGTATGGTGATGTGATCACCGAACCGGCCAGCGCGTATCTGCGAATTCGTGCCGAGCACGCGGTGGTGGTGGACCCGGGGCTCCTGATCTCGCTGAACACTCGCGTCGGAGACTCGCTGTCACTCGGCTACGCCACCTTCGTCATTGCCGGCACGCTGAAGCAGGTTCCCGGCGACGCGGGCTTCATCTCAGTGGTAGGACCACGCGTGTTCGTGGCGGAGCAATGGCTGGACGAAACGCGACTGCTCGCGTTCGGGTCACGCGCGTCATACGAGACACTGCTCAAGATGCCGCCTGGCGTGCAGGCGACGACGTGGGCCGCGCGCATCAGGCCAAGGCTGGAGAAGCTCAAACTCCGCGTGCGCACCGCCGCGGAATCGGAAGCGAGCGTGACGGAAGCGATCGATACACTCGGCAGCTTCCTCGGATTGGTCGGACTGGTGGCGCTGCTGCTCGGTGGTATTGGTGTCTCGGCCGGAGTGAATGCCTTCATCCGTCGCAAGCAGGAGACGATCGCCGTGCTGCGGTGCCTTGGCGCAACCAGCGGACAGGTCCTGTTCATCTACGGTGTACAGGCAGCGATGATGGGCTTCGCAGGTGCGGCGGCCGGCGCAGTGCTCGGCGTGGCAATTCAGTTGGCGGTGCCCGAACTGGTGCGCGATCTGTTGCCGGTGGACGTGTCGGTGTCGCTGTCGCCAGTTGCCATCTTCTCCGGATTGGGTATCGGTGTGTGGGTGGCGCTCGCCTTTGCAATGCGACCGCTGGTGGGCGTGCGCAACATCTCGCCTCTGCAGGTGCTGCGCACCGAGGTGGACGCGAGTGCCAAACAGCCATGGTACAAGGATTGGCGCGGACTGCTCGTCACGTGCGGTATCGTGGTCAGCGTCGTCGCGCTGGCAATTTCACGCGCCGGCGGGCTTCGCGAAGGGCTGGCAATCAGCGCGGCAATCGCGGCGGTGCTGCTGCTGCTCCTCGGCAGCGCCTCACTGTTGATGTGGGTCGCTCGCAAGCTGTTGCGGGCGGGCTGGCCGTATGTGATGCGTCAGGGTGTGGCCAATCTGTACCGGCCCGCCAATCAAACCCGGTCGGTAGTGCTCTCGCTCGGCTTCGGCGCGTTCCTCGTCAGTACACTGTACCTGCTGCAAACCACCCTGCTGACGCGCTTTTCGATCGACGCCGCGGCCAGTGGCGGCAACGTGCTGTTCTACGACGTGCAGGCCGACCAGGGGCCCTGGATGGACACCGTCATCACACGCTCGGGCCACAAGCTGGTACAGCGTGTACCGATCGTCACGATGCGCCTCAGCGAAGTGAAGGGCATTCCCGTGGCCACCGCGCAGGCGGCAGCGGAAAAACTCGGTAAGGCGCCGTTCCCGTATCGCAGAGAGTATCGCAGCACCTATCGCGATACGCTCGTGAAGAGCGAGACGATGACCGCCGGCCAGTGGTTCGACAAGGCACCCGCGGCGCCGACGGGGATGAGTCGTGTGAGCATCGACGAAAGCATCGCGAGTGAACTGATGGTCAAGGTTGGCGATGAGCTGATCTGGAACGTGCAGGGTGCAATGGTGAAGACGGTCGTGTCGAGCACCCGAAAGGTGAATTTCGCGCGCTTCGAGCCGAATTTCTTCGTCGTCTTCGAGCCCAGCGCAATCGATCAGGCGCCGAAGCAGTTCGCCGTGATCGCAGGCGTCAAAGGCGACAGTGCCGTCGCGACCTTGCAGCGCGACGTGGTCAGGAAATACCCGAACGTCAGTTCGCTCGACATTTCGCTGATCACGCGGACCATCGGCAACATCCTCGAAAAGGTCAGTAGTGCGATCCGCTTCATGGCGGTGTTCGCCCTGATCATGGGGGTGCCGGTGCTGATCAGCGCCGTCGCGGCCACCCGACGCGAGCGACTGCGCGAGGGCGTGCTGCTGAAGGTGCTCGGTGCGACGCGCGCGCAGATCGGCCGCATCATGATCAGCGAGTACACGGTGCTCGGCCTCCTCGGCGCGCTGGCCGGCATGCTGCTCGGCATTGGTGGCGCGTGGGGGCTGGCAAGATTCAGCTTCAAGGTGCCGTTCGTCATGGCGTGGGGGCCGGCGCTCGCCATCGCAGGCCTGCTGCTCTTCATCACGATCCTGGTCGGCATTCTCACCGGGCGCGAAGTGTTCCGCGAAACACCAATGGCTGCGCTGCGTGAGAGCTAGAGTTCTTGCCGACTTTCCGTGGCTTCCGGCGGCTTTGGATTTTGGTGCGAGCAACGGCGGAACAGCAACTGCTTAACGCAAAGGGTGCAAGGACGCAAAGGCGCAAAGGCGCAAAGGACAGCAGATGCATTGGAACAGCAGGAATTGAGCGCTTCTGCAGTTGAGGTTACAAAATATCCTTGCTGCGGTCGCTTCTGACTCTCACCTCGCGCGGCGGTGGCTGGATCCGGCAGACGTCCCTTCCGTCTCCTGACCTCTGCGTCTCTGCGTCAATCAGTTTGGTCGCTGTTTCATCTATCTGTGCTCCAGAAAGACGGCAACCATCGCAGGGCATTACGACGCCGGCTCGCGTGAGAAGACGCGGCCGGCTCACAATCCGTCGTCGTGCAGATTCTATTACGGTACGACCAACCGCACCGTAACCGACTGACCAGAGACAACGGTGGCGCGCGTCTCGACGATCGCTCCACCGAACGGAATGGCGATCACGCGGACTTCACCAGGCGGTACGCCCGTGAAGCGGGCGACACCGGTGCTGTCGGTGTTTTTGTTGCCGAGAAGTGCGTTGAAGTTGAGCCCGGGCCCTTGGAGCACGACACCGATGTTCGGTGCCACCGCACCGCCCTGCGTACCACGCGTGACGATCGTCTGCACCGTTCCGAGCGCTACTCGCTTGTTGCGCAGGGCCTCAGGGATGGTCGCGCGCTGCACGCTCATCGTGCTGTAGATCGACAGGCCAGTGCGCAGCAACGGGGCCGCCGTCTTCGGCTCCAGGATCAGGTCGACCCGGGAGTAGTTCTCCGCCTGCCCGATGACGTCGTTCGATGGCTGAACGGCACGCAACACGGGAAGGATGCTGTCGGCTGCGAGGTCGGCGTTCGCCAGTGGCTCACCCTTGGCGTCGTATACCTGTCCCCATGCGTACGCGATGCCCGAGAGGCTGTCGATGATGAAGGGCTGATAGAAGTACCCGAGTGGCGGCTTCCGCAGCCCGGCAAAATCGACGCGGATGGCCGGCTTGCCGTTCGTGACCACGTCCCAGAACGCCAGCGTGCCGGTTCCGCCCGCGGCAAATGTCGTCCGCCGCGTTGGACTGAGAAACTCACCAAGACTTCCGCGCAGCGTATCGGGAATGATGGCGTCATCATCGCGGGTCACAGTCCCCTTCTGGTCGCGGAAACGCACGAACAGTGGACGTGGCGTGGAGTCGTTGTAGACCGTGCGCGTGGAGTCGGCCTGAATGGTCAGCACCAGCCAGGCGCCACGCTGCTGGGCGGAATCTGCGGCCGACAACGTCACGGCGAAGCGCAGCTTCTGCCCGAAGAAGCCGCCGCGCCAGAAATCCCGTACTCCCGCACTGCGATTGGTATCGACCGGCGAGTTCAGTCCTCCATTCGCATCGAGCAAGGTGTCGGTGCGGATGAGCCACTGCCGGTGCGACACCGGGGTGGCGCTCGAATCGAGACCATTCACGATGTAGAACTGATACCGCGCGCGCCCGTCGAGCTGCTTCATCAGCGCAACTTCCCCAACCACCGAGTCGGCAACGGCGGCATTGTTCACCGTGCGTCCATACGCCCGCGCAACGATCGTGGGATAGCGCACCGACGCCACTGGTGTGAACACCGCGTCGAAGGCTTGCCCTCCCTGTGGCGTCACGGCGCCGTCGTCACCGCAGGCAGCCAGCAGCGCGGCACCAGCGAGCGCGGCGAACACGAGTCGGGTACTCACTTCTTGCCTCCGGGAGTCTTCTTGACGCCAAGCCGGTAGGTGATGCTGACGATGAGGCGCGAGCCGCCAAAGCTCTTCACGCCATCAGGTGGCGGAACCAGCGGCGTACGGAATACCGGGTCGGCAAGTGCCGGATCGCTCGGGCGCAGTTTTTCGCGATCGAAATTCATGAACTGAGTGAAGCCGAAGCTGACCCCGACGCCGAACCGCGGCGTAAGGTCGGCCTGTCCGACCAACGACGCGCCAAAGGTGGGCGCGACGAACGAACTTCCAGCACCCGACGGCAACATCGTGTACACACCGCCATTGCCGCCGACGCCGGCACGGTACTTCCCGGCCTCATCGATCGGCCAGAGCAGGTCAGCGGTGACGCGTCCTGCAAGCATCGTCGCACTGCCATCGACGACCACGTACTGGAGCGTGTCGCCAACTGGGCGCTTTTCATATGGAAAGAAACTGCCGTCGATCGTCGTGCGACCGTGATCGATGGACGCGCCGAGGGAGAGCCACTCTGGCGAGATCTGGCGCCTGAAGCCGATCGACCCGACCGCCAACGTCGCCTTGGTGGCGTTGGCTTCGTTCAGGCCGGTGATGCCACCGCCAAGGAGTATTTCGGTGCGGCGCTTAGGGACCTTGCCGGCTGCTCGCGGTCCGACCGGGACGGGATCGGGGCGCCGAACCTGCGCTATCAGACACTGGGGCAGCACACCGACGAGCAGCGCCGCGACAATGCCCCGGCGCAGCCAACCATCGCGCTTCGAAGAGTTCATGCTGGAGCTATGGGGGTACTGGACTGCCACGTCGCGATGACGCGGCCACGCAGTGTGGCCGCTCCTCGAGGGGACGATAGAGGATAATCCCCGTCACCAGACGTGGCAGCATCCGCACCCAATGATCTGCCTACTTGAAGCGGATTCCGTTCGGCGCCACCCACCCCTTGCCGGGCTGAACCGGCGGCGCGGCCGGTGCAGGCTGTGGCCGGGGTGCACGCGGCTTTGCCGAGGCGGCGGAGGCTGCGGCGGTGGTGGCCGACGCGGCCGGCTTGGCGCCCGTTTTCATGGTGAGCGCGATCCGGTTGCGGGCCAGGTCAACCGCCTGCACCGTGACCGTCACCTTCTGCCCGACCTGTACCACGTCATTCGGATCCTTCACGAAGCGGTCGGACAACTGGCTCACGTGCACCAGGCCATCCTGATGCACGCCGATGTCAACAAAGGCACCGAAAGCTACGATATTCGTCACCACCCCTTCGAGCACCATGCCGGCACTCAGGTGCTTCAGCTCAGTGACGTCGTCGCGGAAGGCCGGCGGGACGAATGTTTCCCGGGGATCGCGGCCAGGCTTCCGCAGTTCGGTGACGATGTCGTGCAGCGTCGGCAGCCCGACATCGGCCGAGACGTACGGCGTGAGATCCAGCGTCGAGAGCACCGACTCGTTGCCGACCAACTCCTGCAACGACACGCCGCGATCCTTGGCCATGCGCGCCACCAGCGCATACCGCTCCGGATGCACCGCGCTTGCGTCCAGCGGATGGGTCCCGCCTCGCACCCGCAGAAAGCCGCCTGCCTGCTCGTAGGCCTTCGCACCGAGCCGCGGCACATCCTGCAACTCCTTTCGCGCGGTGAAGCCACCCTTGGCATCGCGTGCCGCAACGATCGACTGTGCCAGCGCCGGGCCCACGCCCGACACGTATGCCAGCAGCTGCGCTGAGGCCGTGTTCACTTCAACCCCGACGCGGTTGACGCAGCTTTCGACGATGTCATCCAGACGCTGCCGCAGCTTGGGCTGGTTCACGTCGTGCTGGTACTGACCGACGCCGATCGACTTCGGATCGATCTTCACCAACTCGGCCAGCGGGTCCTGCAACCGGCGTGCGATCGAGACGGCACCGCGGATCGACACATCGAGGTCGGGAAATTCCTCGCGCGCCACGTCGCTGGCCGAGTACACCGATGCGCCCGCCTCGCTCACCACCACCACCGTCGGCGCCGGCGGTTCCAGCTCGCGCAGCGTGGCCCGCACCAGATTCTCCGTCTCACGCGACGCCGTGCCATTGCCAATGGCGATCAGCTCGGGCTTGAAGCGCGCCACGACGGCACGAATGGTTGCCGCAAAGCGATCTTCCTGATGCAGATACAGCGTGTCGGTATGCTGCAACGCTCCGGTGCGGCTCACCAGTGCGATCTTGACGCCGGTACGAAAGCCAGGGTCGAGCCCAAGGACGCTCTTCTCTCCAGCCGGCGCTGACAGCAGCAGCTGTTCCAGGTTGCGACCGAAGATGATGATCGCTTCCTCATCGGCGCGTGTCTTCAGCTCGAGCCGAAGCTCCACTTCGATGCTCGGCGCGAGCAGCCGATTGTAGGCGTCGTCGGCCACCGCCGCCAGCAACGTCGCGGCCTTTCGACTTCCGATCACATCGCGCTGCAATCGCGGCGCGATCTCCACCAGCGGTGCCTCGACGCTCCAGACGAGTTCACCTTCCGTTTCACCCCGACGGATGGCGAGTACGCGATGTGACGGGATGGTGCCGAGCGATTCCCGGAACTCGAAGTAGTCGGAAAACTTCGATACTTCCTCGGTGCGGCCGTACGAGCGGGCGCTCTTGACGGCCCCTTTGGTCCGGGTGACGTCACGAATCCAGCCACGCACCGCCGCGTCTTCGGCCACCTGTTCGGCCAGAATGTCGCGCGCGCCGGCCAGGGCGGCGTCGACGTCGCCAACCTCCTTCGCTGCGTCGACGAAGCTCGCGGCCACATCACGCGCCGCCGCATCGTCGATGGATCCGGCCCACAGCTGCTCGGCCAGCGGCCCAAGCCCACGTTCGCGGGCGATGATGGCGCGGGTCCGCCGCTTTGGTTTGTACGGCAGGTAGAGATCTTCGAGCGCCTGCTTCGTCACTGCGCCGACAATCGCCGCCTTCAGCTTGTCGTCCAGCTTGCCCTGCTCGTCAATGCTCTTGAGCACCGCCGCGCGGCGCTCCTCGAGTTCGCTCAGATACTGCGCCCGATCGCGCACGTCGCGCAGCTGCACTTCGTCCAGCCCACCCGTCACTTCCTTCCGGTAGCGGGCAATGAAGGGCAGCGTGTTGCCCTCGGCGAACAGTTCGAGGGTGCGCTCGACCGATGACACCGGGAGCGCAAGTTCACGTGCGACGGTCGAAACGAGTGACGGGGCCATCAGTGAGCTGATTGGGAAACGGAGCGGGGCGCGAACCGCGCAAACTGCGTCGCGCGACCGCCATCAGCAACCGCTTGACAGGCTCGTCCGGTTCAGTGCAGATCCGCCGCCGCCAGACCGGCGCGATTGCGCCCGGTGCGCCAGAACAGCAACAACGGCAGCGCCAGCACCATCACCGTCGCACTGATCAGATAGATCTTCGAGAACGAGATCACACTCGCCTGCGCCATGACCTGCCGCTCCATGACGCGATACGCCTGTGCCGCGGCCGTGGTGGCGTCGGAGCCACGTGCCACGAACGCGCGCGATAACATCGCGACACGCTGAGTGACCTCGGGATCGCCCGCGTTCATGTGCTGCACCAGGTTGGCGTGCGACGACGACGTGAAGCGGGAGAGCAACGTGGCCATGACCGCGATGCCGAACGAGCCGCCGAGCTGCCGGGTGAGGTTGAAGAGTGCCGTCCCCTGGGGCACATCCTGCGGTGCGAGGTCAGCCATGCTCGCATTCGTCAGCGGCACGAAGATCAACCCCATGCCCACGCCGCGCAGGATCAGCGGCCAGAACACGTCATCCGCGCCGGCATCCAGCCCAAGCCCCGACAGCCACCACATGCAGACCCCGAACATCGCAACGCCAATGACGACGGTGTAGCGCGCATCCATCCGATTGGCATTGCGACCGATGATCGCCATCGTGAAGGCACTGGCCAACGCCCCGGGGAAAATGACCTTGCCCGTCTGCCAGGCGGTGAATCCATGGAGCTGCTGCAGGAACACCGGCAGCACGAAGATCGATCCGTACATCGCAAGGCCGAGTGCCCCCGCGAAGACCACACCGACCGACAGCTGTCGGCTCTTGAGCACGCGCAGGTTCACGATCGGCTGCTCGAACGTCAACTCGCGCCAGATGAAGCCAACCATCGAGAGTCCGCTCACGATCGTCATCGTCGTGACCATGCCACTTTCGAACCAGTCGTTGCGCTCGCCGCGCTCGAGCATGAACTGCAGCGTCCCGATGCTGGTCGCCAGCAGCAGGATCCCGAGTCCGTCGATCTTCGTTGCCCGGACGGCATTCTTCGAGTCGCGGACGAAGTTCCACACCATCGCCGCGGCCATCAGGCCCAGCGGCACATTGATGTAGAAAATCCACGGCCAATCGAAATTGTCGATGATGTAACCGCCCAACGTCGGGCCGAGTGTCGGTCCGACCATCACGCCCATACCGAAAATCGCCTGGCCCTTGCCAACTTCGTGGGGTGGAAATGCCTCGAACAGCGTGGCCTGCGCCACACTCAGCAGCGCGCCGCCGCCAAGTCCCTGCACGATGCGCCAGAATACCAGTGACCAAAGTCCGGTCGCCGCGCCACAGAAGAAGCTCGCGGCAACGAACAACAGGATGCTCGCCGTCAGGTAGTTCCGTCGCCCGAACCAGTTTGCCAGCCAGCTCGACATCGGGATTACGATCACATTCGCGATGATGTAGCCGGTGCTGACCCAGGCGATCTCGTCGAGCGTCGCACCGAGGTTGCCCATCATGTGCGGTACGGCCACGTTGACGATCGACGTATCGACGAGTTCCAGCACCGCCGCCAGCGTCACCGCGGCGGCAATCCAGTATCGGTTGCGGTACGGATCGACGGCCTCGGACGACGAGACGATGGCGGGCAGCGCAGCAGTGGTCATGCGAGTGGCGACGGTTACTTGGTGTTTACGTGCGCGATCACGCTCAGCCCGATGCGCAGTGGACGGGCCGCATCGAGCCCTTTCGTGATCCGGATCCGAACCGGCACACGCTGGACGACCTTGGTGAAGTTCCCGCTCGCGTTGTCTGGTGGCAGCAACGTGAAGCGCGCACCGGTGGCGGCGCTGATGCTCTCGATCACACCCTCGATCTTCGCGCCATCGTAGGCATCGACTTCAAGCTCGACCGTCTGGCCGACCCGGAGCTTGTCGAGCTGCGTCTCCTTGAAGTTCGCCGTGATGAACAGGCCGGTATCCGACGTGATGTTCATCAGCGTCTGGCCCGGCTGCACCAGCTGCCCCACCTCGACGAGTTTCTTGCTGATCGCACCCGAGGCCGGAGCAGTGATCTTCGTGAACGACAGCTGGAGGGCGGCGTTGTCACGAGACGCCGCCGCCGCACCAAGCCGTGCCTGCGCCAGACGCACGCCCGCCTGCATTCCCTCGACATTGGCGCCAGCGGCGGTCGCCTGTCGCTGCACGGCCACCAGCTGCGCGCGCATCGCGGCCGCCTGCGCCTTGGCCGCATCCAGCTGCTGCTGACTGACGATGTTCTTCGCCGCCAAATCGCTGTACCGCGCCAGATCCGCCTCCGCCTTCACGACCTGCGCGCGCGCCGCATCGACATTGGCGTTCTGCACCGCAGTCTGCGCTGACGCAGTCTCGACCATCGCCTGCGCCTGCCCAGTGCCGGTACCGCGACCGCCAACCGTTGCCCGCGCCGCCGCCAGATCGGCATCGGCCTGCGCCAACCGCACCACGAACTCCCGATCATCGATCGTGACCAGCGGCGCGTTCAGCACCACCTGATCATTCTCGCGAACCGTCACGGCGGTCACGAACCCACCCACCTTCGCCAGGACCGGCAGCACATGGCCATCGATCATGGCGTTGTCGGTGCTCTGGTGCGCGCTGGAATACGAGAGCGTGCTGAAGGTCCAGTAGCCGCCCGCGATGACCAGCGCGCCGAGGATGAACGGAAGGGGACTTCGCTTCTTCGGAACGTCGGGCGCGAGTTTGGCGACCGTCGGTGTGGACGAATCATCATTCGAATCGCGGCTCGCCGTTGCGGCGCGGATCTGTGAGGCCATGGCTGAATCCTGTGCGTTAACGGAGCGACGTGAGTGTGCCCTGCGCCCGGGCGATGACCACGCGCGCGAGCTGACGTGACGCCAGCGCGTCGACTAACTGAGTTCGCGCGCCGCTGAGCCCCAGCAGCGCTTGCGTGACATCGAGATTGCCCGACACGCCGGCGGTAAAGCGGTCCCGCGCCTGCGCCACTTCCTGCTCGGCCAGTTTCAGTCGTTCCTGCGCCGCGGCCACTGCCTCGCGTGTGGCAGCGGCATCGAGGAGAGCGGTCCGAACATCGAACCCGATCTGCGCCAATATCTCGCGGCGGCGCGTCTGCACCTCACGCTCCGCCACCCCCTGTTCGCGGATGCGCGATTCGCGTCGCAGTCCGTCGAAGACCGGCACCGAGACGCGCAGCGCCCAGGTCCAGGTATTCAGCAGGTTTCCGGCGTTCTTGCCGATGAAGCCGTTGTCAGCCACTGCACTCACGCTTGGCAAGCGCTCAGCGCGCACCGCCTGCTCCGAGAGGTGTGCCGAGGCGAGTTGTGCGTCGAGCGTCGCCAGATCCGGTCGCCGGATCAGCGCCGTGGCCAGCGCGTCAGCTTCCGTCGGCAGGTCTGCGTTTTCCGCATCGAGCGCGTCGCTGAGCTTGAGCGGGAGGTCGGGGGGCACGTTGAGCGTGAAGCGCAGATCGAGCAGCGCCTTGTCACGTTCGACGCGCGCGCCGATGAGCTGCGAACGGATCGACACCAGTTGCGATTCCGCTCGCGTCACATCGAGCGCGACACCGGTCCCGGCTCGCAATGTTTCTCGCGCGATCCGCAACAGATCCGCCGCCAGTGTCGAGTCGGCGGAGCGCGCGTCGAACACCGCTTGTGAGCGCAGCACACGCACATACGCGACGGCCGCCTGCGTGGCAGCGTTCGCGCCTACTGCCGACGACTCCACGCGCAACGCCACCGACTGCTGCCGAGCCAGGCGCAATCGGGCGTTGACGGACGGGTCGAAGATGTTCTGTTGAATCCGTGCCCTGAAATCAGTGACGGGCACGGGGCCGATCACCTCGCCTTGTGGGTCGAAGAACGGCGGCTGACCCGGAAGGGCCGGAAAGTTCAGGCCGAGCGTGGCGGTGTTGAACGACCGGCTGTTCGTTTCCGCAGCGCCACTGATGTTCGGCAGCAGATCGGCGCGACGCTGCAGCACCCGCGTGTCGGCCGCTTCGGCGCGCAGCAGCGCGGCCTGCGTCGGCAGGCTCTGACGTGCGGCCAGCCGCGAGGCTTCACCGAGCGTCAGCGCGAGCGGCGGTTGCGCCGTCTGGGCATGCATCAGACGAGCGGGAACGAGCAACGCCGCTGCGAGCAGCCAGACTGCCCGAAACGCGATGGACTCAGTGTGTCGAAGCATCGGTCAGGTGGAGTGTTGGCATCGATGGACGCATCGCTGCCCGGAAGAAGCTGAGAACGCGATCCATCACCGCGTCGGATTCCTGCAGGCCGATGGAATCGCACATCGTCGGATTGGCGCGCATCAGCGCGTGCTGCATCAGCAGGGCATGCAGCATGCGCGCAGCCCCGTGCGCCTGTTCGCCGCCGAAAACGCCATCGCGCACGCAGGCGTCGATGCACGATTGCAGCAGGCGTTGCCAGCGCAACGACACCCGCTCAGCAAAGAACTGACTCAATTCCGGCAAGCGCGGCAGCACACCGGTCACGAGACGGTAGAGTACCGGGAACTGGGGCTCATTGATGTAGTCCCAGTAGATGCGCACCACGCGGGTGAAGTCCGTCAGCGCGTCGGCAGCGCGCGGCGCGGCCTCGAGTTCATCGAGGCGCAGCAGCACAGTCCGGCGGATCATCTCGCGGAAGAGCGCTTCCTTGTTCGGGAAGTAGAGGTAGATCGTGCCCTTTGCCACACCGGCCAGCCGCGCGATGTCTTCGAGGCGCGTCTCGTCGAGCCCTGTTTCGGCGAAGGCGGTGAACGCGGCATCGATGATCTGCGCCTCGCGCTCCTCGACGGGGCGCCGGGTTCGTGCGTCCGATTTCACCGTGACCTGGCTGGCCCTGATGACTGAAGGGTCAGTCATCGCCGGAGTGTCTGGCGGGGCGCGTGGATCGGGCTCATTCCCTACGATACTGACTGGTC
>JBBQRH010000096.1:0-14540 GCA_038215035.1 Gemmatimonadales bacterium | reverse complement strand
CGGTGAGTCGCCATCAGGGGTTGGCGCGGCCGCTGGCATCGCGATCTCCGGCAACAATCGATGGGCCGCGTATACGATCTATCCGACGGCCGACGATGCGAAGAAGGCGCGCCGTGATCGCCGCACGTTGCCGACCAGGGTCGGCGTGATCGAGCTCGCGACCGGAACGAAGCGCGAGTTCGAGCGGGTGCGCAGCTTCCGTTTCGCCGGCGATCGCTCGAATGTGATTGCGCTGCAGCTCATGCCACCCGATGCACCGGCCGGCGCGGGCCCCGCCGCAGCAGGCACGCCCGCCCCGGCAGCCGGTGGTTCGGTGGTGATGCTGGTCGATCTCACCGGCGGCGCACCAGTCACCCTCGCCAGCGTCGGTGAATACAGCTTCGATGAATCGGGACAGTACTTCGCCTACACCACCGAGCAGCGCGACATGCTCGGCAACGGCGTGCAGGTACGCGACCTCGCGACGGGTGTGGTGCGGGCGCTCGATGGCGAGAAGGCGATGTACCGACGCCTGACATGGGCCGACAGCGGTGATGCGCTCGCGGTTGTGCGCTCGATTGCCGACAGTGCAAGCCGCGACACCCTGAGTACGGTGCTCGGCTGGACACATCTTTCATCGCGTGCGGCGGTGACGGTCATGATCAATGAGAAGAACGTGGGTCTCACGCGCAATCTGATCGTGAGCGCCGATCGCGCGCCCAAGTGGAATGATGCGCAGACGGTGTTGTACTTCGGGTTGCGTGATCCGCGGCCGGCGCCGCCGGCATCAACCGGTGCGCCACTGGCAGGCGGTGCCAACGCCCCTGCCCCGGGTGCCGGTGCCGGCGGGCAGATCGCTCCGGCCAAACAGGACGACGAGACGCCATCACTGATCCTCTGGCACTGGAAGGATCCGCGGCTGCAGAGTGCGCAACAGGTGCAGGAGACGGCCGATCGCAGCTTCAGCTTCCTCGCCGCGTGGCATCTGGCATCCCCGAAGGTGGTGCAACTCACCGACGACAAACTGCGCACCGTCACGATCGGCTTTGGCGACAAGTGGGCGCTCGGCGTGGATCAGACACCGTACGAACGACAGGCCAGCGTGGATGGACGCCAGCTGCGTGATCTCTATGCCGTCGACGTCACCACCGGTGCGCGGACCGTCATCGCGAAAGCGCTGCAGAATCCGGGCGGTGGTGGGTTTGGCGGCGGAGCCAGCACGGTGATCTCTCCCGACGGGCAACGCGTGGTGTGGTATGACGACGGCCAGTGGAGTGTGTACGACTTCACCACGCGCGTGTCACGCAAGTTGACCGACGACGTCGCCGCCAAGTTCTGGGACGACGAGGATGATCACAATGTCGCCAAGCCACCGGCTGCAGCGCCCTTCGGCTGGTCGCGGGATTCGCGGTTCGTGATCCTGCGCGACAACTGGGATCTGTGGAAGGTGCCGGTGGCCGGTGGTGCGGCGGTGAACCTGACGCAGAATGGCAAGTCGTCCGGCACACGCTTTCAGGCGCGCGTCGGTGCCGCACCGCGTGAGCGCGGGATCGATCTGGCGAAGCCGATGTTCGTCGAGACGTATGGTGAACGCACCAAGAAGGAAGGCCTGGTCTCGGTCGATGCGTTGCGCGGCGGCACCCGCGTGCTGGCGTGGGAAGACGCGAAGGTGGACTATCGCAAGGCGCGCGACGCGGACGTCTGGGCCTTCACACGGCAGACCTTCGTCAATTTCCCCGACTTCTGGGTTGCTGATGCCGGATTGACGAATGCTCGGCGGATCACCGACGCCAACCCGCAGCAGAGCGACGTTGCATGGAGTGCCGGTGCACGACTGATCGAATACACCTGCGACAACACCGGTGACAAGCTGCAGGGTGCGCTCTTCCTCCCGGCAGGCTACGAGGCGGGAAAGAGGTATCCGACGCTGACCTACATCTACGAGAAACTGTCACAGGGCTTCCACGCCTACGCACAGCCGAATGCAACGCGCTACGCCAATCCAAGCGTGTACACGTCACGAGGCTACGCCTACTTCATGCCGGACATCACCTACAAGCTGGATGAGCCGGGACGTTCGGCCGTGTGGTGTGTGGTGCCCGCAGTAAAGGCCGCAATTGCCAGCGGCATCGTCGATTCGGCAAACGTCGCGCTGCAGGGGCACAGCTGGGGCGGGTATCAGACGAGTTTCATCGCTACGCAGACCAACATCTTCAAGACCGCCATTGCCGGTGCACCACTCACCGACATGGTATCGATGTTCAGCTCGGTGTACTGGAACTCCGGCAATACCAATCAGGGCATCTTCATTTCGAGTCAGGGGCGCTTCCGCTCCAGCTACGCCAAGGACCCCGATGCGTACCTGCGCAACTCGCCGAACCGGTTTGCCGACAAGCTCTCGATTCCGTTCATGATCCTGCACAACGATCGGGACGGCGCGGTGGATTTCAATCAGGGGATCACGTACTACAACACGCTGCGTGAATTGGGCAAGGATGTCGTCCTGCTGGAGTACGTCGGCGAGAATCATGGGCTGGCACGGCCGATCAACCAGAAGGACTACGCGGTGCGCATGCAGGAGTGGTTCGATCACTTCCTGCAGGGCAAGCCCGCGCCGGAGTGGATGCAGGATGGTGTCCCCCGGCTCCGCATGGAAGAGCATCTACGGTTGCGCAAGCCGCTGCTCGATCCGAAGGCAAAGCCGGCCGAGAAGAAGGTCGTGATGTAGTGGAGCTCTGACGGTGACGCAGTGGCCGCGAGCAACGCCGCTGCGTCACCGGAGTTGTCTGGACCGATCGATTGCGCGATCTCACCTGAAGAGAATGTCTACCATGAGCGCACTGTTCAGGAAGCTGAATCTCAAGGATCAGGCGGCAATCACAGTACTGAACGCCCCGCGTTCGTTCGACGCCGAGCTTGCGCAGCTCGAGGGCGTGGATGTGCGGCGCGCACTGGCACGCGGCGCCACGACGGCGTTCGGGATTGGCTTTGCGATCACACAGAAAGAACTGGACGAATGCTCGGCCACGCTGGCCCGGGCCTGCATTGGCGACGCAGTGCTGTGGATCGCGTATCCGAAAAAGTCCTCGAAGAAGTACACCTGCGAGTTCAATCGTGACTCGGGCTGGACAACGCTCGGCGCCGCCGGTTTTGAAACCGTGCGGATGGTCGCGATCGACGATGACTGGTCGGCGCTCCGCTTCCGGCGGGTGGAGTTCGTGAAGTCGCTGACGCGCGACGCTTCTCGTTCGGTGACGGCAACCGGCAAGTCGCGGACGCCGCCGAAGTAGCACGAGCGTGTCGACGCACGGCAATGTCGACGTACGCCACACCGGCGTCGCCAGACACCGTACTGCCGTGACGCGACGCGTCGACGCTACGGCTCGAGCACTCCCGTCAGCCAGTGCAGCACGTTCAGCGTGAACTGCGCGTTCTGTTCCGCCATCGGGGCGTTCATGCCCATTGGTCGACGTTCGGCGCCGGCAATCTGTGCGCTGAACATCGCCGCCTCGCCGAACAGTGCCACGCGCCCGCCACCGATGCGACGGGTGGCGCCCTGTAGCCAGCCACCAACCTTTCGCACCGGCGTGTCGGGGGTGAACTGCCAGGCGATCTTCGGTTCGAGCGATACGTAGTCGGCGGGCAGGATCATCACTGGTAGCGCGCCAGGCGCATCCCATCGAAACGCCTGCCCCGTGAAACTGCGCACCTGCGTGACCTGCTCATCTGCGGTGCGGCCGGCACGGATCGGATGTGGAGGCAACGTTCCGCTGTCGGGCCGAAACAACGTTGGCGCAGAGCTGCCACCGCCGCGCACGGCTTCGATCTGGGCGTCGGTTGCACCGGGGTAGGCGAAGCCATTGGTGAAGCTGGCCCCGAATGCGGCGGCAAGTGAAGCGGCGGCGCCCGAGAGCGGCATGTGATCGGCAATCAGCAGCAAGCGTCCACCGGCAGCGACCCAACTCCGCACAGCCTCCATCTCGGCGGCGGTGAACGCGGATGGTGTCGGCAGCGGATACTCGCTCCACGGCCGATCACTTGGCTGCGCGTTCGAGATGACGAGCAGGTCACACGCGCCAAGAGCCTTCGCGCTGAACGGGAGCCGAAGCGGCGCTACACGGTATCCATCGCGGCGCGCCAACTCACCGAACGCCCAGAAGCGATCATCCAGCGTATGGAAGTTGTGGTGGCCTTCATCGAGGCAGAGGCGCGGACCCGCCAGCGGCGCATACGCCGGCCGAACCAGCGGCGGGTGAAATGCTCGATCCGGCACCTGCTGGGCGCCGAGCGACGCGGTCAGGGCAAGCGCCGCCGAGCAGAGCGCGACTGATGTGATGGTCATGCGGGGAAACTGAGAGGCGACAGACGGGGTAGCAACGGAGGAGGCCCGGGCCTGGCGGATCAGGATCGGGGCACGCCGCCCCTGTCCCGGGTAGAATTCTGAGACACCATCGCCGTTTCATTCGCACCACGAGCCCTGACCTGCCGATGCGCCTCGCTCCAATCCTCTTCGTCATTGGGCTGCTTCCCGCCCCCCTGATCGCCCAGTTCGGTCAGGCTGGGGCGGTGCCCGGTCGTCGTCCGGATGGCGGCGCGAGCCGGGTCGGTCGGCCCAACGCACTGCCCAAGTTCGCCACCACCAACGAGCTCCAGAGCTTCAACGCAGCGGAAGTGCTGTTGAAGGAGTCGAAGAAGCTGAAGCTGACGGATGAGCAGACGACCGCGCTGACCGCGCTGCGCGCGACACTGTACGAGCGCAACGCCGATCTGATGGTGCGCTACGACTCGGTGCGACGCGTCTACAAGGTGCCGAAGGAGCTCGAGAATCCGGCGCAAAGTGGTGGTGCGATGCCAAGCCAGGAGGAGATGTCGGCGCTGGGTGTGCAGATGCGCTTCATGGTCAGCATCGCTGAGCAACTGATGGAACGTCGACCTGAGCAGGTGGCGCAATGCCTGGCGCTGGTGGACGACTCACAGCGCGATCGCGCACGGAAGGTGCTCGAGGACCAGACGGACGACATGAAGAAGGCGGTGCCGCAGCGGCCGAGGCAGGACCGGCGTTGACGCCATCCACTCGATCGCGCGGATTTGAACGACACAACGTAAAAAAGGGCCGCCGCGAACTTCGCGGCGGCCCTTCTTCACTGAGACGTGTATCAGTTGCCTGAGCGGGTCACGTTCTCGGCGGCAGGTCCCTTCTGGCCCTGAACCATGTCGAACTCGACTGACTCACCTTCGGCGAGCGTCTTGAAGCCATTGCCCTGAATGGCAGAATGATGCACGAAGCAATCCTTCTGGCCATCGGCCGGCGTGATGAATCCAAAACCCTTGGCGTCGTTGAACCACTTGACGGTGCCTGACATACGCATTGCGATACTCCTGGTAATTTTGCGGCTTTCAACCCGGAGCATGCGCGTTACGCCTGTTCCCGACAGATACTCACCACAGTGAACACGTGACAACCCTCACGAAGGGAGCCGCGGTCTTGCGGCGTGCCCAGAATATAGTGCGCCGCACCTTGAAAAGGGGGGATGGGAAGAAATTTTCCCGTGGTGGCCCCGCCCCGGACGTTCCAGCCGACGGCCAGATCGATCAAAACCCTTAGGAACAAAGGGAAAACCGCCAAAACGACCGCCGGGCACGCCGGCCAACCGCCCACCGATCAGCCGGGCGAAATCATCGCTGAAGCGATTCCGACACTCGATCCCGGCTGTTTTCGACCCGTTTCCGGGCGCCGGCGATCGCCGCGAGGGTGGCGGGCGACGGGCCGCCGACCTCGATCTCGGCGGTACTGGTGAGCGCATCCAGGTACCACGCCGCCCAGGTGGCAATGATGTCGAGCTCGTGAGACGACGCGGAACCGGTGCCCATCGCCGCGCGACTCAGCCCCCCCTCCGTCTCGAGCCGCTGCACCGCGGCACGCTCGATTTCTGCCACGATGGTGCGCGCCGTGGCCCCGTCGGCACTGGTCAGCATCAGGGCGCTGACAAGCGCCGACATGCCGACGTTGCGCAACTCGTCGGCGGACACCATGTCGATCCGATCGCCATCGGTATGGTAGAACTGATCGGTGAAGTGCCAGAACAACAGACCCGGCTTCTTTGCCCGCAGGAAGGGCGTGTGGTCACTGCCTCCCTCATAGGGATTCGTCTTCACCAGCCAGCCGTTGGTTGCCGCCTGTTCCAGACAGCGCGCGAGCACGAAATCGTTGAAGTAGTGAGGCGTCAGCTGCGCTTTGGTGATCGGTGAGCCACCCCACTCGGAGTGCTTGTCTTCGCCGCGCGTCCAGATGGCCGACGGGTCGGGCATCTTCTCGATGAGGAACGTGCCGCCGGTCTTCGCGATGTCTTCGCCGACCATGTCCAGCGAAAGTCCCCAGCGAATGCCTCGGGCGCGCACGGAGTCCTGCGTGATGTATCGATCAGTGCTGCGGATCTCGAGCCCCCAGAGCATCGTGATCGTCCGCGCGGGATCGAGTTGCCCTGCCGTCACCATCTCGGCCGCCACACGCGCCATCTCGACCTGCGCACCCACGCCCGACGCGTTGTCATTCGCGCCAGGCTCCTGCACGTGCGCCGAGAACACGAACCGTTCCTCGGCTCGTATCGAGCCGCGCACTTCGGCCACCACCGCCTGCTCGACCGCGTTCGGGGTCCACTCAACCGCGGTCGACACACGCAGGCGTGTCGTTCCGCGCGCGAGTGCTGCGCGAAGGCGCTCGTGCGCCGCATACGACAGAACGATCCCCCACGCACGCGACACGGTATCGCGCGGAATGCCACCAAACTGGATCGATGTCTGGTTCTTCGCGGGTTGCAGATATGCCGGCAGTGCGTACGACAGCACACCAATGGCTCCTCGCTTTGAGACGGCCTCGGTGAAGAGGCGGCTCACCGACCCGCGAGCAAGCACGATCTTGCCTTTCAGCGGCAGCGAATCGAGGGTCGTGGCTCTCCCGTCGCCGGCGTCCACCAGTTCGGCTTCCACCAAACCGCCAGGCGTCGCATAGGAGTTGGTGGCGAGCATGTTCCGATTCGTCTCGAAACGCAGCACGGCCTCGGGTTCACCAACGATCGCGAGAACCGCGCCGGTTGGCTCCCACGCTGGCGTTGCCATCGGGTACTTCTCAACTCGGTAGACAAGCCGCGCGCCCGCGGGCGCCGCTGACTGCTCGACGTAGCCGGCACGTCGCAGGCGTTCGACGATGTGAGCGATGCTGGCGTCGAAGCCACGATTTCCGGGCCAGCGTACGTAGCCGTCGAGGAAGGCGACGGTCTCCTTGGCCCGGTTCCCGGAAAATCGCTCGCGAACGGCGGTCCAGTACGGCGAGGCGGGCGAGGGTGGTTGCTGCTGCGCGGACAGCGGCGTGCCGCTCAGTATGAGTGCTGCAACGAGCAAGGGACGGCGCTGAATCTTCATGGAGTTACGGTTTGCGTGGCTTGTGCCCTTTGGCCGGGGCAGCCTGCGGCACCGGACCAGCGCCCGTGTCGAAGGCGCCCCACTCGCGCGACTTCTCGCCGCGCTTCGGCCCGGTCCGTGCGATTTCCGCTGCGGTCGGTCGCGGCGCGGGCTTCTTGCGCCCGGACGAGCCCTTGTCGGCCTTCCCTCCCCTCATCGCGCCTCCGAGATCGGATACAGCGTCACGCGTGCCGCCGAACGATCGCACGTACACATCATCGCAACAACGGGACCTCGGATACACGCCGTTCGATGGTGTCGATCATCGCCTGGTATCTGGAGGCGCCGATGCCGCCGAACCGCGCCACGAACTCGCCTTCGGTCATCGATTCAGGCAGCCGGGCAATGTCGGGCATGATGGCCGACTCCGGAGCGCCTGCCGCAACGGCCGCCTGCAGTGCGCTGGCTGCACTGACTGCGCGCTCCCCGAAACGGGTTCCGGCCCGATCGGCCGCAAGGTCGACGAAGCTGAATCCAGATCCACCGCGTGAGTCGTCGATTTCCTTGGTGAGACCCACGGCGTCGGCCAGAGTGCGGTCGGCTTCCGCCGCCACGACGGCAGACACCATGAAATGTTTGGCGAGATCTTCCCTGCCCGCCAGCGTGATCCGTCGCCGTTGCGCCCTGGGCCACGTGCGCGCCCGTTTGATCCACCGGCCGAGCGACCGTTCCGTCACGTAGAGCGAAAGCGTCGCCATCGCCGCACGATTTTCCTCACCGGCGTCGCCACTCGCCGACCGCTCCATGGCCAGCGTGAACAGCGGCGCCATGAGTTGTGGCAGCGTGAGCGAGCCACCAGCTGGCGTGGTCGCAATGAATGCCGCCAGGCGCCCGTGATACGCCTCGAGCCGCGCAATGTCCGCAGGCGCGAGCAACATGTCTCGCACACGACCCGTCGCATCGGCGCGCCACTCGTAACTCACGCGCACCGAGTCGGGCGTGAACGTCGTGCGCCGGATCATGTCGCGCGCCACGGTGATCGGCGCATCGACATCGAGCCACGCGAATAGCCAGTCGATGAGGAGCGTCGCCGCGAAACCAGGCACCGGCAGCCGACCGATCCACAGCCTGTGGATGGCAGGTACACCGTCGGCATCGGCAAGTTGTGCATCGACGTTCAGCCAACTGCCGGGCAGACTGGATGGCATCGGGATGCTCACCTGGACGCTCGCGCTCCGTTCGCGAAGTGTGACGAGCGAGCGGGCGGTGCGCCAACGCGATGCGCCATACTGGCTCAGCAACGTCGCATCCTGCTGCGACAACGTGATGGTTCGCGCCGTACCGGCCCGCGCGCGACGGGGATCGTTCTGCACCAGCAGCGATCGTGCGCGCCGAACATCGTCCGGCGAGGGATTCGCGGCGCGGCTCACCAGCGGCTGCCGCTGAAACACGAGCCACGCCAACAGCAGCGCGCCGCTCAGGGCACCCACACCGAGGCGCACGACCAGCCTCACCAGTGGGCGCATCGAGTGCGTGTCAGCTGGCCATGACGTAGGCGCAACCGGCTTCCTGCGCGCGGAGCGCAGCGAAGATCCCGTTCGGCTGAAGGATGACGCCCGGAATCAGCATCTCCTTGGCGCGGGCGCGGGCGGCGTCAGGTTCGAGCTTGTCGGCCTTGGCGATCTGCGCGACGGCGCCACCAAAGGACCATCCGCAGGCGAGCACGATGCCACCAGCGGCGATGAAAGAGGGAATTGAATACTTCCCACTCTGTGCGCTTCCCGCCGCAGCGGTCGCACCGAGAGGATTGACCTTCGCCCACTTCTTTCCCTTCTCGTCGCGTTCCTTCAGCTCCTTCCCAACCTCGAAGCGTGCCCAGTATTCGTCGTTCAGCGAGAGATAGAAGCCCATGTGCCTGAGCACGACCACCGGCGAGGTCTCACTGACCTCGGCACCGTAGACCTCCTTGTATTGCTCCCGCCAGGACACGGCGCGGAACAGTGCCGCGCCACTGTGTGCCTCTGGCGAGTCGAACACCGCCTTGTACTTCCCCGTGACACGGGCCGTCCAGCTCATGTCCCACGTTTCGGCGATGGGCGGGGCATGATCGTCGCCGAGCGCATCGCGCCTCCGTGGTGAGGCACTTGCCAGCGACGGCGCTCCAGCCGCGCCGAGCAGCGAGGCTGTGCCCATCCAGCTGAGAAATTTACGACGCGGGAGCGGCATCGGACGGGAAGCAGTGTGTGGAAGCACCGCCGGCTCGACGGGCGAAGTGCGGAATACAAAGAAGACTAGCGGACACCCGCCGCCGTGCGCGATACCGCCCGGCCATCCGTAGTGTTCCGAACTTGAGCCGGCGAACGGGTTTACGCACCATACGTGCGAACACTCCCTCACACTTCGAACACCCGTCCCACACGAAGGCTTGCATGATGAGAATCCAGTCCCTTGCCGTCCGCGCACCGATGCTGCTGCTGGCACTGGCGGCCTGCGGTCAGTCCGAGACCACCGTTACCGACCCGATCTTGGGCCAGGGGCCAGCCCTGAACGCCGTGGTGGTGGCCGGGCCAGTGAACGCCAGCTCCACCGATACGCTGGTGTACTTCAGCTTCGAGTCACGCGGCCTGGTGCCTAGCACCGCCAGCTGGGACATCGCACTGCGTCGGTACGAAGTCCGCGTCAACGGTGGCGTATCGGGCACTGGCGGCGGAACGGGGCATTCCTTCGGCAACAACAAGAATGCGACGGCAGCGCAGGTCCTCGCGTTCACCAACCAGAACACACTGGCCGCGTTCGACTCCATCCGCGACGCACAGATTCCAGCGGACTCGTTCTTCAAGGCAGACCGTCTGATTCCGAACGCCAATGCGTTCCTGAACGTCGGTCGCGCCACACCCACTGCCAACACTGCGGCTTTCTGGAAGGTGCGCCGCGCGAACGGGTCCTTCGCCCTGATTCGCGTGACCGCCATCACCTTCGCCGGACGCGCCCTGTCCTCGATCAGCTTCGAGTCGCGCGCGCAGACCGGAGCCACGCTCGGTGCAACACAGGCCTTCACGATCGCCACCGGCAGCGCGCCGCTCTCGATTGACCTTGCCACCGGTGCCGCGGTGACGCCGAACGGCTGCAACTGGGACATCCTCGTGTCGCCGTCAGTGTACGAACTGGGTGTGAACACGGCGTGCAACGTCGGCACCTATCCGGGCGACGCGACCCCTGGGTTCGCCGGCACCACCGCGGCGGGCAACGCTCCCGAATATGCCCAGTACCTGTCGGTGCTCACGGGCCCGATCCCGAACTCGATCGAGGACGTGAGCGGTCCGTTCCGCTACGACCTGAACAACGACCAGCGGCTCTCGCCGACGTTCAACACCTATCTGATTCGCCGCGGGGCGAAGACGTACAAGCTGCAGGTCATCGGCTACTACGGTACGTCGGGTTCGGGTGGCTTTCCCACGCTGCGATACGCGCGTATCCGATGATCAGTGGCAGGTCGGCACATCGGGGTGGCGGCCAGCGACGACGATTATCCTCGCTGCTGGCCGCGATGTGCCTTGGAGTCATGTCGGCGGCCGCGCCACTGACGGCGCAAGGTATTCGCGGGCTGGTGGTCGGTACCGGCAGCGCCGGCTCCATCATTGCATCAGCGGAAGTGACCGTGCTGCCGGATGGTGCCCGCGTGAGAACCGACGCCAATGGACGGTTTCGGCTGAGTGCGACCATCGGTGACAGCCTGCGGGTGCGGGCCCTCGGCTTTCGCGAGCAGCGCGTGAGGATATCGGCGACGGAGCTGCGGGTGGCGCTGGAGCCGGTACCAACGATGCTCGATCGCGTGGTCACGACGGTCGGTCAGCGTGAAATCCGCGTCGGCGACTCGCCAGCCAGCGTCACGGTCCTGTCGAAGACGGACATCGCCGCCGCGACCGCCGTTTCGGCCAATCAGCTGCTTCGACGCATTCCCGGCCTTCAGGAGATCGGTTCACCGCCGGCGCAGACGTCGATTGCCATTCGCGGGCTCGATCAATCTCGCGTGCTGGTACTCGTCGATGGCGAGCCGGTAGCCGGTGCGATGACCGAGAATCGCGACATTGGTCGATTGTCGACACTGGCGGCGGAGCGGATCGAGGTGGTGAAAGGCCCGTCGAGCGTGGAGTACGGCAGCGAGGCACTGGGCGGCGTGATCAATCTCGTGACGGCGGCGCCAACGTCGCGGCTGACGAGCGATGTGACCGTGCGGACCGGCGAACTCGGGCGACGGGAATCGTCGGCCGAGATCAGCAACAGTTTCGGCCCGGTCGGCGTGCGTTTGAGCGGCGGCTGGCGCCAGTCGGATCGCGTCACCGCGATCAACGCCAGCGGGTCCACGCTCGACCGCGTGTATGATTTTCGCGGCGACACGCGGATTCGTGTGTCTGACCGCGTCTCATTGCGCACCGACCTGACCATGACACAGCAGCGGCAACGCTGGCCGGTAGGTGCGGGGTTCAACGGCTTCATCGACAATCGATCGACGCAGGGATTTGTCGAGATGCAAGCACGAACCGGCGGTGGCCAGCTGCGCGCCCGCGTCTTCGGGCAGCGCTACGCCTACCAGTTCCGCGAAGCGCTGGGCGATCTGCCGATCGCCGGCTCGGCCGATTCACTCGAGCAGCGTGAGCAACAGGCGCGCGGGCTGGTGGCGTACACTCGCGCGCTCTCCACACATTCGCTCGATGTCGGCGTGCAGTTCAGCGCACGTGGCATCGTCGCGCCGAACAAGATCGATGGCGACAGTGTCAACGATCGTGTGCTCGAGTTCTTTGCGCGCGATGCGTGGTCACTCGGCCCAGTGCTGGTTACTGTCGGCGCGCGCTCGACCTCCAGCTCACTCTGGGGCAACGCCGTCTCACCGAGCGTCGGCGCGGTCTGGCAGGCCGCGCCGGCGTGGCGCTGGCGGGCGAATGTGGCCCGAGGCTTCCGCGCTCCAGCGTTCAAGGAGTTGCGCTACACCTTCATCAACGGCGCCGCGGGCTACCAGATCATCGGCAACGAGACGTTGCGACCGGAGTCGTCGTGGAGCAGCAGCGTGGGCGGCACGTGGGCACCGGTCGAGGGGGTGGCACTGGAAATCGAGGGGTATCGCAATGCGCTCTCGAACCTGATCGCGACGCGGAACACCGGCACCAATGCGGCCGGGCTGCTGGTGTTTCAGAACATCAACGTCGAACGTGCACGCACCGAAGGCATCGAGACGAACTTTCGGCTCAACCGGCAATCGGCGGAGCTGGCCATTGGCTATGACTACCTGCGCGCCCGCGATCTACTCACCGGCGCAACGCTGGATGGCCGGGCACGGCATACGGCACGGGTGGCGCTCTCCAGGCAGTGGCAAACGCTCGGCGGCATAGCGGGTGACCTCTCGACCCGCTACACCGGCTCGGCGCCGCGTGGCGCGATCACGCAGGGCGGCTTCCTGTCGGTGGATGGTCAGATCCGGTTCGGGCTGCAGCGAGCGGTGGAGCTGTCGCTGGGCGTCGTGAATCTCTTCGATCAGCGGCCCAGCGGGTGGACGGCGGCGTTTCAGCGCCAGGCCACAATCGGATTACGGGCCGGATTGCGGGGGCGGTAGGAGAAGGTCGCCAGCGACGGTCGGAGGAGGACTCACCACTCGCGGCGCGACCGTGCTATTCTGACGGACGCAGCGCGCCCACCCGGTCCCCCGAGGCTCCCATGTCCGCTCCCGTGAATCGCCGTCAGTGGCTGATCTCCACCGGTCTTGCTGCCGGATCGTCGGTGCTGCTGCCGAAGGTGCTCCCCGCGCTCGGTGCGGCGCAGAAACTCGACGTCGCGGGCACCTATCACGACCGCCTGCTCGAGATGGAAGCCAGTGCCACGGAAGCGAGACGCGCGGCCGGACCCATTCGATTGGCGTTCAACGAGAATCCGTTCGGCATGTCACCGAAGGCAAAGGACGGCATCTCGACCGGCTGGTGGGAGCACAGTCAGTACGATCTGCAATCGAACGGTGCACTGAAGCGGGCGTTTGCAAAACACGTGGGCGTTGATGCATCGAATGTGCTGATCACGCAGGGATCGAGCGAGACGCTGTCAGTTGCGGCGCTCGCGTATGGACTTCAGGGACGCGAAGTAGTCATCCCGTGGCCGACGTTCGAAGGACTGCCCTCCTACGCCGAAACGATGGGCTCGACGGTGCACAGGGTTCCACTCACAGCTGATCTCGGTCATGATTTTGCCGCGATGGACACCCGCATCACAAACGCGGTGGGACTCGTCTTCGTGTGCAATCCGAACAACCCGACCAGCACCATTTCCGACGCACAGCAGATCCGCAGCTTCGTCAGCGCCACGCAGCATCGCGCGCTGGTGATCGTGGACGAAGCGTACCATGATTTCGTCGACACGCCCGGCCATCGCTCCATGACGGACCTGGTGCTCAAGGGCGAGAACATCATCGTGTCGCGGACCGCGTCGAAGATTCACGGACTGGCCGGGCTGCGCGTTGGTTTCGCGATTGCGAGGCCGGATATCGTGGAACGACTCGAGGCGCGGATGACGGGCAATCCGAATGCGTTCGGCATGCAGGCGGCGATCGCATCGCTCGAGGACACGTCGTATCAGGAGTTCGTGAAGGGGCGCAATCGTGATGGTCGCGCGCTGCTCACGTCGACGTTGACGGCGATGGGCAAGCGGGTCGCTGCATCACAGACGAACTTCGTCTTCTTCCAGACCGGCATGCCGAATGACCGCTTCCGCGCCGCGATGAAGGAGAAGGGGTTCCTGACCGGCCGGAACTTCCCGCCATACATGGACTGGTCGCGCGTGAGCATCGGAACGCCTGAAGAAATGAAGTCCTTCGTTGCCGCGCTGCCGGCGGCACTGCGCGTCTGACGAACGGGCGGTCAGCGGTCGCGTGAGTACGTCACGCGACCGCGCGACACCGTCAGCATCACGCGTCCGCGTAGCAACGCGGCGGGCGTGGCGAGCCTGAACGGATCGACGTCCAGCACGGTGAAGTCGGCGCGCTTGCCGACCGCGATAGATCCCGCATCCTGCTCATCGAAACCCGCGAACGCGCTCCAGGCGCTGTACCCTCGTACCGCCTCCTCCGGCGTCATGCGCTGCTCCGGATACCAGCCGCCGGGCGGTGCGCCTGCGGTGTCCTG
>JBBQRH010000095.1:0-14842 GCA_038215035.1 Gemmatimonadales bacterium | reverse complement strand
GCCGCGCTTCTTGAACGCACGTGCCAGCTCGGCCGACGCATCGGCATCCTCGATCGGCAGAATGCGGGACGCGACTTCGATCAGCGTCACCTGCGTTCCGAAGGCGTTGAACACATCGGCAAACTCGCAGCCGACGGCACCCGCGCCAACCACTGCCATCGTTTTCGGCGCCGATTCCAGGATGAGGACTTCGTCGGAGGACAGCACCGTCGAGCGATTCAGCTCGAGGCCAACCTGAGGCAGGCCCCGGACCCGCGAGCCGGTCGCAATCACGAGCGCCTTCGTCGATGTGTGCGCCTCGACCTTACCGTCGGCGTCCTTCACTTCCACGGTATTGGCAGCTGTCACGCGGCCGGTACCGCGAATGTAGGTGACCTTGTTCTTCTTCAGCAGGAACTCCACGCCCTTCGAGTTCTGCGTGCTCACGCCGCGCGACCGCTTCATCGCGGGGCCGTAGTCGACGGTGATCGGGCCGGTCGTAATCCCGTGCTCGGCCGCGTGCTTCAGCTTGTTTGCGAGTGACGCACTCTCGAGCAGGGATTTGGCCGGAATGCAGCCCCAGAGCACGCACGTTCCGCCCAGCGCCTCGCGCTCGATGACGGCGACCTGAAGACCAAGCTGCGCGCTGCGAATGGCGCAGACGTACCCGGCGGGACCGCCGCCGAGGATGATGACGTCGAACGATGCCATGACGATCTCACGTAGGGGATCGGGCGCCGGCTGGTGCCGCGCCGCTGTTGACCGACCCGTGTCGGGTTGGCCAATGGTGAAAGATGCGCGTTTTGCCGGAGCGACTCCAGTGCAGATCGACGGCCGCCCGCGGCGGCAGTCTCAGGCGAACGGAAGCAACAGCACCAGTGGCACGGCCGTCACGAGTCCCCCGGCGAGCACGGCGCGCACCCAGGTCGTGTCGCAGGCTCGACGATACGCCAGGATCGCCCACGGCAGGAGTCCAGCAACCAGTAGCGTGGAGTGGAATGCAGGCGAGACCGTGACTGCTCGCATGGTGCTCCAGGCCGCGGAGAGACCATCGATCCGGCCGTTCTCGAGATACCGGACGTGGGTAACGCCGGCGAGGGTGGCCGTGTACTCGAGTCCGAATTTCGTCACCAGGAGCGACGCGGGAACCACCAGTCCCCACCAGATCACGAACCAGGCCGCGAAGTGGGTGGCGAACACCATCTCGACGGCGTCGTCCCGTCGATCAAAGGTGCGCACTGCCGCCATCACGGCAACCACGCCGAACGCCATCAGTGGAAGCCAGAGCAGCGGCAGATAGTCGATCGCAGACGCCAGATCCCGGACGACATCGGGTGGCGCGTCGACCGCCGGATTGACCGCTGCCGCGTCGGCCAGCAGCGCAGGGAACTCGCCGGTACGCTCGGTCCCGATCGTGAGCACACGATCCGGGCGCGGGCGCAGGCCGCCCAAGGCGCTGACCATACCGAACATCGCGAGCGTCGCGAGGGCGACGTGCCACGGTCCGAAGTAACGTCGACGTCGGCCGTCGAGAAATGCGCGTGTGAGCTCACCGGGTGCCAGCACCAACGCGCCGATCGTACGGATGAATCGGCTGTCGCTTTCAATGAATGCGGCCAGAACGTCGTTCCAGAAGCCGGCCCGTCGTGCCCGTGACGACACGGCGACATCGTGATGACAGTTGTTGCAGCGATCACCCTCGAAGGGTGCACCACACTTCGCACACTCCTCTGGCAGCGCCGTGGCCGCGACCGGTTTCCGTCGCTTGGGCCAGAGTACCGACTCACTGCCCGACCTCGAGAAGTTCACCGTCGGTGGCTCCATGCGCGTTCTCGGCCGACCAACGCCGGTTACCGCAATCGCCGGTGGGCGTGCCGGGGCCGTCGCGTGCCCGTCGGTGGCAGTGTCACTCTGCAGCAGCTCCCGCAGCGCGCGACCGGCGAGGTATACCGGCACTTCGACGGCACCTGGCACGCTGAGCCCCGGAATCAGCTCTGTTTCGTCTGATGGCGGCTGCGACGCCGCGCCGCTGCGAAACGCCGTCGCCTGCGCCTCGCCGGTATCCGGTGCGGCACCGAGGGTGAGTTGTTCCCATCTGAGCTCCGCTGGCCCAGCTCGCGACAGTGGCTGCGCCAGTTCCTCGTCGTTCAGCTCGAGTAGTGACGCCAGCGTAAAAGGACCGTGAGGTGCCGCCGGAACGCATGGCGCACCTGTGTCCACTGGAGCCGCTGGCTCGTCACGGACCTCCGATGTTGACGACGTCTCGGGCGACATTTCACTCCATCAGCCGAATGGGATCAGTACACCAGCATCAGCGGATTTTCGACCAATCGCCGCAGCGTCTGCAGGAACTGCGCACCCAGCGCGCCGTCAATGACACGATGATCACAACTCATGGTGACGCGCATCCGCTTCCTGATCTCCATCACCCCGCCGATCACCACTGGCTTGTCGTCGACCGCGCCCACGGCCAGGATCGCCGCCTCGGGTGGATTGATGATGGCCGTGAATTCGTCGATGCCGAGCATGCCCAGATTGCTGACGGACATCGTGGCGCCGGTGTACTCGTGCGGTTGCAACTTCCGCTCGCGGGCGCGCTTGGCAAGTTCCCGCGCCTCCTGGCTGATCTGCGACAAGCCTTTGGCATCGGCGTCGAAGATCACCGGCGTGATCAACCCTTCAGGAATGGCCACTGCCATGCCGACATGCACGCGGTGGTGCTGTCGGATCTTGTCGCCCATCCAGTGTGAATTCACTTCTGGATGGCGGGTCAGCGCCACCGCGACCGCCTTCAGAATGATGTCGTTGACGCTGACCTTGTACTCCGGACCAATCGCCGCCATCGCCGCACGCATGTCGGTGACACGCGCCAGATCGAATTCTGCCGTCAGGTAGAAGGTCGGCACCGGTCCGATCGATTCAGCCAGTCGACGCGCAATCGTCTTGCGAATCTGCGTCAGCGGTGCGTCGGTGAAGTCCGACGCCGAGACGCCCGGCGCTGCCGGACGTGCGCCAGCGAGCATCGTCGCGCCGCCGGCCATGGCATCTTCCACGTCGCGCTTGATGATGCGGCCGCCCGGTCCTGAGCCGCGCACCTGCGCGATGTCGAGGCCGCGCTCACTCGCCATCCGGCGCGCCAGCGGCGACGCCAATGTCCGTCCGCCGGAATCGCTGGCGTGTGACGGCTGTTCCGAGGCGTGGTCACCCACCCGCGGCATCGGCGTCCGTGGTGCGCCGGTCACAGGCGTGGCCATTGGCACCGCGGCGGCTGCTGTCGCTGTCGGTGGTGCCGCACTGACGGGTGCGGACGCGGCGTCTGGCGGTGCTGCTGGTGCTGCTGGTGCTGCTGGTGCTGCTGGTGCTGCCACCGCCGCCGCGGGTGCCGGCGTCGCGCCTGCACCACCGACCAACGCCGCAATGTCCTCGCCGGCCGCAGCGATCACACCGATCAGCTGGCCGACCGGCGTCGTCGTGTTCTCGGGAATCAGCCGCGCGCGCAACACACCATCGCCACGCGCCACCAGCTCCATGATGGCCTTGTCGGTCTCCACCTCCGCGAGCACGTCACCGCTTTTCACGGCATCGCCCTCGTTCTTCGTCCACTTCACGAGTCGCCCCTCTTCCATGGTCGGAGAGAGCGCTTCCATCATCACCTTGGTAGCCATCGTCAGAGTTCCGGCGTGTGGGATCAGTCGAGATAGAGCGCGCGGCGTACCGCGGCGATGGTCTTCGGCAGGTCGGCCTTGGCGGCCTTCTCGAGCCCCTTGGCATATGGCATCGGCGCGTCGGCCTGCGTCACGCGCAGCACCGGCGAGTCGAGATCGTCGAAGCATTCGCGTTGCACCAGATCGGTGATCTGGGCACCCACGCCGGCGAAGTACCACCCTTCCTCCAGCACGATGCATCGATTGGTCTTCTTCACGCTATCGATGATCGCGCGCTCGTCGAGCGGTCGGATGCTGCGCAGATCGACGACGTCGATCGTGATACCATCCTTGGCCATCTGATCGGCGGCCGCCATCGCCACCAGCACCTGCTTGCCCCACGTCACGATCGTGGCGTGTTCGCCCTTGCGCTTGAGATCCGCGACGCCGAGTGGCACGATGTACTCACCGTCCGGCACTTCGCCCTTGTTGTTGTAGAGCATTTCGCCTTCGAGCACGCACACCGGGTTGTCGTCGCGGATGGCCGCCTTGAGCAGGCCCTTCGCGTCGTACGGTGTGCCCGGCGCCACCACTTTCAGGCCGGGGATGTGCGCCAGCCAGCTCTCCCAGGCCTGGCTGTGCTGCGCGCCGAGCTGCAGCGCCGCACCGTTCGGGCCGCGGAAGACCATCGGGATGTTGAACTGGCCGCCGGACATGTACAGCAGCTTCGCAGCGGCATTCACCACCTGGTCGAGTGCCAGCAGGGCGAAGTTCCACGTCATGAACTCGATGATGGGGCGCAGGCCCACCATGGCCGCGCCGACACCGACACCGGCAAACCCGAGCTCTGTGATCGGTGTGTCGACCACGCGCATTTCTCCGAACTCCTGGAGCAATCCCTTCGACACCTTGTAGGCGCCCTGATACACGCCGACTTCCTCACCCATCAGGAAGACGCGAGCATCGCGCTGCATCTCTTCACGGAGCGCCTGATTCAGCGCGTCACGATATGTGATGATGGCCATGGGTCAGCTCCACCCGCCGGCGGTGCTGATCGTGTCCGACGTGGTGTCGACGTACACATGTTCCATCAGCGCTTCCAGTGGCGGTTCCGGGCTGGCCTCGGCGAAATCCCAGGCATCCTGCACGATCGCCTTGAGCTCGGTGTCGAGCTCCTGCATGACCTGCGCAGTCAGCGTGCCTCGCTCTTCCATGTGCGCGCGCAACAAGGCAATCGGATCACGCTTCAGGTATTCATCCAGTTCCGCCTTGCTCCGATACGTGCCGCTGACGGCGTCCGACATGGAATGGCCCATGAAGCGATAGGTGCGCATCTCGAGCAGCGTCGGGCTCTGCTCGGTTCGCGCCCGCGTCACGGCTTCATCGATCGCGGCGCGGACGGCCAGCACGTCCTGGCCGTCCACCACACCGCGATGCATGTCGTAGCTGCCGGCGCGCTGATAGATGTCGTTGATGGCCGACGCCCGCTCGACGGATGTTCCCATGCCATAGCGGTTGTTCTCGATGATGAAGATCACGGGGAGCTTCCAGAGTGCCGCCATGTTCAGCGACTCGTGGAACGCACCGTTGTTCACCGCCGCTTCGCCAAAGAAGCAGCAGATCACCTGATCGCCGCCACGATACTTGATCGCAAAACCGACGCCGGTGGCAATCGGCAGATGGCCGCCGACGATGCCGTGCCCGCCGAGGAATCCGGTCGCCTTGTCGAACATGTGCATCGAGCCGCCCTTGCCGCCGGCGCAGCCATCGACCCGCCCGAACAGCTCGGCCATCACCGACCGCGGCGTCAGCCCACGGGCGAGTGCCTGTCCGTGGTCACGGTAGGTCGTGATCATGTAGTCGTCCGGACGGAGATGGCTGAGCGTCCCCGTGCTCACCGCCTCCTGCCCGATGTACAAGTGGCAGAAGCCACCGATGCGGCCGATGGCATACGCCTCGGCACAGCGCTCCTCGAATCGACGCTGCAGGAGCATCGAGCGGAGCAGGGACAGATGCAGCGTGCGCTCGGCATCAGGTGCCGGGGCGGACGCAGCAGGCTTCGGCGGACTCTTCGCCGGTGACGTGCGCTTGGCCATGGAGAAATGCGACAGTGGGTTGAACGACGGTGTCACGCGCCACGGAGGCGGCGCGTGATGTCTGGACGCTCCCTACTGTGAGCGACGCAAGGCACAACCAACGATCTGAGACCGCGACTACTCCGCGGCAGCGATCGGACCTGCAGTTGCAACGCGACTAACTGACGCCGGCGGCCTGTACCTGCTCCCAGGCGTGATACGACGACCGGACCAGCGGACCACTTTCGACATGCCGGAACCCGAGGGACATGCCCACTTCGTACAGATGACGGAACTCTTCCGGCGTGTAATATCGGTCGAGGGCGATGTGACTCTCCGATGGCTTCAGATACTGCCCCAGTGTCAGGATGTCGACGTCCACCGAGCGCAGGTCCTTCATCACCTCGATCACTTCCTCGATCGTCTCGCTCATGCCAAGGATGATGCCTGTCTTGGTGAGGATGTCAGGGGCGTGGGACTTGGCGATACGGAAGATGTTCATCACCCGCTCGTACCGTCCGCCCGGGCGCGCCTTCTTGTACAGGCGCGGGACCGTCTCGGTGTTGTGATTGTAGATCTCCGGCCGGGCATCGAGCACGTGCTCGATCGCTTCCCGCTTCCCCTGAAAATCGGGTACCAGCACTTCCACCGAGCAGCCGGGCACCTTCTCGTGAATCAGCCGGATGACTTCGTGGAAATGATGCGAGCCAAAATCAGGCAGATCATCGCGATCGACTGACGTGATCACCGCGTGCCGCAGGCTCATGGCCGCGACGGCGCTGGCGACCTTCTCTGGCTCGGCCAGGTCAAAGCTTGGCGGCCGACCATGCGAGACGGCACAGTACGCGCAATTGCGGGTGCACACGTCGCCCAGAATCATGAACGTGGCGGTACCGTGATCCCAGCACTCGCCGATGTTCGGGCAATGCGCTTCTTCGCAGACGGTATGAAGCCCGAGTTCCCGCATCATTCCCTTGATGCGCAAATAATTCTCCCCACCAGGCGCCTTGACCTTCAGCCAACTCGGCTTGCGCTCCGGCAGCGGCTCGGCACGGTGGCGGCCGAGAATCTGGTACAGATGGTCTTCCATGACACCACATCCGGGGATCGTCGCTCGAGTGGGACGGGAGCGACGACAATACGCCGCTCTACCGCCGTCGCGCCGAGGGGCGATCCGGTCTGAAAGGGAAGCTAGGCATCCACGAAGGAGAGCGGAAGGCGGGCTAACCTAACGTTTTCCTTTCAAGGGTTATTCAATCGATACTGCCGAAATCGTGATCGCGAATCAGGAAAACCGTAACGGGCTGAACGGTGCTGGGTCGGTTGGCGGGGCCGAACCGGTCACTGCGGCAGTGATCAGCGCGCCGGTGAGGGGAGCGAGCAGAATTCCGTTCTTTCCGTGGCCGCAGGCATACAGGACCGAGGGCTCCTCTGGGTCTGGCCCAATGATCGGCAGGCCGTCGCGCGTCATGGGTCGAAGGCCGGCCCAGGTGCTCAACATGCTCGCGGTCCCAAGCGAAGGGAGAATTGCGGCCGCGAGCGCACGGACGCGCTGTGCCCCGTCGGGCGTGTGCTGGGCATCGAATCCGGCGTGCTCTTCCGTGCCGCCGATGATCGTCCGACCGTCGCCGCGCGGGATCGCGTAGCCTTGGCCGAGCATCACCACGTGCCGCAGGGCCTTGCTCGCGACCGACATCAGCTGGCCCCGGACTGGGGCGACAGGCAGGTGCATCGGTAAACCGACGATGGCGCTGGACCACGCTCCGGCGGCGACGACGACCCGCATGGCGGAGATCGTGGACCCGTCGCCGATCGAGAGCGACACAGCCTCATCCGGTCGCCCCGTCGCAATGGCCGAGACCGTTTGCTGCAGGACGCGCACATGCACGTGCCGCCCGACGGCGTGCTTGAGCGCTTTCAGCAAGACGAGCGGATTGACGGCCCCATCCCTCGGGAACCTCAGCGCGCCAAGCGCGTGCGTGAGCTGCGGCTCGCGCTCGATCAGCTCGCGGGTGTCGAGCCACTCGGCCTCGTCGTCGTCCTGTGTGCGAAGGCGGTCCGCGTCCTGCACCGAGACCGCCAGCTCGAGCACTCCCTCCCGGTTGAACGGGACCTGCACTCCGGTCCGGTCGGCCAGCATGTCCAGCCACGCGGGCCAGAGTTCGCGGGCCGCCCGCATCAGGCGGCGCGTCGCCGGGTTGGGGTGCCCATGTCCGGTGTCGAGAATCCCGCCGGCAGCGGGCGAGGCTTCGCCCGCGCGCACGTCGGCGAGGAGTACCACGTCGAGACCGGTGTCGGCCAGAGCAAGGGCGGCCGAGAGGCCGGCGACGCCGCCACCGATGATGGCGATATCAGCATTGGAGTGTGTCACGGCGTATTCGTCAGAGAAGGCATGGCGCAAATTATCTCCGTCCTGAAACTCGTGCTCACCACGCCGCGTAGATTGCACAGGACTTCCCGGAGGGGGATGAAATGCTGAAGACGATCTTCACAATTGGTGTGCTCGCGTTGCTCGGCCTGTTCGCATTGAAGTTGATTGGAGTGCTCTTTTTTCCGCTGATTGGCCTGGCGGTCAAGATCCTGCTCATCGGTGCAGTCGTATATGGCGTGATGCTGGTTGTCGCGCCGGGGACGGCTCGGCGTCTGCGCGACAAGGTCAACTCGCCGCGCACGTACTGAGCGCAAGCTTGGTTGACGTGAAGGGCGGACCGCCGTTGGTCCGCCCTTCGTGTTTTCGGCCAATCGTCATTCGCAATCTGCGGGTAGCTGCACAGGGCGCTGAAAAAGTCGTCACTGGCTGCCGCAAGCCAGTTGCCTTCGAGACTGCTCGTGAGCGTCTGACCGAGGGGACTTGGCTCACCTGATCAGCGCCAGATGCCCGTGCGCGCACTGTTGTGACGCGCCTACGTATCGAGAGCGCCCGTCGACGGTGAAGTGCTCGTGTGACGGCAGGCGCCGCTGATCGGCGGCCCGCAAGACTTCCTCCATGAAACCGTCGCCGATCTGTCCCTCGATCAGTCGATCCCGGTTCATGCGGAACACCGTCGGAGTACATACCGCGTCATCGGCATTCAGACCCGCGAACCAACGGAACAGCAGGTTGTCATTGAGCTGCTCCCTCTGTTAGTGCTCGCTCCAGACAGTGTACAGCACCTGCAGGAGGACGGCGCAGCGGGCGCTGAGGCGGAATCGACGGGCGCCCAATCCGCGAGTATAACGCCTCGAACCGCGGCGACAGCGCGGTCAGGATCGGATTCACGAACCCGTGAATCATGCGCAGCGGGTGCTCCGCCGGAATGCGGGCCTCGACCGAGTGATCGGTGCGCAAGGTCGTTTGCGGCTCGTCAGCTCCACGCATGTCTCGGCTCCACCCGCAGTCTGCAATGGCGAACGGAGGAATCGGGCCACGGCCGCCGAATCAGCCGACTTTCACTTATCCTCGCTGAAGGCACCTATCGACGTCGAGCAATTCCCCGCCACGGGGCGACACGCTTGACGATACCAACCGCACGGCGACTCCGTTTCGCATCACAGCGCGCGCGCTATCACCGTCTTGCCTTGCATGGGCGATCGACGGCACCGTATTCAGGTGACGGGCATCAAGAGCCCCTGCAGGACCTCGTCAGCCGAAAACGGCAAGCGACCATCCTCAGGATGGGTATCGGCGACCAGGAACGATGCCTTGGGGCCGACCGGTTGCCATCTACCCGGATGGATCGGCCGTTTGGGCGAATACAATCCCAATGTTCTGACGCCAAGCGCCGCTGCGATGTGTAGTGGTCCCGTTGACGCAGCGACGAACGCATCGACCGTGGCGATGGTCTGCATCAGTTCACCCAACGAAAGCTTCCCAGTCAGGTCCGTCACGATATCCCACGGAAAGTCATCGCCAATGGCGGCCCTTTCTCGGGCCGTGCCCGAGATCGCGACTGAGTATCCACGTTCTGTGAGCATCTGCGCCAGTTCGCCGTATGACCGGGACGGCCATTCCACTGCGCTGCCGTGCGACTTGGGATGGAGGAGCACTCGCTTCTGAGCCGATAGAAACGAACGTGCCGCCTCGGCGCGACATGGTGACACATGCATGTCGTACATGTTGGCTATGGCGTCGAGTCCCCATGTCGACTGCAGACCAAGCCCACCCAGCATTTTCAGATTGTACTGCGCTTCGTGAAGGTTTCCCTGCTTGCGAGAGAACCAGAGTCGGCGATTCACCTTGAGGATCGTATGCCAGCGGTGGCCGGTTGCAACGCGCGTCTCGATCTGCGCCGCGTGCGCCGCCGTGACGACGTCGTTCGCCGGAAACACAATGATGGCCGCATCCGCATTCGCGCTGCGGAGGAGCTCTGCCGCGCGTGCCTTGTTGTCCTTCACGTCATCCCAGTCGAGGAAGGCATCGACACTTCTGCACGCCTCGATCACCGGTCTGGTATACGCCTTGCCAAGAAAGCTGATCTTCACCGCCGGCACCAACTGCTTCAGTGCCACCGCAAGCGGGAGCGTGAGGACCACGTCGCCAATGCCATCGGTTCGCGCGATCAGTACATGATCGATCGGCTTAGGCATCGTACAGTCGCCTCAGCTTTGTATATTTCTTCCAGGTGGCATACGCGCTGAAGCGCGCAATGGTGAAGCCAGCCGTTCCATCAAGAAAGCCACGTTTCAGCAAGAGGGTCTTGGTGAACTGGAACGCGACCCTCGCCACGATTGCTGGCCACGATGCCTTTTTCCGCCGCTTGAACAGTTCTTTCGAGGAAATGTCGGAAAAGTACTCGATCTGCTTTAAATGATCACTGCGCGTGTAATAAGAGTAGTGAAGAATGTCTCCTTTGAGATGCAGCGCCGTGCCACCGTCGGTGAGTTCGAGCCGGTCGTGAGGATTGACCCCTCCCCACCTGCCTCTGCCGCGCCGAAGCAAGCGTAACTTGGTGTCGGGGTACCACCCCGAGTGATGAATGAAACGTCCGCAATAGTTTGTGAGGCGATTCATCCTGTAGCCGGACGCGTTGTTGTTCTCGATGATCGCCAGGCGGATGTTGGCCGCCAACTCCTCATCGAGGGCTTCATCGGCGTCGAGCGAGAGCACCCAGGTCCGCGTTGCAAGTTCCAACGCACGATTCTTCTGCTCTATGTGTCCGTCGAACGCGTGTTGACTGAATTGCGCGCCGAAAGAGCGTGCGATTGTTTCTGTTGCGTCGGAGGAGAACGAATCGAGAACAATGAGCTCGCCGTTCAGCTCTCGTACCGATCTCAGGCACCGAGCGAGGTTTCGCTCTTCATTGTACGTGATGACAACGATGGTGATATCCATGAGAAAGCAAAAGATGAATCGTCCCGGATTATCCCGAGACGCCTGATGAGGGCCCCAAGCGGGTCGTCGGCTTCGCCCCGCGCAGTCTAGTCGGTAGTGTGCTCAAGTGGTGAACGCCGTGAGTGTCAAGCAGCAGTGCGCCTGCGCCGCAATTCCGTTGCGCCGGCATACCTGTTGCACGTTGGCGCCGGCATCGACTTCGCGCAGCACGACGATCAGCTGCTCGTCCATGAACTGTGACCCCCGGAGATGAGCTTTCGCTGCTCGGCGGCGTCAGACTCGGCGTTCAAGTGCACCTCAAGACAGAATGCTATACAGTCAGGTACGACTTCTCGGCGCAGTACCCGTGGGCCGGCGATGTCGGATGATGATGCGGACGGTGTGGTCGGTGATGCGTACGCGTTGTGATCGGCACGGGCCGAGAGGGAAGTCATTCATATTGTATTTGACTCCGCGGGCATCATTCGGCAGTGTGTACGTGACGACTTGCACACGCTGTGACGTGCGATCCGCGCTGCTGCCGGGCTGATTCCAGCGGAGCGCACGATCATAGAGGCGTCGGCGCAGTGTTCGAGGATGGGCAGTGTAACCGCGGCCGGCAGGCGCCACACGAGCGCCGCCGCCCTAAACCACGCAGCCGGCGCTCAGGTGGTGAGCGGCTTTCGGTAGGCTGCGAACGTCGTACCCTTCACGTGCGTGATCGGCAGCGACTTCGAGAGCTTGTTCAACCCGTGAAACACGCCGGGGGCGCTCTGCGGCCCGGAATAATCGTGCCACAGGATCAGCCCGCCTGGCCTCACGATGCGCAATGCCTTCGCGGAATCGGAGAGCACATATGACTCGGAGTGTGCGCCGTCCACGAAGACCAAGTCGGCCCAGTTGATGTAGGGCGTCTCATCGAACGCCTTGCTGTCGCCGAACAGCTGCGTGATCCGCGCGGCTTCGGGTGTGCCATCGTAGATGAATTCGGTGAAGTTGGACTCGTCGAGCGCAAAGCGCATGTCGCGCCGGTCATCCCCACTGGCGGCCTCGTACTCGGTACGCTGTTCCGGCGCCAGCGTCAGTGTCACGATTTTCGCGTCGCTGCGAGCGTTCCGACTCCACAGGTACGACGTCTTGCCGGTGCACGTCCCGAATTCGAACATCCGCTCCGCCTGCTTGGCGAGCACCGCGAGGATCCACGCCTCGCCGTCCGAGGTGCCGCCAGGAACCATCATCGGCCCGCGGCCGACGAATGCCACTTCGGTGGCGAGGGTGGGGCCGAAGCGGTTGGTGGTGAAGACCGGATCGATCGCGTCGAGCGTGACCGTGGGCAGCGGAAGAAATGCGCCGGATTGTTTGATGCTGGCGCGGAGCTTCTCCCGTTTGACGCGCTCGATGCCGAAGGCCGCGATGCCTGCGAGTCCGACGATCCAACCTGCAGCGGATGCTAAGGGCACGAAGGCTTCCTGACGTTGAGACTGAAACCGACACATGTCGTGGGTCTGCTGCACGATCTAGCGAAGCGGCAGCTGATATTCCAGCGTCCCGCGGCACTCTTTCGGGAATCAGGGATGCAACGGGCACCCGGCGCGTGGGTCCAAGGCGGAAGTTGTGCCAGTTGCGGGCGGCTCGAGATAGGGTCAGGGGTGGATGTCGGCAAGACAACCGACCTTCCATCGTTTAGCGGAGAGGAATGACGTGAATCAGGACGCGCGGTGATGGACGATCGCGGTACGTAGCGCGGCGCTGCTGGTTGGCGCGGGCACGTCGTCCGCACACACATCCGCGGAACGCGTTTGACCGCGTCGACGGGTGCCACAATCTCGGCGATCGTAGCGGCGAATGGGCATTGAACTGAGCGAGGACACCTGTTCCGTGTCGGCGGGGAACGGCGCGGATCGTGCGCTGCCTCGCGCCACGACTCTCGCGGCTTCGCTAAACGCTCACTGGAAGCTCGACCCGAAGAATCGTGCGTCCGGAACCTGTTCTGAGAGCACGTTTGGCTCTTGGGAGAGGTTTTGGTGACTGTTGCCTGTTGCGTTCTGTGCTGGCCGTCAGTTTCCGCGAATGAGCGCTGCGCCCGCCCCCGGGCGGTACTCGCGCAGATACAGGTTCAGCGATCCAATCGGCAGCGACGACTTCATCTGCACCATCACACGCGCAGAATCATCGGTGAGCCAGACCTGCGCCTTTCCGCCCTCGCTGAACAGCCCCTTCGCCTTGATGATGGGCTGGATCACAATCGTGTTGTACTGACCCGACGGAACCTGAATTCGCTCCTTGCGCAGCACGATGATGCGGACGGGATTCCGGTCGGGCTTGAAGTAGCGATTGAACTCGTAGGTCTGCCCGACCTCGAGTGGAACGCGTCGCACGAAGTAGAGAAAACTGCCCTCGTCAAGCGGATTCGACACGCCGGCCTCTTCGGGCTTGGCATCCTGTGAAAATACGCGCCGCTCGGGGAAGAACTCGAAGTTCCGCTCGCGATCACGCGACCCTTCCGACAGATCCTGTTTGTGACGCAAGGAATTGAAGGCGGCGGTGTCGATCCAGCTCTCCAGCACATCGTTCACTTTGTAGAAAAACGTGCCACCCCGAACCACGAACCGCACATGGAGCGTGCTGATGCCGCGGACGGGTTCGTACCCGACGGCCTCCATGAAACCGCTGCCGACTTTCACCGCGCTGAACTTGACGTCATAGACCAATCGCTCGCCAACGGTTGGGATGCGCGGAACTTCCGCCGTCGCACTCGAGACCTGGTCGGCGGTTTGGGACGACGCGGCGGGATGGCTCGACGAGAATGCCGCGACCATCAACACCAACATTGCGGCACTGCGGGCGAGCAGCACTGGCGACTCCACGGAGCGGGGTGACGCCGGCGCTAGGTCGCTGGCGGTTCGGCGGGAGGAGGCGAGCCGTCGCCGGTACTCGAGTCCGCGCCATCCGGGCGTGGGCCACGTCGGCGTCGTCGCGGCCTGCGCTTCCGCCGAGCCCCGTCCCCGCCCGCTTCGGGGGACGCGCCACTCCCGGACGGGCGCTCGTCACCGGCGTCGTCTTCGCCGCCCTCGTCCTCACCCTCTGCGCCGCCCAACGTTCCCTTGGGCGTCCCCGGGAGGTCACCGCCGTCTGCGATGCCCGGCTCGCCGACGGCCTGGGGCCCGCGCTCGCCACGATCGCGGCGCGAGCGGCGACGGCGCTTCCGCGTGCGCTTTTCGCCAGTCGGGATTCCGGCCGAAGTGTCGTCAGCCGACGTGAGTTCAGCGCCGCTGGGAGACACATCGGCTGCGTCCGTGTCGCTGCCAGCGTCGACGGCCTTGACGGCCTCGAGCAGGTTGTCCCGTGGTGGCCGGGCCGGCCGCTCGGGGCGCGGCGGACGCGCGGGACGCGCCTCGCGAGCGAGGCGTGCCGTTTGCGCGAGCGACTCCTCGGCCGCGGCCGGTGCGGCGTTCGTGGCACGATCAGCGCGAGCGGTCCGATCTGGCCGCGGCGAGCGCTCCTCGCGAGCGGGTCGTTCTTCTCGCGGCGGACGTTGCTCACGTGGCGACTGGGCGGTGCGCCCCTCGCCAAGCTCGCTTCCGCGTGAACCGCGCCCACTCCGATCGCGCTCCTGTCGACCAGCACGATCGGTTCTATCGCGATCCTGTCGCTCGGTTGGCCTGTTGGCGCGCTCAGTCGAAACTGGCATCACCGACACGTCCGCGCTCCGGTCACTACGTCCCGGTGCTTCAGGCGCGGCCTTGCCACCTGGGGCAGGTCGGCTCGTTCCGCGTGCTGCGCGCGCCCAGTGAAACAACGCCACGACATCGGTCCACCCGCGGCGTCGCGACGGTCGCTGGCGGACATCGTAC
>JBBQRH010000094.1:0-14874 GCA_038215035.1 Gemmatimonadales bacterium | reverse complement strand
GCGTTCCATCCGACTGCTGTGCCCTGCCACCGCGCTGCTGCTGGCCCTTTCGCCGTCCGACGCGCAGACGCGTGCCGCACAGGTGCGGGAACTTGACGCGTATATCACAAAAGGCCTCCGCGACTGGGACATTCCGGGCCTGACGGTGGCCGTGGTCCGTAACGATTCCGTTCTCTTCGCCAAGGGATACGGAGTTCGCAAGCTCGGGACGCCGGGTACCGTGGATGCGCAGACGCAGTTTGGCATCATGAGCACCACCAAGGCATTCACTGCGCTCGCGATGGCGATGCTGGTGGACGAGGGGAAGGTTGCCTGGGATGACCCGATCACGAAACACCTGCCGGAGTTCCAGTTCCGCGACCCGTTCCTGACGCGTGAAGCCACGGTGAGGGATCTGCTCACGCACAACATCGGGCTGGGCAACGCGGACCTGATGTGGGCGCGTGGTGACCTGACGCGCGCCGAGATCCTGCGGCGCGTGCGATTTCTTCCCGCGGCGTACTCGCTCCGATCGGGCTTCATCTATCAGAATGTGATGTACGGCACGGCCGGTGAGCTGATTGCGCGCGTTGCGGGGATGTCATGGGATGACTTCATCCGCACCCGCATCTTTGCACCGCTCGGCATGACGCAGTCGCACACCACATACCAGTCGATGTATGCCGCTGCGGCGGCCAATCAATCGGAGCCGCACTTCCGGATCAGGGACACGATCCGGGTGATCGATGACGAAACCGTCGATGTGCTGCCGGCCGCGGGATCGATCTGGTCGAATGCGGTCGATATGGGGAAGTGGGTCCGTTTTCTGCTCGACAGCGGGCGCGTGGACGGCAAGCGCCTGATCAGCGAGGAAGGGTTCCGCGAACTTCTCAAGCCACAGGCGATGGTTGGTCCGGAAGAGTTCTATCCGACGGCGCGCATCACGAAGCCGCACTGGATGACGTACGGGCTGGGCTGGTTCGAGCAGGACTTTCGCGGCCGCTTCCTGGCCTTCCATACCGGAAGCCTGGATGGCCGCACGGCGATGGTCGGGCTGCTGCCTGACGCGCGCACGGGTGTATTCATCGCGGGGAATCTGGACCATGCGGAGTTCCGGCACGCGTTGATGCTTCAGGTGATTGATATCTTCGCCGGAACGAATGGTGGGCCGCCGCGCGACTGGAGCGCCGAGTTCCTGACGCTCTACAATGGTTTGCGTGTCGATGGCGAGAAGGCGGTGGCGGCAGCGGAGGCAAAACGCGTCAAGGGTACGAAGGCGTCCGCGCCGCTTGCATCCTACGTCGGTACCTACAGCCACCCGGCATGGGGCGCGGCGGTGGTGCGCGTGGACGGCGACAGGCTACAGATTCAGATGGGGACAAGCCCCAGTCTGCGTGGGACGCTCGAGCACTGGCATTATGACACGTTTCGTGCCGCGCTCGGGGACGGCCGTGCTGGCAAATCCTACCTGATGTTCCAGCTCGATGCCGAAGGGAAGGTGAGCCGCCTGTTGCTCGACGGGAGTGATGATTATGCGTTCACGCGCGTGCCTGTGAAGTAGGCTCGCGAAGCCATGATCTGGGGCCATCTCGCCCCTTTCTGCGCCGATCTGCGTCTGATGTCGCGCGCAGCAGGCACTGGTCGGGCCCGCTGCTGGTACGATAAGGACAACGCGCCGACGATCACGGGAATCGTCGGCGCGTTTGCGATCTGGGGAGGAACGGAGGGCCAGGGATTCGAACCCTGATGTCCTTGCGGACGCCGGTTTTCAAGACCGGTGCAATAGCCATTCTGCCAACCCTCCGGGGCTGCAGTTGCGATTGAAATCTCGCCAACTCGGACCGATTGCACCATCCCCAGGAATCGCTATTGTGCGACAGGGAGCGTTTGGGACGGGCATCACCCTCGGTCGGCAGGAGCTGACGTGAACCCCATGCATGAGCGACGCGGGAGCGTCACCGACGACAGCACCGGCTCACCGTACGCTCCCCGCGATGCGTGCGGTGTGGGGTTCATCGCGCGGCAGAGCGGCGAACGAACCCATGAAGTGGTGAAGCTGGCGCTCGAGGCCTCGGCGCGGCTGGCGCACCGCGGCGCGACTGGCACCGACAAATCCGCCGACGGCGCGGGCGTGCTGACACAGATTCCGCGCCGGCTCTTCATCCTGGCCGCGTCGCGTCAGGGGCTCCATCTGGCGGCCGACGCATCGTTCGCGATCGGCATGTGCTTCCTCCCGACCGACGCTGATGGACTGCGCCTCTCGACGCGCGTCATCGAAGAGGTGCTGGCCAGCGACGGGCTGCCGCTGATCGGCTGGCGCGACGTGCCAGTGCGACCCGAAGTGCTTGGCCGGACGGCGCGCGAGGCGATGCCGAAGATCCGGCAGGTCATCGTGGGACGACCGGCTGGCGTCACCGACGATGACGCGTGGGAGCGGTTGCTGTACCTGGCGCGTCGTGAGATGGAGCACCGTGCCGAGGCGCTCGGCCTGACGCCGTTCTACTTCTGTTCGTTGTCGTGTCGCACGGTCATCTACAAGGGACTCTTCACCGGCGGACAACTGGCGGAGTTCTATCCCGATCTGCTGGACCCGGCGTTCGAGTCGGCGATCGCGGTGTTTCACGAGCGATATGCCACCAACACGCTGCCGCGCTGGGAGCTGGCGCAGCCGTTTCGGATGCTGGGCCACAATGGCGAGATCAATACGTTGTGGGGTAACCGGAATGCGATGGCGATGCGGGCGGGGCTGCTCGATTCGCCACAGTTCGGTACGAATGGAGTGCGACTCCGCGACCCCATCCGGCCGCGTGGCAGTGATTCGGCCAGTCTCGACAACGCCCTCGAGTTGCTGGTGCGAGCGGGTCGCAGCCCGGTGCACGCCGCCATGATGCTGGTGCCGCAAGCGTGGGAGAAGTATCCCGACGTCGAACCGGCGGTGAAAGCGTTCTATGAGTACCACCAGTGCGTGATCGAGCCGTGGGATGGGCCGGCGGCACTCGCCTACAGCGATGGCATTCAGGTGGCGGTGTCGCTCGATCGGAATGGACTGCGACCCTGTCGCTACAAGATCCGCGCTGATGGGATGGTGGTGGCGGGCTCTGAAGTCGGCATCGTCGACTTCGACCCGCGCGACGTGGTGGAGAGTGGCAAGCTTGGCCCTGGCGGCGTGTTGCTGGTGGACACGGCGGGCCGGCGGATCGTCCGGAATCTGGCGGCCAAGCGCGAGGTCGCCACACGTCGACCGTATGCGCGTTGGATTCAGCAGTACATGGCGACGCTCGCGACCCAGGATGGCGTGGAGCCGCTGGTCAAACCGAGTGAGCAACTCCGTCCCTTGCAGCTGGCGTTTGGCTATGGGCATGAGGACCTTCGTATGATCCTCGAGCCGATGGCTACCAGTGCCGCGGAAGTGGTCTGGAGCATGGGCGACGACACGCCGCTGGCCGTGTTGTCGCACCGGATGCCGCCGCTCTACGACTTTCTGCGGCAGCGTTTCGCACAGGTGACGAATCCCCCGATCGATTCGTTGCGCGAATCGATGGTGATGTCGTTGCGCATGCACCTCGGGCAGCGTGGCTCACCACTCGAGGAGAAGTCGACGTACGCGCGGATGCTGCGCGTCGAGCATCCGGTGTTGCTGCCGGAGGAGATGGAGCAACTGCGCAGCTTTCCGGGCTTCAAGGCGGTCACGTTGGATGCGACCTGGCCGGCGCGGTCGCGGCCAGAGGCGCTCGAGGCGGCGCTGGATGGGCTGTGTCGCCGCGCCGAAGCTGCGGCGCAAAAGGGTGTCCGCCTGCTGATCATCAGCGATCGCAAGGCAGGAGCGGAGCGCGTGCCGATTCCGGCGCTGCTGGCGCTGGGGGCAATCCGGCAGCATCTCGTACGCACCAGCCTGCGCGCGAAGGTCGGCATCGTCGTCGAAGCGGGGGACGTGGTGGAGCAGCATCATGTCGCCGCGCTGGTTGGCTATGGTGCGGAGGCGGTGTACCCGTGGCTGGCGCTGGAGACGATTGCGACGCTGTTTACCGAAGCATCCACACACAGCAAGTCTGACGGTGATGCCGAGCGTCCCCTTCCGGCGCAGGCGCAGTCGCGGTTCCGGACGGCGATGGAAAAGGGGCTGCTCAAGATCCTGGCCAAGATGGGCATCTCCACGTTGTCGTCATACTGTGGCTCACAGGTATTCGAAGCGCTGGGATTGGGTGCCGATGTGATTGACCGATGTTTCTCCGGCACTGCGTCACCGATCGGCGGGATTGGTTTCCGCGAGCTGGCTGAGGATGTGCTGGCGCGACACCGGGCCGCGTACGGTGTCGAGGCGAGTATGGTCGGTGGTCTGCCCGATGAGGGGCGTATCCGCTATCGCAAGGAAGGAGAGACCCACGCGTGGGCGCCGCAGACCGTGCTGGCGTTGCAGCAATCGGTAGGCAGCGCACGGTCGGCACGCGTGACAGCCACCGGCGATGAGGCGTGGCGTGGCTTTGTCGCCCGGACCGAGGCCGCCGCACCGACCACGGTGCGCGATCTGCTCGCCTTCCGGGAAGGGACCGCGATTCCGCTGGCAGAGGTGGAACCGATGGAGGTAATCCGCGCGCGATTCGTATCGAGTGCCATGTCGCTTGGCTCGCTGTCGCCGGAGGCGCACGAGACGATCTCGATTGCGATGAATCGGATGCACGCGCGATCGAACTCGGGTGAAGGAGGAGAAGACCCGGCCCACTACACGGCCATCGGCCCTGATCGTTCCGACAGCCGCATCAAGCAGGTGGCATCGGCACGCTTCGGTGTGACGACCGAGTATCTGGTGCGTGCCGATGAAATCGAGATCAAGATCGTGCAGGGCGCAAAGCCTGGTGAAGGAGGCCAGCTGCCGGCACACAAAGTGACCGATCTGATCGCGCGTCTTCGGCATGCGACGCCAGGTGTGCAACTGATCTCGCCACCGCCGCACCACGACATCTATTCGATCGAGGATCTGGCGCAGCTGGTACTGGATCTGAAAGCCGTCAATCCCAAGGCCCGCATCGGCGTCAAGCTGGTGGCCTCATCCGGGATCGGGAACGTGGCCGCTGGCGTGGCCAAGGCCTTTGCGGACTACGTGCTGGTCGCTGGTCACGCCGGAGGCACGGGCGCCTCACCGCTGTCGAGCATCAAACATGCCGGTGCACCGTGGGAGCTTGGGCTGGCCGAAGCGCAGCATGTGCTGGTCTCGAATGGATTGCGGCATCGGCTGGAGGTGCGGGTGGATGGCGGCTTCCGGACGGGTCGTGATGTGGTGATTGCAGCGATGCTCGGTGCGGAGTCGTATGGCTTTGGCACCGGCCCGCTGGTGGCGATGGGTTGCGACATGGCCCGACAGTGTCACCTCAACTCATGCCCCACCGGTATCGCCACGCAGCGTCCAGAGTTGCGCGCGAAATTCCGGGGGAATCCGGATCAGGTCATCGCGTACTTCACGCACGTGGCGAATCAGGTGCGCGGAATCCTGGCGTCGATCGGCGCCAGAACGATCGATGAGATCGTCGGGTACGCTGACAAGCTGCAGCGCGCCGACCGCCCCGAGGTTCCGCGCTCCGCGATGCTCGATCTGTCTCTGCTGCTGACACCGGCGGTCCGCGATGACGAACCGCGCCGCCGCAGTCTCGAACGCAACGTGCGACCGGGAGTCCTGTCGCTGGACGAACAGATCCTGCGCGACTCCGGCGATGCCATCGAGCTGGCGACGACGTATGATGGGGCGTACCTGATCCGCAACCATCACCTCGCGGTTGGTGCTCGGGTGGCAGGACGGATTGCGGAGTTTCACGGCGATGCAGGGCTGCCCTCAGGCACGATTACCGCGCGATTCAAGGGAACCGCCGGCCAGAGTTTTGGCGCCTTTGCCATTCGCGGCATGCGTATGGATCTGGAGGGCGAAGCGAATGACTATGTCGGCAAGGGATTGAACGGTGCCGAGATCAGTATTCGACCCTTTCGCAACGCCCGCTACGTTGGCGCGAGCCATCTCAATATGATCGTCGGGAATACGGTGCTGTATGGCGCGACGGATGGTTTGCTGCTGGCGGCGGGGCAGGCGGGAGACCGCTTCGCCGTCCGAAACTCTGGTGCGTGTGCAGTGGTGGAAGGCGTCGGCAATCACGCCTGCGAGTACATGACCGGCGGTGTGGTGGCCGTGCTCGGGCGCGCCGGCCGGAACTTCGGAGCCGGAATGTCCAACGGCGTGGCGTACGTGCTCGATGAAGCCGGGACGTTCGCCAGCCGTGTCAATCACGAGATGGTGCTGCTCTCGGAACTGTCGGCGGATGATCTGGCGCTGCTGGGTTGTCTCTTGAAGGTGCACCATGCCCGCACCGGGAGCGCGCGAGCGCGGGCGATTCTCGAAGCGCCCGAGCGGGCGTTCGGCGAGTGGCGCAAGGTGAAACCGCGGGGGGCGGCGGAGCCGGTGGCGCTGATACGGCAGATGTGGATGCAGCGGTTGCAGGCGATGATCGACGCCAGCGGAGCCGGTCAGGTATCCAGCGTTGCTCTCGGTGGGCGCCTGACGGAGCAGTAGCCGAACGTAGGACTGCGTCCAGGTTCCCGTGGCGCGGCGTCGTACGGACGCCGTGCCGGCATTTCACTCCATCCGCAGTCCGCGCGTCGTGCGCGATCAGTCGTCAGTCAGTGGCGTGGCGATTTGTGTGACGAGATCGAGCCGGTAGTGCTTGCCGCTGATGTATGCTTCGGGATTGCGTGTGCCGTCAAAGTGTACGATCAGATTCTCGAATGCCTGCTTTGGTGCGGTGCGGTCACCATACGTATAGTGCCGCGTGACGAACACGACGCCGCTGGTGGGAAACCGCGTTCGAGCGCGGTTCGCGACGGTCACCCCACTATAGACGATCACCACCGCTTCCTTCGACTCGAAGCGGTTGCCGAATCGCTTGGTTCGGAAGCTGGTGTCAGCCCCGTTGAGCATCCGGACCCTTCTCGCGTGGCTGACATGGGAAAAGCGATGCGTGCTTCGGCCGGTGGAGCTGACGGGATGTCCGGTCTTGTCCGTACCACGCAGCGTGTATGCGGACTGGATCACGACGGTATCCGTGGCCGCAGGGTTGAACAGATCCTGCGGTCGGCCGGCAGTATCGCGCATGGAGAAGGTGACCGCACTGCTGATGCTGTCATCGCCGCCGGAGCGGCAGGCGCGCCTGGCATGCGGCGTATCGTAGGAACAGGCGAGTGGCTGGTACTTCGCTTCTCGCATATTTGGCAGGCGGAGCCGGCTTTCCAGCCCGAGCACCGTCAGCAGCCCGTTGGCTTCGAGGTCGACGCGAATTTGGCCCTCCATCACGGCGACCGTCAGCTCCGGTTCGACGGCGTTCGCGACCATCAGCGCGATCGCGTCACCGTTGGCCAGCCCTCCCGCCAGGCAGACCGCTGCTACGACCGCGCTGATTCGTCCGAGGCGTATCTGAGGCACTGCGCGAGTCTCGGTCAGGGCCCACCGCGCTACCCGCCAATCGGGTCGCTCAGCCGAGGGCATTCACCCCATGACGCAGCACCAAACGGCCGGTAACGGCTCTGTTCGCTAGCCGAGGATGTGCCGCGCGAACGTTTCGCGATCGGTGTTGCCGCCACAGATGACGAGGCCCACCCGTTGCCCCTCCAGCCGGTCCCGCAGCGGGTACATGAGCGCGGCCAGCGACGCGGCGCCAGCGGGCTCGGTGACCAGCTTGGCCGACCGAAACAGCAGCCGCATTGCGTCGCGGATCTGCTCGTCCGTCACCAGCACCACTTCGTCGGCAAAGCGACGATTGAGCGCATACGAGTAGGGCTCGCAGCGCGGCGCACCGAGAGAGTCGGCGATCGTGCGCACGGCGTCGATCGCTTGTGGTGAACCGGCGGCGAAGCTGCGAGCCATGGTGTCGGCGCCTTCAGGCTCGACCACGAACACCTTCGTCCCGGGGCTCATCTGCTTGATGGCGCAGGCGACGCCGCCAGTGAGCCCACCCCCCCCAGCCGCCACGATCACTGCGTCAAGCTCAGCGCCAGCCGCGCGAACCTGATCGATGAACTCCAGCCCGACGGTGGCCGTACCAAGCGCCGTCTTGGGCCCTTCGTACGGGTGCACGAAGGCCCGCCCCTCGCTTGCCTCGATCTCGCGGACCCGTGCGAACGCGGCGTGCACGTTCTCCACCAGTTCGACTTCGGCGCCGAGCTCGCGACAGACCTGCACACGAAACGGATTGGCGGTCTTCGGCATCACGACCTTCGCCGTCGTCTCGAGCTGGCGTGCCGAGTACCCGAGCGAAATGGCGTGATTGCCCGCCGAGACCCCGGTGACGCCACGTGACAGTTGCTCGGCGTCGAGATCGAGCATCACGGTGAGGGCACCACGGGGCTTGAAGCTCCCCGTGCGCTGAAAGAGCTCTTCCTTCAACCAGACCTCGGTCGAGGCGCCGACGGCGAGCATCAGTGCATCGTCGTCGACGCGTCGGACGGACGTCGTGACGATTCGATCACCGAGTCGGTGGCGATTGGCCCGGATGGCATCGATTGTCGGTGGCACGAAGGTGGTGTCGGTCATGAAGCGTCGTATCAGGTGTGGGAGTCGATCTGCGAGGGAAACGCGCCCGTATTGCTACGTCGCGAAACCTTCCGGCATGCGTACGTCTTCCGGCTGGCATCCGAGCTTGGCGATATCCTCCGCGCGATCTGGATGCGTAATCAGTAACGCGTCGCGCACGCCACCCTCGTACATGCGATCGGTGAATCCTGGCGCCATGGTGCACCCGAAGAGCGCGTAGCGGCCACCGCGGTGCAGCTGGCCGGCCTGCCACACGCCTGCTGGGACCACGAACTGCACCAACTCACCGTTGAGCGGATCACTCCCCATCAGCACGTCGCGCGACGTGCCATCGGGAAACAGCAGCACGAGCCGGAGCGGGTCACCGGCGTAGAAATGCCAGACCTCATCGACGGGCAAGCGATGAAAGAGGGAAGCACTCGGTGGATCCTCGCAGTACATGGCAATGATCGCGGTGCCAACCGGGCCGCCGTCCACCCGCTCACCCGACGAGCGGTACGTGCTTGCGAACAGCGTGCCCTCGCTGGGTAGGGGGCGGAGTCCGAAATGCTCGATCAGCGCGTCCACTTCCGGATCCATCTGTTCCCTCTTCGCGGGTGGTCGAAACGGAGCCGATTGCTGCGGAGTTCGGGTGCCGGCAGCGTCACGCCGCTGGTCTCACCGATGGCGTACTCTGCCACTGGCGTGCCGAAGCACCGGGTGCCTGAAGCTACTCGGGGTCGCTCCGCGCGAGGTGGCGCTGGTCTGGGGGCTGTGACGCACTATCCGTTGGCTGGGACGAGTGCGTGACTCCAGCCAGCCTGAGCCGTCCTGAGCACGAATACTCGGTGTCGCTGCCGCAGCGGCTGGTACCTCGGGTCTGGCAGTCGCGTATAGCGCGGCAGCCACCGTGTGGGGCCAGCGGTTCTGGCGGCATTGCGAATTCAATCACGTGCGTGTCAGGACGAGCGCGTTCAGACGGTCGTTGCCATTCTCCCCCCACATGGACCGCTCGATCACACACCAGCGAGTTTCCGACAGCCAGTGGTGCATGGCGGCGAATCTCCTTGTCGCCGCGGCGGTCGCGGTGGCCATCGGTGTGTTTGTGGTTCCGGGTGAACAATTTCAGTCGTTCTACGCGCACTCCACGCTGCCGTTTGCGGCCCTGCCCTTCGTTGCCGCGCTCCGTGCCTGGTTTACGATGCGGTCCGAGCCGTCACGGGATGGCTGGCCGTGGGTCGCGGCCGGCATCACCGGATTCTTTGCGGCGGAGGTGATCTGGTATCTGAACTGGCTGCAAGGCCACCGCGTGGATGCGCTTCCGGTCGACCTGCTGACTCTGATGTTTGCGCCGCTCGTTTTAATCGGTCTCGTGCGCCAGAGTGGGGTGATCAACCACCGCGACACGCGCAACAGTCAGTATCTGGATGCGGCAATCGTGGCACTGGGTGCTGGTGCGGTGGTTCACGGCACGATGACGCTGTTCGGCGGCGGCGTCCGTCCGGTAGCGACGTTGCGCGACGCGATCTTCGTGTGCGCACCGCTGCTCGATCTCCTCGCGCTGGGTGGCCTGGGGCTCCTTTGGGTCCGCCGCGACTACGGGGGTGTTCCGGTCTGGACCGGCGCGATTGGCGTTGCGCTGCTCTTTGCGCTGGTGGGGGATGCCTGGTATGCGATGCCGGCGAGTGTCGGGCAGGACGCACCATGGTTCGTGGCCGTGGCCTGGTACGGCAGTTGGGCGGCGCTCGGTGTGGGGGCCACCCGCGCGGTGCGACCGCGCCAGTTGCCGCACCAGATCGGTCGGATCTCACGGCTGCCGTACATCGTCGCCATCGTCTGCTATGCGGCGCTCGCCATCGCGGTGGCGATTGACGATCGGGCCGCGATCGTATCGACCACGATCGGCGCGGGCGTCGTCACGCTGCTGGTACTGCTCCGTCAGCTCGCAGCGGTCCGCGATATGACGGAGATGGAAGTGGAACGCGCACAATCCACAGCCGACCAGCGATTGGCCGCACTCGTCCGTCATGGCAGTGACATGCTGACGATCGTCAGCGCGGAATTGACAGTGCAGTACGCCAGTCCGTCGCATCGCCACATCTTCGGCGTCGAGCCGAACGCCCTCGTCGGGCGCAACATTCTGCGTGACATTCACCGCGACGATCGTGCACGGGCGGAGGCCAGTCTCAGCCGCCTGATCGAACTGACGTCGCAGCGCGAATCACTCGTGATCCGCCTGCGCGACGACGCAGGCCGCTGGCGCTGGGTCGAGACGGTGGTCACCAATCTGCTGGGAGAACCGGCGATCGGTGGATTGGTGATCAACAGTCGCGATATCTCGGATCGCAAGGAGCTCGAAGACCAGCTGGTGGCACTGGCGCTCCGCGATCCGCTGACGGGGCTCGGCAATCGCCGGCTCTTCGTCGACCGGGTCGCCCATGCCCTCGAGCGGCAACGTCGTGTGCCGGAGAGTGTGGCCGTGTTGCTGTTGGACCTCGACCATTTCAAGTTCGTGAACGATACCCTTGGGCACGCCAAGGGTGACGCGTTGTTGATGGCAGTGGCAGATCGGCTGCAGATCGTCGTTCGCACGGGCGATACCGTGGCGCGACTGGGCGGCGATGAATTCGCCGTGCTGCTCGAGGCAATGACTGTGGCCGACGAGGCGGATGCGACGGCGGTGCGCATTCTGCAGGCGCTCGATCGTCCCTTCCTGCTCGACGACCGCGAGGTTTTCGTGCGCGCGAGTATTGGCATTGCGTGGGCAGCTGACGGGCAGAGTGTCGATGATCTGGTGACCGATGCTGACGTTGCGATGTACGCCGCAAAGAGTGCGGGCCGCAGCCGGATCGAGCGCTTTTCCAGTGCGATGCGCGACAGCGTTGCCGAGCGGCATGACGTCGAGGCGGCGTTGCGTGGTGCACTCGAGCGCGATGAGCTCGAACTCGTCTATCAGCCGCTGGTCGATCTCGAGTCCGGCGAAATCGCGGGAGCGGAGGCGCTGATTCGGTGGAGCCATCGCGAGAAGGGGCTGCTGCTGCCGTCGCGCTTCATTCCGATTGCCGAGGAGTCGGAGCTCATCGTGCTGATCGGTCGGATGGTACTGGGCCGTGCCGCCATCGACGCGGCGCGCTTCCGCGATTCGTTGGGGTGCACCTCGGAGCTGCGCGTCTCGGTGAATCTGTCCGCCCGCCATCTGTTGTCCACCGATCTGATTGCCGACGTCGAATCGGCGCTGACACGCGCCGGTGTCAGCGGTCACGCGCTGACGGTGGAATTGACGGAATCGGTCTTTGCCACGCACGAAAGCGTGATCGTGGCCCGCCTGCAGGCCCTGCGCGGGCTCGGTATGCAGATCGCCCTTGATGATTTTGGCACCGGCCATTCGTCACTCGCGTATCTGCGGCGCTATCCGATCGACGTACTGAAGGTCGACCAGAGCTTCGTGTCGTGGGTGAATGAGGATGGCTCGGCCGACGGCGTGGCGAAGGCGATCGTCTCGATCGGGCAGAGCTTGTCGATGCCAACGGTGGCGGAAGGCGTCGAAACGCCGGCCCAGCTCGACCAGCTGCGCGCGCTCGGATGCTCGTACGGGCAGGGCTACCTGTTTTCGAAGCCGCTCACCGCCGATGCGTTCGTCGAGCTGTTGAGCATCTGGGAGCCGCGAACGTTTTCGGCCGACTCGGTACTCTCCAGCTAGCGCTGTGCCGCACGCCTGACGCGCGCGCCGGTCAGATCGGGCGCACCGGGCCGTGGCCCGCGTGGACGGTCGTCGCACCACGCGCGCGGAGCAGGGCCCAGCTGGCGTTCACAACATCGGTGTCCTCCTCGGTCGCGAACATCGGGTGCGTCAGATCACCGGTGAACACGGCACCGTCATCCAGCAGCAGCGACACGCTGTCTGGCGAATGGCCGGGCGTGTGCAGAATTTCGCCGGCGATTCCGAGGCGGGAGAGCAGCGCGCGGCTCGCCTCGAGCGAGATCATCGTGTTGTCGTCGAGCGAGATGTCGGTGAAATGATCGGTCGGCTTGATGTGCTCCTTCATTCGCGGAATCCACTCCGCCTGGAGGTCGACCACCAGCAGGGCAACGCCTGCCTGTTTCAGATCCTGCGCCAGCCCAGCGTGATCGATATGGTAGTGGGTGGCCAGGCCGTACCGGATTTCCCGAAGCGGAATGCCGACTCGATCCAGATTCGCGCGCATCGTGCTCATGGTCCCGGGCCACCCGAGGTCCACCAGCAGGCGCGACGTGCCGGCGCTGACGACCCAGAAATTGGTCGAGCGATAGCCGACGTTGACGATGGTGGTTTTCGTTGCGGCTGCCATTCCGAAGAATGCAATGGGCCGAGAACCCTCCGCCAGCCGCCGCGCCTTGCGGCGGACGGCGCGCGCGATACGATGCACCATTCTCCGGTCGTCCTGCTCAGTCCCCACGGATCCGCCTATGTCCGACTGCTCCAGCCCCCGTCCTGACGCCGTCTCGCGACGTGATGCAGTGCAGCGACTCGCCGCCGGGGTGCTGGCGGTACCGGCCGTCCTTCGTGGGCGCTGTCGGCTGTCGCGAGCGGACCACACGGAGTACTCGGCCCGTGCAATTCACCTGGTGCAGGACGCGACCGTGGTTGATCTGCTGAACCAGTTCCGGTTTGCCGATTTTGCCGAAACGCCGCCGAAGAGCACTCTCTGGCTGACGAAATCTCGCTCGATGTCGGCCTCTGACTTCGAGACGTATCGAACGTCAGGGTACAGCGTGATTGCATTGGGCCACAGTCCGGCGGACTACGCCAGCGGCATTCGCTTCTTTGCGGACTGGAACGGCTTCATTGCCGAATATCCGGACTGGTTCATGCGTATCGACGACGCGACGGATTTCGCTGCGGTGAAGCAGTCACGGAAAGTCGGAATCATGATCACCTTCCAGAATTCCGATCATTTCCGGACGGTCGATGATATCGATACCTTTTTCGCGCTCGGGCAGCGGCTTTCGCAGCTGACCTACAACTATCAGAATCGCATCGGTTCGGGCTTCCTGGAGACGAAGGACGGCGGACTGACGGTGTTCGGGGGTGAGGTCGTGGCCCGCATGAACCGGGTCGGCATGGCGGTGGACGTGTCACACTGTGGCGATCGCACCACGCTCGATGCGCTCGACGTGTCGACACGCCCGGTGGTGTTCTCGCACGCCAGTTGCCGTGCGCTCGTACCCGGAGGGTTGCGCTGCAAGACCGACGAGATGATCCGGAAGATGGCGAAGAGCGGCGGTGTGATGGGCATTCCCTTTCTGCGGATGATGGTCCGACCCATTGAACCGGTGACCATCGACCACATTCTCGACCATTTTGATCATGTCACGAAGCTGGTGGGCATCGACCACGTTGCGGTCGGCAGCGACATGGATGTTCTCGGGAACCCCAACCCCGTCAACGGCGCCACGATGAGCGTGCCACCGACACCGAACTTCGAGCGATACCAGATGCACTTCGACGCCAAGGGTGAGCGGATGCTGACGGTGGCCGGTCTCGATCATCCGAAGCGCATGTTCGATGTGGCCGAGGGGCTGATTCGCCGCAAGTACAGCGACGCGAACATTGCGGCGATCCTGGGTGGGAACGCGGCCCGTGTGTTGTCGACGATCTGGAAGGGTTGATGCAGACTCCGGGCGATGGCTCGCCTGGTGCCGTCGCAGAGGAACGCGCGTACCGACGCGTGACGCTGCGTCTGATCCCGTTCCTGTTTCTCTGCTACGTCGTCGCGTACCTCGACCGCGTGAATGTCGGGTTTGCGAAACTGCAGATGCTGAAGGACCTGCGGATGAGCGAGACCGCCTATGGGCTCGGCGCGGGGATCTTCTTCATCGGCTATTTCCTGTTCGAGGTGCCCAGCAATCTGATTCTGCATCGGACCGGTGCGCGCGTCTGGATCTCGCGCATCATGATCACCTGGGGCCTGCTCTCGGCTGCGACGATGTTCGTCACCAGCGTCAGCGCATTCTACGGTGTGCGTTTTCTGCTGGGCATTGCGGAGGCAGGATTCTTTCCGGGGATCATCCTGTACCTGACGCAGTGGTATCCGGCGTCACGTCGCGCCAGAATTCTGGCGCTGTTCATGACGGCGGTGGCCATTTCGGGCGTGATTGGCGGGCCTGTGTCAGGCTGGATACTGACGTCGATGGCCGGCGTCAACGGCTGGGCAGGGTGGCAGTGGCTGTTTCTGCTGGAAGGGATACCCTCGCTGCTGATGGGTGTCGCGGTGTACTTCTACCTCGACGATTCGATCGCGCATGCGCAGTGGCTGCCCGCAGATGAACGATCGCTACTGGTCGCGAACCTGCAGGCCGAGTCAGGCGGA
>JBBQRH010000093.1:0-15005 GCA_038215035.1 Gemmatimonadales bacterium | reverse complement strand
CCATTGGGTAGCGGCTTCGTATTGCGCGGCCTCGATGACGCATTCCTTGCGCCACCGGCGGATCGGGAGCGCGTGCTCGCGATCGCACGAGCGAGCAGGATTCCAGTGCAGGTGGGTACGACGCACGGCGGCGTCGATGGCGCCGCCATCGCCCCGTATGGCGCGCCGAATGTGGGACTCTCGTGGCCTGGCCGTTACTCACACACGCCAGGGGAGGTGCTGGATCTTCGCGATGTCGATGCGCTGGTGCGGATCATCGTGGCACTTGCGACGACGCGGTGAGGCGTAGCCTCCGTCACGCGGACCATTGCACGAGCACTGTCGTGACGCGGTTGGAACCCGCTTGGCGACTGCCCCAGCGAGCATCCCGCCGACGGGCGGACCATCTGGAGTATAACGAAACAGCGCGATCGGCCTTCGGTCCACGATGCCCTGACGGCTTCGCGAACTATCTTTACTCGCCGACGCCTGGAATCGAGGCGGCGAGGCGCTTCAGCGCCAGAAAATGGGCAGTAATCGCGCGTGCCCCCGGTTTGGTCAGCGACAGCCATGTCCGCTGGCGCGATGCGACGGTGGCCTTCCGGACTTTCAGATACCCTGCGTCCTCGAGCTGCTTGACGTGCTTGGACAGGACCGAGTCGCTCACGCCGGTTTCATCACGCACCAGAGAGAACTCCGCTTCGCCAGTCGCGGAAAGGATGGCACAAATCTGCAGCCGCACCGGAGCATGAATGACCGGATCGAGCTGGAGTCCGGTCACGGCAACTCCCCACGCATCTGGGCTCGCCAGGCCCGATCCCAGGCTGCACTCGCGCGCGCCGCGATCACGGCCATCACCGCACCTACGGCGATCGGTCCGTAGCCATGTGGATACTTCTCGCGGAGCACAAGCGCGAGAACGTATGCTGCCAGAAACGAGGCGGCGAGCCCGAATGCAATCCGCCGAGTTTGTCCCGCACGGTACCCGCTGACGCTCAGTCCTGATTTGCGTCGCCAGATCGTGTACAGTCCGAGCAGGAAGAGGAGGCAGCCGAGGGCCGCGAACGGTGCGCGTTGATCAGGCAAGGCCAGGCTGGCGATGAGTCCACCGCAGCCGAGGCCATACGCCGGTGCATACCACCACGGCGCGACGGCGCGCGCGGCCAATCGCTCGCGAGCGCCACGCGCCGCTGCCAGTGCATCGCTGGCGTGGCGCGCCGCATCCCCACGTTGCCCGTTCGTCTGGTCCTCGGTCATGCGCGTCTCCGTCGTGCTGCGGTGCTCACTGTCGTTCAGTACTGATGGCGAATGCCGCGCGAGCCGTCGCCCGCGATGCGCCGACAGCCGTGTCGATGGCTGACTGGACGAAAGATAGCTCGCGCAGCGCTTCAGCCGCGCTCGTGCCTGTGGCGACGGCACACCAGCGCGATGCGCCTGCGGACGAGTCGCGCTGCCACAAGGGGCGTCGACCGTTTCGTGACTTGACAATATGGAAAGAGATGGTCACTTTCCACGGCGGAAACTCATGGTGCCCTGGTCCGAACCCCTCTGGAGCGTGATGGAATGGTCGCAGCAGTCTGGTTGGTTGTCGTTCTCGCAGGCGTCGCCATCTGGACGGTGAACGACACACGTCAGTATCGTCTCTTCAGTCAGCTGGCGGACAGCAGTGGCCGGCGCGCATTCTACTGGCGCTGGACCGTGCAGAGTTTCGTGTTCCTAACGGCTGCGGCAGCGATTTCACTCGGGCTGCTCGGTCGTGTCGACGCGTGGGCCGGAATGCCGGTCGAGTTCGCACCACTTGCAGCCGCACTGCAGCCAGACACGCAGGCTGCGTCTGGCGCTGCGGATCAGCGACTCGGGATGATGATCGGATTTTCGATCGGGATGCTGATCATGGTCGTGACGTGGAAGCGTCGGATTGCGAAGATGGTTTCACCGGTGATTGGCGACACCGAACCGCTGATCCCTCGCAATGGCGCAGAAATGCTGGCTGCACTTCCACTCAGCCTGAATGCTGGCTTTGCCGAAGAGCTCTTCTTTCGCCTTGCGCTCCCGCTGCTCGTCACGCGGGTGACTGGTTCGGCGGCGGTCGGTATCGGCGTCGCCATCGTCGTCTTTGGTCTGATCCACTGGTATCAAGGGTGGAAGGGTGTGATTGCCACCACAATCGTGGGCGCCGTCTTGACGCTGGTGTATCTGAAGTCCGGATCGATTCTGCGGGTGATGGTGATGCATGCGCTGATCGATGTCATGGCGCTGATCGTCCGTCCCATGATCGCGACTCGTTGGCAAAGGAGTGCGGCGGCTGCTCCGTCGGTGTCCAGCCGCCCCGTCTGACCGAGGTGGCACGCCGACTCGCCGGCGGAGAAGTGCCGCGCGAGTGGCCGGACCAGCCCGGCTCGAGCGTGCGAAAACGACCGGAGCGTGGCGCCAGTCGCGACTCGTGTGCATCCTGCCGTCTCGACCGCCGCCAACGCGCTTGAGGCAACCGCGTTCCGGCGCTTGATTGCAGCTTTGAGCCAACGACGCCTGCGCTCACCCTCAGATCCGAGGCCTGCATCTCACGCAATCCATCCTCCACCGCGGTGCTCCTGATCGAGGACCAGCAAGAGTTCACTTCGTGTGGTGGGGTGCTCCACGATGCCGTCGCGGGTGCGATCAACCAGACCGGCATGCTCGCCAACAACGACTCCGTCTGATGTCCGCCGGTGGCTCGATCGTGCGCGATGCGCCAGCCGCCGCGGCCCGCAGCTGCGGCGGCTCACGCTCGATGACCCGTCGACGCGGCCTGGGGCGGGCGCTGTTCCTGCTCGGGCTTGTTGCTGGTGCCGCTGGTTGCGGCGGTGGTGCACCGGCCGAGCCAACGTCAGCGGTCCCGCCCCGGGAGGCGTTGCCGGAGCTGCGCTCCATGACGATCGCGTTCTCCGACGATGCGCCACCGGCCAGCCGGAACACCTCCGCGTCAGTCATGGCCGTCGATAACCGCGGTCAGCCAATGACCGTCGGACTCGTCGCGTGGACCTCGAGTGATACGACGATCGCTACCATCGCGGCCGACGGGACGATCCTGGCGCGCCGGCCTGGTACCACGACGATTGGCGCAGCAATCGGCCTCGTCACCTCGCGGCGGGCCCTCTCGGTGCTGCCACCGCCGCCTGGCCCACTTCCGGTCGTCTCGGTGGCCGTTTCACCGCTCGCCGCCACACTCGGCATCGGGCAGTCGCAGCAGCTCACAGCCGTGCTTCGTGACTTCGCCAACACGGTACTGACCGATCGCGAGATCGCGTGGGCCAGCAGTGATGATGCGGTGGCCGTGGTATCTGCCAGCGGTATCGTCACCGCACGCGGTCAGGGGGAGGTGGTGATCGAGGCGATCAGTGAAGGGAAGCGCAGCGGCGCCGTGATCACCGTGCAAGCTGCGGTCGATCCAAACATCTCGGTCTTCATCGCCGCCCCGCTCAACGGTGCCGCCTTTGCTGACTCCGTTCGCATGTACGTGTCCGTGCGATCAGTCCTGCCCGTCGACTCCGTCATCGCCGTGATCGCCGGGCGTGCCACACCGCTGCGGTTGGTGCTCACACCGAACATCGCCGGGACGATCGACGTGCCATCGTGGGAGGCGAACGTCGATATTTCGTCGTCACCGTATGGGACTCTGGCGGTTGTCGTCACCGCGACGGACGTCATGGGGCGGCGTGCAGTGGCAGTCACGTCGGTGGTGCGGAACCCAGGGTTGACGCCTGGGAGCAAATCACCGCCGGCGAACAAGTAGGGGCGCTCGACGTACTGCCATCAACGTCACCCCGCCCGCATCGCTTCACTCGGATCCACCCGTACCTCCCGCTTTTGCGTCCGTGCGTGTCATCGACGATGACCCGCGAGCCGATTTCACCAGACACAGTTCGAACTCGCATTGGAGCGTAGCTTTCGGTGCCGGGTGCACGTGCGCATCGGGCAGGTTGTGTTTCTCACGAGCCCAGGCATGCAACACGCACTGATTCGCACGGCCATCGCGCTTTGCATTGCCGCGGCCTCCCCGGTCACCGCGCAGGCACAGACCGTCGATAGCACCTGGCTCCGCGAACATTATCAAAAGGTCGAGGCGCGTATTCCGATGCGCGACGGCGCACGGCTGTTCACCAGCATCTACCTCCCGCGTGACACGGCAGGCAAGACGTTCCCGGTGCTGCTGACCCGCACGCCGTTTGGTGCCGGTCCATACGGCCCGGCCAGCTACCGCCGCACTCTCGGGCCCAGCGGCAATCCACGATACGCGCGCGACGGCTTCATCTTCGTCGTTCAGGACGTGCGTGGCAGTTGGATGTCGGAAGGGCAGCTGGTGATGATGACCCCGCACCGGCCACGAAAGAGCGCCACCGACATCGATGAAAGCACCGATGCCTCCGATACTGTCGCGTGGCTTCTCGCGCACGTCACCCCCAACAACGGTCGCGTCGGCATCTACGGCACATCATGGCCCGGTTTCTACGCGACGGCCAGTTGCATCGATGCACCGGCGGCCGTCGTCGCTTGCTCGCCGCAGGCGCCAGTCACCGATCTGTGGCGTGGCGACGATGGTTTTCACAACGGCGCGATGATGCTCACCGCCAACTTCTTCGGATTCGCAGGCCTCGGCCGGCCTCTGGGTGCTCCGCCGGGACCGGAGGTGTTCCGGGACCGCGACATGGGGCCCGATGCGTACGCGTCGTATCTGCGCCTCGGGCCGATAGGCCCTGCCGCGCGTCGCCTGATCCATCCCGATTCCGGGTGGCTGTGGTACGCGGCGGCGGCACACCTCACGTACGACGCCTACAATCGCGCTCGCGACATCTCGCAGCACGTGGCCGGCATCCGTGCTCCGACGCTGGTGGTGGGTGGTTGGTTCGATGCCGAGGATCTGCAGGGGCCATTCCGAACCTGGCGGGCGCTGCGGGCGGGGGCGCCCGGCACCGATGCGAGACTCGTTATTGGCCCGTGGGATCACGGCGGGTGGTCGCGTGGCGACGCGAACACCGTTGGTGCGTTGAAGTTCGGCACGCCTTCCGGTCCGTTCTTTCGTGACTCGATCGAGTTTCCGTTCTTCGTTCAACACCTGAAGGGGGGGCGAGAAGCAGGGCTTGCCCGTGTTACCGTGTTCGAGACGGGGAGCAATGTCTGGCGACGATTCGACACTTTTCCGGCGGCGAACGCTGCGCGACGCACACTGTTTCTGCAGTCGGGCGGGCGACTGAGTTTTTCAGTACCGGCAGCGCGATCGTCGACGGGCGAGTATGACGCATACGTCAGCGATCCAGCGCATCCCGTTCCAACCAGCAATCAAGCCGAATCGTCTGGTGCGCCGCCGGAATACCTCGTCGGCGACCAACGGTATGCGTCGCGGCGGCCAGACGTCCTGACCTACGTCAGTGATGTACTCCCGGCTGACGTGGTGATCGCCGGGCCAGTGACACCGGTCTTGCATGTCGCCACGACCGGCGGCGACGCCGACTTCATCGTCAAGCTGATCGACGTGCAGCCCGACGCCGACTCGGCCGCCACGCTGGCAGGGGCCGACGCAGGCGCGCAGGTGCTGATCCGCGGTGAGCCGTTCCGCGGGCGATTCCGCCGCTCGTTCGAGCAGCCGGTGCCGTTCAAGCCTGGTGTCCCCGATTCAATTCGTTTCGAGATGCCCGATGTGAATCACCGCTTTCTCCGAGGTCACCGGATCATGGTGCAGGTTCAGAGTTCGTGGTTCCCGCTCATCGACCGCAATCCCCAAACCTGGGTGCCGAATATCCTCGAGGCACGTCCAGAGGATTTTCGTACGGCTGAGATGCGTGTCTACCGGGCGCCCGGGCGCCTGTCGCGGCTCGAAGTCTTTGTGATGCCTTGAGGGTCACACACGGGGCAGGCAAGTACACGCCATCGCGCCGACGTCATCACTATGATCGTGACCGCTTTCGTTTAGCAGCGGCTAGCTTCGCGATTTCCTGTGACACCCTGTGACGTACGATGCGCGTAATGAGCTCGTACGGCATCGACTCGTTGAGCGGAAACTTCAAGTTGCCTTTCGGCCCTGCATACGGCGCGAGTGCGGCCACCAACGCCGCATCTCCAGACACCGGCGGATAGATCCCGATGTGCGCGTTGAACGCGGCAAAGTAGACGAGGATTCCGACTCGTGTGAACGCGGGCATGCGGTAGCTGATGACTTCCTGCGCGTCTGGGGCGGCGGCACGGATCGTCTGTCGGATCTGCTCCAGAATTGGCCGCACGGATGCGGGAGCGTCGCTGATGTACGCATCGATACTCTCGTGCGCTGCTGTGCCAGCCTTCATTCCACGTCCTCGCTCTTGACGCACCTACGCGTCGGCATCCGTTGCCTGGATCCCGAGTTGTTCCAGAAACGCACGCGTGCCTTCCGGACCGCGCATCTCCAGCACAACCTGGCGCATGTCAGCTGGAACGGTCAACACGAACGTAAAGAACGCGCAGCAGTGACGCTCCCGATCGATCGTGCGCAGAATGGCGGCCAGATTCTCCGACGTTGCATCGAAGGTCAGCGTCGCGCCCGCTGGAAACCATTCCACCGTGGTTGCGCCAGACTGTAGGGCTGGCAGCAGTGTTGCCGCGTCACACCGCTGCTGGTCAGCGGTCAGCGTACAGGCGAGTGGTGTTGTCGACATTGTGACGGTGAAGTGCAGAGGGGAACGTCCGTGTCGTGCTGCGGAAACGTGCGTCGGAAACGTGCCCTGTTCGCAACCGGGGGCTGGGGAGAGTGATCGTCCCGCCGAGTGCCGCCGTGTTCGCCTCGGCCGGTCCGCACGGTGTGGGTCCGGTGCCATCTCGAGGTGCGCGCCACAGAGGCCCCCGCTAACACCGCAGGCTCGGGTCACTGCGCGGCAATGACGGTGATGGTGAGCGTCGTGCTCCCCGTGATCTGGCCGTTCGCCGCGCTTCTCGCGACCACCGAAACAGAATACCCACGTGCGGGAACGGTCGCTGCCACGCTGGCCAATACCGTGCCCGATGTGATCAGCGGCCCGAGCGATGCCGGCAAGACGGCGACTGTCATCCCATCTGGCGCACCGCTCGTGCTCAGCGTCACCTCTCCGGCAAACCCGCCGCCCCGCGTGACGGTCAGCCCAGCGCTCGCTGTGGTTCCCGCCACCGCGGAGAACGAGGACGGTGTTGCCGCCACCGCGATCGTGGGCGTTGGCGGCGGCGTTGTGGGCGGCGACACTGGCGTGTCAGCGCCACCGCAACCAGAGGTGGCGATGCTCAGCGCGATCGCGCTGAGTGCGAAACGAAGCGTGACGTGACCTCGGTGAGACGCTGACACGTGGAAAAATCCTTCGGGAATGAATGAGTCGACTCGTGCGGCAGCGCGCGCCCCTGGAGTACCTAACGCTACCTCGTCCTCGAAGTTCACGCAGTGGAATGCCGAGCGGGTGCGGACGATATGGCATCACTCGATCACGCGGCAGCTTCTGTCCTGTTGCCCGCCGACCACGGCGACGGCGTGCCAGCGGGCATCATTTGCGCTCTTCCCGCGTCAGGCCGAGCTGCAGTCAGTCGCCACTCGCGCCCGAAGCGCCGCCAGCGCGCGCGTGACGAAGGGATCTTTCGCCAGCGCGTACGCGCTCTTGTCCCACCCCACCGCTGCCGCAACGCGATACTTCTCCGCCTCATAGGCCGCCGCCAGTGCGGGATCGGCTCGGAGTGCATCGCGAAAGCCGAGCTTCTCGTGCCACGCGGCAGCCGGCAACACATAGAGATGCACCTGCACGACTCTCACGCCATGCTCGTCGCGCGTGTAGTACCGACGCCTCGGGTCGTCGCCATTCGGACCGCGATACGCGTAGCCCAGACCAGTCAGTGGGGCGACGCAGGCATCGGCAGCAGCTTCACCCTCAACGGCGATCGCGATGTCCAGCACAGGTTTCCCCGCGAGGCCGGGCACGGCAGTACTGCCGACATGTTCCACGGCAACGTCGTCGAGCAGCACCGCGCGAAGTCGCGCCGCCTCGGCGGCGAAGCGCGCAGGCCAGTCGGCGTCGTAGGGTATCAGCCTGAGTGTTGACGCCATGCTTGTGTGACACGTGAGGGTCGTCGGAGGCTAGTGAAATGTGCGGCAGAGTGGCACGAAGTGCGAGTCTCGGCTGTCGGTTTAGGGCCCGCGCGGTCCATTCAGATTGGGCAAACCGCGATACGGAGCCGGTTCATGTCTCCGCCTTGGCTCGCTGTCGCGTTCGCCCACCAATAGCTTGCGTCGTACTCAGCCACACGGCAATCGACGGATCGACAGCGCTTCCGCCCACTCGACGCCCCCAGTCATTTCATCTGAAATCCACCATGATCCGTTGCGTGCTTGTCTCGGTGGTCTGCGCTCTCATCGTCGCGCCGTGCAGCGCCGCAGGGCAGAGCAGAGCGACGGTCTCACCTCGAGTCACGATCGGATCGGGTGTGCTCCAAGGCGTATGGGTCGACTCATCCGCGGGCATCGCCACCTTCAAGGGTATTCCGTATGCCGCGCCACCGGTTGGTCCGCTGCGCTGGCGTCCGCCGGCTCCGGTCACTGGATGGGCCGACCAGCGCGATGCGTCGGCCTACGGATTTGCCTGTCCGCAGGAGGATCGGTTGAAGGCACTTTTCGGCGTTGACCTCGGTCCGCAGAACGAAGATTGCCTCACTCTGAATGTGTTTACCGGTGCCTTGGTGGCGTCGACCGCCGCACGCGCGAAAGCGCAGCCCGTGATGCTCTGGATCCATGGCGGATCGCTCACGATGGGCGCGGGCTCGCAAACGGACGGCAGCCGACTCGCTGCGCAGGGTGCCGTCATCGTCACGATCAACTACCGACTCGGCACACTTGGATTTTTGGCGCACCCAGCGCTGTCGGCCGAATCTCCTGCGCGCGTTTCGGGCAACTACGGGCTGCTCGATCAGATCGCAGCGCTGCGCTGGGTTCGTGCGAACATCGCCCGTTTCGGAGGTGACCCCAACAACGTCACCGTCTTTGGTGAGAGTGCTGGCGGCTGGAGCGTACATGCGCTGCTGGCCTCCTCCAAAGCGCGGGGGCTCTTCCACCGCGCGATCATCCAGAGCGGAGGTTCAGGTGTCGCTGTACCTCCTCTTCGCCGCGCAGGCGACGTGTCGGCGCGGGCGAGCGCCGAACGGACTGGCACGGAGGCTGCGCTCGCGCTGGGGCTTCGCGGCGCGGATGCCAGCGCGGCGGAGTTGCGGGCGTTGCCGGTGACGGCGCTGGTTGCCGCGGCTGCCGGTGATTTCGGTGGTAACATCGCGCGCTTCAACGTTGATGGACAGGTGCTGACGGAATCACCCGCGCAGGCCGTGGCAGCGGGACGTTCCGCACGCGTCCCACTCCTCATCGGTTCGAATGCTGACGAAGGAACGATTTTGTTTCGGGCGGCGCCGGCAATGACCGTCGAAACGTTTCGTGGTCGCCTCGCGGCGGATTTCAAGATGATCGCAACGGACTCACTCCTTGCGCTCTATCCGACGGACACGGCGCCACAGATACTCCGCAGCTGGCAATCGATGATGGGCGATGCAGAACTCGGCGCGCCGGCGCGGTGGACCGCGGAACGTGCAGTGAAGAGTGGGTATACCGTGTTCCTCTATCAGTTCACACGAGTTGCCGCCGGTCCGATCGGACGCACGCTCGGTGCGTTCCATGCCGCGGAAATTCCCTTCGTCTATGGCGTTCGCGCGGACCAGATGCCGCGACTCTGGGGCACATCTCCCAACGATGCTGAGCTGAGCCGCGTGATGAGTGCCCATTGGGTGAACTTCGCCCGCACCGGTGACCCGAACGGCGCGGGCGTGCCACGGTGGTCGCGCTACACCCCGAATGGAACGCATCAGGAATTTGGCGCCCGCATCGGTCACGCGAGTGGCATGGGCGGACGCCGGTACGACATGTGGATGGCGGAGCTCGATCGGCGATTCCAGGCGGCGCTGCATTGACAGCGGCTGCCGGACGATGGACATGGGTCACTGAGCTTTGCTCGGACCGCGGCGCTGAATCTGCGCCGCGAGCCCCCGGACCGCCTGCGCACCCTTGATCGTCAGGGAATGTAGGCGATACAGTCGATTTCCACGCGCAACCCGTCGCCCGGAAGTCCCGCGGCCTGAATCGTCGTCCGCGCCGGTCGGTGTTCGCCAAACAGCCGTTCATAGACGGCGTTCATCTCGTTGAACTCCTTCATGTCAAGGAGAAAAACACCGCAGCGGAGCACGTGCTGCAGGTCTGTGCCTGCCGCCTTCAGGATCGTCTCGACGTTCCTGAGACACTGCGCTGTCTGCGTGGCGGCATCAGCACCGGCCAGCGCGCCGGTGGTGGGATCCGTCGCGCCCTGACCGGAAACGAACACGAGGCGTTCGAAGCCCATGCCCGGCGAGTAGGGGCCGACCGGCTTCGGGAGATTCGGGGCGTGGACAGGGCGATGGGTCATCGTCTGGAACGGGAAGGTGGGTGTGCGTCGCACCCGATATCCAAACTCGGGGCAGGCTCGCGTGAAGGTATTGCGCAGCCGATCAGCCAGCCAGCTCGATTCCTGTGCTCGGGGATTGATGAATTGCGCTCAGATCGTGCGCTCCGCGCCCTCGTTGCGGGGCAGCAGTGAGACCACGCTGCTGCAGACCTCGCCGCCAGACGATGCGCCGAGGTGCCGATGAGCGTGCGGCGCGCGTGATGTGACGTCCACGGCACCACGCCAGTCGCCTGCGCACACCTGAGCGGCACCAGTCGTAGCGCCCAGTGGGCCGTCACCACATCCTTCCCCGTTCGTCTACCTAGTTCCTCATCCCACCTGCCTGCACGACGTGCCGATCGCACCCACCGTACCACCCTGCAATCCGCTGACGGCTCCGTGACATGAAGATTCTTTTCGTGACGCCATACCTGCCAAGTCCGGCGCGGTTTGGCGGACAACGCCGCGTGGATGGCCTGATGCGTGGACTCGCTGAGCGGCATGACGTGTCGATCCTGTCATTCAATGCCAGTGACGAGTTTGAGCAGGATTCGATCGACGCGACGCGCGCCTACTGCGAGCAGGTCACGACACTGCCCGGCCTCGACTCGCCGACCGTCTCCGAGAAGCGGAAACTGCAGCTGCGCTCTCTGCTCTCGCCGCACAGCTTCGAGCATCTCCAGGCCACGGGCCGAGCCGATTTTCAGGCGAAGATCGACCAGCACCTCGCGCGAGATGAGTACGACGTGGTGCAGGTCGAGTTCGCCAATATGGCCTCCTTCCGGTACACACGGCGTGGCAAGCGGCCACTGCTCGTGCTGGACGAGCACAATATCGAATACGACCTGCAGCGTCGGACGGCAGGCGCAAGCGATGGCATGACTCGCCTCGTCTACAACTCCCTGAACTGGCGGAAGCTTGGCCGTGAGGAACGCGGCGCGTGGCGCCGGTTCGACGGCGTGGTACTCACGTCGGCGCGTGATCAGCAGCTTTTGAATGACGCCTCGCCTGGCACCCACACCATCGTGGTGCCGAATGGCGTGGACGTGGCGAAGTTCCAACCGGCCGACACCGCCGTCGACAGCGACACGCTGGTCTTCTTCGGGGCCAACAACTACTTCCCGAATCACGACGCGCTGCTGTTTTTCATCGACGAGATTCTGCCGAAGATCATCGAGCGTCGGCCAAACGTGAAGCTGCAGATCGTTGGCCCGGGCGTGCAACCTGCCGTGCTCGAACGGCAGAGCAGGCACGTCGAGATTGTCGGGTTCGTGAATGATCTCCTGCCGTATCTGGAGCGTGCGGCGGCCATCGTCGTGCCGCTCCGCGTTGGCGGCGGCACACGGCTCAAGATCGTCGAGGCGATGGCCAAGTCGAAGGCGATCATCTCCACGAGCATAGGTGCCGAAGGGATCGACGTCATGCACGACCACGATGTGCTGCTCGGCGATACGCCGACGGAGTTTGCGGAGCTGGTGGTGCGGGTGCTCGAGAACCCGGAAATCGCCCGGTCGCTGGGCGTGAACGCGCGCGATCTGGCAGTGAATCGCTATGCCTGGCCGTCGATTGTCGGGCAGCTCGAGGCGTTCTACCAGCAATTGTCGGGCTGACGACCAGTGGTCGTGTCGAAGGTGTTCGACACGCTCGGATCGTCCGGATTGCGCGCACTGCCCGCTGGCGCATCGTGGTGACCCCTGCGCCGTGTGCTCGTCATTTCTCGGCGATCGTGGGTTCTCCTGATTTGCCGGTGACTGCTGCGGAGCTAGCTTAAAAAGATGATGTACTCCGAATATCGACGTGAGAAGGCAAGTTGCCCGGGCGAGAATCGGGTCCATCAACTCGTGAACGTCGTCCGGAGGGCCGTTCTCGCGCTCTCCGCGACGCTGCTCGCTGGATGTTGGGCCTTCGCCACGCAGCCCGACTCGGCCGTCACCGTCGGCGGTGACATCACCCCACCGACCGCCATTGCCGTTGAGCCTGATACGATGGCAACGGATGTGCCGATTGCGTCGACGGTGTCCGTGACATTCTCAGAGCCGATGAGAACCTCGACGCTCACGCCGTCCACGTTCAGCCTCAGGGCGACGGCGGGTAACAGCGTTGTGCCCGGTACCGTCAGGGTCGTTGGCAACACCGCCACCTTTACCCCGACCGCGCCGCTGGCGGTCAGCACACAGTACACCGCCGCTTTCTCGACGGCGGTCACTGACGTCGCGGGCAATGCGCTCGCCAGCGCCGGTTCGTGGATGTTCACTACCGAGCCGTCGCCGGTGACGTCGCTCGTCGTGTCGCCAAATCCGGTTACCGTGGTGGTTGGCACCCCACAGCAATTCGTCGCCACAGGCCGCCGGACAGGCGCCCCCGGAACACCCGTGCGGGTCAACGTGACGTGGACGGCGACCGGTGGTACGATTTTGCCCAGCGGCCTGTACACTCCGGGAACGGTGCCGGGCACCTCGTTCGTCGCGACCGCAACCTTGGTGAGCAACCGCGCGATTACGGCCCAGGCGGCGATTACCCTGATCCCCAACACCCCGCCGCCGCCAGGTACCGGTGTCTGGGTGAACGTCACCCCCGCGAACGTTGATCTGACCAACGCCCTGAGCTGCGGGAACTTCGGTGCCTCGACGGTGCAGGTGGATCCGGATCGCCCATCCAATGTCTACGCCCATTTCGACTGCCAGGGGATCTGGAAGTCCGTCGACAACGGTGTGACCTGGACGGGCCCGATCAACACCGGCACGAACGGAACGGCGGTCGCTGATTGCGCCGGTGGCATCAAGCTGGCGAAAAATGGCACCGCGACGCCAACGCTGCACCTGAGCTGTATTCGAGGCGCCGCCCTCGGCTACTGGCGCTCGGTGGACGGTGGCGTGAACTGGACGAAGTTCAGAATCACGCAGGATCCCGCGACGCGTCAGGACATGTATCCGCCGTCGGTCGATCCATACGATACCGATCATCTCGTGATGGCCGGCCATGAGCACGATCTGGTGGCGGAGAGCGTGGATGGCGGCCGGAACTGGACGGCGGTGCCGATCAACCCTGGCATGGTCATGACGGTGAGGTCGGCTGCGGTCGCCTTCATCAACACTGGTACCGCAGCCACCACACGCTCATCGATTCTCTGGATCGGCGAACAATCTGGCGGCCTGTATGGCACATGGCGCACCACGACGTCAGGCACGTCGTGGACGCAGGTCGACAAGAACGAACATCCCGTCGGCTACGCGGAGGTCTTCCAGCCGGACGCCAGTGGCGTCATGTACATGGCGGGCTTCTACTCCGACAGAGGGGCGGGTGTGCTTCGGAGCTCGGATTTTGGTCTGACCTGGATCCAGGTTGGCGCAAACGAGAATCAGCGGGCTGTGTGGGGCACGTCACGGAATGTCTACAGCTCGTATAGCTTCCCGAGGAGCCTCGACGCCTCGGATGGTCCCTCGTTCCAGACCGCGCCGCAGCCTGGCACTGGAACCTGGACGAGGCCCGCGACTCCACCGGCAATGAGGCAGGGTGCGGCGCAAGTCGCGATTGGCTTCGATGGCACGCGGAACTACTTCGTCACGGCAAACTTCGGTGCGGGGCTCTGGCGCTACGTTGAACCCTGAGTGATGACGACAGCGCGGTAAGACTGCGGCCTTGGTTCGGGGTCGCCTGCGGGCTGATTGCCGTTCGCACCGCGGATCTGATAGGCGACCGCGACACCCTCCAGCGAACGGTCGACACAGAATCCATCGGCGGCCTGCCCGTGATGTGCACGAGCAGGCCGCCGATGGGTTTTCACGACTGACTGGAGTTTGCACCGGCGAGTCGGTCCGGTGTAGCAGCACTCACGCGTTGCTCAGGCAGAGTGACGATGCGTCACCGATCGCGTGTACTCACCCGCTGCCGCCCCGTGGGACGGGGGGGGGCATCAGCAGACACAGATTGCGCTGATGTCCGAGGAGCACAACGTCACCGTGGTTCGACGTAGCGCCAGAGCCCCGCGTGATAGTTCGCTGTGATGACGTAGGTGTTGACGCCGTCCGTCGTCACCGTGCCCTGCGAGGCGCCCTGCGTCATGCCTGCTGGCGTCGGCATCGAGGTCCACGCTCCGGTTCCTGGCTGCGCAGCCCTCTGCATTGACGGACCAGCTGACGTGCCCAACCCAGATGGATAACTGTACGAGCCGAAGATCGTCCGCGGCGTACTGATCACAACCCGCTGGTTTCCTCGCATGCCGACGTGTGCCCACGTCTGGCCGTAGTCGGTTGAACGAAGAATTCCCCAGCCCAGATCCGAGTACACACCAGCCATGTACACCACGCCGCTCGCGTCCGGCTGGTGAAGTTCGGCGTAACCGTGTGCATGCTCGTTCTTCTCGACTTTGGTCCACGACGCACCACCATTCGTGGTGCGCCAGGCACCATATCGGTCTGAGGCCTGCGCGGTCCAGAGAAACGTCGAACGTGTGGTCGCCGGGTTCCCGGTATTGATGAAGTTGATCGAACCCGTGCCTGCCCCCTGAAGCATACCGGGGTTCATCGGCACATTCGTCCACGTCTGCCCACC
>JBBQRH010000092.1:0-15112 GCA_038215035.1 Gemmatimonadales bacterium | reverse complement strand
AGCGGCCGCCGTGCCAAGCGATGCGAAGATTCCGGCGCCGATCACGGCGCCGATCGACATCAGGACGAGATCGCTCACGCCGAGTGTGCGCTTCATGCCCGAGCTTTCGCCCGCGCTTGCGATCGGCTTCCGCTGCATCAGCGACATAAGCACCTGGATTAGCGAAGACTGCCGGCGCACCACGAAGGAGCGCCGGCAGCCAGAACGATCAGATGAAGAGTGGAGCCATGACGAGCGTGATGGTGCTCAGCAGCTTGATGAGAACGTGCAACGACGGCCCGGCAGTGTCCTTGAACGGATCGCCGACGGTATCACCAACCACCGCCGCCTTGTGCGTCTCGCTCTTCTTGCCGCCGTAGGCGCCCGTCTCGATGTACTTCTTGGCGTTGTCCCACGCACCACCAGCGTTGTTCAGGAAGCCCGCCATCAGAATTCCGACCACGGTCGAGATCATCAGGAAGCCAGCCACCGCTTCGGCGCCCAACCGTTCGCCAGGCGCGCCAAGATACTTGAACAGGACGCCAACGATGATCGGGAAGCTCACCACCAGCGCGCCTGGCAGCACCATCGCGCGCAACGCCCCCTTGGTCACGATGTCCACGCAGGCAGCATAGTCCGGCTTGTCGGTCCCGAGCATGATGCCCGGCTTCTCACGGAACTGCCGGCGGACTTCTTCGATCACCGACTGCGCCGCCGTCGAGACGGCCTTCATCGCCAGCGAGGAGAACCAGAAGACGAGCATGCCACCCAGCAGCGCCGCCACGAAGACCTGTGGCTTGGACAGGTCCACCGACAGCGGTGATCCCGTCATGTTCTTCACTTCATCCAGATACGCCGAGAAGAGCAGGAACGCCGCCAGTGCAGCGGAGCCGATGGCATATCCCTTCGTCAATGCCTTGGTCGTGTTGCCGACCGCATCGAGCCGGTCTGTCTTGTCGCGGATCGCTGCCGGCTGCTGCGACATCTCGACGATACCACCTGCATTGTCCGTGATCGGACCGAAGACATCCATCGCGAGGATGTAACCGGCGGTGCCGAGCATACCCATCGTGGCAACGGCGGTACCGAACAGCCCACCAACCGCGACACCATTCTCCATCAGACCGCTGCCCCGTCCAATCATGAAGCTCGCCAGCAACGCGATACCGATCGTGATCACCGGCAATACCGTCGACTCCATGCCAACGGCGAGTCCCATGATGATGTTCGTGGCCGGTCCAGTCTGACTGGCGTCGGCGATGGAGAGCACGGGACGGTAGCGGTACTCGGTGTAGTACTGCGTGATGAACACGAACGCGATCGAAGTGGCAATGCCAATCAAGCCGCAGTAGAAGAAGCTCTGCCAGGCGTCTGGCGCCTCCGGTGTGGCAAGCAGCCAGCGGGAGACGAAGAAGAACATCACCGCCACCAGCGCCGCGGTGATGTAGTAGCCGCGGTTCAATGCAGCCATCGGGTCAGCATCTTCCTTCGTGCTCACCGTCATCACGCCGACAATCGAACAGAGCAGGCCCAGTGCACCGATCACGAGCGGGAACAGGATGCCGTTGATCCCGAAGAACTTGAACAGCGCCACGCCCAGGATCATCGCACCGATGTTCTCGGCTGCCGTACTTTCGAAGAGGTCGGCGCCACGGCCGGCGCAGTCACCGACGTTGTCGCCAACGAGGTCGGCGATCACGGCCGGATTACGCGGATCATCTTCTGGGATGCCGGCTTCCACCTTGCCCACCAGATCGGCGCCGACATCCGCCGCCTTGGTGTAGATGCCCCCGCCAAGCTGCGCGAACAGCGCCACGAAGCTCGCACCAAATCCGTACCCGACGATCAGGAACGGGATCTTTGGCGCCCATTGATCAGCCGTCACACCTTCCGGCGCGAGCAGCGTGATGATCGCGAACAGCCCGCCGACGCCAAGCAGTGACATCGAAACGGTGAACAACCCCGAGACGGCGCCACCGCGCAGTGCCGTCTGCAGGGCAGCATTGAGCGACTGCATGGCCGCGCTGGCCACACGAATGTTGGTGCGGATCGACACCCACATGCCCATGTATCCGGCGATGCCGGAGCTCAGCGCGCCGAGAAAGAACGAGAGCGTGACGAAGAGTGCGAGCACTTTCGGATCCGACACCGGATCACTCGCGGTCGTCTCGCGCAAGAGGCCGTAGCCCACGAACAGGAGCGCAGCCACCACCACCGCAAGCAACGAGATCGTCTTGTTCTGACGGGCGAGATATGCCTCGGCCCCTTCCTGAATCGCGTCGGAGATGGCCCGCATGGCGTCGGTTCCGGTGCCTCGCGCAAGTACCCAGCGCGCGAGGAACCCGGCAAACACGAGGGCGATCACGCTGCCCCCGATGATGATGCCGAGCAGAGATGACTGCGAAGCGTTCATGACGGATTCTGAGTTTGGGGAGACTGCAGTCGCCAGCCGAGCCGAAGGTGGAAGTCAGAGGAGATTCCTCGCTTCGGATCAGGTAACAGATCGCGGCAAGCTATGCACGGGATCGACGCGGAACCAGTTGTCGCTGTGGGTTTTAGCGCAACCCTTTGGGGCATGGTCCCACCCGGAAAATCGAAGGGCGGACCGTCTGGCCCGCCCTAGAGGAGAATCTCGTACCGGTATGTGAACCGAACCGGTTGTCCGTTGCCCCGGACGGCCGGTCGAAACCGCTGTTCGCGCAGGCTGCTGATGAATTGCTCGTCATAGCCGCCGTCGCCGGACCGGGGTGAGAATTCCGCAGCCTGAACCTTCCCGGTCTCGTCGACGTCGAGCTCGATGATGATCGTCTTGCCGCGCAGTCGACGCGGCGTGCCGTTCGGCGGCACGAACAACGCACGCGGTGTCGGCGGGTAGATCGTCGCGTTCCCGCCGCCCGTGCCGGGCCCTGCCCCGGTCCCGGTGCCTGTGCCGACGCCCGTGCCATTGCCGCCACCGGTTCCAGGACCGTTGCCCGGACCATTGTCCGTCCCGGTGCCAGCACCAGCGCCAGTACCCGGTGCTGGCGCCGACGTGGTCTCCGTCGGCTTTGCCGGTGCCTCGCTCGCCGCAGGCGTGGGCGGGGGCGGCGTTTCCTCCTTCGGCGGTGGTACCTCAGGCTTCTTGACTTCCGGCACGGGCACAAGCGGCGGCAGTACACTCGGCGCGGCCGGCTTCGGAGGCGGAGGCAGCTGGTAGCGCAATATCCGCTCTGGAATGACGACACTTCCGCCGCGCCCGCCCCCTCCGCCGCCGGCGGGTCCTGCACCACCGGCACCATCGGTCAGTGCTTCAGTGATCTCGCGATGGAACAATGCGGGAAGCAGAATCAGCAGGATGACCAGCGCATGCGAGATGATCGCCACGATCGCGCCACGCCGGCGGTTCTCCTTGAGCGCCCCCTCGGGCACACCAATGAGCGGACGCAGCTTGGGACGCTCGCCGACAAAGCGAGGCGTGACATCGGCGGATTCGGGGAGGCTGCTATCGTGCATCGCGTGGGTGCATGGGAAGTCGTTCGCTCACATTCTACGCCGAAAGGGGGGCGAAAGGTTCGCAAGCACGCGAGAGGGCGACCGGGATGCTGCCCGATCGCCCTCGTTCCGCCCACATTCGTGCAGTCACCGCAACCGAAGAGCTTACTGCAACGCTTTCGGCATGTGCCCGATGACCTTGACGCCAGCACCGCGCGCCACGTCCATCGCGAAAATCACGTCCTGATAGACGGCCATCGAATCGCCCTTGACGAAGATCAACTTGTCAGGACGGGGATCATAAATCTCCTTGAGTCGCTTTGCCAGCGCTTCTCTGGTCTGCTCCTCGGAGTTGATCTTGAACTTTCCACCAGGCAGCACCTGCAGCACGATATTGTCCGGCGGCGGCCCGGGCGGCTGCGGCTGCGGCGTCGGATCTGGGAGCTGCACATCGATCGTCTTCCGGGCCATCGGCACGATGACCATGAAGATGATGAGCAGCACCAGCAACACGTCGATCATCGGGGTGACGTTGATGTCGTTCGTCAGCCCGCCTTCTCCAGAATCAGCGCTCATCGCCATTAGGGCTTCTTGCCTCCGCTCAGGTCGAGGGGATTGTTGCCAGCCTTTGGCGAGTCGCCAGCGACCGTCGACTCCGTGTTTGGCGTCTGGTCGGTGATGAGCCCGGACAGGCGCACACCACCCTTGGCGATGATGTCGAGCGCGTCCTGCACCTTGTAGTATGCAAGTCCGGCATCGGCTTTCACGTACATGATCTTGTCGATCGTGCGCGCGTCGTAGATCTGCTTGACGAGCTGTTCCAGATCGGCGTTGTTGATCGGCTTCTTGTTGACGTAGTACTGTCCGTCCTTGTCGATGCCGAGCACCTGATCGGCATTTTCATCTTCGGGGTGCGCCTTGATGTTCTGACCCTTCGGCGGAGTTGCCTTGAAGCCAGCCGCAATCTGAGGCACCACGATCATGAAAATGATCAGGAGCACGAGCATGACGTCGATCATTGGCGTGACGTTCGGCTCGGCCTTGACCGAGCCTCCGCCGCCAGCTGACATCCCCATGGAGTCGCTCCCCGGTTAACGGTGTGTCAGACTCAGGTGATCGGCTTCGCGCCGCCAGCCGTCGTGTTGAACTCGCGGGTGAAACGTGAGCGACCGAACTCGCCGGAGACGCCCTTGATGAGATAGTCGATCATCTCCTTCGAGGTGTACGTCATTTCGGCGGTGAGGTTGTCGATCTTGGTCTGGAAGTAGTTGTACGCCCACACTGCCGGGATGGCCACGATCAGACCGAAGGCGGTGGTGATGAGGGCTTCGGCGACACCGGCCGAGATCGAGGCGATACCGCCTGAACCGGAGGCAGCCATGCCCGTGAAGGCGTTCACGATTCCCATCGTCGTACCGAGCAGACCGACGAATGGCGCCGTGGCACCAACCGTCGCGAGCACCGCGTTGCCGCGCTTGAGACCGACGACCGTCATCAGCATTTCGCGCTCGACCGCACGTTCAGCCGTATTGATGTCCGACACCGTCACCGAGCCGTCCTGGATCAGCGGGCGGATTTCGCCAAGCGCGCCACCCAACACACGGGCGACATGGGACTTCTTGTACGTCTCGGCCAGCTTGATCGCTTCGCCAAGGTTGTCTTCTTCGAGAAACTGCGAGAACTCGGGCGCGAACTTGAGCGTCTCGGCCTTGGCCGCGCGGAGCGACCACCACTTCGAGAACATCACGGTCAGCGACCAGATCGACATCGCGAACAGGGTGAACACGATCCCCTTCGCGAAATTGCCCATCGACTGGTACAGCTCGATCATTGACAGATCCATCGGAAACTCCCAGAGCTAAGGTGTGGAGATTGGGACCGGGCGAAGCCGGGAACTATCGATTGAGCGCGAACGCGAACGGCTGCTGCACGAGCATACGAACCTTGCGGCCGCCGATTTCTGCGGGCAGGAACCGCATTCGGGGCAATGCCGAGCGCACGGCCTGACCGAAGGCGTCGTGCGAGGCACGCAGCACCTTGAACGATCCGAGTTCGGCGCGGCCAGTCGTGTCTACGATGAACTGCACCAGGGCCTCACCTTCGACGCCCGAACTCTTCAGCATTTCCGGGTACGCCGGTGCACCACTGCCAGGAATCGCAGCGGCCGCCTTTTCGACCTGGAAGTCGAAGTACGGCTGGTCGCTGATGACCGGTCCGGTTCCTCCTTCCACGCCCTTGGCGATACCACCCTGGACACCCTTGCCGCTGAAGTCGGCTTCGTCGGTCGCCTTCCGGCTCAGATCGACGTCCGGGATCACATCCGGGATGTCGATCGGAGGCGACAGCACCTGGAAGCCCTTTGGCGGGGCGACCTGAGCAACAACCTCCTGCTGCTTCGGCTGCTCCTTCGGCTTCTCAGGCTCAGGCTCCTTCTTCGTTTCCGTGAGGACGACCTTCTCCTCTTTCGGCTTTTCGAGGGCCTCGGCCACGTTGTTGGTCGCGTAGATAGCGCCAGCGACGAGGATCGTGTGCAACACGATCGAGATCACGGTTCCGCCTGACTTCTTCTGCTTGGCGGCCTTCGTTTCCAGCAATTGATCGAACATCCACCCACTCCATTGTGCCGGATGATGGTCAAACGGGACACCGCAATAGTGTTGGAGGGGCCGTCTGGATGCGACATCTATTGCATTACGATTTGCTTAAGCGTCCGTGACGACGGTGACACGCTGATCGTCAGACGGCGCTCAGAACCCCTTGCGCCTCGGCTGGACCAGCACTAATGCGGCAGCGCAAATGCTCAGGCCACGCGTGTCGGCGCAGTGCTGTCACGGGTGGTGTCGCTGCGACCCACGTCCCGACGCACGGCGCCCGGCAGGGTGAGCGTAAAGGTGCTGCCGCGGCCGAGGCGGCTCTGCGCGGTGAGGGTGCCACCGTGCGCCTGCGCGATGTATTGGCTGATCGCGAGACCGAGCCCCGTGCCGCCACGACCGCTCGTCCGTGACCGGGCGCGGTCCGCGCGCCAGAAGCGCTCGAAGATGAAGGGGAGGTCGGCGGCCGCGATCCCCATCCCGCTGTCCTTCACCGTGAGCACTGCCGCTCCCTGATCCGACGACAGCGCCAACTCCACCGTGCCGCCCACGGTCGTGTACTTGATCGCGTTCTCCACCAGATTCAGCAGCAACTGCCGCAGCCGCGGCGCATCGCCTTCCACCGTCAATGCCGCACACTCGATCACGTCGACCGCGATGCCATTTGGCTCACCGAGAATCGTTGCGGTTTCGGCAATGTCACGCAGCATCGCATCCAGCAGTACGACGTCGCGCACGAGATCGAACCGCCCCTCGTCAGCGCGCGCCAGGCTGAGCAGACTGTTGACCAGGTCCGCCATTCGCGTCACCTCGTTCAACGCCGATTCGAGATACTCCATCTGCTCGTTCGAACCCCGTTTCGCCATCATCGCGCGTTCGATACTCGCACGAAGCACAGTCAATGGCGTCTTGAGCTCATGGCTTGCGTCGGCCGTGAACCGCCGCAGGCCGCCGAAGCTGTTCTCCAGCCGTCCGATCATCGCGTTGAGTGTGCTCGTCAGCCGCGACAGTTCGTCGCCCTTCGCATCGGCACCGCCCAGCCGCCGGTGCAGCGATCGCCCGTCGGTGATTGCCTCGAGTTCACTGATGATGCTGCCGATCGGACGGACCGCGACACCGCCAATCAGATAGGCCGCAGTGCCTCCCAACAGCAGGACCACTGGCACGAGCATCAGCATCGACCGCTGCAGGTCACGCCAGATTTCCTCGGTGGTGCTGGTGGAACTCCCCGCGACGATCCGTTCGATCGAGGTCGTAGGGTCACGTTCGTCCCGTGCCGAGAGAAAGATCTGACCCGAGCGCAGCGTCAGCAGAGTTGCCCGTGTGGCGTCAGCCTCGATGTCCAGCGATCGCTCGAGCAGTGTCGAAAGGTCCGCTTCCGGGAGCGCACGCGCCTTCTCCGACACGTACAGCGCGCGGCCAGTCGAATCGAGCACGAGGAGGTAGTCGGGGATCACCTCCATGGCACTCACCAACTCCGGCGTCAACTGCTCGCCGATCAACGGATCACGCTTGATCGTCACCGGCCCACGGGTCTCAGCCGCCATGATGATGCGAATCGCCAGTTCGGCCTGCGATTGCACATACCGCTGCAGTTCGCGGTAGTACGCCGAATCCTTGCGCCCGATCCAGATACCGCCGGCAAACACCACCACCGAAATCAGCAGTGCGAGCAAAAAGAGCAGCGTGACGCGGGCGCGGATCGACTGGATCACCTCATCACTCCTTGATCACGTAACCCACGCCGCGAACGGTGCCGATCAATTTCTGATCGTGGTTGGCATCGACCTTCTTTCGCAGGTGAGTGATCACGACATCGACGATGTTGGTGCCCGGATCGAAGTGATAACCCCAGGCATACTCCGTGATCAGCGTGCGGCTCATCACGCGACCGGGGTGACGCATCAGGTACTCCAGCACCTTGAACTCCTTCGGCGTCAGTTCGATGCGGGCGCCCGCGCGCGTCACTTCACGCGTGTCGAGATCAACGACCAGCCCAGCGAGCTCGAGGCGAGGCGACGTCAGCTGCCGCGGACGACGCGACAGTGCCTCGATTCGCGCCAGGAGTTCCTCGAACGCGAACGGTTTCGTGACATAGTCGTCGGCACCGGCGCGCAGTGTCTGCACCTTGGCATCCACCGCGTCCTGCGCCGTGAGCACGAGCACCGGTCGCTGGAAGCCGCGTGACCGAAGCGTTCGCAGCACCGACAACCCGTCCCTGCCGGGCAGACGCATGTCGAGGATGATGAGGTCGTACGTGTCTCCCTTCCCCGCTGCCCGCTCCCCCGACTCACCATCGGCCTCGAGGTCGACCGTCCAGTTCTGCTCCTCGAGCCCACGCTTGACGAACTGCCCGACGATCGGATCGTCTTCGATGACGAGAATTCGCATCAGGGGCTCCCGACGGGCGGTGAAGGAGAGGTCATGGTTGAAAGGTGCGCCAGCGTCACTGGCGTGGCGAGTGGGGGACGCCCGTCGCCGCGGCTCAGCGATCGACTGCGGGCCAGGCCATCTGCCGCGGCAGCCGCACTTCAATGTCGCCGCGCAGGGTGACCGAGGGCACCACGGTTCTGCTCCCCCCGTGCGCCCTTTCGAGCCAGCGGGCGAGATCTGTCGCCTGCGAGGCTCGCCGGGTCCGGAGCACCACCGGTATGCGCGCATCGGCCGTTGCCCGGACCAGCGTGGCGAGGACCGCAGTCACGGCCGCCTCGGAGTATCTCATCACCTGAGGTTCGCGCTTCCGCGCGGCACAGGCGAGTTCGATTCACGCACCCGGTTCCCAACCAGCGCACGAACGGACATGCGCTGATTGGAGCACGACCGCACGCTCAGCCGATCGCGGCCAGGATCTCTGCGGTTGTCCTGCTCGTTCCAGGCGTTGCCTCGACGTGGGCCCACCGGACGATCCCGTCGGTGTCGATCAGGAAGTACGCGCGGTTCGAGAAAAACAGGTCCTCGATCAGCGTGCCGTAGGCGCGACTTGCGTCGCGCTTGAAGTCGCTCAGCAGATCGACACTCAGGGAGTTCTTGGCCTTGAACTCCTTCAGGGTCGGGACGCTGTCGACACTAATGGGCAGGACGGTCACCCCGGCCTTCGCAAAAGCGTCGTAGTCATCCGTGAAGGCGCACATCTCCGCGGTGCAGACGCCTGTGAACGCGAGCGGGAAGAACGCCAGCAGAACACGGGCGCTGCCTTTGAACTGCGAGAGGGTGACGGGCTGACCGGTGGTCGAATTCAGGGTGAAATCGGGGGCAGTGGCGCCGACGGCCGGAATTGGCATGGACAGAAGACTCCAGAAAATGCGAAAAGGCTCGGCCCCGCCACGGTGACGCCGGCGAGCCGAATACGAATCGAGCAAAGATGCCGACTGCCGCGCGAAATGGGAGCGGTGACCATTGCCCGTGTCGAGACGGTCGGGGTACACTGCCCGTTCAGATGACGAACCCGGCTCAGATTTCCACGAACCCGACGCACAGCCCCACGACGCCGAGCACCGCTGAAGCCGTCGGTTTCATCCTTCGGCTGGCCCGGGCGCTGCACAACGCCGGGTTTTCGGCCCACCGGCTTGAGGCGACCCTGTCTGACGTGTCGCGAAAGCTCGGGCTCGAGGCCCAGTTCTTCTCGACACCGACGTCGATCATGGCCGCGTTCGGGCCGCCGGACGCGCAGCGTACACATCTTATCCGCGCTGAGCCTGGGTCGACAAACCTGCGGCACCTGTCCGGCCTCGACCGGATCGCGCGGGACGTGATGTACGGGACCCTCGGCCCCGTGGACGGCTCGCTGCGCATCGAGCGCTTGCTCAGTGAGCCCCCGCGCTGGGGGACGCGTTCCGTACAGTTGGCCTTCGTGCTGGTGTCGGTGGCCGTGGCGAGCTTTCTCCACGTCCGCCTCTGGGACATGCTTGGAGCCGCCATCGTCGGGCTCATTTGCGGACAGATCGTCACCCGCAGTGCGAAGAGCAGCGCGTGGTCTGACATCACTGAACCGCTGAGCGCGTTCGTGATTGCGGCCGTCGCGCAACTGTTCGCGGCGCTGACCGATAGCGGCGCGGGGTACGCGATCACCGTCGCCGGACTCGTGGTCCTGCTGCCTGGCATGATGTTCACGACCGGGCTCATCGAGCTCTCGACGCGACACCTTGCCAGCGGTACAGCGCGCCTGAGCGGCGCCCTGGTGACGTTCCTTGGGCTTGGATTCGGTGTTGCGCTGGGGACGAAGCTTGGCACCGGCCTCGGCGACTGGCTGGTGGCCCACCAGATCATGCTCCATGTCGTCAACGCTGCCGTGCCCTGGTGGGTGGAAGGCATCGGCGTCATTCTGGCGCCGCTCTGCTTCACGGTCTTGCTGCAAGCCGACGAGAAGGAAGCGCCATGGATCGTGCTGTCGGCCTCCGTCGCCTATCTCACGTCGCGATTTGCGGGACGCGCGCTTGGCGAAGAGCTGGGGGCGTTTCTTGGAGCGCTGATGGTCAGCGCCGGCAGCACGTTCATCGCGCGCCGACGCGATACCACACCGATCGTCACCATCGTGCCGGGTCTGTTGATCCTCGTGCCCGGAAGTATCGGCCTACGCAGTGTGACGAGTTTCTCGCAGCAGAAAGTGGTCACTGGCATCGAGACGGCGTTCAAGGTCGCGCTGATCGGCGTGTCGCTGGCCGCTGGCGTGCTGGCGGGTCGCGCGTTGACCAACGTCCTTCGCCGCAAGCACCGCGGTGGGCCGGCGAAAGAGGTCACGCGAACGGACGAGTGGACCGTCTCGCGCGACTGGCGCTAGGCGAGGAACACCCACACCAACGACATGGCACAAAAAAACAACGACCCTTGTTCGGGGTCGTTGTTCAGATTCATGGAGGTCCGGGGACTCGAACCCCGCACCTATTGCTTGCAAAGCAATTGCTCTACCAGATGAGCTAGACCCCCGAATACACCGCTGATGTACAGCGCAAAGAATAGCAAAATCAGCGGTGTTCTTCAAGTCCCAGACAGGTCGGGCGCCCACTCATGCGTGGCGCCTGACCGTCTGGGCCAGCGTACTACTCGTGCGCCGGCAGCGGCTCCATCGTCCGAACGTCGACCGGGATCTGCATTTCGTCACGGTACTTCGATGTCATCCAGCTGATGCGAAGCCTCGGGAATGCCTCGAAGAACTGTGTATAGCAGGTAATCCAGATGCCGAAGTACATCGCGGCCATGCCCAGCTCCTGCCAACCGAACGGCGCACCTTCCGTCGGCACTCCGAAGAGCGACGGATACACTTCGATGTACCGCTGCAGATAGGTACCGAGCAACGATGCCACACTGAAGAGGATGTTGGTCGGGATGAACATCTTGGCGCCCTTCGAGATCAACCCGGGGAATGGCGCCACGAACACGAGCATCAGAACCGCAAATGAAATCGGGAGCCACGGATCGATCAGGCGGAGACGGAAGAAGTGTGTCTCCTCACCGATGTTGCCGTACCAGATGATCAGCAGCTGGGCGAACGTGGTGTAGCCCCAGAAGGCCGTCCAGGCGAACCGCAGCTTTCCAAGATCGTGAATCTGCAGGTCACCCATGACCTCATAGATCGTCGGGCTGTTGAAGTGCTTCCGCCACATGTAGAAGATGAGGGCGAAGCTCATCAACGCGCCGTTGATGCCGGCCATGAAGCTCCACCATCCCCACAAGGTGGAGAAGAAGAACACGTCCAGCGCCATCGACAGATCGTAGTGCAGCAGCATCCAGCCGAAGCCGAACACGATAGACATGGCCACCGCAATCTTTCCCTGAACCGAATGCTGGCTGTGCAGTTCACGCCGCTCCTCGCCCCAGCCAGACCGCATCCGGGCACGAAGGCCAGCGCCCCACTTGGCACCCCATTCCGGCAGCTGGGCCACATCGATGCGAAGCGAGTTGTACACGAACCAGATCTGCAACGCGTACAGCAGCGTCAGAATCCCGATTTCGCGCAACGCAAAGAAAGCATGATTACCAAGCCAGAACATCCGCTCCGAGTTCGGGAGCGAGTTCGGATCCGCGACCCACGGAAAGATGTGCTTGCCACCCACCGTCAGGCTGAGGACGAGAAAGAGCCACGACACCGGAAGGAACGCGACGTAACCTTCCATCATTCGGGCGATCGATCGCGACCAGCGGGCGGTCACGATGCGAAAGATGGCAACGAACATGACAGCGCCAGAACTGATGGCGCTGAAATACAACCAGTGATAGTGGAACGCGCGCCAGATCCGATCCGGCGAAGTCAGCAGACCGGCTACGAAGGCAGCAAGACCGACTACCGTGGATGCCAGGGCCGCCGTCTTGATCCAGGCGGCAATCGGCTTCGAGGATGCAGCGAGCAGATCCGCCTTCGGCGGATACGTCGGATTGTGGATACTCACTAGTGCTTCCCCTGCTGGGCAGGCGCAGCCGCCGGAACATCGCCGGCGGGCTTCGGTGCCATCGTGGTTGTGGTCGTCGGACGCCACATTGGAGCGGGGCGCGTGGGCGCAGTCTTCGTATAGGTCGGGATCGTCCAGCCGGTCTGTCCAGGATAACCGAACGGGCCCGTGGCAACTGTCCGGCCGAGCGAACCCTGCAAGCCACGCACGTAGTTCACCACATCCCAGCGATCCGGCTCCTCGATGCGATTGTAGCTCGGCATCGATCCGCGACCATTGCGCAGCATTCCGTAGATATAGCCATCGCTGCGCGCCTTGGTGCCGTCATACACGATGCTGATGCCCGGCACGCCGTACTTGGTGGCGGGGCCATTCCCGATGCCCGCATCGCCGTGACAGACCGCACAGTTCTGCTGGAAGTATCGCTGGCCGTTGCGCAGTGAAGAATCCAGCTGCACAGCGCTCAGCGTGGCCGGACTCTTCGGATTCACCAGCACCGACATCGAGTCGATGACATTGGGCAGGGGGCGATAGCTGAACGTGTAGCCAGGCGTCTGCAGGCCAGTGACCGGCACCGAGTTCACGGGCTGGCCACGCGGCGCAATCGTATCTGCAACGGAATCCCACGGCTGAATGGCCGGCTGATCCCTGAAGTCCGTGAACCACGAGCAGGCGCCGAATGCCAGCGGCATCAGGGCCGTCGCAGCCACGCGAAGTGACTTAGCGTTCACCGCGAACCTCCACAGCCCCATGGGCCTTCAGCGTAGCCTCGAGTTCGGCAAACTTGTCGGGCGTGGTTTCAATCCAGATGCCATAGTCGCCATGCGTGAACCGCGTGTCGAAGCCGAAGTTCGTGACCAGACGAGGGATCTGGGCGTTGATGAACATGCCGGCCACCGTGCTCAGGCAGCCGATCATCACGAACATCTCGAAACCCATGATCGTGTAGGGAATCCAGCTGGCGATCGCCTTGCCGCCAACCTGCAGCGGCCAATACTGCGACGACCAGATGGACACCCAGTAGCCGAACGTGACGCCGAGTGATGCGCCGATCAGCGTGAAAACCCGAACCACGCTGGTGGGTGCATCGATCGCATCGTCGATCTCATGCTGAATCGTCGGCGAATAGACCGTCACCTTCGGCACTTTCTTGGCCTTCAGGTCGCGGATCGCATCGCAGACTGCATCCAGCTGCGGGAAAACTGCCAGGACGCCCTGCATCAGTGATGCCCTCCATGATCGTTCTTCATCTTCGGCGGCACGATTTCCTTCACTTCAGCGATCGCAATCACGGGCATCTGCTTGATGAAGAGCAGGAACCACATGAAGAACCAGCCGAACGAGCCAACCAGGAAGCACATGTCGATCCAGCTCGGCGTGTAATGCGTCCACTGCCAGGGTTCGAATTCATGGCTGAGTGACGGCACCACGATCACGAACCGCTCGTACCACATGCCGATGTTGATGATGATCGACAGGATGAACAGCCAGGTGGGGTTGCGCCGCAGCTTCTGCGAGAACAGGGACAGCGGGAAGATCATGTTGCAGAGCAGCAGGATCCAGCCGGCCCACCACCACTGGCCGAACACGCGGTTCCAGAAATACTCCTGCTCCGGTGCCACGCCCGAGAACCAGGCGATGAAGAACTCGGAGAGATACCCGGAGCCCACCATTATCGACGTGAACAACACGACCTTGGCGGTGGCGTCGAGGTGGTTCAGCGTGACGTAGTGCTCGAGGTTCCACCACTTCCGGATCGGGATCAGGATGGTCCACACCATCGCAAAGCCCGAGAAGATGGCGCCGCCAACGAAGTACGGCGGGAAGATCGTGGTGTGCCAGCCAGGCGTGAGGGCCATGGCGAAGTCGAACGACACGACCGAGTGCACCGAGAGCACCAGCGGCGTGCTGAACGCCGCCAGGAACATGTACATCTTGGCAAAATGGCGCCATTCGCGATCGGTGTTCTTCCAGCCGAGCGACAGCATGGCGAAGATCCGCTTGCGAATCGGATTCGTCTCGCGGTCGCGCATGACCGCAAAGTCCGGGATGAGGCCGAGGTAGAGGAACGTCGTCGAGATCGTGAGGTAGGTCGAGATTGCGAACACGTCCCACAGCAACGGGCTCTTGAACTGCGGAAAGAGCAGACGCCAGTTCGGGTACGGAATCAACCAGAAGAACTTCCAGGGCCGCCCGATATGAATGATCGGGAAGAGACCTGCCGTCATCACCGCGAACACCGTCATCGCCTCGGACGCGCGATAAATAGTGGTGCGGAATCCGGCACGGAAGAGATACAGAATGGCCGAGATCAGCGTACCGGCGTGACCGATACCGACCCAGAACACGAACGTGATGATGTAGACGCCCCACATCACCGGCGGCACATAGCCGGCGTTACCAAGGCCCCAGTAGATCTGGAACGTCCACGCCGACGCACCGACGAGCATCGCGCAGATCGCGATACCAAGTCCGATGAACCACTTCGGACTCGGCTTCAGTGTCGCCAGAATCTCGTTGTCGACCTGCTCAAAGGAACTGACGGCGGGAACCTGAATTCCCGCTGACGGAATGTTCGGGCGCTTGATCTTGCCCACAATCGGCTTCGCAGTCGTCGCCATTCGGGTCAGGCCTCGACCGTGTGATTGATCTTCTTCAGATAGACCACTGCCGTGTAGGTGTTGAGCA
>JBBQRH010000091.1:0-15465 GCA_038215035.1 Gemmatimonadales bacterium | reverse complement strand
TTTGGTTATTTTTTTTTTTTTGTTGGCCGTGTGATGTTTTTTTTTTTGTTATTTTTGTGTTATTTTCCTATATTTTTTATGGCTGTGGTGCGGTTGGGGGGGGCTGTGTGCTTTGGTTTGTTTTTTTTTTACTTTTTTTTTTATTTGTGTGTTCGGCTCGTTTCATCCCCCCCTCCTGGGTTTTTTTTTTTTTAATCCAAAAACAAAAAACCCACCGCACCCCAGTGATCGTATACCGCAAAACGCACGCACGGGCCGCCATTGGGCCCAGCGCCGTCGTCCCCATGCACCGGGTTCAGCGTTGCAGGAACGCGTGTGCTGCGACGGTCACCGGATGTGCCGGTCCGTAGCCATTGGTCAACGCAATCACCGCCTGCTGCGCCGAACGCGTCGCGCCGGCGCCATCGCCGCGGACTTTCTGCACGCGCGCATGCAGAAAGTCCGCGTGCCCGATCAGGGCACTACGCGTGGAGGCCATCGAATCCACCAGCGTCAGCAAGCGTACGCGTGATACAACGGAATCGGCACCCTGCACGTCCCCGTCGGCCAGACGCCACTCGCCAAGTGTCAGCAGCGGGAAAATGAAGTACGATCGCGGAATCGACTTGTCGGGCCACAACGAGTCGATGGCAAAGGCGAGGCGCTGCAAAGGCACCACGGAACCACCCCCCTGACGCGCAAGGCGCACTTTGACCCATTCACGCGTGAGCCAGTGCCACGGATACAGGACCTTGGCGCGTGAGGTGAGAACGGTGGCGTCCAAAAATTGCCCTTCCTCCAGTGCGGCCCACGCGGCGTTGATGTCATTGGTGACCTTCGCATTCTCTCCCAGATCACCCGTCGCCGCGACTGCGATCCACTTGCGCGCCGAGTCGACCAGGCCAGCGCGCAGCAGCAACTGCCCGTAGACGTGGGCGAGATACGGCGCCACCGTTCCGGTGCGGTCCTGCCGTTCCGCGCGCTGCACGATTGCACGAAATGTGGACACCGCCTCCTGCATCTCTCCCAGATCGAAGAACATGCGCGACATGGGCGCAGCGGCGTTCGGCAGTATGGGTGTGCCCTGATATCCCATCGCATCGATGTCAGCGACAATGCGGCGCTGAATCGCCAGTGCTTCACGCGGCCGTCCTGCCTGCTGGACGACGAGCCCGAGGCTGTTCAGTATGGCGAGTCGATTGAGCGATCGCCCCGACGCACCCTCGAGGCGCGCCGCATCGTCAAACACCGTCACGGCGTGTTTCAGCAGCACGATGGCCCGTTCGCTGTCGTCGTCCTGCGCCGCGAGGTTGCCTGCGGCCTGCAGGCACAGATAGGCCTCTGCTTTCGGCCCTATCCGAGCCAGCGCCGCCCGTCCCTCCGCGACAGCCGCGCGCGCGGAGTCGATCGCCCGAGTTCGGAGGAAATTCTCGGCGCGCGTGCACGAGATCGACGCTGCGATGTCGGCCTCTCCCGCGCTGCTCGCGATGTCACGTGAGCGCGCAAGCAGCGCGAGTGAGCCTGCGACGTCGCCATTCTCGAACAGTTGTCCACCCAGGTCCGTCATCACCAGCGCCACGGTTCGGGGATCGGTCACGAATTGCTGCTCGATCACCTCGACTGCGTGAAGCAGCCGTCCACGCGCATCGAGCGGCTTGCCGTCCGGGCCGGGCGTGTCGCTGGCGAGGACCTGCGCCGCCGCCAGAAATCCCTCCTGTGTGCGGAAATTGCGTTCGGCCACGCTCCGTTGCCGCTCGGCCTCCACCTTCTGGCGATAGGACACGACCGCGGCAGCGATCAGCGCCCCGCCAACCAGACCGGCGATGGTGACACCCGCGCGGTATCGCCGCACGAACTTGACGGCACGGTATCCCCAGCCATCGGGATGTGCCGACACCGGCTCGTGATTGAGCCAGCGGCGTAAATCGTCGGCCATCGCCGCGGCCGTCTCGTATCGCTCACCAGGAAGCTTGCGGAGCGCCTTTCGCAGCACCGCATCGAGATCCCCCAGCCCGGTGGATGCGGGCTCCTGCTGCAACGCACCCTGCGCGTACTCTGCGCTGGTGCGTGCGCCCGCCGCGGTTGGATGACGATCCGTCAGTAGCAGGTACAGCATCACACCCGCGCTGTAAATGTCAGAGGCCGGGCCAATCGGTTCGCCGCGGAACTGCTCGGGAGACGCGAAGGCCGGTGTCAATGCCTGATGGCCCGGTTCGGTCACGTCGGTTGCGGCCACTTCACTCGCGAGGAGGCGAGCGATGCCGAAGTCGAGCAGCTTCACCGTACCGTCGCGCGTGACCAGCACATTCGACGGCTTGAGGTCGCGGTGCACGATCAGGTTGGCGTGCGCATGCCCAACCGCAGCCAGCACCTGCAGCATGAGGCGGACGCGCTGTTCGGCACTCGCGGCGACGCGCGCGGCGTAGGCATCGATCGGATCACCGTCGATGAACTCGAGCACGAGAAATGGCTGACCGAGTTCACTGACGCCCGCGTCGAGTAGCCGTGCGACGTTGACGTGCGCGAGCCGAGCGAGTGCGGTCCCCTCGCGACGGAAACGATCGAGTCCCGCGCGTCCGATCAGCGCGAGGTTCAGGAGTTTGACGGCTGCCGATCCCTCGAAGCGGCCGTCGGCCCGCGTGGCGAGCCACACACTGCCCATGCCACCCTGCCCGATTGGTCGGTCGAGTGTCCACGAGCCAATGCGAACACCGGCCAGTGACGGTTCGCGCTCGAGCAGCGACGCCAGCGGGTGCAACGATCCCGGTGTCTCGGCACCGCTCCCCTTCCACGTCTCGCCGGACAGGAGAATGTCGCCGAGTGCCTGCACAACGCTCACACTTTCGCGCTGCAGGTCATGGAGCCACTGCGTCCGCGCCTCGGGAGGCAGATCCAACGCCTGATCGAGCAGCGGGCTGAGTCGCGCGTACAGCGATTCGGACAGCGATGTCATGGATGCGTGGTTGAGGAGACGCTTCGATCGGCGACATACGCCAGGCCGGCCATCACGGTCTCCACCAGAATCACCTCGCGCACATGCTTCGCCAAGTGCCAATCGAGGAACTCGCCGACCGTTTCCACAGCCTGGTTACCGGTGCCGTCACGGGGCGACATTGGATGGCAGCATCGAGGATGCAACCGTGGTGCGGTACCAGCGCGGTCAGGCGCAGCGCGCTAGGCATTGCGGTCTCAGCCCGGGCAAGGTGACTATTCCGGCATCTGCGCCACGTGCCCCCACCCCTGCCGAACGACCGCGCCTCGATGAACAGCCTGCTGTACCGGCTCGCCTGCCGCTGTGTCTCGATCACTGGCCGACACCGACAGCAGCTCGAGCCGGAGTCGCTGATCGCAGTGTATCGCGCAGGACGGTTTCCGTTCACCGAGAACTACGGCAGGCTGGTGTGGCAGGATCCGGAGCAACGCGCGATCGTGCCGCTCGACGATCGCTTCAGAATTCCCGAAAAATTCCGGCGCTTCATCAACGTGGAGCGATTTCGCATCACCTTCAATACTGCCTTTGACGCTGTGATCGCCGAGTGTGCCGCGACGACGGAGACTCGGCCGTCATCCTGGATCACGCCGGAGATTCGTGACGCCTACGCCCGTTTGCACCGCATCGGCGTCGCCCACAGTGTGGAAGCATGGCAGGACGGAGCGCTGGTTGGCGGCGGTTACGGCGTCGCGATCGGCGGTGCGTTCTCTGGCGAAAGCATGTTCACCCGCGTCAGCAACGCAGGCAAGGTCGCCTTCGTGCATCAGGTGCGACGGCTGCAGGCACGCGGATTCACGTTGTACGATACGCAGGAATTGTCCGGACTCACGGAGCAGTTCGGCGCATACGTGGTGGATCGTGCCGAATACCATGAGCGACTCGCCCACGCGCTCACGGTGGATGCTTCATTCGCGGACGGGCCTGCGCCGCATCCGTAGCGCGGTGAGTCGATGGCCTGTTTGAGCCCGCACGAGGATTTTCGTGGATCTCGAAGTCGCGTGTCACCAGCGCCATCGAGACGTCAGACGCCGTCAGCGTGATCCTGCTCGGGGATCAGCTGACGGCCCACCGGCGCGCAGTCCCGGTGGGCCGTCAGACTGGCGTCACCGGCGAACGCGGCGCAACACCCAGAGCTGCGTAGCGTTGTTCGGCACCCGCTCCCAGGATTTCACGCGACAGTCCTTCACCTCGGCGACCGCACACCTGTCTCCGGCATCGAGCACCTTGCCACTCAACCGATTCTCGATCAGATAGAGATTGTCTGCCTCTTTCAACTTGTAGAAGCGCCACGTCTGCTCGACGGTCGGATATCGTGTGGTTTCACCGCAGAGCGGGTTCAGCAAGGGGCACGAGGGTAACTCCACCCCAGGTGCAGTGAACTCGTAGCTCTTGTTGCGTGCCAGCAGCTCCAGCCCTGTACCCTTCGGCGTCAGCATGGCGGGATCGTCGCCGTTCCGCCAGGCAATCGTGTATCCACCGATGCCACTCCGACGGATGACGAATTCGTTATCGCTGGCATCGGCGCCAAGCGCGGACAAATTCACCACGCCGCCGCCGTCGCGGTCGAGGAACTTCCGCTTGCCAGCCAGTGCGGACGCGTACAGCTCCATGCGGTACGTCCCTTCGAAATCGGCATTGCCAATCTCGTTGCCCAGCATGAAGGTCGCGTCATATGCGAAATTGATGAACGCGTCAGCCGCCGCATCGGCGATGTCCTGTGGAAGCTCGGCGGCCCTGTCGAGAAGGCTCTTCTGCCGGCCTCGCTCGACGAGCGCCGCGCTGCACGGGTTGAACGGCCGATACCCTCCAATGGCCTGCGCATTCGGTACCGGCTGCAGCGGGGCCGGCATGCGCACCTGTGGATTGCTTCGCGTGAGGTCAAACCAGGCCGCGTGCAGATACCACTGCGGGTGATGGAAGCACATCGTCTCCACTCCAGTGGACACCTGCAGCTGCTGCGATTGTCCGGCCGCAGCCACGACCGCATTCCCCGCTCCGCTGGCGGCCAGTCCGCCGATATTGGCACCAGCGCGCAGCAGCGAGCCACCGCTGCCCTGCACCGCATTGTCATCCTGAAGAAGCGTGCGCGTCTGGAAGTCGTCGTACCAGACGATCTGCCCAGCGCTGCCGAATCCCAGCGCGCCGATCGTGAGGCTCGGAATCGGATCCTGCGCGAAGACAAATCGTGTCAGGCGATGGCCTGGGAAGAAGGTGGTCTCGAGCGCATCCGTGAGTTCCTTGTTGCCGACATTCGGCCCTGCAAATCCATAGACACCGGCAACGTTGAGCTGCCGCGATTTCAGATACGCTGCGGCCAGCTGTGCGTGTGCTCCGCCCAGGCTGTGTCCCGCCACCCAGATCGGCTTGCCAGGTGAGGCGGCAGCGTAACGGCGCACCGCCTCTTCGAGTGAGAGCAGGAACGATTGACTGCGCGCCGTGGCGCGAGGCGCATTCGACAGGCCCGCCATGTCGGCGTGACGCCCCAACGTGCGCGGCGTCGAGGCGAGCGACGTACCAATGCTCTGCGCCGACGCACCCTGCCGTGTTCGCGCGATCGCGCTCGGCATCACAGCGGCGGAGAGCAGCGGCCGGAACGCGCCCTTCGACACGAGGTAGCTCACGTCGTTCGTCGCCAGCGAGTTCCAGAAGCCACGGTGGACCTGGCCGCGCGCAACGCGCGTACCACCGATCATCATGTCGATGCGCGTAAAGTCAAAATCGGTGCCAAGCCATTCGGCGACCTGATACTGCGCGGCCTTGACGATGCCATCGAGGACACTGCCGTCGCTGGTCGCGCACCCGATCCGGTCGGTGCCACGGAAGGTGACGAGGATCGCTTTCGTGGTGTTGATCACCATCGCTTCGGGATCGTAGCCGCGCGTGGTGCACGAATGCACGAAGGTGTAGTCCGGATCGCCGTCTCCGAGCAACGGATCGACCACTTCGATGAAGTTGGCCAGGAAGACGCGTGGGCGCCGTTCGAGCGAATCGCGAAACGCGGTGTTGTCCGTTCCATCGCGTTGCAGCGCGATGTTCTGCGCATACATGAGTGTCGTGAGGTAGGCGAGCGCGTACGCGTTCGGAGGGCTGTAGCCGGTCGCCGTTGGCTCGAAATTTCGCATCAGTGTGGGCCACTGCTGTGCCGAGAGCGGCGACACGGTGGCGGCGCAGAGGAGCAGCAGCGAGACGAGACGTTTCATGCAGAGTTCCTGGGCCTGGGGTGATGGCGGTGGGCATCTCTGCGGCCGGGTTCTGACCCAGGTGACAGATGTTGCTTCACCGCGTGCATCCAGTGAACGGAACGATGGCGCAGGAGTCTCACGTGGCGTGGTGGGCTGGCGGCGGACATCGACCAATCCAGCCGCGCCTTCTCCAGCCGGCGCCCCCTCGGCGTCGCCGCCAGCCCACCACCCGCCGTCTCCCGATACCGCACATCCATCGCCTTCCCGATCTCGCCCATCGTATCGATCACTTCATCGGCCGGGATCGCGAACGTGATCCCCGCCATCGCCATCTCGATCGCGGCCAGCGCAATCGCGGCCCCAGTCGCATTCCGGAACACACACGGCAATTCGACCAGCCCGCCCAGTGGATCGCACACCAGGCCGAGTGTGCCTTGTTGCGCCAACGCGGTCGCGTGCCCCGCTTTCGACGGCGTGCCGCCGAGCATCTCGACCGCCGCCCCCGCCGCCATGCCGGCCGCCGCACCTGTCTCGGCCTGACATCCGCCTTCGGCGCCACTCAGCGACGCACGCTCGGCAAGAATCTCCTTCGACGTGCATAGACTGGTCGGCACGGAAGCGGGGGGGCGACGATGAACCTAGCGGCGCAGCTCGTCACGAAAGTGCCCCGCGCCATGCTCGCATTCTGCGGCACCAGACGCTCGCCACGGCGCCGCACCAGCGGCCACTCGGGAACCTGCGCCCAAGCAGGCCGATGAGTAGGTTGATGTCTCACGCTTCTTGGACCGTGGTTCTCCGAAAAGCATCGCCTTTGCCGCTGAACAGATCAGTCGGCCGAGGCGACGAACGACTTACTTTGATGGCGGAACGGCACGAGTCAACCTTGGTTTCGGGCCGGAACCACAGGCGTTGAGTGCAGCGACAGCATCGTTGTAGGCCCACGTTGCGACGCCCATGCCGAATAGCGTCCCACCAATCTGCATCACGCCATTGAAGGTCGCGCCGGATCCGGACAGCGGTATGACCGCGCTCGCGGCGACGCCCCCGACAACTTGGATGATGCCTCCCACAATCAGGCCCGCGCCGATCGCAAACGTGCCGGCTTGTACCGCAGCAGCCGTACTGACAGCTCGTCGTTCGTTCGCGCACTGAGTTGTTGCCTGAGCCGCCAGGAGTGGCGGTGCCAAGAGCGAGAAGACGCGCCGCGCACACGACGTTGCGACAGTCGACATCGTTAACGATGCGTTTTTGGAGAAAGCCGACTGATTGTCTGTCGGGCCGACAGCGAGCGGCCTATTCACGCTAATGCTGACCGACTCGCCGGTTGGCAAGCGAGTCGAAAAATAGTTCGTATGGACCACGCCATTTGCCATCACGGGAGTCGTGCGAAACACTGCGATGGTATCAGAGCTGCTTGCATTCAGCACCGCGATCTCGCTCGGGACCGCGTTGATAAAGCTCTTCACTCGGAAGCTCAGACCCGCGGTATCCGCGATGAGCCTGCTGCCAACGCCTCTCGCTGCTGTCTGGTTGTACACGATCACAGGCTGCTCAATTTGAAATCGAATGGAGGCCGGAGCAACGGTAGGAATGACGGCGTCGACATACACGAAACCGTTTGATTCGACCACCATGGCACCCACGGTCGTGGCACGAGGTATGCCGTCCGTGCCCTTGACAATTGCAGTTACGGTTGTGCGTGTGATGACAGGTTGTGAGGGCGTCTCAGCGCAGCCGGCAAGCGAGATGCCGACCAAGACGATGAACCCAATTGTCCAATCGTGCTTTCTGGCTTTCGGCACAGCCGGCTAAGCCGGCTCAGCGCCACCAAGATGGGACGCACTTACCCGGTTGTTTTTTATCCTATGCTTGGGATTGACCGCCATGTGAAAGCTCCAGTTACAGTGGGAGGCCGACGCGTGACCGCACGCGAACGTGCGCTCATAGTTATTCTTAGTATGAGACTATTCTTTGTCAAGTGATAGTATGCTATGAATACGGTTTACCAGCCGTGTCTGAAGAACATGTATATCCCGTCGAAGTCGAACGTGAACTGTTCGACTATGTGGTTGACTAAGCGTCACCTTGGTGCCATGTTGACAATTGTCTGGTTTAGATCTTGCGCGCGCGGAGAACTTGACCAGCGTCCTTCCCCTCAAGGCCATCATCACACAGGTGCGGCATGAATCAGATTGAACGATTCGCGGCTCGGCTCCGAAACCGGCTCTTGTTTGCCTTCAACGCTCTGTCGTTCTTGATCATGCTCGTGTATGCGGTTGCAAAAGCGCTTGGGACGGACACTCTGGCTGGCCCTTGGGTGCTTTGCTGGGGTATCGCGCTGGGCTTGTGGGTCGCCTCGTTCATTACGTTCTTGATGTTCAAGGTTCGGGTCCCGAACCGCAACGCCGAAACAGACTAGGTCACTGAATTGCGGTGGTCACGTTCGTCGAGTGCGCTCAGTGCGCTCAGTGCGTTCCGCAGGTGCGTAGAAGTGAGTGACGTCTTCGCCGTCACTTTGGGCAAGTTGTAGATCGGATGCTCAGTGCGAAGTCAACGGTGCCTTTCCCGCGCTCAGGGTCGGCGGTGGACGATGAAGACCCCGAATGCCTGCGTGAATCACGCAGCGTATGCGGTTCGTCAGACGGAGCGAGGAATGGCCGAACCCGCGCGCTGGCGGTGTGCTCATCGCCAACGGCGATCTGCAGGGCGCCAGCCGCCTGCTCGCCAATGATGAGCGCAAGGCATCGCGGGCCGATCTCTGACTGCCCGACGTCGAATTCCCATGCGACGCCTCGCGATCACGGCGGCGCCACGCGCTGACGTCATCGCACAGCACCGCGCCGATCAGAGTGGGGCGATTCCAGCCCTGAATCGACGGACCGATACGAAGCTCGACACTCCCCTCTCGCTGCCCCTACCCCTCCGCCCGCTTGATCTGCACCAACCGCGCCTTCGCCAGCCGACGACCCGTCGGCGTCGCGGCCAGCCCGCCGCCCGCCGTCTCGCGGTACCGCACATCCATCGCCTTCCCGATCTCGCCCATCGTATCGATCACTTCATCGGCCGGGATCGCGAACGTGATCCCCGCCATCGCCATCTCGATCGCGGCCAGCGCAATCGCGGCGCCCGTCGCATTCCGGAACACACACGGCAGTTCGACCAGCCCACCCAGTGGATCGCACACGAGGCCGAGGGTGCCTTGCTGCGCCAGGGCGGTCGCGTGCCCCGCTTGCGACGGCGTGCCGCCAAGCATCTCGACCGCCGCCCCCGCCGCCATGCCGGCCGCCGCACCTGTCTCGGCCTGACATCCACCTTCCGCACCACTCAACGACGCCCGTTCGGCCACCACAGCGCCGATCAGCCCCGCGGTGGCGAGGGCGTCGATGACTTTCTCGTCCGGAATGTTCTTGGCCTTGGCCAAGCCGGTGAGCACCGCGGGCAGCACCCCGGCACCACCGGCGGTGGGCGCGGCGACGATCACGCCCATGGCGGCATTCACTTCCTGCACCGCCAGTGCGCGCATCAGCACATCGCGGAAGAGCGTACCGGCCAATGGACCATCAGGTCCGCTGATCAGTTTGGCCGCGTCACCGCCGACCAGCCCGGAGCTCGACCGCAGGTCGGGGTCCTGCCCCTGCGTGATGGCGCCGCGCATGACGGTCAGCGCGCGCCCCAAGGCGTGCCGGATGTCGGCGATGGTGCGGCCTCCGTCGGCGGATTCCGCTTCGAGGGCCACGGTGGACAGGGGCACGCCGCGGGCTTCGGCGTCGCGGATGGCATCGGCCAGGCTCTTGTACATCTCAGGCGGCTCCCACTTTGTCGAGCCGGAAGGCCCAGCGCACCCACGGCAGGGCGCGGATGGTGTCGCGCACGACCTCGCCCGGCTGCTCATCGATCTCGATCACCATGAACGCGTCGCCGCCGCGCTGTTTCCGCGTCAGACGGAGGGTGGCGATGTTCAACTCCGCGTCGGCCAGCAGGGTCGCAATGCGGGCCACGCTGCCCTTCACATCCTCGGCCACCAGCACGATGGTATGCAGGTTGCCCGTCACTTCCACCGGATAGCCGTCGATCTGCGTGACGAGCACGCGGCCCGCGCCGAGCGACGAGCCCTGCATGACGGCGGTGCGGTCGTGGCGGGTGACGCTGATGCGGACGGTGTTCGGATGCACATCGCTATCGTCGCCGAGGGTCGTTTTCTCGAAGGTGTAGTCGAGGCCCTCGCGCTCCATGATGTCGAGCGCGGTGCGGAGGCGTTCGTCATCGGGCTTGAAGCCCATCAGGCCGCCCGCGATCGCCTTGTCGGTGCCATGCCCTTCGCCGGTGCGGGCGAAGGAGCCGTGCAGTTCGATGCGGGCGCTCTGGGGGGTGCCGCCGACCAGTCCGCGGGCGAGGAGGCCGAGTCGGCAGGCGCCGGCGGTGTGGGAGGAGGAGGGCCCGACCATGACGGGGCCGATGATGTCGAGGAGAGAGACCATGCGGCAAAGGTACGCGGGTGCGCTGGCTGCGGGGGGAGGCAGTTTTGGGCAGCCCAGACGTCCAGCCGGGCTTGCGCGCGGGGAGCACCCAGCGGATGACGCTGCCGTGACCCGAGGGTGCAGATTGATGGCGGAGTCTGGCGGCGCGGCCAAGACACTCCAGCGGCTTCGGAGCAGTGGCAACCAGCGGCACCATTCCGGGTGGGCCAATGAACGATCGGTCGAAGTGCATCGCGCGGGTGCGGTTCCTTGGAGCGCAACGAATCGAGATCGGTGGCGTGTGCGTGACGCCCGAATCGGAGCGGCTTTTCGGCATGATCGTTCGACTCTGTGTGCCGTTGGGTCGGATGACGTCGCGGCAGACGATGATGGACACGCTCTGGCCCGGCGCCGACGAGGCCAATGCGCGACACAACCTTCGGCAGACGGTCTACAAGGCGCGGGAACTTGGCCTGGCGATCGAATCGGGTGAAGATGGGTTGCGCCTCGATCCACGTCACTGGTCGTGCGACTGGGATGATCCGGTGGGCGACGTGCCAGGTGAGTGGCTGCCCGACTACGAACCGGAATTCTCGGAGGACCTGCGCGCGTGGCTCGGCTCACAGCGCATCGGTGTGCATGCAACGATTCGTCCGCGCCTCATTCGCTCGCTGCAGACGGCGCGATCGGCGGGGGAACTTGCGCTGGCGGACCGTCACGCCAGACAGCTCCTGCAGATCGACGAGTTGAACGAAGAAGCAACGCTGACGCGCGCCGAACTGCTCGCGATGCAGGGCGCGAAGGTGGATGCACTCAAGTTGCTGGATGCGTATCTGCACGAGATCGGCCGACTGGGGTCTGGTCAGGACGCGGCGCTGCCCTCTCTCTTGCTGCGACGTCGGATCGCGGAGAAGCTGCCGGCGGTGTCGTACAACAACGGCTCACGACATCACGGTGCCCTGGTTGGCCGTCTGTCCGAATCGAAGCGATTGATCGCCACCCTCTTTGATGCGCGCGCAGGGCGCGGTTCGTCAATTCTCGTGCACGGCAGCGATGGGACTGGCAAGACGCGCCTGCTGTACGAAGTGAAAAAATCGGCGGTCCTGCAGGGGATGCGGATCGTCGAGCTGGCCTGCGAGAGTACACCCAGTGCGACGCCGTTTGCGACGCTACGTCTGCTGGTACATCGGTTGCTCGGGCAGCCTGGCGCACTCGGTATCACACCCGAAGCGTTGAGCGTGGTGCGGGCGTGGCTCACGAGTGGCGAGTGTGCACCGGACGATTGCCCGCTGACGGAGATCGAAGACTTGCTGGCGTCGGTCTCTGAAGAAACGCCGCTGTTGATTCTGGTGGAGCATGCCGAGCGCATGGACGCGGAATCGCTGGGGCGGCTGGACCGGGTGTATCGCCGCGGGGTGTTGCGGCACCATCTGATGGTGCTGACGTCATCGACGTTGAAGACGCCGACCGAGACGCCGGTGGCGTTGTCAGGGATCGAGCGGTTGGCGTTGCGGCCGATGACGTTGAGCGAGGTGCGAGTGATCGTGTCGGCATACGCGGTGGCCGAGCTGCCGCGGGCGACTGAGGATCAGATTTCGTGCGCCGCGGTGTTTGCCGAGGGAAATCCGATGTACGGGATCGAGATGCTGGGATTGATTCTTGATCCAGGGTCACCGGATGTGATTCCGTGGCGGGTGCAGGTGGCGGTGGAGAAGGTGGTGGGGGAGATGAGTGAGTTGGAGCGTCGGGTGATCAACATGTGCTCGCTGTTAGAGTCATCATCTCGGCAAGACATCGTCGCAAAATCGTTGCGCATCGATGAGTCTAATCTTCTCGACGCTCTTGACAGGCTAGAGTCTTCAGGAGTTCTCGTCTGTGTCGGCGGCGTGCTACGCGCACACAGCCTGCTCGCGCATGTGATCAACGTTCGACTGCCTTCTGGTCTGGCCCGCATGGACGCACTTGCGGCTGCAAAGGTGATGGAAGGCGAGTGGACGACCGGAAAGCGTGCGCGCGACCTATACAGGTGTATCAGCCTATTCATCCGAGCACAGCACGAGCAGAGCGCGGCGGACACAATTGACGGCGGCGCTGGTGCACTGATTCGCGCTGACACCGCAACGGAGATGGTGCATGCATTGTCCCGCCTTCGTAGCGAGGCATGCACTGAACGACTATGTGCAATGCTCGATGCGATCATCGCTCAGGTTCTCGGTGGAACAACGTTCAAGCTACGCGTTTTAGAGGCTTCGGCCCCCCGGGCTGTTCCCTCTAGCCTTCCACCGGTGACAGATGGCGCTATCGAATTCCAGCATTCGTACGCGTCAAGAAGTCTGCTCGAACGATCCAAGTCGGCCGCGAGAAATCCGAATCGAAGTGTGGCAGAGCGATTGAGTAGCGCTACATTGGCGTTGATGACGGCAGCGAATTTGGGCGATCGCATCGCGATGGAATCCGCATTCAATTCAGTGAATTCATTGCGGTTCTCGGCGGGTGTCAGCAGCTTCGAGCTTTGTCGCGCTGAAGTAATCTACTACTGCTCGATTTGCGAACGGGAAAAGACGATTCAAGCGTCACATCAGCTTGCAATTGAGGCTCGTAGAATTGATGACATCGAGCAATCGTGCAGGGGACTTCGAAATGCGGCAGAGGCCCTCACATCCTTCGGATTCTCCGATGACGCGCATGCGTTGCTCCATGAATCGAGGGCACTCGCGACACAGCTACACTATCCCGCGCAGACTGTTGCCGCTGACCTGCGCCTCGCGGATCTGTCGATCTTTGCGATGGACGTAGAGGGCGCCCGAGCATACCTGGCGAGCGCAGCGGAGTCGATAATTCGCCACGAGCTCACTGCCAGAACCGTCCGGGCCGATCTCCAATACTACAGTTGTTGGGAGGCAATCATCTCGAACGACTTGAAGAGCGCAGTGAAATTCTCCAGGGAACTGCGAAGAATTCTCAAGGAGTTCAAGAATGGTGCTGCGAATCACGCAATAATTAGTACGACTCTAGCCACATTCAGCGGCCGAGCTACGACAGAAGCTGTGCATGACTTTCACCGCCTGAAGTCAATAATCGGAGGCAACGCACGCGTAGCGACAGAGCAGCACTACCTGGCCGCGATGCTACTCTTTTCACGCTCGACGAACAGTGAAAAAGACGCCCAAGTCTTTGTTCGGGGACAGTTCCAGAGGATTGAGTCATCTGGTGCAACGATTTGGCCGTTCCTCACGTCGCTAGCAGGAGAATCCTGGCGAATCGCAAATTGTTAAGGCTAGAAAGCACGCCCCAAAATGATATCGCCTAGTCCTCCAATTAGACTCTAACCGTTGGCAATCAGTGACAAGGTTGGTTCCGCGGCAAAATCATCTTCGCGAGACGCGCAGGCCAATCGCAGTACGGTGTCTATTGTTCCGGCCGCGAACAGCGTCTCGAGCATCTTCGGATCGAACTGAATACCAGTCATCCGAACTACTTCGGTCCGAATCTTCTCTGCCGAGAGACCACGGCGGTATGGTCGGTCACTCGCCATCGCATCGATCGTATCAGCAATCGCGATGATTCTCGCGAAAACGGGGATTGCCTCACCTGCAAGGGCATCTGGATAGCCAGACCCATCCCAAGCTTCATGATGATGCCGAATCGGTTCGACGGTATCTCGAAGGTGTGATGAAATTCTCACGAGCTCTGCACCCTTGATTGGATGCGACTCCATGATCGCACGCTCCTCCGCAGTGAGCTTGCCCGGCTTTGCGAGAATTGGCGCAAAGACCTCGTGAATCTTCCCAACGTCGTGAAGCAACCCCGCCACCGTTAGGCGTTCGATTTGCTTCGCGGAAAGCGAGAGCGCTTGACCCATCATTCTCGAGTACTGCGACACCCGTCTAGAGTGACCCGATGTGTACGGATCGCGCGCTTCTAGGGTCGTCACCGTCAGTTCGAGTAGTTCCTTGTTCGACCTGTGTAACTCTTCGTTCGTACTATTGAGCTGGCGCACAACGAGGATCAACGCAGCGGCGGCGGACGTAGCGAGCACACCAAACTCAACGTATACCTTCACAAACACGTACACGAATGGAATGGCAACCACGTCCAAACCAAATCCGCGGAGCGTGTTCTCTTTCCACAGTCCAAGGAAAGGCACTCTCGTTTCTGCGCTCACAACTGCAGCGACAGCAGCCGAGTTGGCCAGAAAGAACGCCATGAAAACCGCGATCAGCGAAAGCGGGGAAATCTCTCCGCCATACACTGCCCCACGTCCGCTCGTCGCCTTGTAGATCAACACACTGAAGGAAAGCGCCACTGCGTGCTGCGCGACGTTAAAAATCGTCTTCGCCCTTCCTGTACGCTGGACTGTCTGCGCGAGCAGAATGACACCAGCCGCCGAGAGAACAGACAGCCACGATGGGACTAGCACGACACTCGCAAGGAACGTGACAAAAGTGGCTGACGCGGCGACTCGCTCCGACAGCGAGTAGGGCATCAGTGCACCGAAGACAGAAAACACCGCAAAAGCAATCGCGGCGTTTAGCTCCTTTGAGTCTACGCTTGGATCAAGAGCATAAAGAGTCGCGAAACTCGCTGCCCCGACGATCGAAGTGATCGTGACGACTGTAGTTGTGGCCTTTCTCAAGCAGATCCCCCCGCCTCGGTCGTCTCGCTAGTACTTCACTGCCACGTCTGACCACCGGTAAATGCTGCGGCAATCAATCCTGCGAATGCGGCCCAGAAACCCATCTTGCGTCACCTCCCTTCAGTCGTCAGCCCTTCGCTCGCGCGTCGGACTGCTTCTTACGGTGGGCTCCGCTCGTACTACTGGCCGTACCCGCTCAACTCCGCTCTGCCGAGGACG
>JBBQRH010000090.1:0-16368 GCA_038215035.1 Gemmatimonadales bacterium | reverse complement strand
CACGGGACTCGGTCGTGATGATGGCCGCCGAGAACGCGCTACGTACCCTCGAAACCGGCGTGACCACGGTACGCGATCTCGGCGCGACGAACTTCGCCGACATCGCCATGCGCGACTCGATCGCAAACGGCGCTATGATCGGTCCGCGCCTCTTCGTGTCGGGCCACGGGCTGGGCAAGGTCACCACACCACCGGTTGCCGGTGCGCCGACTACGGTGCCCCGCGGTCGTGTCCGCGATACGATCGAAATCAAGGAGGCGATCCGCATTCAGGTGGAGGCGGGCGCGGACTGGATCAAGATGTACGGCTCGACTGGCAGCTTTCAGAACGTCACCAGTGTACAGACGTTCACCGATGACGAGATGCGCGTCGCGACCGAGACGGCACATCGGTACGGCAAGCCGATCGCCATTCATTCCTATGGCGCAGCGGGGGCGCGTGGCGCGCTGCTGGCGGGCGCCGAGTCGATCGAACATCCGGCGGGCATCGACGACTCGACGTTCACGGAGTGGGCACGACGTGGTACGGTGTATGTCCCGACGATCGATCACAATCGCTTTTACGCCGACAACGCGGCGCTGCTTGGCTATGATGCGCAGCAGGTGGCAGGTCTCGATTCGTTCCGGTTACTCAACCTCGCCACCGCCACGCGTGCGCACCGCGCCGGTGTGACGTTCGCGATGGGCTCCGACGCCGTCTATTGGATGTTCGGAGAGAACACGCGCGAGCTCGCATGGTTCGTGAAGGCGGGCCTGACGCCGCGCGAGGCGTTGCAGACTGCCACCACGAACGCCGCCGCATTGCTTCGCATGCCGACCAGACTGGGCCGCGTCGCGCCGGGTTTCTTCGCCGACATCGTGGCGGTGGATGGCGATCCATTGGCGGACATCGGTGTCGTGATCGACAGGGTCGTCTGGGTGATGAAGGGTGGCGCCGTGGTCGTGGACAAGCGCGCGGCGCCGGTGCGGTGAGAGCCGTGCGAGCGGTCTCGATGTAGCGGAGGTTCACCTACTGGGTGCTGAACGATGCCACGACCCCTCTGTTGGGCCGCAGTGGCGCGATCCTCGACGACAGGATGAGTTGAGATAGGTGGCGTGTGTCGGTAGTCCGCAACATTCGAATGCCGGTGGCGCTGAGCGTGACCCGAGGCCGCTCACGGTGCTCTCGCTGCCGTGCTCACCACAACCGTGACCACGCCGGCGAATGATCCGTTCAGTGCCGTCACCGAGTGCGGTTGTGTAAACGTTCCGCCGGTGGCCGGAACGGTGACTGTCACCGGGTCCAGCGTTCCAACGTTGCTCGTAGCGATCGATGGTCCGCAGGTCGCAAACCCCGAAAACTCCTTGGGGTCAAATGTGATCCGCACAACCAGCTGATTGTCGGCGTCGACCACGCCCGAGAGCGCTGCCTTGCTCGGTGGAATCGTGTACTCCGCCGCGCGACATGCAGCGCTGCCGATGACACTGGTCCACCATGTCACACTCGCCGAGCCATCGAAGTTTCCCCGACCATCATTGGCCAGCACTGCGTCCTCAATCGTAGCTCGGATCTCCATGCCGACGCTCCATGTCGAGCGTGTCGTCACCCTGATCGTCGGCAGACTGGCGAGGCCTGATGCTGGGCTTCCATTTCGTCGCGGCGTGTTACCGCCACCACCACCGCCACCGCCGCCAACTGGAGGTTGAGCCGGTTGTAAGGGAGGGTTGCAAGTGGCGACGCTGACGCGCCGCCGCAGCGTGTCAGTTTGGTAGCCGGGCCCCCCAGCGCCTATCACTCCTGCAAACACGAGCTCCGTCGTGCCGGGGCGGAGGCCCCTGAACGTGAATGGGGCTGATCCGGACGGTGAATACGACGCCGAGGTGCTGCGCGAGGTGGGCGAGAGTGTGCCGATGCGCGGATCCTGCACCGAGTTCCGCACCACGACGTCCGGTATGCCCACCGCAGCGTTGCCGAGACGAACTGCCATCACGCTGAACGCAACCGACTCGCCGGCACACACGCGATCAAGGGCGCTGTCGGCGTATGTCCGCAGGGCCAGATCCCCTGTCGGGCGAGCTGCGTTCGCTTGCGCAGGTAGTGTCGAAGTCATGCCTGCCAATACCGACAGCAGAAGTGCGCGGCGGACGGTGCGATGGCTGGCGGGTGCCTGAAGCGAACGCGTGAACCTTCGTCGAGGCTCGTCTGAAACGATGCGCATTGGCACGATGCTCCACTTCGGAGAATACGGCATGATGGGCAGGGCACGGGTACGACTCACGCATGGCGTCGTGCAAGACTGCAGCGTCAGGTCGGATCGATGCGCGCTGAAGTACCAGATGAAGCTACGCTGGGTGTCCGGCACGCGACGATTCCTTGCCTGTAGAGCACGTTGACAGCAGGGCGCATCGCGTGTGGCGCTGGTTCCTGCAGGTAGCACGCTGGAGCTGACCCGCGAGAAACCGGTCGGCCAGCCCAGTCGTAGTTACCAAACTTCAGGAGCTACGATGTCGCAAACCAACACAAAGAATAGTCTGCTCTTTGCTGTTTCTCCGTTCGCTCTGGTCGCCGTCTGTGCTGCCATCCAGTTCATGGCCGGGCACTATGTCGGCGTGTGGGCATGGGTTCCAACCATGCTCGGCTTCTGGGTTGTCATCGCCTTTCTGCTACGCACGTATCCCCGTGCCCCGCAGCAGAGACTCCAGCCTGCTTCTGGCTCAGTGTTTTGGTCAGCCGTCTGTGTGTTGGCCGGCTTGCTCTCCCTGCATGGTTTTCTTGGCCACTGGACACGGTTGGCAGACGCCCGGCTCATTGCCGCCTGGCTTCTGTTCGGCTTGGTGAATCCGTGGTTCGAGGAGTCATACTGGCGCGGTCTGCTGATCGACTCCACCGCGTCATGGGGTAAGCTCGCGAGCTTGTTGTATTCGTCGGCATGGTTCGCCGTCAGTCACCCGCTCATCTGGGGCATCAACTCACTTCCACTCCGAAAGCCAGCGGCAGTGGTCGCACTTTTATTCGTTGGGCTTATCTGGGGCGCGGCGTATCAGCGCACTGGCAGTTTGCGCTGGTGTGTGGCCGGGCACATGCTGGCCAACCTGCTCGGACTTTCAGCACTCGTCTTGCTCAACCTGTACGACCCAACCATCAGGTAGCGACAGGCTGGCGCCCAGGTCTCAGGCATGTACGCTGGAACCGAGCGCGGCATGCATGCGACGTTGTAGCGCGGCATAACCTGCGGCACCTGAGCAGCCATGCGCTCTCGGTGTCAGTCGCTACCGCATCGCGGAGTACACCATCACCTTGAACAGATCACCGAGTCCCGCCGTCGACCCAAGCACGTTGGTGTAGACCAGCCCGATCAGATGCTCCTTCGGGTCAGCCCAGTACGTGGTCGCAAATGCACCGCCCCATTCGAAAGAGCCGGCGCTGAGCACTTGGCGGAAATCGTTCTCTGGTGTCTCGAGTGCGAAGCCAAGACCGAACGCCGGCTGCAGTCGCGGTATCTGGTTCGTGAGCATCAGCTCGACCGTTTTGCGGCTGACGAGTCGCACACCGTCGAGTTCGCCGCCGTTGAGCAACAGTTGGAGAAACCTGGCGTAGTCTGCGGTTGTACCTGCCAGCCCGCCGCCACCGGAGAAGTACGTCACTCGGCGGGCAGGGAAATCGGGGTGCATGCCGCCCTGGGTGTCATGGGTGGCCTCGACCTGACCGTCCTTTTCGCTGTGCAATGTGACCAGTCGGCTCCGACGATCGGCGGGGAGCTCGAACCACGTGTCGTCCATGCGCAGCGGCGCGAAGATGCGCGTGCGAAAGAAGCGGTCGAGCGGCATGCCGGACCAGACCTCGATCAGTCGGCCGAGCACATCGACGCTCAGGCTGTAGTTGAAGCGTTCACCCGGCTCGAACTTCAGTGGCAGCGCGGCCAGGATGCGCACCTTGTCGGCAAGCACGTCACCTTCCATGCCAAGCGCGGTCAGGCCGGCCTTGTTGTAGATCGCGCGGAATTCGTCGCTGCCGATATCGGCGTAATCCAGGCCTGAGGTGTGCGTGAAGAGCTGGCGTACGGTCGTACGTCGCAGCGCCGGCTTTGCCTCGTAACTCGAGTCGGCGGGGTTGAAGTTCGTCAGCACGCGCTGCTTCTCGAATTCGGGCAGGTACCTCGCGATCGGGTCGTCGAGTGCGAAGCGTCCCTCTTCCCACAGCATCATCGCAGCCAGCGAGGTGATCGCCTTGGTCTGTGATGCGATGCGGAAGATGTCGTCTCGTCGCATCGGCGCCTTCGTGCCGAGATCCCGGTAGCCATAGGCGATGTGGTACTCCACTCGCCCGTCGCGGACCAGCATCACGACGGCGCCGGGGATGCGTCGATCGGCGATCAGTCGATTGACCAGCGAGTCGATGCGAGCGAGCCGCAGCGGTGCGAAGCTGCGTGCACCACCGGTGGCCACTGATGCGGGCGCGGCGGGTTGCGCGCTCAGACAAATCGGTAGCGCGGTCGCGAGAGATAGTGCGCGGAGTGTGGATCGCATGGTCCGATGGGGCAGGGAAGTCGGGTCGGAAGAGTCGGCCGCTCTGCCCATCAGTGTGGGAATGGGCTATCGTAGCGTCGAAAAGGTAGTCGCCGGGCGAGCGCAGGCGGGGTCACCGTGTGAATGGGGGGTGAGATGACCAGTTGCAGGATTCGAGGACTTTGCCTGACGTCGGGGCTCATCGCCATCGTGGCCGGACGGCTGGGCGCACAGGATGTCGCACAGCGATCACCCGTGCTGGCCGTGGCCGACTCGGCGCTGGCCGCCATCACCCGTGGCGACATGACTGGCTTCACCGACCTGATGGTGCCGGAGGCGGTGCTCTTCCCCACGCGAACGCGAGACGGCGTCACGGTCTATCGCGCGCGGCCGCGGGCAGAGCAGCGGGCATCGCCGATGGGCGGGAAGGTCACCGAGCGGGGGTTTCGGCCCGAGGTCCGCATCAACGGCGGCGTGGCGATGGTCTGGTATCCCTACGATCTCTACGTAGATGGCGTCTGGTCGCACTGTGGCGTCGACGTGTTCACCTTGGTGCGCACCGATGGCCGTTGGCGCATTGCCACGATGGCATGGAGCGCCGAACAGCCACCGGTGTGCGAAAAGCACCCGGATGGTCCACCGTAACTGCTACTGCTCGCACTGCCCCCGCGGATTGGGCTTCGGCTTGTCGACCACAACGCGATGATCGAGGTTGGCGACAGCCACCGCGCTGCTGTGGACGAGCCGCGAAATCTGTGTCATGCGACGGTAGTCGATGTACTGCGGTTCATCGGTCACCTGATGATAGTCCGCGTGACCACCGGTGGTGAAGAAGACGATCGGGATGCCATAGCGCGCATACTCGTAGTGATCACTGCGGCAATAGATGTTCTGCGGATGACCATCGGCGTCAAGGCTGTAGTCAAAGCGCATGCCGAGTCGTTGCTTGACGTTGACGCGCTCCACGAGATCACCAAGTTCGGTTGACAGGCGTCGCGCACCCACCAGTTGCACGTAGCCGTCGCCACCGTGGATTGCGGCACCAGCCTTCGTGACGCCGGTGAAATCGTTCGTGCTGCCGCGCCCTACCATATCCATGTTGAGTTCTGCAACGATCGAGTCGCGCGGAACCGTCGGATGGTCGGTGAAGTACTGCGAGCCAAACAGGCCGAGTTCTTCGGCCACGTGCCAGATGAACAGAATGGACCGCTTCGGCTTGACGGGCGACGTTGCAAATCGCTCCGCAATCTCCAGCACGCTCATCGAGCCCGACCCGTCATCGTCCGCGCCATTGTAGATCGAGTCGGGCCGCGCGCCGTGCGTCGCGCGCAACGAATCCTTGAGCGCGTTGATGCGCGCCCAGTCAGCCGGTGTCGGCTTCGGCTCGTCGTTGTCCGCGCCCTGTGGCGCGGCAATGCGCATGAAGGCCTTGACGGAATCGTGATCAGCCGGTTGGCCGGAGAATCCGATGTGGTCGTTGTGGGCACCAATCGCCACATACTGGCCGCGCAGTTTCGGGTCCGAACCACGGAGAATGGCGATCACGTTCCGGCCGGGTGCGGTGGTCTCACTGATACGTACTTCACCGTTCACTGCGTTACCGACCTGACCCGTCTTGGCCGAGTCCGCGTCGAGGCCAAGCATCGCCTGTGCGACGGCGCGCGAGATGTAGAAGTACGATGGCACAGGGCTGGTATCCGGCTCGGCTTTCGGCTGCACGCGCGACTGCTTGTAGACCGCGTCGATGTATCCCGTGGGCATGTAGTCGATGCTCACGACGGCGATCGCCGCGGCAGTCGAGTAGCGGCTCGTGAGCTGGAAACGATTGATGGCGTTGTGGTCAGGGGAACCATCCTTCGCGCGACCGGTGCGGATCACGACCACCTTGCCCGCGGCCTGATCAGCGGGAAGGAATGACGCTGAGTCGCCGAAGGTGCCCCCGAAAATCGCGATCGCACCACTGAAGGGGCGTGAGATCGCTCCCTGGTCGCGTGGTACGAAGTCCGTCCACAGCGCATAGTCCTTCCCACCTGCGGACAGCGACGAGGCGTCCGACACGTCGCGCTTCATCAACGCGGACTGGAAGAACGATCCGTACTCTCCCGCCGGCTCGAGCCGCAGGCGCTTGAGCTCGGCAGCGATGAAGTCCGTTGCCTTGTCGTTCCACACCGTGCCTGCCAGGCGACCCATCATCGAGTCGTCCGCGAAGCGGTACAGGCGCGACATCAGATCTTGGGCAGTGATCGCCCCGGTGGTTGGCGGGCCGACGAATTTGAGCGGGAGCGGTGCGCTGGCTGACCGTCGCGTCGTTTGTGCGTCAAGGGCAGCGGGCGCAAGGAGTGCGAGAAGGCTGACAATACGCAGGGGAGTTCGCGCAACGGGCATTCGAATATCGATTTGCAGGGTGACGGGTCTGGCAGGACTGGTGCCGCGCCCGGGGGGAGACTGGCTGATGCGGGCAATGATGGTCACGTGCGTGCCGCGAGGACGACTACGGGCCGAACACGCTCAGGTTACAGAGACACTCAATCCCGGCTCCAGCCGAACGTCACCATCACGGAGCTGGATCGTGATCGACCCCTCGAGCACCATGAAGAAGTCGTCGGTGTCGTCATGCGTGTGCCAATTGAACGGCCCCTTCACCTTCACGACCTTCAGATCATGGCCGTTGAACTGACCAACGACACGCGGCCGGTCGTACTCGGTGAATGTTGCAAGCTTTTCGGCGAGATTGATGACTGGCATGGCGTGCATTGGTGTGAGGTACGAATGCGTATGGCGGGGCCAGACTTTACTGCGCGCTCGTTCCCCGTTGACCGACTATCGGGTCCAGACTCCGATCGTGCCGCAGGAGTTGGGCTGTCCCATCAGGTATTCGGCCGGCAGGCCGCCTTGACCATTGTAGACCTCGATCCCAGCCAGATCGAGCACGTTCACCATGTCGTCGATGCCGGACCCGCGAAGCTGGGGTGCCGGGAATCCGTTGATGAACAGCGCGAGCACACACCCGCCGCGCCCGGTCAGCTGCACGCGACCGCGGAAGTCGGTGTTCAGGCGCACACCGGCAATCGCCTGAAACATGTCGCTGGCTCGCAGCGGGTTGCGTCGCGCGATGTCGTCGGCCGTAATGATCTTCCCCCATCCCGACTTCTTTTCGGCGCGGCGCATGAAACCCTGCAGACGGCCGGGCACGCCGTTCGCACGTACGACCACCAGTCCGAGATTCTGGCCGGCGTATTGCCGGACCACGATGCGCGCACGGGTCGAGGTGCTGTCGGTGAGATCGGCGGTGAGGTAGGTCGGGGCATACCCCACCCGTCGCACACGCACGATGTGGCGTCGCGGCGGAAGGTTCCTGATCGCGAAGCGGCCAGCCGAATCGGTGCGAGTCTCAACCAGCGCCGTCACCACTTCGACCACGACATCGCGCAGCGGTGCGCCAGTGCTGTCGACCACCGTGCCGAGGAGCGTGCGCGGTTCGGTGCGGTCGGCGATCACATCCAGCTGGACGGCGGACGTCGTGTCGGTGGTCACATTCGCCTCGATCGAGCCGAGCAAGGCGCCGTCGCGCGAGAACTGCACCGTGATGCGCCCGGTCGGCACCGGAGTGAGGACGAAGCTGCCGTCGACATCGGAGATCGTCTTGACATTGCGATGCGAGACGACGACACGACTCAGCGGCCGGCCGATGGAGTCCCGGACGACGCCGCGGAGCGACGGCGCAGGGATGGGGGCTTCCTGCGCCGGCAGGGGGACTGACAGCAGGGCGAGCAGTCCGACGAGGCTCAGGGCGTGTCGCATTGGGGCGCTCAGGTTCATAGGAGACTCAGCATGATACCGCGCGTTACGTCGTGAGGTCCGCCGATAGAAGCGCGACGCGGCTTGCGCTAGCTTCCACATGGCATCGGGACGTCAGCTGGGAAGGTACCAGGAGCAGCTGCGATGTGATGTGGGAACCGTCGTCCCGTGACCCTTAGTCAGCTGACACCATCAAGGACCAGATCATGTCGATGGCATTCCTGCGGGACGATGCGGAAGGGGAGATGCCCCGTCGCTTCTACGATCTGCCTGATCGCGATGACCCGGACTATGACCGTGCGGCGACCAAGGCGCTGCTCGAGGCGACGCGCGTCGATGAGACGCAGTTGGCCGAACGCGCGACCGGTTATTACTGGGGCGAGCCGTGCTTGCGCCCGTACGCGGAGGCGATCCGGATTCAGGCGGAAGCGGCAGGCGACGAACGCCTGGAGCAATTGGCGCGTCGGTTTCAGCGGTAGTGGCTGACGTTCGCGCGGTGTCGGCCACTCTGTATGCTCGCCTTGGCGAGCGTCTTTCAAAGGGGCGTTACGCATTCACACTCTGCTTCCAAGTCTGACCATGCCCCAAAACGTTGGGATCTTCCTGTTCGACGAGGTGGAAGTGCTCGACTTTGCGGGTCCATTCGAAGTCTTTTCGCGAACTCGACTCACGCCCGGGCTGGCGTCGCGGCGGAGCAACGATGATGCGCCCTTCACGGTATTCACGGTGGCCGAGCGCGCGTCGCCGATCACAGCCACCGGCGGATTGGTCGTCACGCCGACGTATGATTTTTCGACGGCGCCGACGATTGATCTGCTCGTCATTCCCGGCGGATGGGGCACGCGGCCATTGCTGCAGCACGGCCCAGTGCTCGACTGGATCCGCGCCACCGCCGCTCGCGCGGGTGTGGTGACATCGGTGTGCTCCGGCGCTCTACTGCTGGCGCAGTCGGGCTTGCTGGCCGGGAAGCGCGCCACCACGCACTGGGGTGCACTCGACGCGTTGGCGGAGAGTGACTCGAGCATCTCAGTGATCCGCGATGCACGCGTAGTCCACGACGGGGTGATCACCTCGGCCGGTATCTCCGCCGGCATCGATATGGCGCTCGAGGTGGTGGAGTCAATGCATGGTGCCAGCGTGGCCAATGATACCGCGCACTACATGGAGTATCGTCGCGGTTCGTAGCGCATGTCGTGCCGCTCACTGCGGCTCTTTCACCACCGGCAGCACATACGTCTTGGCCAGCGACTGCTGATACTCCGCATACAGCACCTTGAGCCCGTCGAACTCCTGCTTCACCGCGGCGCGGAAGGCGGGCTTGGACGCAAAATCGTAGAGCAGTGCCGCCATCGCCTGCGCATCGACCATGAATCCGGCGTGACCGACGGGGCCGAGGGCATCGGCGAGCATCTCGTAGGTATGGAAGCCGCCGTTTGATGTCCAGGCGCTGATGCCGACGCCGGGAATGGCGCTCGATACGCTCCCGGTTTCTTCCCAGCCTTGCGGCTTGCCCGGCTCAGCCAGCACCTTGCCACCGCCGTATCGCTTCACATGTGCGAAGGCCGCCTCATTCAGCGTGCCGAGTGAAATACCATCGCGCATCGAGCCATAGGTCTCGATCTTCACCTTCGTTCCCGTGGCCAGCGCAGCGGCGCGCGCGGCATCGTCGACCAGCTGGCGGATCTGTGCCAGGTACACCGCGTCAGGATAGCGAATGTAAAAATCCGCCACCGCGCGATCGGGGACGACGTTCGGTGCCTTGCCCCCCTCGGTGATGATGCCCTGAATGCGCGTCTCGGGACGGAACGTCCCGCGCAACGCATCGATGTTGTCGAACAGGTGCCGCACCGCGGTGAGTGCATTCCGGCCGTCCCACGGAAACATCTGGTGCGCCGGCGCGCCTGAATACGTGAAACGCACACCATCGATGTTGAGGCAGCAACTGCCGAACCCTGGCGCGGCCCGCTGTGATGCGACGCTCGAGTGACTACGCACGGCGATATCGAGGCCATTGAACACGCCCTTGTCATGCATGACCGTCTTCACTGGTGGCGGCATCATCTCTTCCGCCGGTGTGCCAATGACCACCACACTGCCAGGTGTCTTCGACGCGATCAGCCACTCGGCAATTGCCTGCGCTGCCGCCAAGCCGACCGGGCCCTGTGTGGAGTGCTGATCACCGTGGAAATCACCATTGGTTCCGCGCAGCGCATCGTATTCGACGATGATGCCAAGTGCAGGTCCACCGGTCGTCTTGCGGTGCCGTGCCACGAACGCGGTAGGAAAGCCGCCCGAACCCATCGTCACGTCGAAGTCGTGTGCCGTGAGCCAATCGGTGATGATCTTGACCGACCGTTCCTCGCGGAATCCGATTTCGGGATGGTTGGTGATGTCGTCCGCCATCGCCATCAACTCGCCATCCATCAGCGCCTTGGCGCGTGCCGCGATCTGATCGCGCACCGCATCGGTGACGGAGAGGCGTGTCGTCCAGCCAGCGACATCAACGGTGCGCTGCAGGACGGCGAGTTTCTGCAGAACCTCGCGTGCCGCCTCGCGCTCGGTGGGTGTGTCCTGCGCGGCGAGAGGCAGTGTACAGGCCGCGGCCACTGCGGCCAGGATGAGCGTGCGAAAGAGGCGCATGACAGTGGTGGTGGTGAGGCGGAAACGGTCGGCAGCGGGAAGGGTGCGCGGACGTCAGACCGTACGCAAGAGAAGTCCGATGATTCACGCCTGGGCCTGGCGTGGCGTCCGTCGGGGAGGCAACGCCGCGGCGGCACGCTACCGGTGGAAGGATCGGCGAGGTTAGGTTTCATGGACATAGACCGGGGTGCCCCGCGCCGCTTCTGGCGCGACGGCTGAGAGAGTCCCGCAGAACCTGATCCGGATCATACCGGCGTAGGGAGTCATGCATGCTTCGTCACGCTACCGCGGCACTGGCCGCGTTCGTGCACTTCGTCGGCAGCGCCGACGGGCAAGTGCCCACCGATACCACCCGCCGCGACAGCCTTGCGCGCGCTGGCGCACTCGAAGGCGTGATCGTACGCGCGGTTCGAGCGGGAGGCTCCGCACCGATCGCGCAGACGATCGTGACCGGCCGCAGCATCGAGCGCCGCAACATCGCGCAGGATGTCCCGCTGCTGCTGCAGGGTACCACGCCATCGTTGACGGCCCACTCCGAGTCGGGAACCAGTTTCGGCTACTCCTATCTTCGCTTGCGCGGCATGGATCAGTCTCGCATCAATCTTTCTATCGACGGCATTCCGCTGAACGACCCCGAAGATCAGGTCTTCTATTTCGCCAACTTCGCCGATCTGTCGTCGAGCATGCAGTCGGTGCAGGTGCAGCGTGGCGTCGGCACCAGTGGCACCGGCACGGCGAGTTTTGCTGGATCAGTGAATTTCGAGACGAAACCTGTCTTCGGTATGCCGCGTCGTACGACCGGCGAAGTGCAACTCGGTTCGTTCGGTGCGCGTCGGGTGATGCTCGAGGCGAGCAGCGGCATACTGTCGCATGGATTCGCATCTTCAGTGCGGCTGTCGGCGGTGCGCAGCAACAGTTTTCGGCGCAACGCCGGTGTCGAGGGCCTGTCGGGACTGGCGCAGGTGGCGTGGCTTGGCTCGCGCGATGTGGTGAAGCTGATGGTCCTCGCCGGACGGTTGCGCGACACGCTGTCGTATCTCGCGGTGCCGGTGACGGACCTTCAGCGTGATCGACGGATCAATCCGCTGACACCCGAAGAGCAGGACCGCTTCAGTCAGCAGCTCGTCTCGCTCTCGCACACGCGGCAACTCGCAACGGGCGTCGAGTACGCGTCGACGCTGTACCGGATTGCAGCCCGGGGTAACTATGACGTACGCTTCGACAGCACCACGATCGGCAACTATGGCCTCGATTTCGGATGGTACGGCCTTACCAGCGCCGTCTCGATCGAACGGAATGGCCTGCGCGTTAGCGCTGGAGTGAATGCCAATACCTATGCGCGCGATCATTTCTCGTCGGTGTATCCTGACCTGCGCACGCTGACGTACGCCAATACCGGTCATAAAAGGGACGTCAGTGCGTTCTCGAAACTGTCTGTCGTGCGTGGTCCACTGACCTGGTTCGGCGATCTGCAGCTCCGTCGTGCGATGTTCCGCTATACGCCGGATGGGGGCGCGGGATTCCTCGGTGAGGAACCGATGATTGCGTGGACATTCGTCAATCCGAAGTTCGGCGCCACGTACGCAGTGACGTCGAAGGCTGACATCTTCGCGTCGGTTGGTCGGACCACGCGCGAACCAGCCCGCAGTGACATCTTCGGTGGAAACGACGACGTCTCGCGCGCCGTCCTCACAGATCTGGGCGGACTGCGCCGCGTACGGCCGGAGCGGGTGACGGGCAGTGAAGTGGGGGTGCGGCTTCGTGGATCGACGACGCAGCTCGAGGTGAACCTGTTCCGCATGGACTTCCGCAACGAGATCGCAAGGATTGGTGCGTTGTCACCCTTGGGGGCCGAATTGCGGAGCAATGTCGGTGCGAGCGTCAGGCAGGGGGTCGAGTTTGATCTGCGCAGCACGCCGAGCCGGTCGGTGGTGCTGACTACGGTCGGCTCGCTCAGCCACAACCGGATTCGCGAGTTTGTGGATTCAAGCGGCGGGTTGCCCGTGGTGCGGCGGGATGTGCCGCCATTGCTCTCACCCTCGTTTACTGGAACACAGCGCATCGACTGGCGCGCCGCTCGTCGCCTCGATCTGGGCGTCGAGGTGCGTTACCAGGGGACGAGCTTCCTGCGGAACGATGGCGACCGGACGCTGACCCTGCCCGAGTTCTGGATGGTCGATGCCGTACTCCGCGTGCCACTCGGCGCGAATGACATCAGCCTCCGTGCGTCCAATCTGAGCAACTCTACTCGCTACGGCAGCGGCTACGCGGTCGATGGTGTGCCGAACTTCTTCATTCTTCCGCCCCGATCGCTCTTCGTAACGATCCGGCTGGCGACGCGGTAGGCGGGAGGCTCGAGCGCAGACCCCGGTGCAGCTCTACGCCGCGCTGCGGGTGAGGGAGCGGAACTGGGCGGGCGCGCGGCCTGGTCGTGGTGGTGGCGGCTTCGGCTGACGATATTTGGACCGTGTCGCCCGTCGCGCGATTCGCACCCCCAATCAACGTTGAGTCATGCCGACCATCACTGAGTCCGACTTCATTCAGTCCATTGCGGACGCGCTCCAGCATATCTCGTATTTCCACCCGCTGGATTACATCCACGCGCTGGCTGACGCCTATGACCGTGAGCAGAGCCCGGCGGCGAAGGACGCCATCGCGCAGATCCTCACCAATTCGCGGATGTGCGCCGAAGGCCACCGTCCGATCTGTCAGGACACCGGCATCGTGGTGGTGTTTCTGAAGGTCGGGATGAACGTTCGATGGGATACCACGATGTCGGTGCAGGAGATGGTCAACGAGGGAGTGCGGCGCGCATATCTGCTGCCGGAGAATGTGCTGCGTGCGTCCATCGTCGCCGACCCGGCATTCTCGCGCAAGAACACGCGGGACAACACGCCGGCCGTGGTGCACTGTGAAATGGTGCAGGGCGATACGGTTGATGTGCGCATCGCGGCCAAGGGTGGCGGGTCGGAGAACAAGTCGAAGTTCGCGATGCTGAACCCGAACGACTCGATCGTGGACTGGGTGATGAAGACGGTACCGACCATGGGAGCAGGGTGGTGCCCGCCAGGCATGCTCGGCATCGGCATCGGTGGGACGGCCGAGAAGGCGATGCTGATGGCGAAGGAATCGTTGATGGAGCACATCGACATGGCCCAGCTCAAGCAGCGTGGACCGCAGAACAAGATCGAAGAACTCCGGATCGAACTCTGCGACAAGGTCAACGCACTGGGAATCGGTGCGCAGGGGCTGGGTGGCCTGTCCACCGTGCTGGATGTGAAGATCTTCGACTTTCCGACGCATGCGGCGTCGAAGCCGATCGCGATGATTCCGAACTGTGCGGCCACGCGCCACGCACACTTCACGCTGGACGGCACCGGTGTCGCCGCCCTGCCGATCCCGAAGCTGTCGGACTGGCCCAACGTCACCTGGCAGCCGGACGTGAACGCGAAACGTGTCGATCTCGACGCGCTCACGCCGGAAGTGGTCGGGAGCTGGAAGGCGGGCGATCGACTGTTGCTGCGCGGCAAGCTGCTGACCGGCCGCGACGCTGCGCATAAGCGTATCGCGGACCTGTTTGCGAGCGGGGAGGGGCTGCCCGAGGGTGTGGACTTCCGCAATCGCGTGATCTACTACGTTGGCCCCGTCGATCCGGTGCGCGACGAAGCGGTGGGTCCCGCGGGGCCGACGACGGCGACCCGCATGGACAAGTTCACCGAGATGATGCTCGAGAAGACCGGGCTGATTGCGATGATCGGCAAGGCGGAACGCGGGCCGGCTGGACTGGAAGCGATTCGGAAGCACAAGGCCGCGTATCTGATGGCGGTCGGTGGGGCGGCGTACCTCGTCTCGAAGGCGATCCGCTCCTCACGCGTGGTGGCGTTCGCGGACCTTGGGATGGAAGCGATCTACGAGTTCGAGGTCGAGGACATGCCGGTGACCGTGGCCGTGGACGCTGCGGGCAGCAACGTGCATGAGACCGGGCCGCGCGAGTGGGCGGAGAAGATTCGTCAGTTGCCCGTGCTGGCGGGCTGACATCGGAGAGGCGCGGCGTCCACCGCGTTCAATTCGCTGCGTCGCATACGAAGGTGTTCTACGAGTTCCGACGAAATGTTCAACGTCCAGCATCTTTGCTTTGAGCTTTTCACGCCGACATCCATCCGACCTGTATCGTACATCCCCCACGCCCTGATGGTAGCTGCGCTTACTTTGTCGGAGCCCTGAGGTCCGTGTCCATTTTCGTGTTCGATTCGTGTATTAGTGGTGTGTCTTGCTCAATCCCATGTCCCACATGAGTGATCCACAAAAGCAGCGGCTGTATTGCCTCGAGACGATCTTTTGGGCCAAGTGGAATCGGCACGCCGAGGGAATGTGTACTGTGATGGACCAGCAGGAATGGGAAGAGTATTGCGAATGGCTTCTCGCGGACGGGTTGGAGAATCCTTATCGTGGCCAACGGAGGAGATCGCGCACCAAGTCATTGACGTTTGTTCCGATGGACCCAACGTCTACCGCGAACGCTGTGGCATACCAACGAACGGATACACTTGGGTGCAAGCCAGAGTATCGAACAAAGTTCATCGCTATGCATGAAGTCGCTCACCTTCTGACACGAGAGCTTCGTCAGAATTCGCACGGCTGGCAGTTCGTTTCGGTGTACGCGCAGATGATCGGTCGGCATATCAGTGAGCGAGCCGCACGAGAGTTCAGGGGATTGGCCCACGCACAGAGCGTCCAGTTCACCCAGTATCTCGACCAAGTGAGGTTCGTCGCATGATTTTAGATGAGTCTGTCTAATACCCGACGCGTCGTGACGAGTTCTGGGAGCTCGTGTACAAGGAGGCGTAAGTGTGTGACCTGATCAATGCTCACGGTTTGCCAAGCGGTGGCGTCGTCGCTGGTGGACGACGATGCCTCGTCGCCTGCTCGAACGCGAAGCCAAGTCCAAGCAGCTGCGCTTCGCTGTACGGTCGTCCGAGGAACTCGAGTCCCACTGGCAGGACGTTGTCCGAGAAGCCGGCGGGCACGGTCAGCGCCGGAAAGCCCAGCGAGGGGCTGAGGCTGCGATTGTCGCCGCGGCCATATCCATCCACCGGGCGCGGATTGGTGAGCACGTCGCCCGCGATTGGTGTTGGTGGCGCATCGTACGTGGTGTAAACCAATGCATCGAGACGCTGGTCGGCCATCAGCTTGAGGATCGCGACGCGCAGTGCCTCACGTGATTTCATCACGGTCAGGTAGGCGGCATTGTCGGTTGACTTGCCGACGTATCCGATGAGGGCCCGCGCGCGCCATGGATTCACACTGCCTGCCAGCAGAATCTCCTTGAGCGTCTTGGCCGGCGCATTGGCATGCTGCGCGAAGTACGCGTCGGTCGCCTCCTCGGTCTCGTAGTCGTTGCTGACGCGACTGCCCGGCACGGATGGCACCACCAGCGAATCGACCA
>JBBQRH010000089.1:0-16930 GCA_038215035.1 Gemmatimonadales bacterium | reverse complement strand
AGTGGCACGACATGGACGCACGGCGGTGTGATCAGCTATCCGATACCGTGAGCCTTTGTCAGGAGCCGATGTGTTGGCACGGCGGTCTCGCGACGCGGAGCAGTTCGATCGGGTACGTGACTTTCAAAAACTTCTGAACTGCACGAATCAGAGGCGCAAAGGAATGCCTGATGTCGAAAGCGCGGGACGGTTGCGACAAGTCCGGAGCCCGTCCTGAAGTTCCTCTATGTTCCTTGCTGTTCCTTGCGCCTTTGCGACTCTCTGTTCCCTTTGCGTTAATGCAGTTGCAGTTTCTGGCGCCGGTGACTCGGTGAGTCAGCAGCACGAAGAGCTCAACTGGAACTGCCTGACGCAACCGCTCAGCAGCACGAAGAGTTCAACTAGAACTGCCTGACGCAGAGGCGCGGGGGCGCAGAGACGCAAAGAACCACGTTGGTTGTTGGCGATCTCGATAGAAGGAATGCGACGGGCCGTCGGGTTTTCGCTGATGCATCAGCCTGGAGCCCTGCGTTGGCACCGAGCGAAGAGAGAGGAAGGGGCTCGGCGCGGAGTGCCCGGAGCCGTTGCTCTCGCGCTGGAAGGCATTGCGGTGGAGCCGTTCCGGCGGCGACGGGTGATGGATCATCTGGCCGAGGCGCGCGAGGACAGTCGGCAGAACGGCGTCGGTGGCCGGTTTCGGCACCCTGTCTGGCGGCGGTTCCACCTGCGGGGAGGCTGGTGTTCCCGAGCTCGTTTTCTGGCCGATGCCACGCCCCGAGGCGACCTTTCGCCCGCAGACGACCTCGCCGGTTTCACCATACACTCTCGCACGATTTCATGACCCGACTCCTGCCTGCCCTCCGCGCCGTCGCAGCCATCACACTCTTCGGCATCGCCGCCGCGCCAGCCGCGCAGGCACAGCGCACCACGCTCCCGGAGGTGAAGATCCGCTGGGACCGGATGTGCCAGATCCGCAAGGAGAAATTCGATCACATCCTGCCGGAAGCGATGCGCGAGAATGGCATCGACATGTGGATCGTCGCACAAAAGGAAGGGCACGACGATCCGCTCGCGCCGCTCCTTGGCGGCGGCTACACGGGCAGCGTGGGGTACTTCATCTTCACCGACAAGGGTGGTGATCGGATCGAGCGCGCGGTACTCGGCATCACCGATCATCACCGCGAACTGTGCGGCGCGTATGACATTCCAGACGCAGAGGGCGACCTGCTGAAGTTTGTGCAGGCGCGCAACCCGAAGCGCATCGGGATCAACATGTCAGCCGAGATTGGTCTTGCCGACGGCCTGACCAAGTCGATTCACGACCAGATGGTGAAGACGCTCGGCCCGCAGTTCGCCTCGCGCCTCGTGAGCGCGGAGAAGATGGTGTCGGACTTCTCGTCGCGCCGGACGGCATCGGAGATCGTGGCGTTCGGTGAGGCAGGTGAATTGGGACGGCAGATTGCCGAGCGTGCCTTGTCGAACGAAGTGATCACACCCGGCGTGACGACGCTGGCCGACGTGGCGTGGTGGATCGAGCAGCAACAGTTCGAGCGCCGCCTCGGTTCATCCTTCACGGTGCCGTCGGTGTACATCACCGGACCGAATGGTATCGAAGCGACGAGCAACGATCGCATCATTCAGCGTGGCGACATCATCATGCTCGACTTCGGTGTCGGCTACCTGACGATGTGGACCGACCAGAAGCGGATTGCCTACGTGCTGAAGCCTGGTGAGACGAAACTCCCCGAGAGCTATCAGAAGGCATTCGACAACGCGGTCCGTGTGCGGGACGTGATTCATCGCACTGCGCGACCCGGTAAGACGGCGCAGGCGATGATGGACGATGTGAACGCCGCCATCGTGAAGGCCGGTATTCTGCAGATGCGCGGTTTCAATCAGACCCGCGCGGACAACAGCGTGGAGTTCATCATCGGCTGTCACTCCGTGGGTGACTGGGGCCACGGCATCGGCCCATCGATGGCGTTCTTCAATCCAGGGCGACTGACCTACGAGATGCGGCCCTCGAACCTGTTTTCGATCGAGCTGTTTGCCTATACGCCGATCCCTGAATGGGGCGGCAAGAAACTGCGTATTCCGCTCGAGGATGATGCCACGATCACCAGCCGTGGCGTGGAATGGGTGTACCCGGTGAACCCGCGGATCATCCTGATCAAGTAGCGCAGTCTGCCGCGCATCGCTCGTGCTGCGGGCGGGCGATCGGACATGGGAGCTTAGCTGAACGGCAACTGCATTAACGCAAAGATGACAGAAAGACGCCAAGGCGCAAAGAACTGCACTGCGTTGGAACTGCTACAGTCGTGGCAATGCCAGGAGCTTTTCCGGATTGTCTTGCTGTTGCCACAGGCTGGCGATTGTGCATGGGAGCTTAGCTGAACGGCAACTGCATGAACGCAAAGATGACAGAAGGACGCGAGGGCGCAAAGAACTGCACTGCGTTGGAACAGCGAAAACTCCGACAAGTTCAACAGCTGTTCCCAAGTCTTTTGCTGTTCTTTGCGCCTTGGCGCCGTTCAGTTCCCTTTGCGTTCACGCAGTTGCAGTTTTTGCCGCAATCAATTCTGCTGCCACCGTGCACTCAGCGCGCCTTTCGAATCTCGATGTCGCCGTTGCCGGTGCTGAGCGTGAGGCGTTCGCCACCGCGCCCAAGCTGACCGTGCAGGCGGCTGCGTTCGATCCGCCCTTCGATTCGGATCGGGATATCGCTCGTCACGTCGCCATTGCCTGACGAGGCTTCCATTTCGGCGCCGAAACCGGCTGGCACTGAGAGCACGATGCGGCCGCTGCCGGTGGAGAATGACATCGGCGCCGCGCGATCGATTCGCTCCATCGCGACGTCGATGTTGCCGTTGCCACTGCTGGCGGTGACCGGGCCGTTGGATGTGGTCACACTGACATCGCCATTGCCGGTGCTCGCTTCCACCGGTCCGCGTGCCCCCTCCACCGTCACGCGCCCGTTGCCCGTACTCGCCGTGACGCGACCCGTTGTGCCCGAGACCAGCACGCGCCCGTTGCCCGTGCCCACCTCGACCTCGCTGCCGGCGCCATTGATCGTCACATCGCCATTGCCGGTGCCTGCATTGACCCGCACGCCGGCGGGAATGGTGACAACGAAGCTGGCGCGAGTGCGCTGGCGGTTCCAGCCATCGCGCGAGCGGTTTCGGCGCTGGCGGTAGCCGCGATCCATGTCGCAGTCATCGTCATCATTGTAGACCGCGCAGACCACCAGTCCGTCGGCGTTCTTCTTCACGATGAAGCCGATGTCGCTCATCGAAGCGCCGCGGTCAGCCGTCTTTTCGGCGCGGATCTCGACCTCGGAGCCGGAGCCCTGCCGGATCGAGATCGCCCCATTTGGCGTCGAGAGGCGCAACCGATCGCCGCTCTCGAGTCGTTCGCGCATGCTCCAATTGTCGTCGCCGCGTCCAACAACGGCCTGGGCGCCAGCGCTGGCGGCAGTGATGGCAAGGAGTGCGGCAGTGCGCAGAAACGTCGTCATGGGAACTCCGATGGAGGGTAACGCGGTACGAACTGAGCGCAGTCGGACCCGTGCGCGGTACGACCCGGCCGCGGTACGACTGGTGCTGCCTGGGACACACCCGCCGTACGAGAGGGTTGCCACACGGTTTCCCACAGGTTTCGCCCGAATGGTCCAGCTCGGGTTGTTGGACGGGCACCCCGGCATTCGATTTGACCTCACTGACGCCGGTTGGCATCCGTCCGCGCATCCTGCCCGGTCGTTCTTCACCACCTTCATCGCCCCGTGCCGTTGCGTCGTCGAGTCTGCCAGTTGCCGTCCCTGCGATACCGCCGCGGCGTGCCCGTGATCGCACTCGCCATCATGCTGGGATCGGTTATGACACCGGCGGCGCTGCACGCACAGCACCTGGCTGACTCCGGACGCCGGGTGAACCAGATCGTGCTGACGCGACATGACATCTTCGATTCCACTGAAGCGGCGCAGTGGATTCGGCGGATCGTGAACCAGCTGCACGTCCGCACGCGGCAACGGGTGGTGGAGCGCGAACTGCTGCTCCGCGTTGGTGATCCCCTCGACTCGGCGCGCGCTGCCGAGACGGGCCGCAATCTCCGACGGCTGCAGGTGTTTCGTGACGTGCAGGTGGACACCAGCGCCGATGGCCGAACGCTCCAGATCCACACGTACGATGGCTGGTCGACACGGCCGTATGCCACCTTTCGTAGTACCGGTGGACAAACGTTGATCAGCGCCGGTCTGCTCGAAACGAATTTCCTTGGCCTGGCGACGACGCTCGACGTGCGATACGTGCAGGATCCTGATCGGTCGCTGGTGCGCCTGGCGTTCGGGGCGCCGCGCCTGATCTCGAACCGGATCAGCACTGGGGCGTTCTACAATCGGTTCTCCGACGGCAGCAGTTTCGGAGCGGTGGTTGAAAAGCCGTACTTCTCGCTCTCCGGTCGCAACGCGTTGCGTGCGAGCTTCGTCAACTTCGATGGCCGTGTGCTGCGTTTCCGGGACGGCGTGTTACGCGCGCGCGATTCACTGGACCGTCGCTTCACGCTCGGTGCTGTTTCGGCCGCACACGCATTGCGTGCATCGCCGCGTGGGTACCTGCGGGTCGGCGGCGAGTTGCAGGTCCGCCGCGATGACTTTGCGCCACGGACTGCCGTGCCGACTGCGATCAGTCGCACGGTGACGGGCGCGCTGCTCAGTTACGTGGATCTGAGCGCGGCCCGATTTCTCGTCACGAGGAATTATCGCCAGCTCGGGCAGCCAGAAGACGTGGACCTGAGCTCCACGATCCGGCTCGGCGTGGCGGTGGCTCCGGCAGCATTGGGGTATGCTCGCACAGGCGTTGGGCCACTGCTGTTTGCGCAGACGGGCACCCGATTGCCCCATGGATTTGCGACTGTGACCGGTCGCGTCTCGGGCCTCGCGAGCGGTGGGGCGGTGGACAGCGGAACCGCACAGGTGTCGGCGACGGTGGCGTTCCAGCCGCATCGTCAGCACCTGCTGGTAGCCTTCACGATGCGCGGCTGGGACAAGAATCCGTTTCCTGGCGAAGAGTTCGATCTTGGGTTGTTTCGCGGACCGCGTGCCTTTCCGCTGCACTCCTTCACCGGTGATCGGCAGCATTTCTCTGTGCTCGAGTATCGGTATACTGCGCTGCCGAACATTCTGGGCGCGTTTGCCGCTGGCGTCGCCGCGTTCGCCGAAACCGGCGGGGCGTGGTACAGCGGTTCACCGCAGCGCAGCGGCAGCGATGCCGGGGTCGGATTTCGGTACGCGCCATTGCGGTCGGCATCGAACATCGGGGCAGGCCGATTTGATCTCGTGCGACGCTTCGCAACTGATCGTCAACCAGCGGGCTGGGTCGTCGTGATCGGAACAGGGTTCACCTTTGACGGTCTCCGCTGACCCGCGGGCCTCACACGACCGGAGACGTCGGCGACGCGCACACGATCGTCAGGGCGCGTGAATCGACCGTGAGTGATGCTTCCCTGGCGTTGATCGACTCACCATCGATCTGCAGTGGAACGGGTGAGCGCAGCTCGGCCGTCCGCCAGCGGATGGTGCGCACGCCGGGCAGTTGATACTCGGACGAGTTGCGCTCCATGGGTGCAGCCACGCCACGCGCCATGAGGTTCCAGTACCAGAGCGGCGAACGCACCGCGGCGGCGATGGCCAGCCCGTCGTCGGGTTGCATGCCACGCCACATCACCCTGCCGAACGCGTAGTGCGGAATGTTGTACACGCCGACGTTGTGCACGAGTTCTGTCGGGGGCACCCATTCGGTTCCGTCGATGCTGAGCGACACGCCACGCAGCTGCGTGGAGAGATTGAGCAGCAGCGCGCTCCAACCCGCCCACTGTCGAGAGGAGTATCGAACCGCAGCATACCGTTGCAGAAAGCTCGACTCGAATCCAGTGCTGCAACTGACCAGTGCAATCGGCGTCTGCTCGATCGAGGTCCGCATGATGTCGATCGACGCCGTGACGCCCTGTTCCAGCGCTGTCATGGCCACCTGCGCCGAGCTGAGGCCAAGCGTGTGAGCGGTGGCGTTGCCTGTCCCGAACGGGACCAGCGCGATGGTGCGCTGCAACTCGCCGCGACGGTGCAGCAGTGTCACCAGTGCATTCAACGATCCATCACCACCGACTGCCGTCGGGATCTCGTCATCGCTCAGTCGCAGCGCGGCAGCCAGTTCGGACGCCGATGAGGATCGAACGATACGTGACCGCTGCGCCAGCTCGGGGTGCCGCCGCAGCAGCGCATCGAGACGGCGAGGCGCCTTGCCGGTACCTGCGGCGGCATTGACCAGAAAAACGAAACGGGACGACGATCGCACGCGGACGGATTGGGTGACGGCGGTCAACCGCCGGGTGACGGTCAGACGAAGGTAGTCACCGTGTGACCATGCGTGTGACGGTCGAAGCCGCAATGCGCACGACAACCATCACCGAACGGCCAGCGGCCGTCGGCGGCTACCCCGTCACGATCTTGCACCGTACGTCAGACGTCGCCAACCCGACCGGCACTCAGCGTGGCACACCGAGACTCCGCGCGAATTCCCACTCCCCCGCCGTCGCCGCGTGACTCAGCGAGCCAACTGACCACACGTGACGATTCGATCCATCTTCTTGAGCGACTCGTGCACGTTCACAAAGAGCGCACCCGCCTCGGGGAAGGGAATGGGAAGATCGATGACCGCCACGCCGTTGCCTCGTGCGTTGATGCGGATCTTCGCGTACGCCTGTTCGGGGCCGACGATCGGGGCTTCTTCACCACAGAGGCCGGCGTGCAGATGCCACGGCCGGACCGCCCCAGGCGTATCGCCACTGATCACCACGCGAACGCGGGTGTGGTTTGGGTTCTTGCCTCGCTCGAGCACCACCGAGCCATGCGGCCCGAGTGCACCATTCGGTGGCGCCAGCTCGGCGCTCCAGCGGGCGATCGTGTCTACCATCGCGCGGGCACTTTGTGGCGCGGTGGTCAGTGAGAGCAGCGCCAGAATGGCGCTGATACCCGGCATCAGGAGTGGCTTCAGCCGAGTGATGGAGCGACGACTCATGGATTCCTCCGCAGCGGCGCGGTGGGCGTTCGGATCCAGTTATCCGGTATGGCCCTGACTCACATTGCGCCCGATCTGGAAATTGCGGAAGACCAGAGTCGGTCACAAACGAACGCGGGCGCCTCCACTGGAAGCGCCCGCGCGACCACCAAACCCTTCTACACGCTCAGTCGCGACGACCCTGCAGCCGTGCCAGCAGGCGCAGCAGTTCGAGATAGAGCCATACCAGCGTGACCATCAAACCGAACGCGCCGTACCACTCCATCTTCTTCGGCGCACCCATCCGTACAGCCTGATCGATGTCGTCGAAGTTCAGGACCAGATTCATGGCAGCCACACCGGCGATCACGAGGTTGATACCGATCGCGATCGGGCTCGACGACATGCTGTAGCCGAGGTTCACGTTGAACAGTGATAGTACGATGTTCACCAGATAGAAGACCGCGATGCCGATCGTGGCGCCGACGATCATCCGTCGGAAGCCTTCGGTGGCCTTGAGGATGTTCATCCGGTAGAGCGTGAAGACACCGAGTGCGACGGCAAAGGTCAGCAGGACGGCCTGCTGGGGAATGCCGGCGTACTTGAGATTGTACAGCGCGGAGATCGCGCCGAGGAGGAGCCCTTCCAGCACCGCGTAGATCGGGGCTGCGATCGGGGCGGTGTTCGGCTTGAACGACACGATCATGGCCACAATGAAGCCGCCCAGACCGCCGACGAGCAGGGAAGGCATGACGATGCCGGTGTTGCCGGCCGCCACCTGCGACCAGGTAAACGAGGCCGAAAACGCGCAGAGCGCCAGCAGGATGATCGACTTGCCGGCAGTTCCGGCGCGGGTCATCACATCGCCGCGGGCGGTGGTTGCCAGGGTGTCACGCGCCGCCTCAGCGAGGCGGGAGAGGACTGGGTTCGAGGCTTTCATCGTGAATTCAGACTCCAGAAAAGAAGTACGCGGGGGGAGACCCCGACGGAGATATACCCCGTGCCTGACAATCAGATCGATACTGGCTGGATACGGCAGCCGGCCGATCATCCGGGTCAACCAGTTGTCGCCACCCGGTACCAGATTTCGGCGTGGTCGCCATGGGTCAACCGCTTGAAGGCCGGCGCACCGCTGGATTCGTAGAAGAAATGGGCATACCACCCATTGCCCTCGGGGAACGGACGGTACGGGACTTCAAGACGTGCGAGCTCATCCTCTGAAGGACGTTCACAGCGCTCCGAGGTGACATCGGTGATCTCAGGCATACCAGAAGGGTACGCCAACCGACGCCGCAGGAGTAGCGGCAGCCGAGGTGACCCTCCATCATGCCTGCCATGACCTATCGTCGCGCCATTGCCCTCGTCAGCCTGATCAGCTGTATGGTCGCCCTCTATCTCGCGCTCTGGAAACTGGGCTACATGGGGACGCTGGCATGCACCGGGAGCGGCAACGGCTGCGAGTACGTACAGGGAAGCCGGTACGGCTGGTTTCTGGGTGTGGATGTCGCACTCATCGGCACGGTGGGATACGCCCTGATCGTCATGCTCGCGCTCGCAGGCACCAGCGAGTCGCTGGAAGACGCGGTCTGGCCGACGCAGGCGCTCATGGTGTTGATTTACGGTGCGGCGCTGTTCACGCTCCGGCTGAAGTATGCGGAGTTCATTATTCTCAAGTCGTTCTGCCCGTGGTGCGCGGTCTCGGCGATCGCGATCACGATTGATGCAATCCTGATCACGCTCGACTGGCGCCGTGTTCGTTCGGCTGCCGCAACACCCGCACTTATCCACGAACCAACATGACCGTCCCCACCGCCCGTTCGCTTCGCGGCGCTCTAGGCATCGCGCTCGCGATGACAGCGACCGCCGGCACTCTCACGGCGCAAAAGGTGCTCGCCGACACGTCTGTGCTTCCGCCGGTGGCGGGCATCAGCATTCAGGGCGGACAGATCGGACTTGGCAGCGGGGCGTTCAACACCGAACTCGCGCTCCAGGGCCGCGGCCGGCTGAAAAAGAGCGCGATCACCCTCGGCGTCGAAAGCTGGGTGCGATGGAACCGCGTGATGCTGCTTGCCGGTAGCCACACATACGTTCCAGTGCGCGCGGCGGCGACGAACTTCACCACCGAAACCGACGGTGCATACGGCACGATCGACATCGGCATTCCGGTCATCCTTGCACGAAAGACGATGGTGTATCCGTTGGTTGGTGTCGGGTTGAGCAACACCACGGTGACGCTTCGTCGCAACGGACCGGTCGATTTCAATACGAACTTCCGTGACATCCCGTCCACCGGTGGGCGGAACATCGACATCACCGCGCGCAGCTATCAGGGCCATGTGGGACTCGGCATCGACCAGATTTTTCAGGCGAGGTGGCCCAACCTGTTGATGAGCTTCGGGTTGCGTGCTGGCTACATGACGCGCCTGGGTGACACGAAGTGGCGCTCGGGTCCGGAGAGTGTGATCGGTGCGCCCGAACTCGGCCTCAAGGGTGCGTATGCCCGCTTGACGATCGGTGGTGTGCTTGGAAAGCGGCGCTATGTCGCGGTACCCATGATCGGCTCGTTGCTGCCCTACATCGGGCGTTGATTTCACGCGCCGCCGCGGCGGTCCGTTTGCCCCGTCACACCGTGTGTGCCGGGGCGCTGTGTTTCTGGCAGCCAGCGTGAGACATTGGGCGCGTGACCGACTCCCTCACTCTTCTGCTGACCTTCATCATTGGCGCGGCGCTTGGCGCACTGCTGGCGTGGTGGGCTGCCCTCCGTGTGGCAGCGGCTGAACGTGCGGGACTGGCGGCCACGACTGCTGCGCAGCTGGCCGCACTCGGTGATGCACAGCAGACAATGCGCGCGACCTTCGAGACGATTGCAGCCGACGCTCTGCGGCACTCACAGGAAGCATTTCTCACCTCCACGCGGGCCGAACTGACGGCGCTGCAGGCCGACGGTGCCGCCCACGCCGAGCAGCGGGAGCAGACCATTGCCACGCTGCTGCAGCCGGTGCGCGAGCTCCTCTCATCGTACGACACGCGACTGACACAGCTCGATCGCGACCGGACGGAAGCCCTTGGGCAGGTTGCGGAGCGCCTGCTGCAGGTGCACTCCGTGAGTGATCGACTCGGCCGGGAGACACGCGATCTGGTCCAGGCGCTCCGCGCGCCCTCGTCCCGCGGGCGCTGGGGCGAGCTGCAGCTGCAACGCGTGGTGGAGTTGGCGGGGATGCTCGAGTACTGCGATTTCGAAACGCAGTTGACGCTGCAAACGGCCGACGGTGTACAGCGCCCGGACATGGTGGTGCGACTGCCGGGCGGCAGTTCGATCGTCGTCGACGCAAAAGCACCGCTGGAGGGGTTTCTGGCCGCGATGGATGCGACCGATGAGCCGATGCGCCTGGCCGCGCTCGACCGTCACGCGAAGCAACTCCGCGCGCACATCAATGCGCTCAGTGATCGCAACTACTGGCGACAGTTTTCGCACGCGCCGGAGTTCGTGGTGTTGTTTCTTCCCGGCGAGGCATTTCATGCCGCGGCGCTGGAGCGCGACCCCTCCCTGCTGGAAGCGGGCGTGGCGCAGCGGGTGCTGATTGCATCGCCGACAACGCTGATTGCCCTCCTCAGAGCGGCGGCCTACGGCTGGCGGCAGGAGCGGGTGGCCGAAAGTGCGGCGCAGGTGAGCGCACTGGGGCGCGAGCTCTCCGAGCGATTGGCGGTGTTCACGTCACACCTTGCCGACGTGGGGAGTTCGCTCGATCAGGCAGTCGCGCGCTACAATCGCGCGGTGGGCAGTTTCGATGGACGTGTGCTCGTGACGGCGCGTCGATTCACGGACCTGGGTGCCGGCGCTGCCAACGCCGATGCACTCGACGCACCGGCTGAAATCGAGCGACAGCCGCGAACACCGTCGCTGCCTTCTGCATGAGGCGTGTCGACTGACGTTGCATCGAGATCCCGTACTGCTGCTGATGCGGAGCCGTGAAGCATCCGCGGAGCGGTGTTGCTGGACAACTGTAAACTACGCAACAGCGAACTGCACAACAGCGAAGTACACAACAGCGAACTGCACAACTGCTTTGACGCAAAGGCGCAAAGACGCCAAGACGCGGGGGCAAGCGTGAACGATTCGGTTTGCGAAAACTCAAGATTGCAGTGCTTCTTGAGCGCGGTCGCGTAGTTTTTGTCCTTAAGTGTGCTGAGTGCAGACTGCGGTGCACGAGAAACGGACACCCATGGGAGGCGTGTGTTGATGCCTCCGATTCCGGGAACAGGGTGCTGCGCTCACGCAGTTCCTACAAAACATCTCTGCGTCTTTGCGACTGTGCATCTTTGCGCCTTTGCGTCAGGCTGTTGCCCGTCGTGCGGATGTCGTCAGGTCACTTGATCAGGCGATGATGGCGACCCGTCGTACGCAAGCGAATCACGGAATTCCGTTGCCGCGCGACGGATCTGCACCAGCTCCGTCTCGGGAATTCGCTCGAGGTTGCGGATCATCATCGCCATGCGCGGATGGTTTGCGAAACGCTCCCGGTGTCGGGCCATGAAGTCCCAATAGAGCAGATTGAACGGGCAGGCATTGCTCCCGCTCCGGGCCTTCACATCGTACCGGCAACCGCTGCAGTAGTTGCTCATGCGATTGACGTAGGCGCCGCTGGCGACGTATGGCTTTGACGCCATCACACCGCCGTCGCCCCAGGTGGCCATACCAACCACGTTCGGCAGCGTCACCCATTCATACGCATCGGTGAACCCTGCCCAGAACCAGCGGTTGAGTGCCGCCGGTGTGACGCCGAGGAGCGTAGCAAAGTTGGACTGCACCATCAGGCGTGGAATGTGATGGACCCGACCGGTATCACGTACGGCGCGGATGGTGTCCGACAGACAGCGCATCTCACAGGCGGTGCCGGCGGGCGTGCCGGCGTATCCCGGCTCCCCGTCAGGGGCCCAGAACCACATCGGCAGCGGAAGCCAGGCGTCGAGCGCATTCGCGGTGCGCAGCCCGGGCATCTGATGCCAGTAGATGCCGCGCACGTACTCCCGCCAGCCAAGAATCTGCCGGATGAAGCCCTCGGCACTCGGCAGTTCCACCTGCCCCTCGCGATAGGCGCGTTCGGCCCGTTCGATGACTTCCTTGGGATGCAGCAGGCCGACGTTGATCGCCGACGCCAGTGTCGAATGCAGCAGATCGGCGTGCCCATGCTGCATCGCATCTTCATACGGGCCGAACTCGGGCAGGCGTTCAGTGATGAAGCGCTCGAGCAGGACCTTCGCGTCAGCTCGCGTCACCGGTAATGCGAAGCCCTCGGCGGCACCCCATCGATCCTTCCACCCACTCACACGCTGCATGATGGCACGAGTGGTGTCATCCGGTGTGAAGTGCATCGGCGCCGGTACGGCCTTTTTCTTCGGCCACGGCTGGCGGTTCTCCGCGTCGAAGTTCCAGGCGCCGCCGGTTGGCTTGCCATCGGGTTCAATCAGGATCCGGTGCTTCCGGCGCATCTCGCGGTAGAAGAACTCCATCCGGAGTTCCTTCTTGCCCTTCGACCACTGTGCGAAGTCCTCGCGGCTGGCGAGGAAGCCGCGATCGGCACGAAGATCGAGCGCGATGCCGTGGTTTTGCAATGACGCTTCGGCCCGGGAGAGCGACGCCACCATTTCCCACTCGCGACCTTCTGTGGCCACCACCTGAGCCGCGCCGTGCTCCAGTGCCGCGGCAGTCAGTCCCTCTTCGTAACTCGCCGCGCGGCGATAGTCGACGCGATATCCGGCCGCTTGGAGTGCGTCGGCGAAGTGGCGCATGGCGGAGAGAATCAGCACCAGTTTGTGGCGGTGCCACGGGAGCGCCGAACCTTTCTCGACCGACTCGATGAAGCATGCAACCACGCTTTCGTCCGGCGCCCGCGGCAGTTGGGCGATGGCTCGCGAGCATTCCCACGGGGCGATGAAGACGAGCGTCGTACCGCTCGTGACTGGTCCAGTTCGTTGATTCACGGTGATTCAACAGCAAAGGTCTCGCAGTCGTTTCCACCCTGCGCCGTTCACGCCGTTCGAATCGAGGGATGCGCGCCGCTGCTCGTGCGCCGGATATGCCGTCTTTCGCCCTTGTCACGGTACAGCGCGCTATCGGAGACGGCGAGCAGGGCCGTGGGTGTATCGCCGTCACGTGGGAAGAGCGCAGCGCCCACGCTACCGTCGACACTGATCTGCACACCATCGTGATCAACGACGTGCTTCAGTGCTTCGCGGACCTTGGCTACCACCACATCCAGATCACTGCTCTGCCTGAGGTACGGTGAAATCGCCACGAACTCGTCACCGCCGATTCGGCCGACCGTATCGGAGGCGCGAAGCAGGTGTTGCAGACGATGGCCCACCTCCTTCAACACATCGTCACCGGCCAGATGCCCATGCTGATCGTTCACCGCCTTGAACTCGTCCAGATCGATGTAGAGCACGCCCACATGGGTGCCGTTCCGTTTGGCTGATTCGACCGCAATTTCAAGACGGTCCATCAGGATCGAGCGGTTCGGCAGCCCGGTCAGTGCATCGCTCGCCGCCCGGTGTTCGGCGGACTGGACCGAGGCATCGGCCAGCGCCCAGTCGCGGTCGAGAATCCACACCACCAGGCCAACACAGAGTGCACAATGCGACAGAAACTCAGTAATGAGCAACGGCTGCCAGTCCACCCCTGACGCCAGCGGATTGAACCAGTGCGAGAGCGCAATACCCGCCCGCAGTGCGGCACAGAGCGCCACCACGCAAAGCGCGATCCGGACCACACTGGCACCGAGCACCATCTTCGGCGGTGCGCTGACATTTGACACGACGCGCGCAATGATCACGCACGCCGTCAGTGTGCCACCCGCCCTGAGCGTATGGCGAATCATGTCCTGCGCGATGGGATCACTGGCCGCGAGCAGACTGATCCCGGTCGTCAGCACTGCGGCAATCATGGCGCCGCGTACCGCATCCCGCCGCACCTTGTCGGTGACGATGTCGTTCGTCGCGAGTTCGGCCGCGCCCAGCACCATGAAGCCGAGGTACATCCAGATGGACAGTGACCGCCCCGCATCACGAAGGGCAGGGTTGGCGCCGTCGAAGGCGGTCATGTTGAAGAGCTGCATCGCCGCCGCGACACCGAGTGCAATGAACGCGCGCGAAATATCGCGAAGCGCCATCAGGTTTCGGCGCATACCGAGTCGCCAGCACACCCACGCCAACCCGAGCGCGGTACAAACCTCCAGACCGACAACCACAGGCACAGCGAGTGCGATGGTGTCCATACGGCTTCTGGCGTGCGCGGGGATTGCTCGTTCGGCGGTGGACTTGCTTGCTAATACGAACCCGCCGTGCCCCCAACGTCAACACCCGTGTCGTAAATCACTGCGTTGAAACACGTTGCGCGCCAATGACGGCGCGCAACGCACAACGGACTCAGCACAGATGCCGGGGATTATTGTGAGACGAGCCTAATGGCACGCGGCACGATTGCCTCGACGCTCAGACCGAACTCCTTGTAGAGTCGGTCGAACGGCGCCGAGGCACCGAAATGGTCGATTCCGACAACGTCGCCCTGGCCGGAAATCAGCTGCCACCATGACATCGGATGACCCGCTTCGATCGCCAGACGCGGCACACCGGCCGGTAACACCGAAGCCCGATACGACGCGTCAGTCGCCATGAACAGCTCCATCGATGGCACACTCACGACCCGCGCGGGAATGCCCCCGGCTTCCAGAGCATCGCGCACCTTGAGTGCCAGGCCGATCTCGCTACCCGTGGCCAGCAACGCGATCTTTGCCGGCGCGCTCGAGTCGGCCAGGACGTAACCACCGTGCTCGACTCCGGTGCGTACGGTGGCCGGAGCCGTATTGAGGAATGCCAGCTTCTGCCGCGACAAGACGATCGCGCTCGGACCGGTCCGGTGATTGATGGCCACGCGCCAGCACTCGGCCACCTCGCTGGCGTCGGCGGGGCGAAGCACCAGCAGGTTTGGAATCGAGCGCAGCGCCGACAGGTGTTCAATCGGCTGATGCGTCGGGCCATCTTCACCGAGTCCGATCGAATCGTGGGTGAAGACATAGATCGCCTGCGTCCTCATCAGGGCCGCCAGACGAATCGCGGGGCGCATGTAGTCGCTGAAGACCAGAAAGGTGCCAGCATACGGGATCACACCACCATGCAGCGACAAGCCATTCATGATGGCTCCCATGGCGTGCTCGCGGACACCATAGTAGACGTACCGGCCGCCGCGATTGCTGGCGCTGAAGGGCTGATCGCCCTTGCGCAGCGTCAGGTTGGAGCCGGAGAGGTCGGCTGACCCGCCGAGCAGTTCGGGAATGCTGGTGCCGATCGCATTGAGCACCGCACCCGACGCGGCGCGGCTGGCAACAGTCCCGGTTTCGGCGGTGAAGACCGGCAACGCAGCGTCCCAGCCGGCGGGCAGGTCACCGGCCATGCGTCGTGAGAACTCGGCCGCCTGAGCGCCGTGTGCAGCGGTGAAGGCGGCGAAACGGTTGGCCCATTGAGTATGTGCAGCCGCACGCAACGCGACCTGTTCGCGCCAGTGCGCGCGCGCTTCGTCCGGCACGAAGAACGGTTCGTGCGACACCCACCCCAAGGCATCCTTCGACCGGATGATTTCCTCGGCACCGAGTGGCTCGCCGTGCGCCTTGGCGGTGCCCGCGCGATTCGGACTGCCGAAGCCGATGACCGTCCGCGTGATGATCATCGTCGGTCGGCCGTGCTCTGACTTGGCCGCGGCGATTGCGGCGTCAATTTCAGCCAGATCGTTCACATCACTGATGTGCAGCACCTGCCAGCCGTACGATGCGAATCGCTGTGCCGCGTCATCGCTCAGCGACAGGTCTGTGCTGCCATCGATCGTGATGCGATTGTCGTCGTAGAACCCGATCAGCTTGCCCAGCTTCTGATGCCCGGCAAACGACGCTGCTTCATGGCTGATGCCTTCCATCAGGCAACCGTCACCGGCAATGAAGTAGGTGTAGTGATCGACCACCGCGTGTTCGGTGGTGTTGGTGACTGCAGCGAGGTGGGCTTCCGCCATCGCCATGCCTACCGCATTGGCGACGCCCTGGCCGAGTGGGCCCGTGGTCGTTTCGACGCCGGCGGTGTGACCCACTTCGGGATGCCCGGGTGTCTTGGAGCCCCACTGACGGAAATTGATGATGTCGTCGAGCGAGAGATCGTAGCCACTCATGTGCAGCGCGCCGTACAGGACCATCGATGCGTGACCCACCGACAGCACGAATCGGTCACGATCGGGCCAGTGTGGCGCCTTGGGGTCGTGGCGCAGGTGCGCGGTGAACAGGCGGTACACAAGCGGCGCGAGTGCCATCGGCGTGCCGGGGTGTCCCGACTCCGCTTTCTGCACTGCGTCCATGGCGAGCGTACGAATGGTGTTGATGCTGAGCAGATCGAGCGACGCAGGAGCGGCGAGGGCAGTCACGAGAGGCAGGCGACGGGGACGCGGAAGAAGCGCAGAATGCGCAGCGCAGTCCCGAAAGTTAGGCGCGGGAGGCCAGCCCTGATACCGTGATCAGATGAGGCAGGGGTGTCGGGCACGGCAACCGTACCTGTTCCTGGGACTTCCCCCGGGGGACCTAGACGACGCGGTCGCGCGGCTCGTGGCCAACCGCCCACTGGCGCGCGTTTTCCAGTGCGCGCATGCCCATCGCGGTCCGCGTCTCGACGGTCGCGCTGCCCAAGTGGGGCAGCAGCACCACATTCTCGAGTCGCATGAGGCCGGCGTTGATCTTCGGTTCGAACTCGTGGACGTCGAGTCCCGCTGCAAACAGATGTCCCGCACGGAGCGCCTCGGCCAGCGCCGGCTCATCCACCAGCGATCCTCGCGCGGTGTTGATCAGGATGCTCCCCGGGCGCATCCGGGCGAT
>JBBQRH010000088.1:0-16933 GCA_038215035.1 Gemmatimonadales bacterium | reverse complement strand
GGTGCCGTCGGCTGCGAGTTTGCCGATGTGTTCAACGCCTTCGGAACGCAGGTGACGCTGATCGAAGTCGCGTCCCGCATTCTGCCGATCGAGGATGCCGATGCGTCGGCCGAGCTGGCACGTGCGTTCAAGAAGCGCGGCATCGAGTCGGTCACGGGCGCGAAGATCACCGCGGCGAAGGTCGAGGCGAACAGCGTGACGCTGTCATTCGAGGCCGGTGGTCAGCCGCGGGTGCTGACGGTAGACAAGGTCCTGGTCGCGGCCGGCCGCGCTCCGAACGTGGAGGGCTTCGGGCTCGAGGCACTCGGCGTCAAGAAGTCCGATCGTGGCTTCATCGCCATCAACGACAAGTTCGAGACGAATGTGAAGGGCGTCTATGCGATCGGCGACGTCGCCGGCAATCAGATGCTTGCGCACAAGGGGTCGCGTGAAGGGCATGTGCTCGCCGACATGCTCGGGGGGCAACCGACACACCCCGTCAACTACGGCAACATTCCGAGTTGCACCTATTGTCACCCGGAAGTGGCGTCGGTCGGCATGACCGAAGAGCAGGTCAAGGCCAAAGGCGTCGCCTACAAGGTCGGCAAGTTCCCGTTTTCGGCCAATGGCCGCGCTCGCACGTCGGGCGAGACGGATGGTTTCGTGAAGATCATCCGCGACGAGAAGTACGGCGAGATTCTCGGCGCGCACATCGTCGGCGCGCATGCCACCGAGCTGATCCACGAAATCGTTGTTGCCCGTGAGAACGAGTTCACGGTGGAGGAGATCGACCTCGCACTGCACGCGCACCCGACCCTGTCGGAAGCGATTGCCGAAGCGGTGCTCGATTCGATGGGAAAGATGGTGCACGCCTGATGCGGGCAAGGTGAGCACACGCCGCCTGCTGGTGGTCGACCTCGGGCACCTCGCTTTTGGCGAGGCCCTCGAGCTCCAGCGGGCGGTGTCGGCTGCGCGCATCAGTGGTGCGGTGCCCGATGACGTGCTGCTGCTGGTGGAGCATCCCCCGGTCATCACGCTTGGCCGCTCCACCAAGGGTGACAATCTCCTGATTTCCGAGTCACTCCTCGCACTCCGCGGCGTGGAGCGTTTCGAGATCGAGCGAGGTGGCGACGCGACCTTTCACGGTCCCGGGCAGCTGGTCGGCTATCCGATCGTCGACCTCAAGCAGCATACGCAGGACCTTCACTGGTACCTGCGACAGGTGGAAGAGGCGCTGATCGTTGCACTGGCTGCCATCGGGCTGCGTGCCGGTCGCGTTGCGAAATACACCGGCGTCTGGATCGACGACCGGAAGATTGCGTCGATCGGTGTGCACGCACGTGAATGGGTCACGCGGCACGGCTTTGCGTTGAACGTGAATACCGATCTTTCCTATTTCGATCTCTTTGTGCCGTGTGGCATCGCAGAAGTGGTGATGACCAGCACGAGTCGGGAACTAGGCAGCAGCGCGCCGACATTCGATCGAATGAAGAACGCGACCGTCGAAGCGTTTGCGCAGACGTTCACGCTTGAAGCGGTTCCCTTGCGTCGCGATGAGCTCGTGATGCTGCTGCCGACGCTCGCGGTGGTCACTTGAGCCGGTTGTCTGGCTGAACTGGCGCGGCTGGGTCACGGGGTGGCGTGGTCGGGAACAGCAACAAACTGACTTGATGGGAGACACAGAGGCACAGAGAACAGCGACTGCTGTGGAAAGAGCGGCCGCGCTGAGGCGTTCTGAGGGCAATGGTGATAACGGTCGTGACCGTCCCCTTCACCACCGTAGACCCCACGAAAAGAGTCAGCCGCTGTCTACGCCGGACGTTGTGCGATTCTGACGCACTCCTTCGTGGCTCTGCGTCTCTGCGGCTCCCTCTGAGGCGGTTCGTTGAACTTCTCCGCACCTCAGACAGCCTGGTGACCAGAAGCCGCCCGGACGCCGTTCGTAACGAGGTGACGGTTCAAAGTGCCCCAGTCGTGTACCGAAGTCGTCGGCTGCCGGTCTCCCTTCACCGTCCACCGGCGACGTCGCGCTGACGCCCATCCCCAGCCCACGCAGCGCTGACGCTCACGAGACCCGTGGCAGTATCGTTCTGCAGACCCCGAGCCCGAGCCTATGATGTCCGACGAACTCCCGACCCTCGATGTTCGACCAACCGACCGCGAGCGGATTCCGCCCGGTCAGTCGCAGACACGCAAATGGCCCGTGCTCCACTACGGACGCGTGCCAACGGTCAATCCCGACTCGTGGCGATTCAGTTTCGATGGCCTCTGCGCAGCGCCTCGAAGCTTCACACTGCAGGAGATTCAGGCATTCCCACGGCAGATCACGCGCTGCGACATGCATTGCGTCACCCGCTGGAGTCGCCTCGACAATGATTTCGAGGGCGTGAGCGTTCAGCACCTGCTTCAGCTGGCACAACCGCTCCCTGAGGCAACGCACGTGATGATTCATGCGGACGGTGACTTCACCACCAATTTGCCGCTGTCCGATCTCGATCGAGCCGAGAACGTGCTGGCGTGGAAACATGACGGCGTCGACCTGACTCCAGACCATGGCTGGCCGATGCGCCTCGTAGTACCGCACCTCTACCTCTGGAAGAGTGCGAAGTGGGTACGCAGCTTCGAGTTCCTCAACGCCGACGCACCAGGCTTCTGGGAGCAGAATGGCTATCACATGTATGGCGATCCCTGGAAGGAGCAACGGCACAGCAGCGTCAGCGTCTCGCAGTGGATGGTCAACACCTTCCGCAGCAAGTCGAAAGAGTGAGCACTGATTCCGGGGATGCGCCACCCTCGTCCATGCACGCGGGCCTGAATGCCGAGCAGCGTGCCGCAGTGGCGCATGGTGACGGTCCGCTGCTGCTCGTCGCTGGTGCGGGCACCGGCAAGACGCGAACGCTGGTGCATCGCGTTGCCGCACTGATCGAACGCGGAGTGGCGGCGGAACGCATTCTCCTGCTCACGTTCACTCGTCGAGCGGCCGACGAGATGCTGGCCCGCGTCGAACGCCTCACCGGACACCATGGGCGACGCGTCTCTGGCGGAACGTTTCACGCTACGGCGCACAGCACGCTGCGCCAATTCGGGCGGCATGCTGGTATCAACGAGGGATTCACGATCCTCGATCAGGGAGACGCTGAAGACCTGATGCAGCTGGCGCGCGCTGCCCTCGGGTTCGGCGCACGTGAGCGGCGCTTCCCGAAGAAGGAAACGCTGCACACGCTCTACAGTCGCCACATCAATACCGATCGGACGGTGGAAGATCTGCTGCGTGACGGGTTCCCGCAGTACGTCGACGACCTGGCCGACATCGGACGCGTCTTCAGCGAGTACGTCGAGCGGAAAGCGGCCAGAAATCTGGTGGACTACGACGACCTGCTGCTCTTCTGGGCCGCGATGCTCGAAGTCGAACCGCTGGGCGGACAGATCCGGGCAAAGTACGATCATGTGCTGGTGGATGAATATCAGGACACGAACGTGCTGCAGTCGCGCATTCTGCGGGGGTTGTGCGCGTCGCACCGGAACGTCACGGTCGTTGGTGATGATGCACAGAGCATCTATGCGTTCCGCGGTGCGACGGTGCGCAACATTCTCGACTTTCCCGCCCAGTTTTCCGGCACCACGATCGTCACGCTCGATCGGAACTACCGGAGCACGCAGCCGATTCTCGATACGGCAAACGCAGTCCTTTCCCAGGCATCGGAAGGGTATCGCAAGCAGCTCCGCAGCATCGATGATCGTCCGGGCGAGTTGCCGTGGCTGGTGCCCACGCGCGACGAGCAGGCGCAGACGACGTTCACCTGCGACCGCCTGCTGGAGTTGGTGGAGACGGACGGGCTGCGCCTCGACCAGATCGCCGTCCTCGTGCGCGCCGGCTACATGAGCGCCGATCTCGAGATTGAACTCGCGGCGCGTCGGATTCCGTTCGAGAAATGGGGTGGAATCAAGTTCCTCGAAGCCGCGCACGTGAAGGACATGCTGGCGTTTCTTCGCGTTGCCGAGAATCCGCGCGATGAAGTGAGCTGGTTCCGGCTGCTGCAGCTCCTGCCGGGAATTGGCGAGATCTCGGCTCGGAAGGCCATCGCGTCTCTGGAAGCCGCCTCGTGGCGCGTGGAGGGGCTCGCCGACTGGAACCCGCCGCCACGAGCCCTCGCCACCCACGCATCACTCACGGCGCTGATGCATCGTCTCAGCGGTGTCAGCGGCGCTGACCCGGCTGGCGACATCGCGAGCGTCCGCGGCGTGTACGACGACATTCTGCGCCATCGGTACGATGATGCCGAAGTCCGCCTGCACGATCTGGTGCAACTCGAGCACATCGCCAGCGGCTATCCGAATCGTGGCGCATTCCTCAGCGCGCTGGCGCTCGAGCCGCCATCGGCCACCTCCGATCTGGCGCAAGGCAGCCAGAACGAAGACGACGACGCGCTGGTCATCAGCACGATCCATTCGGCCAAGGGCAAGGAGTGGGATGCCGTGTTCGTGCTCTGGGCAGCCGACGGCTGGATTCCCTCGTCGCGCGCGATCAAGGACGCGCAGCAGGTGGAAGAGGAGCGCCGGCTGTTCTACGTCGCACTCACCCGCGCCAAACGACACCTGCACGTGAGTTATCCCCTATACGCATATGCATCACGCTGGAGTGCGGACTTTGCGCTCGACCAGAAGTCCCGTTTCCTGAGTGAGGAGGTACTGGCCACGATGCAGCACGTGCAAATCGCGCCTCCGCCGGCACCTGAGCAGCCGCCAGATGCCGTCCCGCTCACGCCGACCATCGATCTGCGAGACGCACTGCGATCGCGGTTCCGCTGAAGGGCTCGGCGCAACTGCAACTGCAACTGCTTAACGCAAAGGCGCAAAGCCGCGAAGGCGCAAGGAACAGCAAGACATTTAGGAACAGAAACAGCGACTTTCATCCACGGAATTACGTGTCCGCGAGACGAGCAATTCAATTTCTGGAGCCCTTCACAGAATACGCTGAGTGTTGGACAGCCACGGAGTGCAGTGCGCCTTTGCGTTCTGCTGTCTGCGCTCTTGCGTCCTTGCGTCCTTGCGTCCTTGCGTCCTTTGCGCCTTTGCGTCAAGCAGTTCCCATCCCCGCACCACGGTCGCACCGCTGCCTCAAGCAGTTCGAATCACCGCACCGCCGTTCGCGCCGAATCGGGAATCGAATCACCGAGCGATCGCCTGAGCGCGGTGTACGGCGCCTTCGGCTCGGAGCGCGCCAGCGCCAGCAGTTCGGCAATCGTCGCGCGAATCTCCCGTCCAGAGCGCTCATGCACTCGCTCGAACAGCGATAGATCGGTGAGATAGATTCGCCGCGCCATCACCGCCGCGGTGTTCAGGCGCACGCGAGCAATCGACGTCGAGTCCATCGTCCGCAGTCGCGGAGCGAGCGTCGTACGCAGGTGCTCGCGCGCGCGAGCAAACACCGTGTCACGGGCGACAAGCCGCGCCGGTTTGTCGCCCGGATGCGCCTGAAATGCAGAGTCGAGCGCCCCGTACAGCCCCGACCAGAATTCCCCGAAGACCATCTCATCTTCCCAGCGCCGCACAACCTCACCCGTTGCACGCGTCTGACCGCGCGCCATGAAGAACCGTTCGGCACCTCGCGACCCCACGAAGTTGGCCAGACTCTCGTTGAAGACCGCCTGTCCCGGGGCGTAGTAGGTCGTGTGCACCAGTTCGTGTATCACTGTGTTCGCCAGCGCGAGCGTGTCGAGCGCCAGCGTCGTTGGCAGCAACGGATCGTTGAACCACCCCAGCGTGCTGAATGCGGATGCCGGGCGCAGGACCGCATCGAAGCCCGCCGAATCCACCGCTTTCGCTTCCCGCTTCCCCTGTTCGAAATCGAAGAACCCCTTGTACGGTACGCTGCCGACGACCGGAAACCACCAGGTGCGGAACGCCAGCGAGTCGCGGTACGCCGCGCTCAATACGAGGACGAGCGTATCCCGGTCAAGCCGCGAAAAGGTCGTGAACTCCTTGCTGGCGCGGAGCCCGAGGGAATCGAGTGCGAACTGCCGCGCATCGAGCACCAGCTGGAGCTTGGCGCGAAGCACGGCATCGGTCGCCGGGTCGGCGATGATGGTGGCGATCGGTTGCCGACGTGCGAGGATCTTGCCTTCTTCGAAACCGGCGCGTGCGAGGTACCGGCCGATGGGCACCAGTCCGAGAAATGCTGCCGTCAGAGCCAGCAGACAAACCGCAGCGCGACGGGCCCACACAAAGACACGCCGCCGCGTCATGCACTCACCATGACGCGGCGGCAGCCATCAACACGCACCTCGAGACCATCACGCTCGAATCGCAGCACTCAGTTCGGCAACCGGACCACGGTCACCTGCGCGTTCAGGTTCGCCTGGAAGGTGCCGACGGCCGGCTTGAACGTCAGCCCCGTCTGCCCGGTCGTCGAGGTAAAGCTGAACAGATCGAGCGAGCCTGGCTTCATCTGCCGCGAGAGAATCGGCGACGCCGGCGTCAGACGCTCGGCCGACAGCACGTCGTTGATGTCGAGCGGATATGCCGTCGGGTACACCTGAGGCTGAATCGTGTTCAGCCGGGCATAGATCGCGCGCAGATTGCGGCTCGTGTATTGGTAGCGCGGCACGATCTGGCCAGCCGTGGCGCCCGGGAAGTCATCGAGCAGCGTTGCGGTGAGGAAGTCGGCGTAGAGTTCCGGGAAGCGCTCCGCCGTCACCGCCTCGATGTTGGCGGTGCCGACGTTTCGCGTCTGCACGAGCTCCCGAAGCTTGGCCTCGCCCTTCTGGTCCGCGATATAGCGAAGGAAGAGCCACGACACCCCGCGCTCCTCGATGGTGCCAAACCCGGTTGGCGACGTGAGCGAATACTCCAGGCGCGAGGAAAAGAAATCATATGCGTTACCGAAGTTCGGCGGCAGGAATCCCTGCGCCGAGTCGGGGAAGATCTGCGCAGTACTTCCGCGGCCCGCGGGCGGGCATGGGGGCAGGTTCGGGCAGGGATACCGGGTCTCATACAGCTTGCCACCCAGTTCCTCGGCCATGTGGCTCAGTCCCTCGTTCAGCCAGACCGCTTCGGTCGCCGCGTTCCGCGTCAACACATGCTGGTTGTACGAGATCATGTGCTGCAGTTCGTGAATGAACGTCGCCGGCGCACTGCGCCGCACGACATCCAACCCCAGGTTGCTGCAGGTTGGACCACCGGCGGGTTCGCCAGGCACCGACGAGTAGAAGATCTCGGCGCGGTTCGCATTGGTGTTGCCCGAGAGGTCAGCACCATTGAAGAAGCCTGCCACGTACGAGCCACACTGCCCGGTGCTCAACGTCAGTCGATTCACCAGTGGCGTGAACAGCACGAACGTCCGGCCATTGCCGTCGATATCCGAGACGGAGCCGAATGCGCTGATGTCGATGGGATACAGATCCTGATCGAACTGCCGACCGAATGACTCATACTCCGCGTCGGTGAACGTCGTCGACGTGGTCGGCTGATTGTCCACGTAGAGCAGAATATTGGTGCCGGTGTAGACCAGCCGCGCGGTCACCGTGCTGTACGTATTGGCCGTCAGTGAAGACAGCACCTTGAAGTCACGCGGCGCCGCTGACTGCGCCGCCTGCACCTTGAGATTCACCGGCGGCTTGGACCGAAGCTGCTGCATGTAGGCCATGGCCCGTGGCGCCTCGGCCTCCTCCAGCGAGCGCAGTCGCATATGGAACGCCTCGACGACGCTGAGGTTCGGTGCGTCCGGAGCGACCCGATCGATCCGGGCCGTCGCGCTCGAGCGCCCGCCGATCGTGAACGGAAAGTCCGCCACCGTCGCCCGGCCCGCGCCGGTTGCGAAGTCGTTCGTGGCGGCAAACTGGGGAATCACGGCGTACTTGCCAGCGTTCACGAACGTGACCCCGCCGCTGCCCGTGACCGTCTGCGCTCCGAACACGTTCAGCGTCACGTTGGTCGCGGTGAGCACCGGCGGGATCGGCTCGATCGGCTTCGTCTCGCTTCCACAGGCGGCCAGTCCACCGGCGAGAATCGCGCCGGTGAAACGGGCCGTGAGCCGGAGCGAGACGTTCAAAGTGTTTGGCATCAAGAAGTTACGCTCAGGCTGGGGTCTGGCCGATCGGCTGCTGCGACTGTCGTGCACAGTTAGATTATCGGTCCTATGTCTTTCGTGCACCTGCATTGCCACTCCGAATACTCGCTCCTCGACGGTGCCAACCGTATCGATGACCTGATCCTGCGCGCCCAGCAGCTGGAGCAGCCGGCCCTCGCGATCACCGATCACGGCAACATGCACGCCGCCTGGGAGTTCCAGGAAAAGACACGCAAAGCCGGCCTCCGCCCCATCCTGGGAATGGAAGCCTACGTCGCGACAGGAGACAGACGACTGAAGGCCCGCCCGGGTCCCGGACTGCGACCGTACTACCACCTCGTACTACTCGCCCGCGACCTCGTCGGTTACCAGAACCTCATCAAGCTCTCATCCCTCGGCTACACCGAAGGGTTCTACACCCGCCCACGGATCGACCGCGAACTCCTCGCTAAGTACTCCGACGGGCTGGTGGTGAGTTCCGCCTGTCTCGCGGGCGAAGTGGCGGTGCACCTCCAGAACAACCTCTGGGACGAGGCGCGCGCCACAGCCGCTTGGTATGCCGAGGTATTCAAGGATCGCTACTACCTCGAGGTCCAGGCCCACGATTCGGGCGGTCAGGCGCGGCTCAACGAACAAATCTTCACCCTCAGCGCGGAAATGGGACTCCCCGTCATTGCCACCAATGACGCCCACTTCCTCCGGCACTCCGATCACGACGCCCACGACGTCCTCCTCTGCATTGGCCTCGGCAAGGACCGGAACGACGCCAACCGCATGCACTACGACGGTGGACTGTACTTCAAGTCTGCCGACGAGATGCGCGCGCGTTTCCCCGATCGGCCCGACGTCCTCGAGAACACGCTCCGGATCGCGGAAGAAACGAACGTCCAGTTCAAGAAGCAGTACTTCGTGCCGGCGTTTCCGCTGCCCGACGGCGTCGAGACCGAGAACGAGCTGCTGGTCCGGCTGGCCGAGGAAGGCGCCCGCGAACGATACGGCACGCCGTACTCGGACGAAGTGCGGGATCGGCTCAAGTACGAACTCGAGGTCATTACCAAGACGGGCTACGCCGGCTACTTCCTGATCGTCTGGGACTTCATCAAGGCGGCGCGCGACCGGGGCATTCCCGTCGGACCTGGTCGCGGATCAGCCGCTGGTTCGCTGGTCGCCTATGCACTGAAGATCACGAACGTCTGTCCGCTCAGGTTCGACCTGCTCTTCGAGCGCTTCCTCAATCCCGAACGCGTCTCGATGCCGGACGTGGACGTCGACTTCTGCTTCGAGCGACGCGGTGAAGTGATCGAGTACGTGCGGCAGAAGTACGGCAAGGAAAGTGTCGGCCAGATCGTGACCTTCGGAACGATGAAGAGCCGGGCCGCGGTCAAGGACGTTGGTCGCGTGCTGGGTTTCACGCCGGCGGAAACCGACGCGCTGGCGAAACTCATCCCGAACGCGCCGAACTTCTCGCTCACCGTCAAGGAAGCGGTGAAGGACGTTCCCGATGTGAAGTCGCGCTACGACAACGAAGAGCGCTACCACCAGCTGCTGGACTATGCGGCCGCGCTCGAAGGGCTGTCGCGCCACACCGGCGTACACGCCGCCGGCGTCGTGATCGCGCCTGGTCCGCTCGACAACTACGTCCCCATCTGCACCCAGTCGTCCAAAGGTGCAGGGTCAGGCGACGACGAGTCGGTGGTCGTGACGCAGTACGACATGAACAGCCTTGAAAAGGCCGGCATGCTGAAGATGGACTTCCTTGGCCTCACCACGCTCACCGTGGTGACTGATGCCGTGAAGAATATCGCGCAGCGTACGGGAATCCAGATCGATCTCGACACGCTCGCGCTGGATGACGAGGCGACCTATCGCATGCTGCGTGCGGGACGCACCGCCGGCGTGTTCCAGTTCGAGTCAGCGCTGGCCACCGATGTGTTGCGCAGCATGCGCTGTGACCGATTCGACGACCTGGTGGCGTCGAACGCGCTGCTGCGCCCAGGGCCGCTCGATGCCGGCATGCACAAGGTGTACATCCGTCGCAAGAAGGGTGAGGAGCCCGTCTCGTACGCGCTCCCGGAGCTGGAGACGATCCTTTCCACCACCTACGGCGTCATCACCTATCAGGAACAGGTGATGCGCATTGCCCAGGTGCTGGCGGGGATCTCCCTGGCCGAAGCCGATGTGCTGCGCAAGGCCGTGGGCAAGAAGGACGCGGTGCTGATCGGCAAGGAACTCGGCAAGTTCGAAACGAAGGCCGTCGCGCGCGGGCACGATGCGAAGATCATCAAGGAGCTTGCGGGGCAGATCGAGACGTTCGGCCGCTACGGCTTCAACAAGTCGCATTCCGTCGCCTACTCCGTCGTCGCATACCACACCGCCTATCTCAAGGCGCACTATCCCGCCGAGTTCATGGCGGCGCTGTTGTCATCGCAGATCGGCGACACCGAGAGTGTGATCAAGTACATCGCCGAGGCCCGCGAAATGGGCATCGAGATCCTGCCGCCAGACGTGAACGAGTCGAACTTCAAGTTCACCGTGATCGGTGATAAGCGGATCCGGTTCGGCCTCGGTGCTGTGCGCAACGTCGGGCGCGCTGCGATCGACTCCATCCTCGCCGCCAAGCAGTCGGGGCCGTTCACATCGCTGTTCGAGTTTTGCGAGCGCGTCGACCTTCGGCTCTGCAACCGCCGTGTCTTCGAAGCACTGATTCAGAGCGGCGCCCTCGACGCGTTGGGCGGCCACCGGGCTCAGCTGATTGCCGCCCTCGATGCCGCGATCAGCGAAGCCGGGCTCAAGCAGGAAGAGGCGAGCATCGGTCAGGGGTCGCTCTTCGGCGATCTGGGACCGGCGGCGTCAACGATCGAGGGTCAGCCGAAGCATGGTCCGACGCTCCCCAACACTCCCGTCTGGTCAGACTCCGAACGTCTCTCCCAGGAGAAGGCGATTCTGGGCTTTTACATCTCTGGCCACCCGCTGGAGCCGTTCCGGACCGAGTGCGAACTCTTTGCAACACATACGGTTGCCCAACTCCAAGGCTGGAGTGCCGACAAGATGGCCCTCGGTGCGGTGATCACGGCAATCAAGCGCCAGACGAGCAAGAAGTCGGGCAACGAATTTGCCCGATTGACCGTGGAGGACTTCTCAGGCTCGGCCGAGGTCCTAGTATTCCCTGAGGCGTGGGCCGTGCTTTCCGATCGGGTCAGGACCGACATTCCAGTCCTGATCAAGGGAGGGTACGGTCGACGGGATCAGGACAACGAGAAACCGACGTTCATTGTCGACGAAGTGACTCCTTTGGCCGAACGTCGGACCAACGGGGCAGTGATCGTGTCATTGCGGTTGGAGTCGAGTGTCGGGCTGTCTCCCGCCGTGATGGGAGACATTCGGGCGGTGGCCGAAGGCCATCCCGGTACGGCACCACTGGAAGTGAGCTGGAATGACGGGCGCGGCAGCTCGTCGCGCTTCCGTTCGCGTACGCTGACCATGGCGGCCGATGGGGCTGCTCTGACCGAATTGCGCGCCTTGCTGGGGCACGAGCGAGTCCGGCTCGTCCGCGGCAACTGAGCGCGCAGGAGACATAGACAGATGGCGACAGCTGCAGCACTCGAGTTCGAAAAACCGATCGCTGAACTCGAACAGCGCATCGACGACCTGAAGCGGCTCGCCGGCGACGCATCATTCGGCGTCGCGCTCGAGATCGAGCCACTCGAGAAGCGCCTGACCGAGCTTCGTCGCGAGATCTACAAGCAACTCACGCCGCTGCAGCGCGTGGAAGTCGCCCGGTACAAGATGCGCCCGTTCATGCTCGATTACGTCGAACGCATCTTCACGGACTTCATCGAGTTGCATGGCGATCGGGCATTCCGCGAGGATGCCGCCATCGTCGGCGGCTGGGCGCGCCTCGAGGGTGAGACGGTGATGGCGATCGGCCATCAGCGCGGGCGCGACATGAAGGACAATCTCAAGCGTAACTTTGCGATGCCGCATCCCGAGGGCTATCGCAAGGCGCTGCGCCTGATGAAGCTGGCCGAGAAATTTCAGGTGCCGGTGCTCACGTTCATCGACACACAGGGCGCCTGGCCCGGGCTCGGCGCCGAAGAGCGCGGCCAGAGCGAAGCCATCGCGCGCAACATCTTCGAGATGACGCAGTTGGCAGTACCGATCATCGCCACCGTCATCGGTGAAGGCGGTTCGGGTGGCGCCCTGGCACTCGGCGTGGCCGATCGCGTGCTGATGCTCGAGAACGCGGTCTACTCGGTGATTTCGGTCGAAGGGTGCGCCGCGATTCTCTGGAAGGACAACAAGTCGATCGAAGCGAAGGAACGGGCGGCCAAAGCGCTGCGCATCACCGCCCCGGATCTGGTCGAACTGCGCGTGATCGACGAGATCGTGCCAGAGCCGGACGGTGGCGCGCACACCAATCATGATGCCGCCGCTGCCACGCTCAAGTCGACGCTGGTGCGTCTGCTCGACGACCTCCGCGGCCTGCGGCCGGAGAAGCTCGTGCGCCGCCGCCGCGAGAAGTTCCTGCGCATGGGCCAGTTCATCGGCTGACGAGACAGCGCGAATGTCGGACCTGATCGAGGTCGCCTTCAAGGGCAACCGCAAGGAGTTCTTCACGTGGGAGGATGTCGTACCGCCTCCCGCGCCACCGGCGCACGTGATCGTCGAAGGCGACCGCGGCGAAGACCTCGGGCAGGTGCACGCGATCGGTGAGCTCGCCGAAAAGCGATTCGCCGGCGTCGCACACGGCAAGATGATCGGAGAAGCGACCCGCCGCATTCTGCGCCTCGCGACGCGTGATGAGATCCGACAGTCGATTGCCCTGGCAGAAGAAAACGAAACCACCCGTCGTGCAGCGATGGCGCAGGTCCGTGCGCTCGGCCTCCAGATGAAGCTGACCGACGCCGACTGGCAGTGGGATCATCGCAAGCTGACCCTGTTCTTCACTGCCGAGAAGCGCGTGGACTTCCGCACGCTGGTGCGCGATCTGGCCGCCACGTTCAAGGCACGGATCGAGTTGAAGCAGATCGGCGTCCGCGACGAAGCCAAGCGACTGGACGGCATCGGACGGTGCGGGCGACAATACTGCTCGGCGTCGTGGCTGCCCGATCTGCGACCCGTGAATCTTGGTGTCGCAAAGGAGCAGAAGCTCTCGCTCAACCCGACGCAGATCAGTGGCGCCTGCGGGCGCCTGATGTGCTGCCTGCGCTACGAGCACGAGTTCTACGTGCAGAGCCGCAAGCGGTTTCCGAAAGAGGGGAAGATCATCGCCACCGCCAAGGGTGAAGAGAAGGTGATGCTGAACGACATCTTCCACGATCGCGTCACGTTGCGCGGTGCGGACGGCGAATCGCGGATCCTGACGCTGGTCGAGTTGCGCCGCGAAACGTCGGGATGGACGCCGGGAGTGACGGAGGAGTACAGCATCGCCGATGCGCGGGAACTGGCGGAGGAAGGGGTGCTGGCGTTCGACGACGCACCGACGATGCCTGAACGCACGCGTGTGCCGGCCTCGGATCGTTCGCTCCCCGTCCTGCCCAGCACGGCGACGACGATGGCGTCGACGCCGACGGCATCTGCCTCCGCGCCACTTGCAGCGGCACCAGTCCTCGACTCCCCTGGTGCACCAGCGACGGAGGCGATGGCACCTGCCGCGCCGAGTGTCGCGACACCTGTCAGCACGCCACCTGTTGCGGCAACGGACGTTGGCGGTGTGGTCGACAACACCAATCTGGAACCCGACGAAGCTGGCGAGGACGATGACGAGGACGGCCACGACAACGCGGAGGCGTCGGATGCGGCCAGTGGTGAGGCACCGAAGCGCCGACGGCGCCGTGGTCGCCGTGGCGGTCGACGCGGGCGTGGCAGCCGTCCCCCCACAGGTGACGATCCACCAGCGCAGTAGCTTGCACTGATCGCTGCCACGCCGCGCGCGACGGCTGCTCACAACGCACATCATCGGATTCATCGTGTCGCGCTTCTACATCACCACCGCCATCGACTACGCCAACGGTGACCCGCACATCGGGCACGCCTTTGAGAAGATCGGCGCCGACGCGATTGCGCGCTTCCAGCGCCAACTCGGCCACGATGTGCATTTTCTGATCGGCATGGATGAGCATGGCCAGAAGGTCGCCCAGACAGCGGCCGCGGCAGGCATCTCGGAACAGGCGTTCGTCGACGAAATTGCGAGCCACTTTCAGGCAATGTGGCACACGCTGCAGATCTCGAACGATCAGTTCATGCGTACCACCTCGCCCGCGCACAAAGCCGGCGTGCAGGCGCTGATCACACGTATCTTCGAGCGTTCGCCCGACGCGTTCTACGAGAAGAGTTACGCCGGGTGGTATTGCGTTGGGTGCGAAGCGTTCAAGACCGAGGCCGAAATCGTCGATCAGCACTGCGTGTTGCACCCCACACGCGAACTCGAGTGGGTCGAGGAGCGCAACTGGTTCTTCCGACTCTCCGCATACGCAGAGCAACTCCGCGCGTTGATCGAGAATGTGCCCACCTTCGTGCAGCCGTCCAGCCGGCGCAACGAGATTCTCGGCCTGCTCGATGTCGGGCTCGAGGACGTATCGGCCAGCCGCTCGCGAAACACGTGGGCCGTGCCCTTCCCTCGCGCCACCAGCGACGGCCAGCCGCAGAGTACCTATGTCTGGTTCGACGCGCTGCCGAACTATCTCACCGGTACCGGGTTCCCGAATGCCGAGGGGTGGGAAACGCGGTGGCCGGCACAGGTGCACGTGATCGGCAAGGACATCACCCGCTTCCACTGCGTGATCTGGCCGGCGATGCTGATGGCGGCGCAGCTGCCACTGCCCGAGCGCGTCTGGGGTCACGGTTTCGTGCTGTTGGGCGGCGAACGCTTCAGCAAGAGTGCGGGGGTCAAACTCGATCTCGCCGAGGCGATCAAGCGCTTCGGCTCCGACGCGTTTCGCTACTTCCTGCTGCGCGAGATCCCGTTCGACGGCGATGGCAGTTTCTCATGGGAGCGGTTTGGAGAGCGCTACAACTCCGATCTGGCCAATGCCTTTGGCAACCTGGCCAGTCGGGTGACGTCCATGATCGAGAAGTACAACGACGGCGTCATCCCCCCGGCCGGCGACTCGGACCTCGAAACCAGCGACTTGGCTGACCTTCGGGACGCCGCGGCGGCGATGGATGGCTCGCGCGGGTATCTGCTGCACGAGGGCCTCGCCTCCATCTGGAAGACCGTCGCCCGCGCGAACGAGTATGTGCAGTCGTCGCAGCCATGGGCGCTGGCCAAGGTGCCGGAGCAGCGCGAGGCGTTGCTGGCCGTGCTCGGCACTCTCGGCCGCTCACTGGCACGCCAGGCCGTCGCCATCGCCCCGTTCATGCCCAGCAAGGCGCAGGCCCTCTGGGTGGCACTCGGCGCACCGGGCGATGTACATGAGCGTCGTTGGCCAACGCTGGCCCCTGTCGACCCCGCCGGCTGGCGTGTGACCAAGGGTGCCGCCCTGTTCCCGCGAGAAGAGACCGCCGCAGCCTGAGGGAGCACACCGGCGTCCCGCTCCCACGAGCGGCGCCGGTCCCCTGCCGTCACGAACAGCTCCAGTGCGATCGCTTCAGCCGCCCGTCGACGCCAACTTGGCAGAGGCTGCCGCAGATCGCCTGAACCGTTGCGAAACGCTGCGTCCGGAACACTGGCACAGAAGCCGCTCTAATGTGACAAGTACATACTGTGCAACACTTTACAATGGCAGTGTTCGTCTGGCTCAGCCAATGCCTTACTGCTGGGCACGGAACGATTGAAGGTCTACCCACCTCCTCCGGAACCGCCTCACCCAGCGACCCGCAGTGCCCCACTTCGACCGACCCCATGTCTAAAACCACTTCCAGAGGCAGACTCGGCTGTTACCAGTGTCCCACGTCCATCGTCCACTGGGCGAGCCTGCCTCTGGAGTGTGGTATGTCGAGTATTCGTCCGAGCCGCCGTCGGCTTGAACCGTCCGCTCACGTGCACGTCGTTCGTCGTGGATTCGCGCTCGAGTCCACGCTTCTCCTCCTGGTATTGTTCGGGGCATTGATCGGCGTCGCAACCGCTGCCGTTGCCGTCTATACCAGAACCTCAGGCGTCGACCTCAAGTCCACCCGAGTCGCCTACGCAGCCGAGGGTGCCGGGGATCAGATCATGGCGCAGCTCGATGCCGCCATGGCCGACGGGATCATCACTCCAGGTGACATCACCAGTCTGGTGACCCCCACATTGCCGGGCTTCAGCTTCACCCAACAGACAGCGATCGTGGGTGTGCCGGTGAACCGCGTGATCACACGTGGTGCGTTCGCCGGGCTCTACGCTCTCGAGCAACCGATGCGCGTCCGCATCGACGCCACCGATGCCACCCAGAGTCGTGCCGCGGTGGAACTGGGTGTCTCGGTGCAGTCTGTTCCGATCTTCCAGTTCGGCGTGTTCTACGACCGGGACCTCGAGATCAACAACGGTCCACCGATGACCTTTGCCGGCTGGGTGCATTCAAACCGGCATCTGTATCTCAGCTCCGCCAATGCCAACTATCTGAATCAGATGACGTCGGCCGACAGCGTCTTCTGGTCGCGGAAAGATGTGGCGACCACACTCGCCGGCATCAACATCGCGAACAACGCGAGTGTGCTCACGCCTCTCGATTTCGACAGCCGCAGCCATCCTGGTGCGACGTTCGTGGCGCGCAGCAATCTGCGGTTCAACGGCCGGCTGAAAAGCCGGGTCAGCGGCGTGCGCCCGCTGCGCCTGCCGCTGCCTGGCGCCATGGATCCGGTGGAGCTGGTGCGTCCGGCACAGGTTGGCGATTCGCCGGACGTCGCCGCCGTCCGCATGGCGAACAAGGCGGATCTCAGAATTGTAATCAATCTGGCCAACCCGCT
>JBBQRH010000087.1:0-17042 GCA_038215035.1 Gemmatimonadales bacterium | reverse complement strand
CGCCAGCGGGCCGATGTGCGCCCGACACTACGCGCCCAACCGCAATGAGACAGACGCACCGGAACCAATCCTCCTCTTCGTCCATGGCGGCGGATTCGTCAATGGTGATCTGACGACCCATGACGAGCCGTGCCGGGTGCTGTGTCAGCAGGCGGGCATTCACGTCCTGAGCATCGCCTATCGGCTGGCGCCCGAGCATCCGTTTCCTGCCGCACTGGATGATGTGCACGCCGCATTTCGGTGGTTGCAACAGGAAGCAGGACGTCTGGGTGCGGATCCGACGCGCGTTGCCATTGGTGGCGACAGCGCAGGAGCCAACCTCGCAACCGTGGTGGCAGCAGAGTTGGCGCAGCAGGGCCGGACACCAACCGCGCAGCTGCTGATCTATCCCACGGTGGACATGGACTCGCGATCACCATCGCGCGAACTATTCGGCCGCGGATACATCCTCACCAGTGCCGACATGGATGCGTTCCGCCGACTGTATGTTGGCGCACCGCCGGTCGCGACGCACGATCCACGTTCGAGTCCTCTGTTTTGCACCGAGCCCGCCCGATTGCCGCCGACTGTGCTCACGACGGCGGGGTTTGATCCGCTGCGGGACGAGGGTGAAGCGTATGCCGACCTACTGCGCTTGGCCGGCGTTCCCGTGCGTCTGCGTCGTTTCAGCGGCTTGGTACACGGTTATCTGCACATGACGACGATCGTGCCGGCGGCGCATGCGGCGCTGGTGGAGACGGCGCGGCTCCTGCGCGACGTGCTGCGGGAGTCGGGCCAGCGCCAGCACGGGCAGCAGAGTGAGGATCAGAGCGTGAGTCCGCGCGAGAATCAGAGTCAGAGCGAAGGTTATCGCGTGTCCTGAGTGTGATCGCGTCCCGTTGTGCGCAACGCGTCTCGTTGTGCATCTCGAACGGGCGGAACCAACAGCGTGTCACGATCGTCCCAAGCCACGGGCGAGGCACTCGCCGAGCTGCTGTCCGGCATGGGATGCACCCGACCAGCACCGCATCGTTAGCCGGCACGTCGCGAAGCGCTACCGACGACATCGGCTAACTAGCGACGACTCATGCCGAGGACGATGTCCCACTCCTCGGCAGTGATCGGCACCACCGACAGCCGTGACACTTTCAGCAGCGCCATGTTCGCCAACGCCGCACTCGCCTTGATCTCCGGCAGTGTCACCGGGCGTGCCAGCGCCTCGACGGCCTTCACGTCCACCATGAACCAGGTCGGCGTCTCTGCAGTGGACGCGGGATCGTAGTACGGGTGCGCGGGGTCGAGTGCGGTTGGATCGGGATACCCTTCGCGGACGATTTCGCAGATCCCGGCAATCGCGGACGGTTCGGCGTTCGAGTGGTAGTAAAACGCCAGATCGCCGCGCTTCATGCCGTCGCGAAGGAAGTTGCGAGCACCAGTGTTTCTGACGCTGTCCCAGCACGTCGTCTGTTTCGGCGCGGCCTGAAGATCGGCGAACGAGAACACATCGGGTTCGGACTTGACGAGCCAGTAGCGTCGCTCGCCCGGTGCGCGCGTGGCGTAGACGTGCGCCCATTTTCCCTGCTCGTACGGCATCGACTGCGGAGCCTTCTTCACCACCGTTCTGGGGGGCGCAGCCGGCAGCGGTGCGGTGGCCTGTGTCCTCGCGGCGCGTTTCGCCTTGGCGATCTTCGCTGCCGGCGCCTTGGCGCTGCCATCGCGCGACGAGGATTCCGCGCCAGACTTCACGCCAGACTTCGCAACCTTCGCGCTGCTCTTCCTTGCTGCCATCGTCAGTTACACCTGTCGCAGGTTGGTCCGTTGCGTCCCAGCATGCGCGCAATTTAGCCAGATCGTGCGGCGCAGGTACCGGTGGTCCCACCCGGTCGCGTTTGGGCATGATGCACTCCGGACCGCCGGGGCGCCTGCGCGCAGCAGCATGAATATCTTTCGTGCATGGAAACTCCACCGACACACTATGACGCCCTTGGCGGCGAGGCAGGCATCCGGACGATCGTAGACCGCTTCTACGATCTGATGGATACGTCGCCGGAGGCCGTTCATGTCCGGGCACTGCACGCCACGAACCTGAAAGTCTCGCGCGAGAAGCTGCGGTTGTTTCTCACTGGCTGGACCGGCGGCCCACAGCTCTACGTCGAACAGTATGGGCATCCCATGCTGCGCCAGCGGCATTTCCCGTTCGCGATCGGCGCCGTCGAGCGCGACGAATGGCTGTGGTGCATGACCCGCGCGCTCAACGAGCACCCGATGGATGCCGATCTGCGCGCCTACCTCACGCAGCGGTTGAACGCGCTGGCGGACCACATGCGGAACCAGCCGCAGTAATCTGCAACCGAAGTTCGCGGCACAGGCGGACTACCCAGCGCCGGGCGCCATCGATCCACTTGCCAGCCCGTGCTCGAGCAGTGCCGCGGCCATCTCGTCGAGTGCCGTCGGATCGTCGATCGTCGCCGGCATCACCCACGCATCACCATCGGCGATTGACCGCATGGTCTTGCGCAGCACCTTGCCGGAACGTGTCTTCGGGAGCCGCTTCACAACGATCGCGACTCGAAAGCTGGCTACCGGACCCACTTGGGCTCGCACCAACTGCACCAGCTCACTCACGATCGCGCCATGCGCACGATCGACGCCGGACTTGAGCACCACGAACCCGAGCGGGAGCTGCGTCTTGAGCGCGTCACGGACACCGATGACCGCGCACTCGGCAACATCGGGATGACTGGCCAGCGCCTGTTCCATCGACCCCGTTGAAAGGTTGTGGCCGGCGACGATGATGATGTCGTCGACGCGCCCCATGATGAACAGGTAGCCATCCTCATCGATGTAGCCGCCATCGCCGGTCAGGTAGTAACCTGGAAATCTGGCCAGATAGGTATCGATATAGCGTGCGTCGTTCCGCCACAGCGTCGGCAACGTCCCTGGTGGCAGCGGCAGCCGGATGACGACGGCGCCTTCCTTGTTCGGTGGGAGGGAGGTTCCCTCCTCGTCGAGAATCTCCACCACGTAACCCGGCACCGGTTTGGTGGGTGAGCCCGGCTTCACCGGAAACGCCCCCAATCCCATGCAGTTTGCCGCCACCGGCCAACCGGTTTCCGTCTGCCACCAGTGATCGATCACCGGCTTCTGCAACAGCGCCCGCGCCCAGTGATACGTGTCGGGATCGAGGCGTTCACCGGCCAGGAAGAGCGCACGAAACCGGGAGAGATCGTACCGTGCACAGTGCTCGCCGTTCGGATCCTCGCGCTTGATGGCGCGAAACGCGGTGGGCGCGGTGAAGAGCACACGTACGTCATGTTCATCGATGACCCGCCAGAACTCACCGGCATCCGGCGTGCCGACCGGCTTGCCTTCGTGAACCACCGTCGTGCACCCGGCCAGCAGTGGGGCGTACACGATGTAAGAGTGCCCTACCGCCCAGCCGAAATCGCTGGCAGACCAGAATACCTCACCTGCTTCGACGCCATAGACATTCTTCATCGACCAGAGCAACGCCACCGCATGGCCGCCGTTGTCACGCACCACACCCTTCGGCGTACCCGTCGTTCCCGAGGTGTAGAGGATGTAGAGCGGATCGGTGGCGTTGACGGGCACGCAGTCCACCGGCGTGGCAGTCGCCGCCGCCGTGTGCCAGTCCAGATCGCGATCCGGCGTCAGTTCGCATCGATGGATCTCGCGCTGCAGCACGACGCAGTGCGATGGCACGTGTGTCGCCAGCCGCAACGCTTCAGTCAGCAGTGGCTGGTATGGCACGATGCGCTGCACCTCCACGCCGCAGCTGGCGGTCAGGATCACCTTCGGTTGCGCGTCGTCGATGCGTACCGCGAGTTCATGCGGTGCAAAACCGCCGAACACCACCGAATGCACAGCACCGATGCGCGCGCAGGCGTACATGCCGACCAGTGTTTCCACCGTCATCGGCATGTAGATGATCACACGATCGCCGCGCTCGACACCGAGTGCGCGCAGCAACCCGGCGAACCGAGCCACTTCGTCACGCAACTCGCGATAAGTGACCCTCCGCTTCGTCTGCGTCACCGGGCTGTCATAGATCACCGCCGCCTGCTCGGCGCGACCATTGAGCACATGCCGGTCGATGGCGTTGTAGCAGGTGTTGAGCTGTCCACCGGTGAACCACCGATAGAGGGGCGCCGCACTGTCATCGAGCACGCGGTCCCAGCGCTTGTCCCAGACGAGCGATTCGGCGGCGGCGGCCCAGAAGCTCTCCGGGTCACCGACGGACGCAGCGTAGGCACGATCGTACGCGATGTTGGCAGCCGGGTATGACATGATGTTTCCGAATGGTACACGAATGCCACGAGCTTTGACGCTGACACCGAGGATCGCTGACCAGCTACTCCACGCGCGCGGGAGACGCATCGAGCACTTGACGTACTTTCGCGGCAAGCTCGGCCGGGCTGTACGGCTTCTGAAGAAACGCGACGTCTGACAGCAGCACGCCCTGTCGCACGACGGCATCGTCCGTGTACCCGCTCACGAACAGGACTCGGACGTCGGGCGTACGCAGCCGCAGCTGATGGGCCAGTTCTGCACCGCTCATGTGCGGCATCACCACGTCGGTCACCAGCAGGGCGATCGGAGCGCATTGCTGTCCGGCGATGTCGAGCGCCGCACGTCCGTCGAGTGCCGAGAGCACCGTGTAGCCCTGCGCCTGCAACCCCGCGACGGCCAGCTCTCGGACGCCATGATCGTCTTCCACCAGCAGCAGCGTCTCGGTCCCGCGCAACATGGCACGACTGGGATCGGGATCGGCCGTGACGCTGTCGGACACGGCGGGCAGATAGATGCGAAAGGTCGAACCGACACTCACCTCGCTCTCGACTTCGATGGCTCCACCGCTTTGTCGCACGATGCCGAACACCATCGCCAGACCAAGTCCGGTGCCATTGCCGAGGCTCTTCGTCGTGAAGAAGGGCTCGAAGATTCGCGCCATGACCTCAGGTGACATGCCAGCGCCGGAGTCCTTCACTTCTATCGTCACGTGGAGCCCTGGCAGCAGTTCGAGCCGCGACGCGGTCGACGCATTCAGCTCTGCCCGGTGCGTGCAGATAGTCAGCGATCCGCCGGACTGCATCGCGTCCCGCGCATTCACGGCAAGGTTCATCAGCACCTGATCGAGTTGTCCCGGGTCAACCTGCACCTGGGCAATCGACGGATCGAGCACGAGCGAAAAGTCGATGTCCTCGCCGATCAGCCGACTCAGCATGCGACCAGTGTCGGAGATTGTGGCATTCAGGTCGAGCACCTTGGGCTGGAGCATCGATTGCCGGCTGAACGCGAGAAGCTGGCGCGTGAGCGCCGCGGCTCGAGCGGCCGCATCGTTGATCGCGTCGACCGACTCCCGTGCGCCCTCCTGCATCGATACTTCCGAGCGAAGGACGTCGCTGTATCCGAAGATGATCGTGAGCAGATTGTTGAAGTCATGCGCGATGCCACCGGCCAACCGGCCGACGGCTTCCATTTTCTGGGCCTGGCGCAGCTGATCCTCGAGCCGACGCCGCTCGGTGATGTTGCGACTGATGCCGATCAGTCCAGTGATCGTGCCCGTGCTGTCACGCAGCGGCACCTTGATGACCAGAGACCATCGCAGCTTGCCATCCGATCCAACGCGGCTGACTTCACGGTTGATCAATGCCCGTCCGCCGACCACCGCCATGTCCTCCAAATGGAGCGCCTCGGCGATGGTCGCGGGAAGTCGGTCGAACACCGTCCTCCCGAGTATCTCCAACTCACTTCCTTCCGCCCATTCGGCGCGCGCCGCCGGATTGGCGGTCGTGAAGCGACCCGACGTATCCTTGGTGAAAATCACGTCGGGCAGCGTGTCGATCAACGTGCGCAGGAGGGTGCGCTCGCGATCGAGTGATTCGCGTGCGGTCGTTTCGTTGCTGAGCGCGCGCTCGAGTGTGGTCAGCACCGTCCCGATACCCATGGTGAGGAGGGTGCTGACGAGTGTGAAATTGAGCGCGATCACGATCCAGCTTATCGCGTGATACTCCGACGCCGTGCTCACCACGTCAGGCCCGGCCAGCCCAAGTGCACCGACAACGCCGATCGTCACCGCACTGACACCGGAAGCGATCAGCCCTGCAGGGACGCCAAGCAGCAGCGTCGCGCAAACCGAGGTGGCCATGAAGAACAGGATGCTGAACGTCCCGATTCCGACCAGAAGGCCAAGCGCCAGCGCGTAGCCGCAGGCGGCGAGCAGCGCGGCACGCCAGGAAAATGGAATACGAGGGCTCAGGTACAGCACGAGCACCACGGCGAGGATCGCGCCATCCAGCATGGCGAGACCCGGCAGCCCCGTCCTGAGCGAGATGTACGCGCTGGGAACGCACACCGCGATGCCCAGGTACACGCTGATCCGCAGGGTGATTGTCAGCACTCCGCCGCGCCAGTTCACAGGGGCTGAGGGTGCTTTCATCGCGCGGTCGGTCATCTCAGGACCCTGCTGCGTGCTACCCCCTGCCTCGCCAAAACAATTCGATGCGGTATGGCGGCGCGGCGACTCGCGGCGACGGTGAAGGCGCCGCGCGTTCCGTCACCCGAGGCGCCCTTGGCACAGTTCACTTCAGGCCCAGCTTCTTCCGCGCGAACGGGCGCGAGAAGGCCGACGGTGGATTGTGGCCCGTCGAGAGATCGTACGCCTTCTGGAACATCGGCGTCGCGCGCGATGCGTCACCCATCTTCTCGAACGTCATTCCGAGCAACACGTGCAGAAATGGATCGGTCGCGTTGCCTTGCATCGACAGGGCCTTCGTCAACTCCGTTTCTGCGGTCCCGAGATCATTCGTGTACAGCGCCACGTAGCCAGCCAGATACGGAAGGAACCGGGCCTGACCCGACGCCATTGCCGAATCGGCGTCCAACAGCCGCCGTGCCTCGGCGACCTGCTTGCGCGCTTCCTTCGCATTGCCGCGTCGTGCGGCGATCCGGCCCAGCGCGTGTGCCAGACGGAAATCCCAGAGCGCCTTCGGATGCGTCTTCGGTTCCGGTTCCTTCAGCCCCAGCTCGCTGCCACGACGGTACATCCGTTCCGCCACATCGATGGCACCGGCGTCGATGCACAGGCGGGCCGCTTCGTTGGCCATTTCACCCTGTTGGTAGAACGCGTTCTGCGGTTCCGCCTGCTCGCGCGTCTTCCAGTAGTCGACCACCATCTCCTCGTAACGCACCGCGGCCGCACAATCACCCTCGAACGCATACGACACCGCCATCCGGCGCTGCGCAGCGGCCTTGGCGGCCGGCGTTGCGGCGCCGTCAATCAGCGCCTGGAAGATGGCGCGAGCGGCGGTGTGCGCTCCCTGCGTATCGAGCCGCGAGGCGGTGCGGATGCTGTCGGCCTGCGGTGTGACAGGCTGACCGCCCTGCGCCCACAACAGCGCTGGTGGCCCACCGAAAGTGCCAGCCAACAGAAGCAGTGTCGGAGCGATATGTGCGAGTTTCATCGGAGGAGTATTGAGAGCGTGAGTCGTTGCAATTCAGAACAGGCGGCCGATACGAAAAAACGTCAGGAACAACGCCGCAGCCAACAGTACGATCGCATGCAGCAGGAAGAGCGGCCAGTGCACCGCACCACCTGGCGTCCGGCCACTGGCCGTCAATCCACAGAGCAGGCAGACCAGGAATGCGTAGAGCGGTAGAGCCTGATCACTAACGGTCCAGCTGGTACCGCGTGTGAGCGTACCGTACCATCGTATCGCCCACCAGCCGAGCACTGACAGGCTGGTCACGAAGTTGACCCAGACGATCGGTGCGATGCCGACCTGTCGCCTCCAGACGATCAGGGCAGCCGCGGCATGGAGACTGAGTCCAGCCCAGGCAATCACGGCAGGCGCCTGCAATCGATTCATGCGGGGGCGAAACGAGAAACCTTCGTACACACTCCGGACCGAGCGCCCGAGAGGAACGACGAACGGTAGCGACTGTCACAAGCAAACGAGCCGGCACGAAGAACGTTCTCTTCGCGCCGGCTCGTTTCATATGTGGCACGGGTTCATACGCCCTGCCAGCTCACCTCACTGGCTGACGTACAGCTCCGGCAGCCGGCGCTTCAGCAGGTCGAGCTTGGGCAGATCGTTGTAGACGATGTATGGCTGGGTCAGATGCGACGCGAGGTAGTTCTGGTGATACGCCTCAGCCGCATAAAACGCCTTGAGCGGTTCCAGTGTGGTCACGATCGGCTGGCGATACACACCAGCCTTGGTCAGCTCCGCCATGTACGCGGCCGCGGCGGTCCGCTGCGCCTCGTTGGCGATGAAGATCGTCGAGCGGTACTGCGTGCCGACATCGGGACCCTGGCGGTTGAGCTCCGTCGGATCGTGCGCGACGGTGAAGAACACCTTCAGCAGGGTGCCATACGACACCACCGCTGGATCATACGTGACCTCGACGGCCTCGGCGTGCCCGGTGCTGCCGCTGCCGACTTCCTCGTAGATCGCCGTCTCCTTGGCGCCGCCGGCGTAACCCGACACCACGTGGGTCACACCCTTTACGTGCTTGAACACGGCGTCCACGCCCCAGAAGCACCCGCCGGCGAAAACGGCGGTCTGGGTGCCTGCCATGAGTGCCGGGGCATCGGCAGGCGGCTGGGGAACGGTGGCATCGGCGGTGGCGGCGGCGGCCGCGCTGCCGGTACAGGCGATGGCAAATGCGATGGGTGTTGCGAGCGCGGAACGAAGAAGCAAGCGAAGCATGAGAATCGGCGTGAAGGTCGGCAGCGGCGATACCGGACCGGTGTCGCCCGCTGACAGTCTATCCTCGGGGCCAACCCGTTGTTCCCGCGGGGACGACCCGGCCTATGCCGTGACGGGCCGGACGACCTTCCCCATGAAGAGCAGGGTACCGGTGAGGCGGTCACGGATGATGAAGAGGAAGGGTCGGTCGACGACAAACCCCGACGTGGCCGAGGTCACCCTGACCGTGATCGATGTAACGGCCGCTGCTTCCGTCCCCTCTTCGTTCACATCGACAAAGATCTTTTGTAGGACGGAACTGATGTGGAGCGGTCCGGTCGGCGCCGAGAACATCGGCGACAGCTGCGCACCGCCGAGGAGAAAAGGTCGTGGCATGCCAAGGCGCGCCAGATCATCGTGCAACATGCGGGACATTTCCAGCCGGAACTTCGGCAGCTGAATTCTGACGCTGCTGGCAGAGTCAGGCAGCCGTGCCAACATGGCGCGCCACCGTGCAGGCGTCAGCGAGTCGATCGTTGCCTCGAGTTTCCCCTGGGGCGGCACGATCAGATCCATGACGAAGGCATCGCCGCCATAGGGCAGTTCGCCGATCAACGTACCATCGGCCAACGCCGCACCGCGCAACAGACCTTGTTCGCTCGACATCGTTGGCACCTGGGCCGTCACCGAGGCCGTCACCGAAAACGGGAGGGGGCGCGTGTTGCTCGCGTCAAACTGCGACCGCCAGCGCCCCTTGAAGTACGTCGCATTGACCAGCAAGGCGACGTCATCGCCACTCAAACGATCGACGATCGTCGTGATCTTCCCGTTGGTGGCCGCCGAGACCCAGGAATTGATGGTCGTGACAGTCGACGGTGCGGTGAACGGCAGTGCCGAAACCCGACCAGCGAAGACATCAGAAATCGCCTGCGTGAACGCCGACGACGCCGGTGTTCCCACGTCAAACCAGGCGGCGTTGGCAAAGGTCATCTTCACCGATGGATCGAGCGCCGACAACAGCGGGATGAGCGCCTTGTAGGCCGCATTCACCTGCGCCACCGGCCGATCGCCAAACCCGAGCGTGCTGCGTACCTGCGTCAACGTTTCACCCTCGGCACCGTTCAACAGCATGCCGAGCGCCAGCGATGCCGAGATCGGTGACAACGCCAGACTGGCGTCGCGCGCCGTGCGGGCGTTCACCGCGCGAAACAGCGCCAGCCCGAACTCGGTCGTCGCGGTTGCCGCGACCTGTTCATCACCGCTGAGTGCGCGCGGCAATGCCCTGATGATTGGTTGCGCGGATTGTGATGCATCGGTTGGGCCGGTGCAGGCGCTGAGCCCGGCGACTGCCAGTGCAGCGAGAATCGTCGGACGAGTGAGGCGCATGGTCGTGTGGCGGAAGGGGTACCTGACATGTGCCCGCGCGAACGATCCGATTCGCCTGTAATCGTCACGGAACGTCACGAGGGCCATGATCTCTTCGCTGTATACCTCGCCGGCTGACGTCGCGTCACCATGGTCGTGCTATGCAGGCGCCCGGTAGTGCGCCATCCGCGCGCGCATTTTCCGCCAGACACGCGCGGGCAAGCAGGGGCGCCAAATCGCACGCGGGCGCGCTGCTACGCGATCAATCCCGGCGAGAGATCACGCACCGAACTCGCACCGGCCAGCGCCATCGACAGTGCCAGGTCTTCACGCAGCAGCGTCAGCACACGTCGCACGCCACGTTCGCCATCTACCGACAGCCCCCACAGGTATGGGCGACCGATCAACACCGCACGGGCACCCATTGCAAGCGCCTTGAGCACATCGCTACCCCGTCGGATTCCGCCATCGACGAACACTTCGGCACTCTCACCGACCGCGTCGACGATCGCCGACAACGCATCGCAGGGAGTGACCACCGTGTCGAGCTGACGGCCGCCATGATTGGACACACCAATGCCTGCGACACCATGCGTCACGGCCAGTCGGGCATCGGCCGGCGAGAGAATGCCCTTCACGATGATCGGCAGCCGGGTGATGCTGCGAAGCCAGTCCACCGCTTCCCATGTCAGCGTGGGATCGAACTGATCGTTGATGTACTTGAGCAGCGCCGAACCATCCACGGTATCCTCGATCGCATCGCCGAAATTCGCCGCCCGGATGTGTGGCGGCACCTTGAACCCATTGCGAAGATCGCGTTCACGGTTGCCCGGACGTTGCACGTCCACCGTCAGGCAGATCGCCGTGTAGCCGGCATGTTCGACCCGCTGCACCAGCGCCCTCGTGATCTCGCGATCGCGGTACACGTAGAGCTGAAACCACCGCGGCGCAGGCGCGGAGGCGGCAACCTCTTCGAGCGCAAACGAGCTGAGTGTGCTGAGCACCTGCATCGTGCCCTCGGCCGACACGGCGCGACCAACGGCCAGTTCGCCGTCAGGGTGCGCCAGCGCGTTCAATGCACAGGGCGCGGTGATGATCGGCATCGACAACGCCTGTCCAAGCACGGTAGTCCTGAGATCGATGCTCCCGACATCGACCAGCATGCGAGGCAGGAGCCGCACGCGAGACCATGCAGCAACGTTTTCGCGGATCGTGATTTCGTCGCCTGCGCCACCGGCGTAGTAGTCGTAGACCGATGGCGGCAGGCGCTCACGCGCGGCTGCTTCGAAGTCGGCGGAGTTGAGGAGGAGGGTCATGGGGCAACGCCGCAGTGATTGGGGTCGACGAGGCAGTGGATAGGACACACAACCGTAAAGCGCGAACACCGTAGATAGCAAACCGGATCCGGGCACCACCCCGACGTCGATCCCCCTAACCCTCGACATCGGCGTCGTCACTCCGACGTCTTACGGTCCCACTCTTGATCGGGCGCAAGCTCATGGACCCGTTCGCTCACAGGCACCGTGGATGTCTGCAGGGAGTCCCTTCGTGACAGCGTCGACGACGGAGTGCCAGCGATCCCTGATCCCACAGCAGCTCGGTGCGATCCGCGCCGGTCGGCGCGCGACCTGTTCACGGCGTGGGCCGATCGGCGGTGTACGACCACAACATCGCAGTACCGCACCGATTGCCCGAGCGGCGGAAATCGCCAGGGACATCACGGGGACTACCGTAGAACTCGAGCGCGGCCAGCGCCGCGGCTGGTAGCTTACGCAGTTGTGCCACACTCGCGCGCTGACCATCGACAAACAGTTTTACGAGGCAAAGCCAGGTTGTGGTAGAATCGGCGGTCGCCATCGGCACCATCGGGAGCTCAGCCCCGGCTCGCCATTCGCGTACGAGATCGATATCCGCATCCGCTGGCGGACGAGGAGATTCGTCAGGCACGCGAAACTGGCGGAGTGAAGGAATCACATGCAGCAGATCGAGCGCGGATTCGCCGGGCTGACTGGCGAGCGCAGTCGAGTCGAAGAAGGCGCCGACACCGAACCCACGGCGCAGCTCGAAACCGGACCGCGCTTCGACGATACGCGCGGTGATGCCGCCGCGCCGTGTTTCTCCACCGGCGGTCGTGTCGGCGGCAGTCGTCCGGTCTGCCACATTGAGCGGTCGCGGCGACGACGGTGTGACCGTGATGCGACGACCGGAGAGATTCGAACCCGGCAGACGACCGAACTGATACTCGGTCGACCGTGCGGTATCCGCTGATTTCGCAGCCGGTTCTGTCGTGCTGGACGGTGTCCGCGATGCCAGGGTGTCTCTTGGTAGCGAGTCAATATCAACAGACCTGGCATAGGTCACGTGCGGAAGCGTTCGCGGCGCGTCACCACCAACCGTGACCACCCCGCCAACCTCGCGATACCCGGTCAACGCGCGCGCCCCTCGCCACACCACACGAAGAAACGTCGGCATACGAATTGTCCACGCAGACACAATCCACCGTCCATCTGGTAGTTGCCGAAGTGACACATCACCGCCCGCATCCGGCCGTTCGCCGGCAAACAGGTCGACGACGCCCACAAACCGAAAGTCGATCCTTCGCAGCTCACCGGTGGCGGTGTCGACGAATGCTGTGCCTGCGATGTCCGGCAGTGAGCGATCAGGGACCGGCCGGAAATTCAGCTCGGCCAGTCGCGGATCCGCATCCGCCGCAGGTGACTCAAAGCAGTGTGTCCGAAGAAAGGACTCAGACAACAGCACAATTTCGTCGGGTGCGAAGTACTGATAGTCTCCTTCACGTTCGCGACGGATGTAGCCGTTTCGCAGCAATGAATCAGGATGCGCAGCGAAGAACGGCCGGTCGCTGCCGCGACCGCTGCGAAGTGGCGTCTGCCGCAGCTGCTTCCCTGCCCGATCACGCGACCGTTCAAACACCTCCACCCAGAGCGCAGGCGCATCGGCGGAGTCCGCCCGCGTCAGCGCCGACGCACGCAAGGCCAGTGAGACCTGTTCCCACAACGTCGCCGCGCGGTCATCGCCACGCGGTGCGCGTCCACAGGTTGCGGCGGCGGAAACGCGTACGCCAGGAAGCGTGAAGCGCACACTATTCACCGCAATCGAGACCGTGACGGACTGCCCGGAATCCACACGCACGGCCGCGGCGCTCGCTGGCGCAACGCCAATGCGACGTACCGAGGCAGCCCAGACGCCAGGCGACGGCAGTCGGATCGAGACACGACCGGCGTCATTCGTCAGCCCATAGACCTGCGCACCGCTCTCGCGCTCGACGACCGTCACCACGGCGCCTGCAGCACCAGTCTTCAGCGCCGCGTCCCGCACATTCACCACCATGCGCTGTGCAAGTGCATCGACGCTCAGCGCGGCCGTCACGGCGATCAGCGCGCTCAGACGTACGGGAGTGGATACCATATCACTGTAATCTCAATGGATCGCGATCCCACGCCAGCCGCAGCCCACCCGGGGCGGGTCGCGAGCCCCCGCAGCGCAGTTGATCGGGGGCCGCCCTGAATCTGACCAACGGCAAGCCCTGATGGGACCTACCTGGGGACACCGAGCACATCGTCTCCGGGCGTGCCTCGGGGGGGGTGATCCTCAGCGGGCCGGTGAGGTTGCTGGCGCTCGGTACGAATTGTGGGCCACTCAGCAGCACCGCGCGCACACGATCGCCGGTATCCACCGCGCACCTGCCGGCCACACAACCGTGGCCTCGCCTACTGCCGCTTCGTCCACATCAGAATCGTCCCGCACCCGTCCTGCTCCGAGAACTCCACCGGCGCGTTCGCCGCCCGATACACCTCGATCCCGATCAAGTCGCCCGGCCGCACCAACCCGTCGAGCTCCTGCGTCGACAGCTTCCGCATGCTCAAACCATCGAGAAAAATCGCGGGGAGGCACCGATCCGCGCTCACCGAGTCACGCCTCGTCATCAGTGTGTTACTGCGCATCGTCAGAAATCGGTTGCCGACTGCATCGCGTACGATGGTCATTCCACCCTGCATTGCGAGAAAGAGATCGCTGGTGAGCGTCGCCTGTCGCGAGGTGATGTCGGCTTCAGTGAGGAACGTTCCACTTCCACGCGTGCGCTGCCGCCCGAGAAAGTCGGCGAGATTCCGGTCCGGCGCTGCGTGATCGAAGACGTTCACGGTGTCGAGCACATTCTGAAGTCGCGTCAACGCGAGTCGCACTGGAAGCAACTGGTTTGTGACTGAAATCGTCGTGCTGATCGGCGCGTATCTGAGGGCGCGAACGGTCAGCGTCTGCGCACCGCGCGACACACCGGTCAGGCGCCACGCACCCATCGCGTCGGTTCGAGTCACAGGCCCGCCGCTGATCCCGACAATCGCGCCGGGTATCGGCTGGCCGCCGTCGGCTGCGGTGACCACACCGCTCACGGCTTGGGCGACGCTGGTGCCAGGCGGTGCTGCCGGATCCAGCGCCCGTGTGACTGCCGGGGCCGGCGTGACGTCGCGCACCAACACGTCGTACAGCAGCACGCCGGCCGCCGGAATTGTCAGCGTCACTTCCGATGTGACCACCGTATTCCGGCGTGCCGAGAGCTGTATCGTGTCACCTCGCTGTGCGCTGCACACCACGAACCACCCGGTGGACGCCGCTCCGACGCGTTGCTGCTGCCTCGGCGAAGGCGCCGCTTCGGCGGCGCGGGCTCGTGGTCGCGACGCGACGGTGATGATGACTGAATCGAGCGGTGATCGATCCAGCTCGCGACGGGCGTAGCCGATGATCAGCGCCACCGAGTCGCGCACCGCATCGTCATCGCAAAGCGCGGCTCGGAGCGTGGCGACAGACGGAATGGCAAGATCGACACGCCGGGCGCCACGTTTCGGCACAGCCACCGTGGCGGGTTCCGCTTCAATCCCCAGTGCGTCGAGGGCCGGATGCCGGAATTCAACCAGATAGCGACCCGGCAGCACGTCCACGAAGCGGAAGCGGCCCAATGAATCAGATCGAACGGTCTGTGGCGACGCGGCCACTGCGCTCTGCAGCATGAGTTGCACGGTCGCGTCACGAAGCGGACGCAATGCAATGCTGTCGTACACTGCCCCGCTCACGATCGCACTCGACGCAGCACTCCCACGCGGCTGTGCCATCACCGCCGGTGTGAAGAACACCCAGCCGAGTATCAGCCGCCGCGCCAGGCAGCGACTCGATGGCCGTACACTCCCGGCTTGCTCAACGTCCGCCAACTCGTCGATGAACATCTCTGGGGATGGGAATCTCAATCAGAGTCGGTCGAATATCCGTCGAACGTACGGCGCGATCGCAGGCCACGCGAGGGCAGGCGTGCCAGGGAGCGCTAGCGCATGTGGTGGCGGGGCGCACTCAAGGGGCGGCCACGGCGGCGAAATTTCCATGATTGGTAGCGATATAGGCATAACAGGCGATGCAAGACTCGACGGCGAGAGACCCGCGACACAGATCCGAGCGGCGCCGCGCTGACACGTTTCTGCAGCCTCGTCAGCGCGAACACCCTCGATTGCAAACCGGGTCCCGGCACCACCGCATCGCCGATCCCCCTCACCCTCGACATCGGCGTCGTCACGCCGACGTCTTCCGGACGAACGCCTACCGCCGCAGAACTCCTGCGTAGATGATGGACGCCGTCGGCGGAGTGGCGCCGAAGTTCGCGCTGCCGCTCAGTGTTCCGGAGCCCGTCGCGTAGCTGCCGGTCGCCGACGTGACCGTCCAGGTACCTGCCAGGGTCGCTTCGGTCGCACTCGTAAACGACAGTGTCGCACTGCCCGTGATCACCATCGTCCCATTCCGGCCGGTGAGCGCCCGACGAAACGTGAGCGGTACCGGCGACTGCGTGAGCGGACCGCCGAATGTGAGCTCTTCCGTAGTCTGGCCGCTGTCGGCCAAAGCTCCGGAAATCGCAAAAGTGCCGGCTGAGGTCGTCTGGCCGGTGAGGGCCTGTTGTACGGCAATGCGAACGTCGCCGCCATTCGCCTCGGTCGTGGTCTCGCAGCCCGCCGTCATCAGGGCCATCAGGGGGAGAGTCGTCAGCAGTGTGCGTGCGGTCATGAGAGCAGCCCAGGGTTGAAGGAGGGAGTGACGTGCCCCTCATCCTCGCCTCGCCCATGGGTGGAATGCACCACCCGTCTGGGGTGGACTTTGTGGGTGGTGCGAACGTCAGGAGTTCTTGGCGAGCTGCCACACGGTCATCGCCGGCGAACTCTCGTCGCCATCATCGATCGCGCGGGCAACCAGCGTCACCGGTGAGCCGGCAAGGATGTCGCGCAGCGTGGACGTGACCAGAACCTCCCCTGGCTCGGCAGTCGTCGCCAGCCGGCGTGCCACCGCGGGTGCCGTGCCGGTGAGCGCCCCATCGGAGAGTCGCGACGCGCCAACGTGCAGCGCCATCCCGCCGGTTCGGCCCTCGCCCATCGCGGCCAGCATCTGTGCACACCGAATCGCGCGGTTGGGCGCGTCGAAGAGTGCGGTCCAGCCCTCCGGCGACGTGGTCACATGCCGTGCCTCATAGGCGCGCAGCAAGCTGCGCTTCTGCTCGTCGAGCACTGCCCCACTGCCATGCGCGTGGAGAAGGATCGCCACCCAGGAATCGACCTGGGCTGCCACATCCGGCGCGGCAAGAAACCGCGTCATCTCACGGACGACCGGTGCCGGGTCGACGAAATAGAGGTGATCAGCACCGGGGAGCTCCACCAGCGTGGCCGCGGGCATCTCCTGCGCCATGAATCGCGCGGCACCAATGTCGACGATCGCGTCGTGTGTGCGATGCAGGATCAGCGTCGGCGTATGCACATGGCGAAGCAACGCGCGGACATCCACCTGCTTCGCGCGTTCCAGGATCAAGCCAGCGGTGGCCGGGCTGGCCCCGCTGCGCAGCGCCTTCGACCACCAGTCGGCGAACTCCGCATCACCAACGCGCGACGGTGCGAATCGCTCGAGCGCCCAGGGTTCGCCCCACCGCTGCTGAATCAACGC
>JBBQRH010000086.1:0-17164 GCA_038215035.1 Gemmatimonadales bacterium | reverse complement strand
GACAACGCCGAGATGGCCGTCAGGGCGATCAAGGCGATCGGGCTCGATATCGGTGGCGTCGATTTCCTGACACCCGACATCACCCAGAGCTACAAGGATATCGGCGGCGCAATCTGCGAGATCAACGCGGCGCCCGGGTTCCGGATGCACATGGCGCCGAGCGATGGGCGCCCGCGTGATGTCGCTGGCAAGACCATCGACATGCTGTTTCCGGCTGGTCGCCCGGTCACGATTCCGATCGCGGCCATCACCGGCACCAACGGCAAGACCACGACGTCGCGCATGCTGGCACACATTCACAAGCTCTCCGGTAAGCGTGTTGGCCTGACGACCACCGATGGTGTGTACATCGATGGGCAGCGCACGGTGGTTGGCGACATGACCGGTCCCACGGCCGCACGCATCGTGCTCAGCGATCCGATGGTGGATGTCGCAGTGCTGGAAACCGCGCGCGGCGGATTGCTGCGCGCCGGCATGGCGATGCGGTACGTCGACGTCGGCGCGGTGCTCAACATCCGCCCCGACCACCTCGGCCAGAAGGGCATCGACACCCTCGAGCAGCTGGCCGAGATCAAGCGGACGGTGGTGGAGATTGCGCGGGACACCGCGGTGCTCAACGCCGATGACCCGCTCACGTTGCGTATGGCAGCGTATACGGAAGCGAAGCACGTCTGCTACGTCACGCTCAACCCCGATCATGTGCTGGTGCGCGAGCATATCCGCGCCGGTGGCCGTGCGATCGCGCTCGAGAACGGCATCAATGGTTCCATGATCACGATCTACGATCATGGGGCCCACATTCCGCTGCTCTGGACGCATCTCATTCCCGCCACCATCGAAGGCAAGGCGCTGCACAATGTGCAGAACGCGATGTTCGCGGCCGCGATGGCGTTCGCCATGGGCGTGCGGCTCGAAGACATCCGCCATGGCCTGCGCACCTTCGACACCAGTTTCTTCCAGGCACCGGGCCGATTGAACGTCTACGACCAGCATCCGTTCCGCGTGCTGTTCGACTACGGTCACAACGCCGATGCGGTGGAGCAGCTCTGCCAGCTGTCGAACCGTCTCGACGTGAAGGGCCGGCGCATCTGTGTGCTGGCCGCGCCTGGCGACCGTCGCGATCAGGACATCGTTGCGATCGCCGATGTGGCGGCCGAGGCAGCGTTCGATCACTACATCTGCCGCCGAGATGACAGCCGTCGCGGTCGCGGTGACGACGAAGTGCCGCGGATGCTGCAGGCCGCCCTCAAAGTGCACGGTATCAGCGATGATCGTATCGCCGTGATCGTCGACGAGCAGGAGGCCATCGATGCAGCGCTGCGAAAGGCCGAACCAGGCGACCTGGTGCTGATCTTTGCCGACGCACTGGCCCGAGGCTGGAAGCAGATCACGCAGTTCAAGCCCGACGCCGAGCAGCAGTCGCTTGCCTCGCCGAAGCGCCAGGCGCCGCAGACGATTTCGCCGGAAGCGAAGGAACTGGCGGACGACAGCGTCCCTCCGCCCCCGCTGTCACCAGCGGTCTCCCGTGAGTTTCCGGCATTGTTCGCAGCGCCAGCGCCGGAGCGGAATGCCGCACGTGTCAACGAAGCAGCGGGCATTGACGCGGTAACGGTCGTGCGTGACGACCGGGGGGTGTTTCTGGCCCGCGAAGCAAACGATTAAGTACTGGCAGTCAGCATGACGCGCCCCGCAGGCGAACCAGACTTCGAGTCGGGTTATGCCTCACCGACTATCGTGGACTCCCGCCGCCTGATGGGTCCCAACCTGATGCACGCCGGGTTGGGCGCCGTGCTGGATGTGTCGCTCGACGATGCCACGCCGGAGAGGAACGCCGCGTTGCTGACCGCGTGGCACCAGCGCGTCGCCTTCCTCGCCAACGCGCTGCAATGGCCAGATGCCGACACGGTGCAGCGCGTTTATTCAGGCGGTGCGAGCCTGTTCGTCCACGCCCCGATCGATCAGTTGATGACGGCCACCGAAGCCTGCGAGGGGGCGTGGGTGTTTGCGGAATCGGTGGTGAACGGCGCGGACGGCACACCCGCCGATGCATCGCTCGCAGCGCTGTTGGCGTTTGCAGACGCCGAACCATCCGGCACACGCCGATCGCGCCGAAAGCTGCTCGAACTGTGGAACGAGGCGCAGCGACTCGGCCTGAATCTCACCTTCGACGAGACCTCCGCTTACGTCGGCACGGGCGCTGGTGCCAAGGGCTGGACGCTGGAGGCGATACCGGAGCTGTCGGACATCGACTGGCTGTCGGTGCGCGACATTCCGATCGTGCTCGTCACCGGCTCCAATGGAAAGACGACTGTGGTGCGGATGGTGGCCGCGATGGCGAAGGCGGCCGGACATACGGTCGGCTACACCTGCACCGATGGCGTCTGGATCGGCGACGGGGCGGTTGAACGCGGTGACTGGTCAGGCCCCGTCGGCGCGCGACGTGTGCTGCAGGACCCGACCGTCACCTTCGCCGTGCTCGAGACGGCACGCGGTGGCATCCTGCGCCGTGGTCTCGCCGTGCAGCGCGCATCCGTCGCCGCCATCGTCACGCTCTCGGCAGATCACTTCGGCGACTACGGCATTACCGATCTCGAGACCCTGGCCGAAGCCAAGCTCGTCGTCAGCCGTGCCGTTTCTGACACAGGCACCCTCGTGTACAACGGTGCAATTCCCGAGCTAGTCGCCGCCACCGCTCAGTATGCCGGCCGTACCGTGTCGGTCAGTGTTACCGCAAAGAGCAACAGCGTTGACGCAAAGGCGCAAAGGCGCAAAGACCCAAAGGAACTGTGTGATTCAACAGCACCCCATTCAGGCCTTGCCCCTTTGCATCTTTGCGCCTTTGCGTCAAGCAGTTCCGTAGATCTCGCGCTGACAGACGACGAGCTTGCTGATATTCCAGCCACGCTCGGCGGCACGGCGATCCACAACGTGCTGAACGCGGCAATGGCACTCGCGATCGCGAATGAACTCGAACTGGGCCCCAAGGCCATCGCCGGACTGAAGGTTTTCGGCGCTGACCCCCGCCAAAACATGGGCCGCCTGATGCTGCAGACGGTGGGTGGCGTCACGGTCGTGATCGACTATGCGCACAACCCGCAGAGTGTCGCGGCGCTCATCGCGGCCACCAGCCATCTGCCAGCCGGTCGACGGGCGATCTCTTTAGGCACCGGCGGTGACCGGGATGACCTCGCGCTGCAGCAGATCGCCAAGGCGGCGTTCGATTCGGGGATCATCGATCTCTACATCGCCAAGGAGATGCCGAAGTTCCTCCGTGGCCGACCGCCGGGCTCGATCAGCGGAGTGCTGATCGCGGCGCTCGAGGCCCTCGGAGTTGCCGCATCGTCGCTCCACAGCGCGCAAAGCGACATGGATGCCGCGCGCGCCGCGCTGCAATGGGCGCACCGTGGGGACCTGCTGTTGCTCGGCATCCACGATCAGCGTGACGACGTGCTCGCTCTGCTTGCAGAATTGGCACGACTCGACTGGCATGCCGGAAATTCACTGCCAGTGTGAACGAGGCCGCATATCTCGGCACCGAGTTGTGCCGCTCTGATCCCGGTGCTCGCGTGCGTTCGTGTTCGCAGGTAGCTTCGTGCCATGAAAAATGTGATTCTCACACAACTCAAGGCGCTGCCGTTCGTGGCAGGACTGCCTGATGCACAGCTCTGGCGCTTTGCCCAGTCGCTGGAGATGCATTCATTCGCCACCGACGACGTGTTCTTCAACGAAGGCGACGAACGGTCGATGTTCGCGCTCGTCGTCACCGGTGGTGTCGCCATCGAGAAGACGGCCGAGGGCCGCACCACACGTCTCGTCACGATGGGGCCCGGTGAGGCCATTGGCGAAGGACTGCTGCTCGACGATACCCGCCACGGAACCACCGCCCGTGCCGTCATCGCTGGTGAGTTGCTGATCCTGCGGAAGGCCGCGCTGGCCGACATCGTGAAGGACAACCCGCATCTGTATGCCGGGCTCGTCGGCCGCGCCGCGCGCGCGATCGCTGGTCGCCTGCGCATCGCCGATGCCACACTCGTCGGCCGCGGACGCACACTCGGCTTCGGCAGCCGTCGCATGCGGACCGAACACGATCTGCTTGGTGAACGAGAAGTTCCGGAAGAGGCGCTCTATGGCGTCCAGACGTTGCGCGCGGCCGAGAACTTTCCGATCACCGGTGTGCCACTGCGTGAGTTTCCTGAGTTGATCAGCGCGCTGGCAGCCGTCAAGATCGCCGCCGCGCAGGCCAATCGGGAGCTCGGCCTGCTGCCGGACAACATCGCCGATGCGATCGTGAAGGCTGGTGAAGAGCTACGCGCTGGCCGCCACCACGAGCACTTCATCGTCGACATGATTCAGGGCGGTGCCGGTACCAGTACCAACATGAACGCCAACGAAGTGATTGCGAATCGCGCCCTCGAGATTCTTGGTCGCTCGCGCGGCACGTATGACGTGGTGCATCCCAACGAACACGTGAACCGCAGCCAGAGCACCAACGACGTCTACCCCACGTCGATCCGCATTGCACTCCACACCGCGCTCGACACGCTGCGCGATGCGTTGAAGGATCTCTGCGGCGCGATGGATGCCAAGTCGGTGGAGTTTCGCGAATTGATCAAGATGGGCCGCACCCAGCTGCAGGACGCGGTGCCGATGACTCTCGGACGCGAATTCAAGGCTTGGGCGCATACGCTGATGGAGGATGTCGATCGTCTGGGTGAGGCGCAGGCGCTGATGCGCGAGATGAACATGGGCGCCACCGCCATCGGTACCGGCATCACCGCATCCGACGAATTCACGGTATCGGTGCGGAAACACCTCTCCGATGTGACCGGCCTGGTGATGATCACAGCACCGGATCTGATCGAAGCCACCAGCGATACCGGTGCCTTCGTGCAGTTGAGTGGTGTGCTCAAGCGCACCGCGACGAAGCTGTCGAAGATCTGCAACGACCTGCGACTGCTGTCGTCCGGCCCGCGCGCCGGCTTCGGTGAGATCAACCTGCCACCGATGCAGCCGGGCAGCAGCATCATGCCAGGCAAGGTGAATCCGGTGATTCCGGAAGTCGTGAATCAGGTCTGCTTCAACATCATCGGCGGTGACGTCACCGTCACGATGGCTGCGGAAGCAGGTCAGTTGCAGCTCAACGTCTTCGAGCCGATCATCGCCTACAAACTGCTCGGCGGCATCTCCGAGCTGACGCACGCCATTCACGTCTTGAAGGACAAGTGCATCGTCGGCATCACCGCCAATGCCGATCGGATGCGCTACTACGTGGAGCATTCGATCGGTGTCGTGACGGCGCTGCTGCCGGTGATCGGCTATGAGAAGGCCACCGACGTGGCGAAGGAAGCCCTGGCCAGCGGTCGGGGGGTGACGGAGATCGTGCTCGAGCGCGGCTGGCTCACGCGGGAGCAGCTGGACGACATTCTGCGGCCGGAGTCGATGGCAGGGCGGTAGCCGATCTGCGTGAGCCGCGCCCCGGAAGCGCATGCCCGAAGCGCCATTCTCCAGCGTGGCACGGCTCGTCGCGCCAACAGCCTCGCACGCTGCGTCCTCCGCATTCAGGAGCAGGCTGACGCGAGCAGCACCGGGTTGCCGCTCGAACCTCGAGTCGTGTCGCCAAATGTTGTCACCGACGTTTGCTGTTGGAGATTGGCAACCGGCGAACCCGCCTTCGGTCCAAACGGCCCAATTCGTTCGCGCGCTGCGTGCACGAAGGGTGGTGGCGACTCCAAGCCGATCGTGTTCGGGTGGATGGTGCACGCCATGGTTGTCGACAACACCGATCTCACTGCCATCTGGTGGCGCGCCCGCCGAGCACGGCGCCGCCGCGATGGTCGGCGGCGCAGGGGAGCGCCGCTGAGATCGTCCCGCGTGCCGTGGTCAGGCTGGCTGACGCGTGCGAAGCTGGACGACATTCCGAGACCGGCGTCCATCGCGCGGGCGTTCATCGTAGAAACGCAATCGCCGCCTCGTGGCCACGGAGAAGCCGGCGTTCGGTGTGGCGCTATGGTGCTCGCCGAAGTCGTTGGAGTTCTTCCAGCAGTTGGATGTCCGCCACATCCTGCGGACGACCCGTTCGCTTCGACATGATCAGATTCGCAAGCGAGACCGTCGGTACCGGCACACCTTCGATCTCGAAGACGGCCAGATCCTGCTCGGCTTCGTCCCACCGAAGATTCGAGGCACGCGTCAGCACGTCCACGTTCGGCGTATCACCAATCATCGTCACCGCTCGCGATACGAGATCACCCGGTTCGATCGCGGACGCGATCCCGAACGGCAATGCACTGAGCGCACGTAACACACGTTCTGCATTCGCGACGGTCGGATCGATGAGAATGTCGATGTCACGCGTTGCACGCGACGTGCCCCAGAGCTGCATGGCCGTCGCGCCGACAACGGCGTAACGCGCGTCTTCTGCATTCAGCAGCCGACAGACGCGAGCCACCCCAGTCGTTGGCGCCGTCATTCCGTTGCCGCGCGGAGCCGACGCCACGTCAGGAAATCATCGAACGACGCGAACCGCAGCGGCTCCACCGCAACCTGGCCTCGCTGCTGTAGCTCGACGACGCGCACGCCCTCTTCGCCCGCGCGAACTCGGTCGAGCGGCGTGAGTGCGAGGTCGCGCCGGACCTGCTCCCGTCGGCTTGCACCGAGGCCACCGGCGTCCGCCCGCGACTCCCGACTGACGACATAGCAGCGAAGCGCCTCGGCGACGATCCAGCTTCTCGACCGGTCCGATTCGGCGGCGAGCCGGTCCGCCGCTTCGAGATCCGCCTGGGGCAGCGTGATGGCGATCCGCGCGAAGGGTTTTCCTTTGGGCATGAAAACATCATACTCAGTAATACTGATTTCGGTAATTCGAATGCTGACCTGGTAGAGGGGACTGACTAATCCACGTATTGCGAGGATTTTGAACGCCGCCGCCCGGCCGGCGACCGCGTCCCGAACGTCGGTTACGGCTGACGAGGGCTAGACCGCGAACAGATCGCGCTGCACCGGTGCCGTCCGTGGATCGCCATCCCGGTCACGCCACACCCCATCGCGCCTCGTGCGGCCGCGGCTGAAGCTCACTGCGGCTGTGTCGCGCAACAGGCCGGCTTCCACATCACTCGGCAGATAGCCTCCTGTAAGCGCCATGCGCACCACGATCGCGGTGTCGCAGGCGGGATTGCTGCACGGATACACCGCGCTGGCCACGGCGACGGTTGACCCCGACGGGTCATCCGCTTCGCCCGCCTGCACCCGCCACCCGCGTCGCACCTTGCGTGTCGAACCGAGATACGGTGCCGACCAGCACACTGGACACCGCGGCGTAGGCGGTGTCGATGGGGCGAACGCGGCGTGGCGGCGAATCGGGGCGCGGTCTGACATGGTCCAATTTTATCGCGGTTCCGGAGTTGAGGGACGGCAGCAACGCGCTCTGCCCATCCACCGGGCGAGCGTGGCCGCGGCGCCCGACCCGCCGCGTGGAACTGGCGTAGATTGGCGTCTATGGCAAAACCCACCGTCGACGGCCCAGGTCAGGCCAAGCTCCAGCAGCTCGACTCCGCGAAGTCCATCGTCCAGACCGTCCACGGCGTGGTCGAGCAGTACGCGCTGGCGATCAAGAACAGTTCGCCCACCACCAGCTACCCGCAGCAGATCAAGCGCACTGCGACCCCGCTGGTTGGTCTGCTGCGGAGCCAGTTTCAGCTGCTGGCCGATCTCGCCAGTGACCTCATCCTGAACGCGACCCGGGGGGGAGGGGCGGATCAGGCCAAGGTCCGGATGCTCCGGGAGCGGGTCGGCCAGCTCAAGTCAGGGATCGAGCTGGCCGTCACTTCCACCGTCGCCAAGCATTCCACCGCCGACGCGACCCCCAAGCCGGACTCGAGTGCCGCTGGCGGGGAGTAACCCGTGCTCCTAAGTTTTGCGGGATGCTGGTGCGATCGTTGAGATTGACGCGTTGAACCTGCAGGAAGAATCGGTTGCAACTAACCGGTGCGTCGGTCGCTTGACCTGGTAGGGGTCGCGGTTGTCGTGTGATGTGATGACGATACCTGTCTTTGCGGACTGCGCGGTGCGCGGCCTGCGCCTCGGTCGCCGGAACAAATGGTTCCTGCTCACGAGTTCCTCTCGGGGCGTCTACCCTGGCTCCCCACGACCTTTCCCAAGACTTGGGCATGGCCAGCTTTTTTAGGTTTCGCGGGCGTTTCGCCGCCTCACTGACTCGCCGCGGGGTTGTCTCCGCCGCGATTGCCCTTCTGCTGATCGCCGGCGTCGCCGCGACCGCGGGCGCGCAACAATATCCGAACACGACGTTCAATTACACCACCGACCTGAATGAGGCGACGACCCATCTCTGGGACTCGCTGATATTTTGGGCCACTATCGTGTTTGTGATCGTCCAGGTCGGCATCCTCTACATCATCTTCAAGTTCAAGGCGCGACCGGACTCGCCGGAACCGAAGCATGTGCATGGCAATACCACGCTCGAAATCGCGTGGACCGCGATCCCGGCCGTGATTCTGGCGTTCATCGCCGTGCCGACCGTGAAGACGATCTTCCTGACGCAGGCCAAGGCGCCCGCCAACGCCCTGCAAGTGGAAGTGATCGGCCATCAGTGGTGGTGGGAGTTCAAGTACCCGGAGTACGGGATCTCGACGGCCAATGAGTTGTATCTGCCGGTCGGTCGGCCGGTGAACTTCAAGCTCAACACCAAGGACGTGCTGCATTCGTTCTGGATCCCGCGCCTCGGTGGCAAGCGCGACCTGATTTCGAATCGCACCAACTATCTCTGGATGACGCCGCGTGACTCGATGGCGCTCAAGGCCCTCAACGGCAGCTGCAACGAGTACTGCGGCGAAAGCCACGCGAACATGAAGTTCCGTGCCTTTACCGTGACACCGGAACAGTTCGCGAGCTGGGCCGCCCATCAGAAGGCGCCGGCTGTCTTTGGTGTCGCGCCGCCCGTCGCACCCGCAACCGTCACTCCCGGCACGCCGGCCGCGGAGTCGACCAGTAAGGCAGGGCAGGTGGGCCCTGAGCTGGCCAATGCTGCAGCGCCGGCTCCGGTTGGATTCGTCTTCCCTCGCGAGAAGCTCGATCCCTCCACGATGCCGACCGCAAAGCCGCCCGCCAGCATCAGTTTCACCGCTGGGCTCACCGGTGACGCGACGCGCGGTCAGGCGATCTACTCACGATCGTCGTGTATCGGCTGCCACAAGGTGAGCGGCAACCCGATGAGCGCCGGTATCATCGGCCCGAACCTCACGCACGTCGGATCGCGGTACACCATCGCTGGCGCGCTGTTCGAGAACAACACCGACAACCTGGTGCGCTGGATCAAGAATGCGCCGGCCATGAAGCCGGGAAGCCTGATGCCCGCCATCGGTAATGGCGAGTACAATCCGGCCATCAAGGCCAAGGTCACGATGGGCGGACTGAGCGATCAGCAGATCGCTGACGTCGCCGCGTATCTGCAGGCTCTCAAGTAACCCGCGCCGGAGCATATAAGTCATGGCAACGACTGCTGCGCAGCCGACCTTCGCGCCGGCCGCATCGACGAGCTCCTACTCCGGAGAGAAAACCGGCGTCTGGAGCTGGATCACCACCACCGATCACAAGCGGATCGGTGTGCTGTATCTCTTTACATCGCTCTTCTTCTTCATCTTCGGTGGACTCGAGGCCGCGGTCATCCGCGCGCAGCTCGCGGCCCCGAACCAGACGCTGGTCAGCGCTGAGCTGTACAATCAACTCTTCACGATGCACGGCACCACGATGGTCTTCCTGGCCATCATGCCGCTCTCGGCTGCGTTCTTCAACTTCCTGATCCCGCTGCAGATCGGCGCCCGAGACGTGGCCTTCCCACGCCTCAACGCCTTCAGCTACTGGGTGTACCTGTTCGGCGGCATCTTCATCACGCTGCCGATTTTCGCCGGACTCGCGCCGAACGGTGGGTGGTTCGGCTACGCGCCAATCACGACCATGGCGTACAACCCGGGCCTGAACATCGACTTCTGGGTGCTCGGCCTCCAGATCCTCGGAATCAGTTCGCTCGCCGCCGGATTCAACTTCATCACCACGATCATCAACATGCGCGCGCCAGGAATGCACCTGATGCGCATGCCGATGTTCACGTGGATGAGCTTTGTGGTGCAGTTCCTGGTGGTGCTCGCATTCCCGGTAATCACCGTGGCGCTGGTGTTCCTGCAGTTCGACCGATTCTTCGGGACGAACTTCTACACCCTCACGGCCGGCGCCGACCCACTGCTCTGGCAGCACCTGTTCTGGATCTTCGGACATCCCGAGGTCTACATCCTGATCCTGCCGGCATTCGGGCTGGTGAGCGAAGTGCTCCCGACCTTCAGTCGCAAGCCGCTCTTTGGCTACGCCGTCATGGTCTACTCCGGCATCCTGATCGGATTCCTCGGATTCGGCGTCTGGGCGCACCACATGTTCAGCGTCGGCATGGGTCCGATTGCAGACAGCGTGTTCAGCCTCACCACGCTGCTGATCGCGATTCCGACCGGTGTGAAGATCTTCAACTGGATGAGCACCATGTGGGGCGGCAAGCTCCAGTTCACGGCATCGATGTGCTTTGCCGTTGGCCTGGTGGCCATGTTCACCATCGGCGGGCTCTCCGGCGTGACGCATGCGTCGCCACCGACCGACCTCCAGCAGACCGACACCTACTACGTGGTGGCTCATTTCCACTACGTGCTGTTCGGCGGCTCGATCATGGGCATCTTCGCCGGCATCTATCACTACTTCCCCAAGATGTTCGGGAAGATGATGAACGAGACGCTCGGCAAGTGGCACTTCTGGATCAACATGATCGGCATGAACCTGACCTTTGGCCCGATGCACCTCTCGGGGCTGCTCGGCATGCCGCGCCGCATCTACACGTACGATGCGAATCAGGGGTGGGATCTGTTCAACATGATGAGCACGGTCGGTACCGGGATCATCATCGTGGCGACACTGATCTTCCTCTACAACTTCTTCACCTCGCTCAAGAGCGGGCCGCGCGCCGGACGCGATCCCTGGGGCGCGTCGACCCTCGAGTGGTCCATTCCGTCGCCGCCGCCTGAATACAACTTCGCGGTGCTGCCGAATGTCACCAGCCGGTATCCGCTCTGGGACGTGACCGATGGCCACGACCTCTCGCGCGAACATCACGAAGGACACGAGAATCGCGACAACAGGGTGCCGACGGCCCGCGAGCTCGGTATTCCGATGCCGTCGAACACCTTCAAGCCCGTGATGGCGGCCCTCGGCCTCTGCATCATGCTGGGCGGCATGACGCTCAAGCATGTGAACTTCTACGCCTTCTTCATCGTCGTCAGCGGCGGTGCTACCACTCTCGTGATCAGCCTGTACGCCTGGCTGACTACGCCGCTCGAGGAGTCGCACTGAGATGAGCGCTACCGCACTTGAGCCCACCGCCGCCGGCCACGCCGAGCATGGTCATCACCATACCTCGACGGGCCTCGACAACCGCAAGATTGCCATCTGGGCCTTCATCGGCTCGGAGTGCATGCTGTTCGTCAGCCTCATCTCGACCTACCTGATCTACAAGGGCAAGTCGCGCGTCGGGCCGTATCCGCACGAAGCCTGGACCGACCCTGCGACGGGCGAGACCTTCAAGGCCATTCTGAACATCCCGGTCACCAGCTTCTCGACGTTCGTACTGCTGATGTCATCGCTGGCGATGGTGCTGGCGCACAACGCGGTGGTGCATCGTCATGTGAAGCGCACCACCTTCCTCTCGCGACTCGAAGGCAACTCGTTCTTCTGGCTGGTCGCGACGGCATTGCTCGGCATCGTCTTCCTGATGTGTCAGGCGTACGAGTTCACCGCCTTCGTGAACGAAGGGCTCGGCCTGACCACGAATCTCTTCAGCAGCAGTTTCTTCGTCCTCACCGGCTTCCACGGCGCCCACGTCACGGCCGGTGTGCTCTGGCTGTTCACGCTGGCGTCGATCGACAAGAAGCGCGGGCTGCGCACCGATGAAGCATTGAACGTCGACCTCTGTGCGCTCTACTGGCACTTCGTCGACGTGGTCTGGATCGCGATCTTCGTGCTTCTCTACCTCATCAAGTGAGCCACGATCCCATGGCACACGTACCCGACGCCGCGCACGACGAGCACGGCCATCACCCCACCGCGAAGACCTACCTCTGGACGGCGTTGTTTCTCACGATCGTCACCATCGTGGAAATCTCCGCCTACTACATCAAGCCGTGGGAGCAGTCCGCGATCTACGTGCCGAGCATGATCTTCATGTCGGCGGTGAAGTTCGCGGTCGTCTGCGCGGTGTACATGCACCTCAAGTACGATCACAAACTGTTCCGGAACCTGTTCGTCGGTCCACTCGCCATCGCCATCGTGACCTGCGTCGGCCTGCTGTTCCTGTTCGGCAAGGTCGGCATCAACCTCGGCCTCACCGGGTGACGCTGATGCCGGTTGGCGTCAACCGCATGACATGATGCACCTCGCGCTGTTGCTTCACCCCGCGCAGACGCTGGCGCTGGACAGCTGGACCATCCACCCGAGCACGGTCATTGGGCTGACCGCACTCGGGTGGCTCTACTTTGCACGTGCGCGTGCTGCCGAAGGCGTTGGCCCTTCCACTGGTCAGCGTGTCGCTTTCTTTGGCGGGCTGTTGCTGCTGTTCCTGATCCTGAATGGGCCGCTCCACGATCTGAGCGACTTCTATCTGTTCAGCGGCCACATGGTGCAGCACCTGATCATGGAACTGATCGTCCCTCCGCTGCTGCTTGCCGGAACGCCGGGCTGGATGTTGCGACCAGCGCTGCAGTGGCCGGTCGTCGGATGGCTGGCGCGGCGTGTGACGACGCCGATCATGGCGTTCTCGATCTTCAATGTCACACTCGCGGTCTGGCACATCCCGGCGCTCTACAACCTGGCGCTGCTGCATCACAATGTGCACATCCTGCAGCACCTGACCTTTCTGGTGGCCAGTGTGCTGATGTGGTGGCCGTTCATGAGTTCACTCCCGGAGTTGCCGCGGCTCAGCTATCCGGGACAGATGTTGTACTGCTTCCTGATGACGCTGCCGATGAGCGTGGTGGCGGTGTACATCACGATGGCAGATACCGTCCTCTACCCGCTCTACGCTTCCAGCCCTCGCCTCTGGGGGCTGTCGCCAAAGATGGATCAGCAGATCGGTGGGTTGATCATGTGGATTCCTGGCGGGTTGTTCTTCTACGGTATCATGACCGTGGTGTTCTTCCGCTGGCAGCGTCAGGGGAATGCAGGCGACGGTGTGGCTGAGGCGCAGGGATCATCTGGTGCACTGGCCGCGGCTACGGGCCGCTGATCGGTGGCAACCGCGACACACGGAGAACCCAGACGCACGCCAACGCGCAACGTGGTGCCACCGCTGTCGCCCATCGCGCCATCCGGATCGCGCGGGAGATTGCTATCGCTCGACGTGTTCCGCGGCATGACGGTGGCTGGCATGTTGCTGGTGAACAATCCTGGCGATTGGGACCACATCTTCCCGCCGCTCGAACACGCGCCGTGGCATGGATGGACACCCACGGATCTGATCTTCCCGTTTTTCCTGTTCATCGTCGGTGTCACGTCGTACCTGTCGCTGTCGCAGCGACGGGCACGCGGCGATGACGAAGGTGCGATCGTCCGTCAGATCCTCCGCCGTGGTGCGCTGATCTTTCTGTTCGGACTCTTTCTGGCCTGGTTCCCCGGCTTCATGTGGGGCAAGATCGCAACCATTCCGGATGCCACGTTTTTCGATCGCGTGGTCTATCGGCTGGAGCACCTCCGCATCATGGGCGTCCTGCAACGGATTGCCGTGTCGTATGTCATTGGTGCACTCATCACGCTGCGTGGCACGTGGCGGCAACATCTGGTCACGCTCGTCGCCATTCTCCTGAGCTACTGGGCCGTGATGACGCTCGTGACGGTGCCTGATCAGGGCCTGCCCGGGTGGCAGCTGCTCGACAAGCCGGACGCAGTCCTCAGCGCCTGGTTCGACCGAAAAATCCTCACCACCAACCATCTCTGGGCATCGGCGAAGACCTGGGACCCCGAAGGGTTGCTGAGCAGCCTTCCAGCGGTCGGCTCAATGATGATCGGCCAGTTCGCCGGGCGGTGGATCGGGAGTCCGAGATCGCTGGCAGAGCGGTTGAATGGCATGTTCGCGGTCGGTGCGTTGCTCATGATGGTCGGACTGATGTGGCATTGGGTTTTTCCAATCAACAAGAGTCTCTGGACCAGCAGTTTTGTCGTCTTCACCGGCGGCATGGCACTGGTGACCCTGGCGACGTGTATGTGGATCATCGACGTGCGCGGCTGGAAACGCTGGACAACGTTCTTCGTCATCTATGGTACCAACCCGATGATCGCCTTTCTCGGCTCAGGCCTGATGGCGCGTCTGACGGTAACGCTTCTGAAGGTCCAGACCGCCGACGGTCCGAAATCAGTGCAGTCGGTGGTCTATCAGGCGATTTTTGCGCCGATACTCGAACCACGGGTGGCGTCACTGGGGTATGCGGTGACGTTCGTCGGTTTCTGGTTCGTGATTCTTTGGGCGCTCTGGCGCCGGAACATCTTCCTCAAGGTGTGATTTGCGACGCTGCAATCGCCTCTGGTCCGTCATTCGATCGCTCCTGCTCTGCGTGTGCATGGCTGGCATTGTGGTGCCTGCCTCCGCGCAGAAGCCGCGCAAGCAAACCGCGTCAGCACGAGGCACGGCGGCCAAGCCGCCCACACGCCGCGCTGCACTTCGCACCGGCTCAGCTGCGGCACGGAATCGTTCCGCCGCCGCGCGGCCGCGCCCGAAGCCGCGCTCTCGTTCGCGATTGGTGAAGTTCCGGGCGCCAGCGCTGCCGCCGCTCGAGGCCCGGACACCATTTGGCCTCGATAACCTGCGCATGGATCTCGGCGCCCTCGCTGGCACTTCAATCCGGAGTGGCTCGTGGGGGATGATGGTGACATCGATCACCCACGGGGACACGCTGTTCTCCATCAACGCCGATGTGCCGCACGTGCCCGCATCCACCCAGAAGATGCTGACGTCGGTGCTCGCGCTGAATTCGCTCGGACCAGGCTATCGATTCCGGACGGAAGTGCTGCATACCGGGACGCTGCAGAACGGTCGCGTCGACGGTGACCTGATCCTGCGCGGTGACGGCGATCCATCGCTCTCGACGCGATTCTTCGGTCGCTCGCCCGATGCCGCGATGGATTCGCTCGCGATGCGCGTCGTGCGGGCCGGAATCCGCGAAGTGTCGGGTCGCGTGATCGGTGACGCGTCGGCCTTCGAGGCCCGCAGCATTCCCGAAGGCTGGCATCCGCGTATTCTCCAGGATGCCTACGCCGGACGGGTCTCTGCGCTCACGCTGAACGAGAACGTCGTGTGGGTCACGATTCGTCCCACGACGCGCGGCAGTGCCGCCGAGGTTGTCCTCGAGCCGGCAACGACGGCCATTCCGCTGCGCGCGAATGTGCGGACGGTGGCTGGCCGCAGATCCCCGCTCAAGTTCTCCCGCTCGAGCGCGGGCATCAGCGTCACCGGCACGATTGGTGCCGATGCCGGGCCGCATTCGTACTCGTACATCGTGGAAGATCCGGCGTCATTCACCACCGGTGCCTTCGTCGCCGCGTTGCAGCGCCACGGTGTGACGGTCACGAATGGTATGGTCATGGCCCGCACACCGGCGGGTGCCACGCCCGTGATCAGTTGGGAGTCTCCACCACTCGAGACGCTCCTCGCGGTCATGAACCGCGAGTCGGTGAATGTGATCGCGGAGCACGTCTTCCGCGCCGCCTCGCGCGGCGCCGATCGCCACACCACCGGTACCGCATTCACAGCCGACACCGCCCTCCGCGCGCTGCTCCAGCGGACCGCCAGCGTTCGCTCCGATGCAATCCGTTCGTCCGATGGCAGCGGTCTGTCGCAGTTCGATCACGTGTCGCCGCGTGCGATGGTCCAGATGCTCAGCTGGGCCGATCGCGCGAGTTGGGGGCCGTTGCTGCACGCATCGCTGCCACTCGCGGGAGAGAGTGGAACCCTGCGGCAGCGCATGCGCTACACCACCGCGCAGACCAACCTGCACGCCAAGACCGGTACCACCAACGACGTCGTGGCGCTGGCTGGCTACGTCACTGCCCGCAACGGTGAACTGCTGGCCTTTGCGATGCTCTACAACGGGCGAGATCGCTGGCGTGCCCGCGAAGCCATCGACGCCATCGGTGTCACGCTGGCGAACTGGTCGCGCTAGCCCGCACTCGTTGAAAGGCGAACTGCTGGACGCAAAGTCGCTGAGGACGCAAAGGCGCAAAGCGTGCTCGCACGATCGTTGAGCGCTTTGGCACGACTCGGTGAAGCGAAATGTATTGGGAGCCGCAGTCGAAATTGTCGTTCCCAGAACCGAAATCGTCTTCCGCTCAGCAAGTAGCGGCGCACGATAGCAACGTCGTGCCTCTGCGTCCTTCAGGTCCTTTGCGCCTTCGCGTCAAGCTGTTCGTCTGTTGCGGTTCAACTGATCCGCACATTGATCCCGCGCGACGCGAGTTCGGCAATGTAGCGGTCTCCCGGGAAGCACTCGTCCGGTGTGTGCACACCAGCGTCCAGTGCGCGTGACACCATCAGCTGCCCGGTGATCGACAACGTGTACCCCGTCACCCGCATCATCGCGGTGATGTGGTGCTCGGCGTCATAGTAGTCAAGCAAATCATACTGACGTCGGGTCGGAGCACCGTCCTTGGTGCCGCTCACCACCACGCGGAGTGCTACCAGGTCGGTCCCGCCCGCCTTGCGCAGCTTCGGACCGACCTGCGCAATGAACAGGTCACGCGGCACCACCTGCACGCCCTTCACATCGATTGGTGTCGAGTCGTAGAGCCCCAGGTCGCGCATCGCCGCCATCAGCTGCGCATGACCCGGATAGCGGAGCGTCTTGTACTCCATCGTCGGGATCTTCCCTTCATAGCGCCAGGCCATGGTCGAGAGGCCACCGGCCGTGTGGAATGCTTCGAGTGTGCCGATCGGGCTGACGAACTCCACCGGCTCGAGCTCCGAGAGGGCTGTCACCTGCACGCGCTTGCCGTCGCGCACGACCCATGAGAGCGTCGAGTAGTAGTCCAGCACCCCTTCAATCGAGTACACGATCTGGTAATTGAGCGGTGGCTC
>JBBQRH010000085.1:0-17461 GCA_038215035.1 Gemmatimonadales bacterium | reverse complement strand
CGCGAACACGTGGGCAATCTCGTCGCCGACGGTGCTGACGAAGTGTGCGATGGTGGTGAAGTGCGGGGCCTGATCGCCACAGAGGGCAATGAAGGTCACGTGCTCGGTGCAGGCGCGCGCGATGGCCCGGCTGCTGACGATCCCGCGCGCGTAGGCGAAGAGGATGACTTTGAGCAACACGGCGGGCGGATACGCGGGGGCGCCGGTCTCGTCGTTCCGGAACCGGGCATCGAACCGGGTCAGGTCGAGTTCGTGGTCGAGCAGGTGGTTGAGCGCATGCTCGAATGTCCCCGGGAGGAGCTGCCGGGCGAGGTCGACGGGCAGGAACTTGGGATTGGTGTCGATATACTTGTAACGCGGCATGCAGGGCTCGACGGCGGGAGGTCCACGGCACAGATTCGAAGCATGGCACTGCGGAGAATCCGTGCAAGAATCGGACGCGGCGCCGACCTTTTTCTACAGCCTCGTTATACCGAACCATTCGACATCGAGCCGTGGCACGCTGTTCCCGTTGTGAGCGAGTTTTCGCTACGCGGTCCTTTCACCCTCGATTCCCGGAACCGTGACGACGACCACCCTGCCCTCCATGCATGCGTTCGAGACGGCCTGGCAGCGCGAGGATCTTCCGCAGATCGCCGCGCGGTACGCGCCCAACGGTCGCATTCTCCCGGCGAAGCGCGTCGCCGTCGAGGGTCCGGACGCAATCGCCGCGTTCTTCGCCGGTGGCGTCGCGAAGGTTCTGCTGCAGTTCGTCCCGCAGCAGCGCTTCGAGAGCGCGACGGTGGTGTTCGAAGCCGGGATCTGCCGCGATCTGGACCGCGCGAGCGGGACGCTGCGCGAATCCTGTCACTACGCCGTGGCCTGGACGCATGACGGTTCCCATTGGCTCATCCAATCGCACGGATGGGGCGCGGGCTTCTGATTCACGGACTCGTCGCGATCGACACGCCGGGTCTGCACGCCGCCAACGCGGGCCCGTCGGCGTCAGGCTTCACGGCGGTCCATTTGTCCTTCCGGAGGCGTCGGGATAGGAAATTCAATCGTGGTCGGTCAATAATCCGCGCCCTCGAATAGAGTGCAGGTGTCGCGACGCCTGCGTAAGCTCGGGGAGTCCCGCATGCCACCTGCTCGGAAAAGGTCGGCATAACATCGCGTTGCAGCAGACACGCGAGCTGTTATGTGCGTGCTTCGCGCGCTATTTCATTCGCTTGCGGCTGAACGCTAAGCGTTAGCGGGGCTTGCAGGGAGTTGGTGGACCACGCTCTGCGCACGCGCGACGTTTTGTGGTGGGGGGTTGGTGCGCGCGCGCGTCATCGGTGCGCGACAGGGGTGCGGCGGGCGTTCGCGTTCCGCGCGCCTCGCGTGACGCGCGACCGGCGAGGCTGCGCGGTGGAAGCCGCGTGCTCCGTGTCCCGCGCGCGTTCGTGGCAGCGGGCGCGTGAGGTCGCGGTTCCTTGTTCCCGCGGCGCGGCGCGATGCCGCGTGCCAGTGGCGGCCGGCCGCCCGCTAACACCCGTTGCTGCTGCCAACGTAGCCAACCGCCTGAAAGCAGGATACGGTTCAGGAGGCCACATTGCAGCAGAACCTGGAATCGTTGGGCGAACTCCCATGCATAGTGAAACAGTTGACCTTCGTACTCGCCCGTTTACGCACTCACCGCCACGTTCATGAGCCACTCGCTCATCACGCAGCTCTTGCTAGCGGTCGGCTATTTTGCAATGGGCGTCGCGGTCTCTGAGGCCTATCGCAGCTTTCCGCTGCAGTGGCGAATCGTGCGTGTTGTCCGCTACTTGGAACGTCTCGGTGCGTATTCCGCCGCGACAGCAACGCCGATCTTGATCGTGGGAAGCCGACCGGTGGATGATGCAATCGTCTTTTTGCTCGCACACAACACCATTCACGAGTCACAGGCGCGCCAGTATTATTTGACTCGTTCGCGCGCTGAGATTGTACGCTGGCGCTTACGATTCTGGGCGATGCTCTGCTTTGGAATCCTCGCCGTCGCAGGTGTGGTGTACTGGCTGTTGACGACCCTGTAGCCACGCACGCGGATTGCTCTGCTTCGACGCGACAGCTGAACGCTCTCCACGGCACCCAACCCGGGTTGCTGAACACACGGCGATCAGGGTATTATGAGCAGGAAGGGCATTAATCGGTCGCCGTGGAGCGGAACCCCGTGTCGTTATACCGCTGCGGCGTGAGCGTGGTACTAGCGTCAGCGCGTTGAGGCATTTATCGCACGTCCAGTGTGTTGCGATTAGCCACCCGTTTGCCATCCACTCTGCTGCTACCGCGCTGTACGTCTGCGCCGAACCGGTGCACCTCACATGCCCATTAGCTACTTCGTCATGTTCCTCCTGACATCAGTGCTCCCGATCGCTGTTGGCGTATGGATATTGGTCACCCTGAATCGACTGCAGAGCGCTCAAGAGGAACTACTTAGAAGGTTCACCGCGCTGGAGCGGCGGCTCCGCACGTTGTCGTAGTCGCGCACATGGGGCACCCGCTGCGGCTCAACATTGTCAGCTGGCAACACCGTATCACAGCTCATGATGAGTCTTGTATTTTTGATCTGTGGTTCCTTATTACCCGGGATGCTGCAGCCACGGCGACCCGGGTACTGCAATCAAGATGACCGTTTGTGCGGTCGAAGTGCAGCAGAACCCGGTCTCGTTGAAGCTGGAGAACACGTGTGCAGTGCGGATGCCGACGAGGCAATAGCGACGCGCCTTCGTGTTTCCACCTGGTGCGGTCGTATCGACGGATGGTTTTTTTTGGGAATCGTCCGAATCTGTCGCGATGCATGACATCGACCGCTTGCGCCCGCGAGTCTGCCCTACGCCGCGTAGCCGTGTTCGGCGAGTTTCTCGATGGTGTGCCCGAGACAGTAGAGTCGCCAATACGCGTCGACCTTTGCGCGCAAGCGCAATGCAAAGCGATCGAGCCGCTTGTTGTGCCGCAGAGTCGCAAGCACGGGCTCGACTGTCGCGAAGCGCCGGGCGTAGCGCGCGCTTCCATCAGCCTACCGGCGGCCTCGCTGTGATAGCCTGCGTCCGCCGTGACGAGCGAGGCCGAGGCCAGCACGGGCGCCAGCGCGTCGATGATCGGTTCGAGCAAGGCATGCACCGACCCGGTGCCATACGCCTGCGCCACGACGATGATTTGCGCGTGAGCATCGACCGCCGCTACGCCGGTGTCGCCTTGGATGACGCTCTTGCTCGTCGCCATTGTCGCGCTGTCGTGGTCCGTCCGATTGCTCTGCCGGACGGTGCCCTTTGGCCCGCGCCGCTCCTCGGAATGCGTGGCGAGGCAGCTGCACAATTCCGTCACATGGCGTTGCAACCGTGCGACGCGAGCGGCAGCCACCAGCTTCTCCGCTTGCCGCACAGACTCCGCGCGCGTCCCACTCCGCTGCTTGCCCGCATGACTCCGCGACTTCACGCCATCGATGGCGAACATCTCACGGCCGATCAGCCGGTGGCGGTCGCAGAGCACCATGACCGCCGCGAAGACGGGCGCGATCTCGTCGCCGACGGTGCTCACGAAATGCGCGATCGTCGTGAAGTGTGGCGCCGGTCGCCGCAGAGGGCGATCAACGTCTCGTGCTCGGTGCAGGCGCGCGCAATCGCCCGACTGCTTACGATCTCGCGGGCGTAGGCGAAGAGGACCACCTTGAGCAGGACCGCTGGCGGGTAGGCGGGCGCACCGGTGTCGTCGTTCAGGAACCTCGCGTCGAACCAGGTGAGGTTCGCAGATGATTCAGCGCGTGCTCGAAGGTCGCCGGGAGGAGCTGCCAGGCCAACTCCACGGGCAGGAACTGCGGATTGGTGTCGATATACCCATAACGGGGCATGGAGGGCTCGACAGCGTATGGTCGACGGCACAGATTCGAGGCACGGCGCTGCGAACACACCTCGCGGGAAGTGGGAGAGGCGCGCATCTTTTATTACAGCTTCGTTAATCAGCAACAGCACCACTGGTGTTTGCCGTCGGCCGATCGCCGCGTCGCTCACTTCACCCGCCTGACTTCGCACGGACGCCCATGAATGTTCTGGTGGAGCGCGTACACTCCTTTCGTCTCCCGCGCTGGACTGTGCTCTGGGTGGTGCTCGGCGTGTGCCTCGCTGCTGTCGCGAGAAGCCGCCTCGCAGCCGAATCGGCAACGATCGCCTCGCTGGATTCGGCCATCGCCGGCGTGCTCGCTACGAAAGAGGACCAAGCTGGCCCGAGCGCCGCGCGTCTCCTCGCGCTGGTCGCACAGAAGCGGGATGCGCAGATCGTGGCCGCGCGCCTCTTTCACCCCTGGCGATTCTTGTATGGCGGCGGGGTGGGCGTCGTGTGTATGACGCTCCTCTCGACCGGCCTCGCCGTGGTGATCCATCTGGTGCGTGGCCCGTCGCGAGCGGCAGCCACGACCGGCTGACGGAATGGTCGGGTCTCCCGGATAGACAGCCGGGCACATTGGTGACAGATCAAACCGGGTACATCGGTGACACTCGGTGAGTCGGTACCTGGCTATCCGCGGATCACATAATCCCGTTCATCGAAGCGCGCGAGCAGGACCGTGCCGATATCGATCGACCAGATGCCGTCGCCGACTACCTCCAACCCGATGTACTAGTTGTCGAGCGCATTGGTGAGGAAGAGCAAGCGGCTCTGGAAGCGAATGGTGCCGGCGGCGGTAACGAGCGCCACGAGGAAGTGCGCGGGGCACTCGAGCGACGGGAGCTTCGACGGATACGCGCGCGGCGACGCTCCTGCAGCCCACGGCGGCCGACTTCCGCGACACGCGCCACCCAGGTGTAGCCCGTCTTCCGGCCGATGCCAGAGCGCTCGCACCGCTCGCACATGGTGAGGTGCCCCCGCCGGTGATCGGCGAGGAATTGTTCACGCTGGTCCATCGAGGAACACTCCGTCCATGGCATCGCAACCGCCGGTTGCCGACCACGGTAGTGGACGTGTCACCCATGTACCCGGTCTTGACCGTCACCCATGTTCTCGGTCTGTACCCGAGGGCTCATCCCTCGCTACCTCTTGATCTGCTTGAACGCATCGTCCGACTCGGCGCCCTTCCGCGGCTTCCAGTCGAGGGAGTAGTACTCGCCACGGTCGCGCGCCCACGGATCGAACGCGTTCCGAACGGTTGCGAGTTCGGCGCCTAGTTCCGGCACCGTGCGCATCAACACGCGCTTGAGCGGTGACACTGGTTCGTTGGAATGACCGTTGCTCGGTGTGGACTCGACCATCACAGTTGGTCCATTATTGCTCACCCAATCCACGCCAAGAGTCGTGTAGAACTCGGCGCGGAAGCTCGACGTGAAGAAGCGATCACTGAATAGCCGCCGCGACGCATTGAGAATGAACACGACAAACTGCGTCTCGGAAATCGCGTAGCCGTGCGGACGCGTTGACTCGGCGAGCCACCCCACGACCGTGTCGAGATCCTCGATGTTGTCGACCGTTGAGCCGTTCCTGTGTCCTAAACAGTCATTGATCTGGTTACCCGCGGAGTCGCGCTGCGCTGTCGTGATCACTTTGGTGCTATCGCAGACATGCGTCCCATACACCTCGCGCATTGTGGCGACGATCTGCTCCTGTTGCTTGCGGCCGTCCGAGCCGGCAGGAAGGCGTCGATCAATGAAGTCATCGAACGTCGTCAGCTGACGCAGTCCGTATTGGCGACGGAATTCGTTGAAGCGGGGGACGCCGCGCTCGCGATCTCGAATCAGGTCAAGGGCCGGCACGTCGAGCTTCTTCGTGGCACTCGTAAGCCGGCCCATCGGCAAGTTCTGCAGGAATTGCGGATGATTCTGCAACGCCAGCGCACCCAGCCGCTGTCGGCCCATGCTCAGCGCCCAGTCGGTGAGTCCGCGGTTGTGCATCTCGTCCGTCGCCTTCGCGCGGAACGTCTCGACGACCGGGATCATATTCGTGATCGAGTTTGGTTTCCTGTAGTCACGGAATTCGATCAGGTCCGGCAACAGCGGATGCAGCCGGTACACCGTGATGAACTCCTCAGGAAAGTTGAACGGCGATCCGAAATGATTGACGCCGCCATTCACGTCATTCGGGTTCGCGAGACTCCAGCTGGGCTTGTGGCTTCCCGTGCCGAAAATGCCCGGGCCTGACGCCAGGATGGAATACCACGTGTTGGCCCTGTTGGCATCACCGCTCTGACCGATTTTCGAAACAACATGTGCCAGTGCCGCCGACAATCCGCTGGCATTGCCCAGCAACCCGTTCCAATTGGCGTTCATACCGCGATACAGCGGCTCGTCATACAGCAGCTGCGTGGTCCACTCAATTGTGTGAATCTTCGCGATCTCGGCAGCGATAACGAGACGCGCGACTTCGAACAGCTCGTCCGGCGAGACATCACGGTTGCGAATGACCCGCGCGGGATTCGCCGGATTGCGCAAACCCGAATCGTCGTCTGGCGACGCCCTCGCGCGGCGGCGGAACTCGTCCACAAACTGATTGTGCTCGCGCGCGAACACATTGTGGTAAAAGCTCATTCCGATGCTCCAGTTGTCTGCAAACGCCGTAGCCTCCTGTCCCGCCCACGCTGGGTTCATCGGATCACCTGGCAGCAGCGCTGGCAGGTAGCCCTGAACCTTGCTCGCCGACGCGTCACTTGGCGCGGCGACCATGAGCAGTCGCGCGAGGTCCGCCGGATCGCGCTTCACGCGTTGGCGTGACTCGACGTCGTATCCGTACACCTGCGACGCGTCCCACCACGCGGTGTTGGTGTTCTTGAAAGCCTTCGGCGCGCGCGACATCAACTCGCGCCCGTTCTGCGTGAACACCGTTGGCTTGCTCGAATCACCAACATACGCCCGTTCCATCGCGTCATCAGGGCGACAGCCGAGTCGCGCGACGTCGGCAGGCGTGAGCGCTGTCTCTACGCCGCGCACTTTCTGCGACGCGCAGCCGATTTTCATGTAGTCGGCCGCGTTGTGCCCGTTCTCGAGATGCGAGAACCAGTCGTGCGTCATGAACTGGATCCAGTAGGCCGCCAGCACGTTGAAGAACGGCGCCTTGGCATAGTCGCAGTTGGCATCCCTCGCGTAACCTGGCTTCCCGCTCCCCTGGCCACACGACGCGCTGTCGGATTGGGGGCGCGTAAACAGCTTGCGACTGATCACCTGCGGATCTGGCGTCAGTAACGATATGCGACCGCCATGACGATTCTGTGTGATGCTATTGAGCGCGAGATCGGGGAAGGTGGACTCGAATTCGGCGTTTCGGGCGAAATAGGTCCCGGCTGAACCCATCAGCGGATTTCGGATGTCGTTGCAGATACCTGAGACGGTGCGATTGCGGATGAGCTCTCCGGTGCAGAGTTGCTCACCGGCGCCGCCAACGTTCTCGAATTCAGGATTGCCCGGCGGCAAACGCATCGCGGGCCACGTCTTAATCGCCGGTCCCTCCGTGCTGTCGCGACCGGCGATGTACTGCGGATAGGTGCCCATGTTGTCGAACAAGTTGAACCGGATCAGTTCGACCCGTTCAAATTCCAGGTCGATGAGCGCACCATTGATGCCGCGAAGATTTCGGCTTGGCCACCACGATTTTGACGTGACGTCGCCCGCCCCGTAGTAGTTGCTCCAATCAACCCACGGGACGTCGCGTCCATGCACCGCGGCGTCACCTCCGCGACAGCGCGCCGTTGCCTCCTGCACCTTGCCGAGAAACCGCTGGTCGCGCGAGGTCGCAAAAGGACGTACGCCGGTGCTGATCTCTGCAACGCATCCACCCAAACTTCCTGGAAGCCTGTCATCTTTACAGGCAGCGAGATTCAGTGCGAGAGCCGCTGTGCACAGTGTGGGAGCGATTCGCATCGAACGCGTCTCCTTTGCGATTGTCTGGCAATGTCCGGCGGCGGCGCCCGATGGGAGTATATGGAGCGGGTGGACAAGGAAGCAAGGACTGCTGTGCGTCAGCCATATTTGGAATGTCTTCGCGGTCGTTCACCATCAACCGGGCACCGTTGCGTCGACCGTCGACGCGGTACGTTTCAACCGCGCATGCGCATCCGCCCCTCGCTCGGCGGAGCGTCAGCATGAGGAGCCGCCCATGGAAGGCACCGGGTACCGGTTGTGCGCACGACCGATCGACGGCCGTCCTGACGCGCTGACGTTGTGATTCCCCAGTCGTGTTTCATGGTCGTGGCACCAATTGCCGCTGAGCGCGAGCCGAGGCTGCGCGCGCTGCTCGAGACGTTGAATGCGAAACCTGCTCTCGCCGATCCGTGCAGCGTGCTGCTGCTGTTTGGCGGGTTCGACCGCCTGCATTTCCCGGTTGGCGATTCAGGATAGTGCGACCCGTGGCGACACTGCGGCACACGGTGTGCCTTCGCGACAACCGCCGAAATGCCTCGTGTTCATGGGCGACTGTGACGGACCGTTGCGGGAGATGCGAGGCGTGCTGACGCAGCTCACAGCTAAGGGGTTGGGGCCGTGTTTGGAGATCGTATCGATTTCGGCTCACAGGGTGACCTGCTGGAGTGGATGCGGGCGCACGAGATCCGCGTGGTGGCCAACTACGTGAATCGGGTGGGACGCACTGTGTGTCAGATCACGCAGGAGTGCGCACTGCGGCGCGCGTTGTCCACGCGTGTTTCGAGTATCGCGACGGTGAACTCAGCACGCGCCGAACAGACTCGGCGCGTGCTTCGGTCATTCGTGCACGCCGAGGTGGCCGCCGGGCGACTGGCGGTGACGCCGCCTGCTCGCACGCCGTCGATGTCACAGACAGCGAAGATCCTGTGCCTGATCGCGATTCCGATGATCGGTTTGATCGCGCTGCCAGTGATCATCGCCCTGCTACCGTTCGTGTTGCTCACGCTGTGTAATCGCGAGAGGAACGACCCCGAAAACTTTCCGAGCCCTGATCTACAGGCGCTGCGAGTGCGACGGCAGCTGGAAGACCGCGATGTCACGAACCAGTTCTCGTCCCTCGGCTCAGTGAAACTCGGGTTTCTTCGCCGCTGGCTGGTCTCGCTGGTGCTGGTCCTGACCAAAGACGCCAGTCGGCACGTGTTCACGCGAGGTCACCTGGGAAGCGTGCTGACCATCCATTTCGCACGCTGGGTCCCCATCGACAATGAATGCCAGCAACTACCGTGGCGGCCACGAGGCGTACATGGACGACTGCGTCGGGATAGGAATTTCACTCGGGGTGGGTCGACTATCCGTCGAGCATACGGCCACCTCAGCATGCCCGCAGCTTTGTCTTCGTCGAAGAGTTCGAGCCGCACGAACACCTGGAACACGGCCCGGCGGAACGCCTCGGTCAACCGGGACGTGTCGTGCGCGGGCCATGACACGAACGTCCCATCCGGCCGGAAGCGGCCGTCGGTGACGAGCAGGTGCAGATGCGGGTGCCAGTTGGCGCGCGAGCCGTGCTTCTCAAGGCGCGCCACGATGCCGACGGCGAGGTCGCGCTCGCCGGTCAGCGCGCGAATGGCGGTCGTGACGGTACGACCAGCAACACGTGCACTCTCGCCGAGCGGGACCGGGCACTCGTGCGTGCAGGCATCGCAGCGGATGCGGGCGAACCCGTGCTCGAGGACCCCACGGGCCAGGAACGTGTCGGCGACCTACCCGACGACGGGACGCCATGGACCATTCTCCCGCGCACAGCAGTCGTCGTAGACCGTTTGGTACCGGTGCAGGTGATCCGAAACCAACCGAAAGAGCGCCGACGCCTGAGGCCGTCGGTGTTTGTAGACGCCGCGCGCCGCACGCGCTGGATCGGCCATCAGGCTCCGAGTCACGGGAGCGCCGAGCATACGCTAAACTCGGGCGGGGCCCATCACCGTTTCATGGCGCGACGGGCCGTCTTGACGCACCATCCGTGTGCCGCGGGCCAAACGAGGTTTGTTGCTGCCAACACCACCGATGGAGAGAACGCAGGACGACCATGTGTACGATCGCTTCACAGGAGAACTCCGATCGTCAGGCACCGAAAACAAGGAGATCCACCGATGTCCAAAGTGACGCCATTCCTGATGTTCAACGACCAACTCGAGGCGGCAATCGCGTTCTACACCGCCACGTTCCCGGACTCGCAGGTCAAGAACGTTGCACGTACCGGAAAAGACGGCCCGGTCACTTCCGCCGAGTTCGTCATCGGTGGTCAGTCCTTCATGGGCTACAACGGCGGCCCGTACTTCACTTTCTCCCAAGGGTTCTCGCTGTTCGTCGACTGCAAGGACCAAGCGGAGGTTGACGAGTACTGGAACAAGCTCGTCGACGCCGGCGCAACCCCATTACAGTGCAGCTGGATTACCGACCAGTTCGGTGTCACGTGGCAGATTGTTCCGCGGCGTTTCATGGAACTCATCAGCGATCAGAATCCGAAGAAGGTACAGGCGGTGATGGATGCCATGATGACGATGGTGAAGCTCGACGTCGCAACACTCGAGAGAGCGTACGATCAGGCGTGACGATCGGCGACGCCGACACGCTGATGGTCGCCTGGCAATGGAATGCAGGGCCGGTGATGCCGTGTGCCTGCACCACGGCGGCGAAGGTGCCCCCGGCGAACGTCGAGTGCAACGACTCTGATCGGCTGCTATCCCGCCGCGTCCATGGCCGCACCGGCCTGTGCATGGCACAATAGTTCATCGATCGCGCGCCCTTTTCTCCGACTCCAACGCCCATGGCTGAACGGCCGATAGACTCCCTGTTCGTCATGCTTCACGACGAGCTGCGCCGACTCGCAGAAATTCAACTCCGGCGACTCGGTCCCGATCTGTCGCTCGGCGCGAGCACGCTGCTCCACGAAGCGTATCTGAATCTGGCCGACCGGGATCAGGTCGCTTTTCCCGACCAGCCGCATTTCATGGGGTACGCCGCGCGCGCGATGCGCAGCATCATCATCGACTACGCACGGAAAGGGATGGCGCAGAAGCGCGGTGGCAGGGAATTCGCCATCACCCTCAGTAACTCGCTCGATGGCTCTCCAGCCGCCGGCAACGCCGCTGTCACCGAACTGGAACGGTTGTCGGATGCGTTGGACAGCCTGGCGCAGTTCGAGCCGCGCCTGGCCCAGCTCGTCGACCTGCACTTCTTCTGTGGCTACAGCTTCGTGGAAATTGCGACCATGCGCGAGACGTCGGAGCGCACCGTGCAGCGAGATTGGCGCAAAGCAAGGCTCATTCTGCAGCACGCACTTGAGGACGTCGGACGCGAGTGAGCGTCGCCACGGCAACGGCTCGATGCGCCGGCAACATGACGCTCAACGGCCAAGTCCTATCCTCCCATCGCCGCGGCAGCTCGATTCGTGCCATGTGACTTCTGCCAGATGACTCCGGCCGCGTCACCTCGGCAGCGTCACGCGTAACGCTCGGGCTTCGATCGTCCATCGGTTGTTGGCACCATACCCGTTGCCAAGCGCGATCACGGCGCGTTCGGTCGACGCTTTCGCACCTGAAGAATCACCGATGGCGAGAAGCGCCTTTGCGCGCAGTAGATCGGATCGCCCGGCAAGTGCGCTGCGCGTCGGCGCCAGCGAGTCGAGCGCGGCCGCGCGCCACGCCAGCATGCCGAGCGAGTCTGCACCGCGTGCGTCGCCCGTCGCAAGACGCCATTCGCCGGCGGTCACGAGCGGCATCGTGAACAACGACTGCGTGATAGGCGACTCTGCGTACAGCGCGGCGAGTTCGTGCTCGAGGCGGGCGGACGCGACTGCCTTCCGTCCGCTGGCGTGCTCCACGAGCGCGTTCACCAGCGCTGCGTTCGCCCGGCGACCGCGCAGCCCGCCAGGAAGTCCCGCCGCCGCCGCCCGCGCCTCGGATATCCGACCCTGACCGACCCGAATCTGTGCCAGCACCGACGGCAGCCAGTTGGACATTGTGCCACCCTCTGGATACGGACCGCGCGTCGCGCGTGTAATCCAGACGTCGGCGGAATCGATCGCGCCGAGGCGCATCTGCCCCTGTCCATGCAGAAACGCCAGCAGCTGTGGTGCGCGTCCCGCTCCCGCGACGGCTTCGCGCTTGCGAATGAGTGCACCGAGTATCGAATCCGCCACGCGATATTCACCCATGTCGGAAAGCGTGCGATCGACGAAGGCTGCCATGTTCGGCAGTCCTTCGGTGTTGCCGTAGCCGGCCTGTTCGAGTGCATTCAGATGTTCGAGCTGTGCGGCAGATGCTTCTCGATACCGTCCCGCGAGTCGCAGCACTTCAGAGAGCGCGAGAAGCATCGGGAGTCGATGTGCCTCACCCGACTCCGAATCGAGCAGCGCCACCGCCTGGCGCAGCAGCGTCACGGCGGAATCACCGTTGCCGCCGGTCAGCAACGCCTTGCCTTCCGCCTCGAGACAAACCGAGCGCAGAATGGGATCGGCCGTGTGGCCGACGGTGGCTAGCGCAGCGCGCGCCTGCCTCAGTTCGGCCATGACGGAGTCCGTCGCGTCGTCGTACCAGAAACTGGTCGCGCGCGTGCATGCGGCGAGTGCGACCTGCTCATGCTGTCGTCCCTCACGTGCAATGGCGCCGGCGCGCGCCAGCATCGCGCGTTCGCTTTCGCGGTCGAACGATTCATATAGGCTCGCAGACAGACTGGTCAGGATCTCGGACACGAGCCACGGCTCGTTCCGGAATCGCCGAACCAACACTTCTTCGGCCAGTGCGATGCGATTGGCCGGCGTCAATGGCAGACCGTCGGCTCCACGACCGTCACTCGCGAAGACGCTCTGCAGTTCAGTCATCGCCACCGCACGCCGTGCGGCGCGGATTGCCACGTCGCGTTGTTCCGATGCACGACGGGCCTGGACGAACGAGAATACCGTGGCACTCAACAGCACGACAATCATCATCGTGGCCACCGCGACGGCGGCGCGATGGCGCCTCAGAAACTTGCGCGTACGATACCCAAGTGAATCCGGTCGTGCGCTGACCGGCTCGTGGCGTCGGTAGCGTTGAAGGTCGTCAGCAAATGCAGCCACCGTCGCGTATCGTTCGCCCGGTACCTTGCGCAGCGCCTTGCCGAGTATCGTGTCAAGGTCACCGTGGCCGAGCGCGCGGGGTTCGACATCGAGAATGCTGCTGGCCGCCTGAATCGCCGTGCTGTGCGGTTCGCGCGTCGGATGTCGACCGGATACGAGCAGATAGAGCAGCACGCCGAGCGCATATACATCGGTGGCGGTGGTCACGGCTTCACTGCGGATCTGTTCCGGTGACGCGTATTCCGGTGTCAACACTGCGTCGCCATCAGCTGTCTGCGCGGCGCGCTCATCTTCGCCGTCGCCGACGAGGAGTTTTGCGATTCCGAAGTCGAGCAGCTTCACCTGACCTTCGGCGGTGACGAGGATGTTCGACGGCTTGAGGTCGCGATGCACGATCAGACTCACGTGCGCGTGGCCAACTGCATCGAGCACCTGCAGCATCAGCTCGATGCGTTGGCGCAGCGACAGGCCTGCTGCGTCGGCGTATGCATCGATGTGCTGGCCATCGACATACTCGAGCACGAGATACGGCTGACCAGTGGCGGCGACACCGGCGTCCAGTAGCCTCGCTATCGCGTGGTGTGAAAGCCGCGCCAATGCTGTGCCTTCCCGCCGAAAACGCATCTGGCCGCTCTCGCTCATGAGCGCGAGGTTCATCAGCTTGACCGCGGCAAAACCATCGAAGCGTCCGTCGGTGCGCCGCGCCAGCCAGACGGATCCCATCCCACCATGGCCAAGCGGCCGCACCAGCGTGTAGTGATCGAGTTCGGTGCCGGCGAGGCCGGCAGCCTTTGGCGGCTCGAGAAATCCGCGTTGGTCGGCAATCACCTCGGCCAGGAGCAGCGCGTCGAGCGACGCGGCCAGCTGCGGCGAACGCCCGCGAAGCTCACGCAGCCACGTATCACGCTCGGTGGCGGTGAGTTCGAGCGCCTGGTCGAGCAGCGGCCCGAGTTCCGGCCACTGTTCATCATCGATGCGTGCCATGTCGCTCCTGAACGGCGTGCGCCAGAATCTACGACGTCGCTGAACAGCCGCGCAGCAACATGGTCAGCACGCAGCGGCGGCAGACCACCACCGGCGGAGCCGACTGGCACGATGCTGCCTGCCAAGCCACGTCGCGACGTGTTCACCGACGGCGCCAAGGGCGCCTGTTTCCTCGAAGGCATGACCGGCGCCCGGCACCACGCGCATCGTGACTGCACCACCGAGCTGATGCGCGCCGGCATGATTCAGTCGGAGCGTGTCTGGATCGGCTCCGCCGACGACGAGCAGTGTTGGAGCGGACACCTGGTGGAGCCTGTCAGCAGCGAGATCGATGCGGCCAGCCCGTGCGACGACACCGGCGATTCGGGGGCCAAGATCCGCCGCCACGCCAATCGCCGCCGCCGCGCCCGTACTGGCGCCGAAGAGTACGATGCGATCGGAGCCGGGTAGGGATTGTTGTATGCACCAGCGGGTCGCCGCCAGCAGTCGTCGCGTGATCAGGTCGATATCGAACCGGAAGTCGCCCGTGCTGTCAGCCTGATGCTCGAGGTCGCAGAGCAGGTCGAGACGGAGCGTGGCCCACCCGGCGTGCCTGATTCGCGCGGCGAGGTAGCGATTGCGATAGCTCCCGCGACTACTTCCGCCACCGTGCGCGAAGATCACCAGTCCGCGTGGCGGAGTTGCTTCGGCGATCTCGCCGACGTCGCCGACGATGCGCGCGCACGGACCGTCGTCGAGCGTGGGAATCATCACTTCGCGCTCAATACTTCGCGCTGACGATTCCGCAGTTCGGACGACGCCTGCCGGGGACAGGCCGAGCAGGGCACGCACCGCAACATCGTCGACGGCTGTGTAATCCTGATACCAGTCCGACACGGTGCCGAATGGCTCGGGAGTGGCCAGCGCGAGCGTGTCATCGAACACCGACTCGAGGTCGCGCCATCCGGGTACGGCTGCGACCGGCACCGCTGCGATGAGTCGTGCCGGCCGCTGTACTCGGAGTGCGCGCGCGGCGGCGCGAAGCGTTGCACCACTGGCGAGACCATCATCGACGACGATCACCGTGCGACCAGCAACATCCGGCAACGGTTGATCGTCGCGGTAACACCGCACGCGCCGTACGATCTCCTGTTGCTCCCGTTCGATGACGGCACGCACGAGCGACCGCGGCAGCCCGATGAAGTCGTGCACCACATCGAGCGTCGGCGCCGCATGTCCCTCTGCGATCGCGCCGAACGCCACCTCTTCGATACCGGGCACTCCGAGCTTTCGACCGATGAAGGCGTGCAGCGGTGCGCGCAGGGCTCGCGCGACCGGGGCTGCCACTGCCACACCACCGCGTGCCATGCCGAGCACCACGACGTCGTGTCGGTCGGCCCATCGCGCAAGTTGGTGGGCGAGGCTGACGCCCGCGGCATGCCGGTCGTGAAAGAGCGGTTCGACAGGCATGCCGGGCGCCATTGGTCAGTTCGCGGCGAGCTTCAACGACGGCGTGGAGACCTTCGATGCCGACTCGAGATCGGCCTTGGCCCGCGCGGCGCGTGCCGCCACTTCGTGTTCCTCGGGGCCAGTGACATTGGAGCAGGCGCTCAGTGCGAGCGCGGCGGTGACGACCCTGATCAGTGTCTTCATGTGGAATCTCCGGAAAGTGAGTGGAACTCGGCGCCCGATTTTGGCGCATCAGTGAGAGCGTACAAACAGCATGGATCCCGACACCTGATGCGTGAGCGCGCGTTCGCAGCGTCAGCGGATTGGTTCCGTCGTCGGCGCCGTGCGGTCGTATATACAGACGTACCAGCAGAACCGCGCGAGGGTATCACCTGGCTTGCCGCAGGTCGTGCCACCGCTGAGGAAGCAGATCTGATTGCCATTGACTTGCACTGGCGGACATGGGAGGCACGAACCCTGATTGGGTTGCTTCACGACCGCCAGTTGTGCCGAGGAGGCGGCACTGTCGATGACCGGCGTCCAGCGCCGCACGCTGATGTCGTTCCGGCCCGTGCGTGCCTGCCAGGCGCCGATATCCTGCGCCAGTATTTCCAATTCGCGGCGTTGTGCGTCGCTCATCTTACCTGATTCGAGCACATGGGCCTTGAGCACCTGGGCGCGCTGCATCAAGGCGCTGCGTTCTCCCTCCTGTGCCGCGGGCGTCGTGATGCGATCTGAACATGCCGCCAGCGACAGCGCCAACGCGGCACCGATGGATCCAAGCAATGACCATTTCATGATGACGCTCCTTGGGGTCTGTGCGTGAGTGTGATCGAGGCCCGATCAGCGCGCGTCAGCGTCTCTTGATCGGCGTCGCGCCGGGATCGAGCGTGATGCAGACGTAGGCGCAGACTTTCAGTGTCAAGCCGCTGGATGAGTCGCACCCGCCGTCCTCGAAGAGAAAGCAGATCTTGCCGCCGGAAGCAGTCACGGGAGGGCAGGGCGTGCACGACCCTGAACCCGTACCAGGACTGACGACGGCGAGATTGACGGCGGCGTGTTTCGGCGCCGACGTCGAGACCGCGATATCGGTGCGCCCGGTACGCGCTTGAAATGCCTTGATATCAGTGACGAGTTGCGAAATCGCTGTGTGCTGCGCGGACGTGATTCGTCCGGTGGCGATGATGCTCTGCTTCAGATCGACCGCGCGCTGTTCGAGCATGCTGCGTGCGCCGTCGTCGGACACCGTCGCCGACATCAGATCGGAGCATCCCGCCAGAGACGCTGCGAGCACGACGACCACCCATCCAACCGCTGCCGCTTTCATTGGAACGCTCCTGAGCCAGTGTGATCCAGCGCGCCGGCGGGAAGTCAGCCGGGCGTGCGGCGTGGTCGATCAGACCTGCGCCATCAGCATGAGCGGAGAGAGGCGGTCAAACCCGACACGCACCGGTGGCAGCGGGCGGCGGACGGAGGCACGCGACGAAATTCAAAGCGCTTACCGTGACGGCGCCACGGCAAACCGAGTTCCCTGCACCAGTTCGCGCGCGGGGCGTGGCTCGGATCGATCCGGCTGGCCCGCGCGGCTGGCACCAAGCTGCCAGCCAATCCGAGCATCCCCACCACAAGCACGACCGTCCCGAAGTGAATTGACCCAAGACGGCCATCGACTGCTTCCATGCCGACAGTGTACGCGTCAGGCGCGGTGACGAGCTGCACGACGAGCAGGCGAGGGCGCCATGCACCAAGGGCAAGACATGACCCGGGGGGAAGAGGCGGCCTTCCGCGACAGACGAGCAGAGGATGTGATGCTGCGTGCGGAACTGGCCTTGGTGGGCAGCGGCTCAGAGAGCGTTCGGTGCAGCAACACCCCGAACATCTCGAGCCAGGAACAGCGCAATACCACTCATTCGTACGCCAGCGCCGCCGCCGTTGGCACCCGCATCGCCCGCCGCGCAGGCCACGCACACGCCACCAGCGATACCACCACCGCCACCACCAGCCAGATCACAACCCCCGCCACGTTCGGCACGTACGTCACCGGCACACGCAACATGATCTTGCTGAAGGCGTTCGCCAGCATGACACTCAT
>JBBQRH010000084.1:0-17550 GCA_038215035.1 Gemmatimonadales bacterium | reverse complement strand
ACACGCGCGGCGTCGGCGACGGTGCGCGTCATGGGGCCCATCGTGTCCTGCGTCGGATTGGCCGGCAGCATCCCGAAACGACTCACCAGTGGAAGCGTCGGGCGCAGGCCCACCAGACTGCTGACGGCGGCCGGCCCACGGATGGAGCCACCGGTATCCTCTCCGATGCCCACCAGCCCGAAGTTCGCGGCGACGGCCGAGGCAGACCCTCCCGAGGAACCACTTGGATTGCGAGTCGGATCGTACGCGTTGCGGATGATGCCGGCCGCCGAACCCACATATCGCGACGCGAACTCACCCATCGTCGTCTTGGCGATGATGATCGCACCGGCCGCTTCCAGTCGCTGCACCGCGGTCGCATCACGCGTCGGGATGAAGTCCTTGAAGATCGCGGATCCGTAACTGGTCGGCATGTCTTTTGTTTCGATCTGGTCCTTCAGCAGCACCGGAACGCAGTGCAACGGTCCTCGTTTTCCCTTTGCGCGCTGCACACCATCCAGCGAATCCGCCTCGGCAAGTGCGCGCTGGTTCACATATTGAATGGCGTTCAGCGTCGGGCCACGCTTGTCGTAGGCGTCGATGCGGTCCAGATACGCCTGCACCAGTGCGCGACAGGTGAGCCGCCGTGTATCCAGTGCCGCGTGCACACCGGGAATCGTTGCCTCCATCACGTCGAACTGCTGGGCACCGGCGGACGAAGCGAGCAGGGTGATCCCCGCGGCAAACAACGTGTGCCTGGCCGTACTGGTCATCGATGCGCCTGGGTGTCGGGGAAGCCACGGTGTCCGTCCTCGAGACAACTTCGCGGTCGCCGCGTACGGGCGGCAGGGGGGCCATGGCGCTCGCCCTGTGCATTCTGGACCGGGTATGCCAAGTTCCCGACATGCAACGCCGGGAATTCCTCGTCGCGACGGCGCTTGGCGCAGCGGGCCTCGGCTCGGGCCGGATGCCGAGCGATGATACAGGCCCGCACGAAACTTCTGACGCTTCCGCAACCGCTTCGATGCCTGCTCCCACCCGAAAGATCCTGATCGCAGGCGGTGGCTTCAACCGCGCATTCATCCGCTATATGGGCGCGCTGTCCGGTCAGGCACGCCCACGGATCTGCTATCTCCCGACCGCGTCGGCGGACAATGCGGATGGCATCATCAACTTCTATCGCGAATGCGCGGGTCTGGATGTCGAGCCGCATGTGCAACGGAGCTTCATCGAGAGCCTGAGCCAGACGGAGGGCTGGGACGACGTCCTGCTCTCGATGGATGGCATCGTCTGTTCGGGCGGGAACACGCTCAATCAGCAGGCGATCTGGAAGGCGCAGGGGATCGACGTCGTGCTGCGGGCCGCGTGGGAGAAGGGCGTGGTGCTCGGCGGTGCCAGCGCTGGCTCGCTCTGCTGGTTCGAGGAAGGCACGACCGATTCGCGCCCGAAGGCACTGTCGATCGTGAAGTGCCTCGGCTTTCTGGCCGGCAGCCACTCACCGCACTACGACAAGGAGCCGGGCCGACGCCCGCTGTATCAGCAGCTGATTGGCTCAGGGACCATGAAGCCAGGTTACGCCTGCGACAACGACGCTGGCATCTACTTCGAGGACACCGCCGTGAAACGCGTCGTGTCGACGCGGGCCGACGCCAAGGTGTACTACGTCAGCGTCATCAATGGTGCTGTCGTTGAACGGACAATGGAACCCGAGCGCATCAGCTAGCCGCCGCGCTACGGAATGAGCGCCAGCGTCGACACACTCATCGCGGGCATGGTGTAGGTCAGCACGTTGCCGCTCACCGCAACGTCGGCCTGTCGCGACGGATTGGGCGTGCCGTCCCGCATGACGTACACCTGCGCGCTGGTTGCGGCGCCAGTGCCACTCAGCGTGATCTGGGTGACTTTCGGTGTGCTGGTCTTGTTGATCACGAGCAGCACGGTGCGACCGCCTGCTGTGCGGCTGGCGTAGATCGAGCTCTGCGCGACATTCGAGGTGGTGGCCTGCAGTCCGGTGTCACCGAACGAGTTGCCGGCACCGTCGTAGTTCCGGAACATGCGGAGCGCGCCGAAGATGTAGGCGTAGGCGAGGTTGCCGTTGCCATTCCAGTTCGACGCGTTCAGGCCGGCGAACGGCCAGAGTGAAGCGGCAAACACCCCTTCGCGACCGAAGATGCCAAAGACATCTGCCTGCGCGATGCCGCCCGAGATATCACCGCCGCGGCCGTAGTAGTACTCCGTGACCGCGAGCCTCGTCCCGGGATAGTGCGCCGCGATCTGATCGCGCAGGCGCGGCAGCAGCCGAATCGGACCGCCGGTCACACCGGTGACCCAGCTGCCATCGTTGTATGTCGGATCCCACAGCGAGCGCGGCGCCTGCACCCGCGCCTCGATCATGGCGGCGTCCTGCGTCGCGTAGTCGTTGGAGATCGTACCGCCGTTAGTGCCTGCTTCCGAGTAAAAGTGCACGTCGAGCACATCGAGCAGGCGACGACCGGCCGCCGTTTCGGCGGCACGCATGCGATCGAGATACACGTCGGTGAAGTTCTGCGTCCCATAGACCGGATCAGGGGACGGGTAACGACCGAGAAGCGTGATCCCGGTGTAGGTGGCCGTCGCGGCGCCGAAGACGAGAGCGTTGGGTAGCACACTCTTGATGGCGCTGGCGTAGACGACCGAGGTGTCGGCGAAGCCAGTGTACGTCTGGAGCCGGGGCGTCGACGCGTTGTCATTGAGATCGCTGAAGATCTCCTTGTGCGTCAAATGCCAGATATCCGGCTCGTTGTCGAGCGAGAAAAAGACCGGCGCGGTGGGATGCGTGGAGCGCCCTGGGTAGGTCGACTCGACCCAGTTCACGAATTCGTCCTGATAGACGAAGCCGTCGGAGGCATTCGGCGTCGTGGTGAACGCACTGCCTTTGCTGGCGCGACTGACGCGGAACCGTGTCGCGAGGCGATTGGCGCGGTCGGCGTCGCTGGTGCCAACGTTGCAGTTGCAGGCATCGGCTGAGACGTAGCCACTCATCGGCACGGTCGCCATGAAGGCCTGTCCACGGGCGAAGCTCGGATCGGCGTGGCGACGGACCGTGCCGCCGGCCGTCGTTCCAACCAGCCCATCCGCCGTATTCCAGTAGAAGTAGTCGTGGCCGGCGTTGCTGTAGTTGTTCTCCCAATTGTAGGCGGTTCCCCGATTTCCGCCCAACCGGTTGAACGTGAACTCGGCTGGCATGGTGGCGTTGCCATACGAGGACGCTTCGTTCACGACGTTGCCGCCGTAGATGTATCGCGAGATGGGGTACGTCGTGGCGCCGTTCACTGTCGCCGTGATGTCGGCGCTGGCGGCCGCGGTGACAGTAAGTGATCGCGTCGTCGTCAGCGCCGCGCCACCAACACTGGCCTGCACCGAGCGCGTCGATCCGGCGGTCACCCCCGTCAACGTTGCGCGATACGAACTGTCAGCGGCGTTGAAACTGACCGCGCCCACGGTGATACCGCTGGTTCCTGCGCCGAGTGCGATGGCAACAGTCTGGCCACTGCCGATCTTGTTGTTGTTGGCGTCGCGCACCACGATGGTCGCGGCGCTGGAGGCACCGACGGCAATGCTCTCGGTACTGAGCGTGAAAGTGCTGGCGCTGGTCGAGGCGGCGCCGGCGCGTACACGCACCGGCAGACTGGCGGGGCTCAGGTTCGCCGCCGAAAACCGGAGGCGACCGCTGCCGACGCTGGCGCTGAGTCGCAGGGCCGGGAAGGTGATTGTGCCGTCGGCGCCAGTGCTCAACGGTCCGCCGCCGGACAGTGTGGCGCCGGTCCATGGCGTGCCAGCGCTGGTCACGGCGGTGACGGTGATGGCCACGCCAGCCTGCAGGACGGACGCACCGCTGGCGCTGCGCAACGCGATCGTCACGCCATTCAGCAACGAACCACTCGGCACATCCAACCCACCGCCGGTGGTGTCACCAGGCAGCGTCGTAATGGCGAGTGCTGTTGCGGGGACAGGCGGTGGCGGTGCGGACGCCGAGACGGTCAACTGCCGCGTCGCTGCCAGCGTCACGCCATTCACCGTCGTGGTCACGGTGACACTGCCCAACGTCACGCCGGTGATTCCTGCCGTATACGAAGAGTCGGCAGCGGAGTACGTGACGGCGCTCACAGTCGCCGTGTTGGCGGCGCCGGTCAACACGATCGACACGCTTTGGCCGGCGCCCAGCTTGCGCCCGGCGCCGTCCAGCGGTGTGGTCACGAGTTGTGCCACGCCCGCCACCGGAATCGAATCGGGTGTCAGTGAAACCGGGCTGGCAGGTGAAACGACACCCGGAGCCACGATGACTGTAATTGGTGCTGAGGCAGAGAGCTGCGTGCTGCCTACCGTCGCACGAATCAGGCTCGTCGTGCCGGCCGTCCGCGCCGTGAGCGTGGCACGATACGATGAATCGCTCGCTTCGTAGGTGACGGCGCTGATCGCGCCCGCACTCGTGCCGCCGCCAACCGACAACGCGACGACCTGGCCGCTGCCGAGCGCCGATCCCGACGCGTCTCGCGGCGTGACGCGCAGACTCACGATACTGTCGATGATGGCGGTATCGCGCGACGCCGTGAACGTGCTTCGCGTCGCGGAGACCGCGCCGGGCAGCGTGCGCACCGGAAGACTGGTAGCGGCAAGATTCGGGGCTTCAAAGCGCAGGCGCGCCACGCCGCTCGGCGCGGTCAACGAAATCGCCGGGAATGTGGCCTGACCCGACAGATTCGTGCTGACCGGACCCGCGCCAGTCAGCGTTGCGTTGGCGAGGGGGCTGCCGGCCACGCTCATCGCGCGAGCCGTGACTGGAATTCCAGACTGACGGACGACGGCACCCGCGGCATCGACGAGCTGCACCGTCATGCTCGCCCAGACGGCACCGCTGAGGATCTGGAAGGCTGGCGTGGTGTCCCCGGGCAGCGTCGTGAGGCGAAGGGCGGCGGCGGGTACCGGCGGCGGAGGCGGTGCTGGCACACCGGTGAACATCGGTGTGATCGTGAGCTGGCCGCCGTTCACATTCGTGCGCAGCGCACGAGATGGCGCAGGCGCATTGACGGTAATGCTGGCGCGGTATGTCGAGTCGGCAGCGACGAAGGTGAAGGTGCTCACCGTGGCGAGGGTCTGATCGCCATCGAGCATCGCACTGACCTGCTGACCACTCCCACGCTTGTTGCCCGACGCATCCATCGGAACCACGGTGACCTGCGAGACACCGCCGACGGCCATCGTATCCGGCGCGACCGAGACGGCCGACGCCGCATTGGAGTTCACACCGGGCTCGAGACGCAATGGAATCCTGAGCGCTGGCAGGCTATCGACCACCGCTGAGATCAGCGCCGGGCCAGTCCTGCCGGCCAGGACGAGATTCGTGACACGGGCGATTCCGGCCGTGTCGGTCAGCGCGGTCGCGCCGCGACGGATCTGGATTCGGGTGCTTGGTGCGCCGCCTGGGTCGAGCACGGTCAGCGTCAGTGTCCGTCCCGCCTGCCTCACGCTTTGACCCGATGCATCCCTCAGCTGCACGGAGAGCACACTCGGCTGGCTGTCATGCGCCAGGCGCACGAGCGGCGCGGTCGAGTCGAACGGTGTGAGGAGGCCGATGGCCGCCGCCCGCGCGATGTTGACGGGCGGTACCGGGTCAGGCTCGGTCGAGCTCGCGTCGCCGCAGGCGGCGATGGCCGCGAGCAGCATTAGCCGGGTGAGTCGGGCAAGTCGTGCCGGAGCACTGAAGTGAGCAGCGTCGCTCATGTCGTGGCCAAATCGCAAGGGGAGCCGAATATCTGAGACCGCCGCTCCGCAGGTTCCGCGCCAGCTGGCGTACGAGCGGGGGGGGCTGGAGGTGGACGATCACGTCGCCGATTCGTGTCACGGTGTTGGCGGCTGAGGTCGGTCAGCTGCGAAGACGGTCGAACGCCGTCATGCGGCGGCTTCTCGCCGGTCCACCTCGACGCCCTGATGTGCCAGCCGGGGGCCGTGATCGTCGTAGGGTGCAACGCTCCTGAACGGCCTGGCGCCACCTATCGGCAGTCTGGGTGTCCAGCGGAGCAGGGTGTCCGATCTGTGCCTCGCGACGGGCGATAACTTCGAGCAACTGCCGGATGACAGCGGTTGCCAGGTCGCCTGCGGGATAGTCGACCCACAGGGACTTGGCGAATTTCTCGAACGATACGGGTGCGTGGATGGTGGACTGTCATACCGACGGTGAGGTTGAGCGGACTCTGCCACAGAGCGATGTGCGATTCTTCCAGCACCGATTCGCCCCGGTGCTCGTCGCATGAGCCGGCAGGTCCTGCTCACGGTGTCCGGTATCATTCCACCAGACCATGCGGCGCAAACCGACAGCGGACGTGCCCCGCGGCGCGACTACGCCGCGTTGGCTCGTGCCTGTGATGCGGATCTGCTCGACTACGCGGGCGCACGCTCGCTTGGTGGCTGGCAGGGAACGCTGCTGGAGCGAATCGGCGGTGCGAACCTGCTCCTGGCGTGGGTTTGCTTCGTTCGCCGGCACCAGTATCGGGTGATAATGACTGACGGCGAGCAAGTCGGCCTGCCGCTGGCGGTGCTGCTCAAGCTTCTGTCGTTCGGGAAACGCCCGCAGCATCTGATGATCACGCACATCATCTCAGTGCCGAAGAAGATGGTGTTTCTGGACTGGCTGCGCGTGCAGAGTCACATCGATCGCTTTCTCGTGTACGCCACGTGGCAGAAGCGTTTCATCGAGGAGCGGTGGCGGGTACCTGGCGATCGTGTCTCGTTCACGCCATTCATGGTGGACACACAGTTCTTCTCGCCCGGCGCGGTCGTTCCGAATGCGGAAGCATCACGAATGATCTGCTCGGTGGGACTTGAACGACGCGACTACCCGACGCTGCTGAAATCGGTGGACGGACTCGACGTACAGGCAGTCATTGCGGCGGCCAGTCCGTGGGCGAAGCAGCCCGACACCACCGAGGGGCAGATGATCCCGTCGAATGTGACAGTGCAGCGGTTCAACCAATACGATCTTCGCCAGCTGTACGCGGACAGCCGCTTTCTGGTGATGCCACTGTACAACGTGGATTTTCAGGCAGGCGTGACAGCAATTCTGGAAGCGATGGCCATGGGCCGGGCGGTCATCTGCTCACGCACCCCCGGACAGACCGATGTGGTCGTCGATGGAGACACTGGATTGTACGTTGCGCCTGGCGATGCCGCGGCGTTGCGTACGGCGATTCAATCGCTGCTGGACGATCCTGCTGAAGCAGAGCGCATGGGGCGGGCCGGTCGCGCGCTGGTCGAGCGTGAGATGAGTCTCGACCGGTACGCCGAACGTCTCAATCGCCATGTACAGACGGCGCTGACTGCGCGCGGTTAGCCAGACGGCTGTCATTGACGCGCCGGCCCAATGCGCCATCGACTTTCGCGTTGAAGGTCTGAAGTACCGTCCCTCCTTGAGTGCCGCCTCGGTGTTCACCTGCCGCAGTCCTTCAGCGGTACACTGACGGCAGTGGAGCTCACGCGCTGCCCCTGCTCCATTCCGCCAATCACCCACCCTTTGTCACCGATCACGGCCATCGCGCGGTGGTCCATCGTGGGTGTCGTCAGCGCCGGCAGCGTCAGCCACGCGCCGCGCCGCGTGTCGAACGCGAACACCCCCGCGTTGGGTTGCGAAGGACGGGTGTCATAGCCGATGCCGTTGTAGTTGTATGGATTGTCGGTTCCACCGGCGAACACCACCTGCGATCCGCAGCGGCCGACGGCGGCGCGGTACAACGCCGGTCCGGGATGCCCGACGCCCGCGCGCCACGCGATCACCGAAGGATTCCGTTTGTCGATCGTGCCGAGCCAGACCTGCCGCTCGAGGACGTACTTCGTGCCCGAGTCCTGTTTCACCGCACCGTCCACATAGACGATGGTGTTGCCGGCAAGGCCGCCGCTGTGCCCGAACACGCCGCGCCAGACAATGGGCGACGCGGCGAACCACGCATCGCGCACGGCGTCGTACATTTGCACCACTCGGACGTTGCTGGTATCGTGCCAACCGGATATCAAATAGATCAGTGAGTCACGATAGACGATGCTGACCGCGTCGTCGACGGCCACCGGCGTGTCGGAGCCACGCGACCAGAGATTGAGTCGTGGTTCGAAGATGTCGACGTTCGCAACCGACCGCTCCGCCCCCGCGGAATCGACCGTGTAGCCGCCGAAGACGAACAATCGGCCACGCACGACCTGCGCGGTAGCGGCGAGCCGCCCGACGGTCCCCGGCACATCGGGCAACTGGCGCCAGCGTGGGCTGCCCGCCGACCAGGAGTGCGCGCGGCGCGTGATGCCGGACCAGCGTTTCGTGCTGTCCATGCCGAGCGCGGAGAACACGATTGGTTCACCGTCAATCAGCCCGCTGGCCACCGCGGCATTGGTGACCGGGAGCGGAAGCGCAGGCACCACTTGCGCACTGCCGATGTCGCTCGCGCAGCCGAGTACGGCGCCGAGTTTCATCAGCATGCGCCAGACGGTCATCCGCCGGAGCACGGCGGCCGCTTGGCTGGTGGACGACGGAAGCAATAAGGGGCGCATCTGTGCAACGTACTTCCACCGTGCTGTTGCACCAGCACGTTTGAAGCTACGCGCCGGCTTCGACTGCCTTGACTCCCTTTTGGTACGTCACATAGACGAAGACGGGAAGCGTCAGGTCGCCAAGGTGTTTTGCCACCAGTGGTTTGACATCTGCCCACTCGAGCCCGCCTGCGCCGGTCGCCAGACGCGGCAGTGCGAGGCTCCGGATGCCGCCCCGCTCCAACTCGTGCCGGAGCCGCTTGAGGGCATGGCTCACATGCGCCACTGTGGCGCGACCGGAGGACTGCGACGCATGCTCACCCTCCTGCGTCAGCAGGTTGTAGATCGTCCGGCCTTCTGCGTTGTGAAACGTCCAGAGCTCACCAGGGTTGGGATGCGTTTGATGGGCGTAGTGACGGAAGTCCTTCGCCATCGACGGCCAGAGTTCACGCAGTGCGCGCGCCAGCCCGACGTCGAAGTGATCATTTGGTGAGACGCCGTGGGCAATTGCCTGCGCGTCCGTCAGTAGAATGTCGCCCTGCACTTCGTGAATCATCCGTGCTCCGTTACCTGTCCAGTCATCTCTGCAGCGCCGGAGTGGCGCTGCGCGATGCCTGAATGAACGCCAATGGCTGCCAAGAGCTGTCCGGGTTTTGCCGGACAGTGCGTCAGGCGTTCTGATCGTTTTCTCGCGTGGACCGTCGAGACTCGAGCGCACTTGGGCAGCGCCGTCGGGCAATTACGGGCGCGGCGCGCGCGACCCGGCCCATTTGTACACCACGCCGCCCCGCATCACGAACACGACCCGTCGCACCGCGGTCGGATCCTTCAGCGGATCGCCGTCCAGCGCGATGATGTCCGCTTCAAATCCAGGCGCGAGGGACCCAATCCGGTCGCTCATGCCGAGCGCGCTCGCCGCCAGCGACTGCGCCGACACCAGCGCGGCGAGCGGGGTCTGACCGCAGTGTGTGATGCGACCGAGAAACTCCTCCGCGTTACGGCCATGGGCGCCGGCGGTGGCGTCGGTGCTGAAGACGACCTTGGCATTCGGTGTGTGCACGGCGATGCGGCAGATGTCGAAGTCGAGCTTCAGATCATCATTCATCGTCTGCATTCCCGCTTCGGTGTAGTTCCCGACGCCGAGGTAGCGCGGTGTATTGGCGATGTAGTTCTGGACGACGAGCCCGACCTGAGGGCTGATGAAGGTGCCCAAGCGTGCGGCGGTGGCGATGTCGTCTGCCGTGGCGTAGGTGGCGTGTTCGACCTGATTGCACCCCGCCAGTGCGGCCGCGCTGACCTGCGAGCGATACGCGTGGACCATGGAGCGGAGGCCGATCGCCTTCGCTTCGGAGCAGAAGATCTCGAGCTGCACCTGTGTGAGTGTCGGTCGCGCGCCGACGCGCTGGCTGGTCGAGGCGAAAATCTTGATCAGGTCAGCGCCCTCCGCTTTGCGCTGCCTGACCAGTGCGCGCATCTGCTCGGGGGTCCCGGTACTGTCGCCCTTGCCTTCGACCCAAGCCAGTGAGGTGAGCACACGCGGCCCAGGAAAGCCGTGGTCGCGAATCATGTCGCGGAGGGGCCTTTCAGTCGGATCACCGACCGACTGGACGGTCGTGAAGCCGCCCATCAGCGTTTCCCATCCCGCCAGGGCGATTCCGAGCGCCGCCTCCATCGGCGGCTCGCTGTCGGTGGCGATGCGCCCTCGGCGGTCCCAGTGGGAATCGAGATGCACATGCGTATCGATCCAGCCGGGCATCACGGTGTAGCCGCGCAGATCGATGATGCTTCCCCGGGTGCCCTCTGATGAAAGGGAGGTGATCCGCCCGTTCGCGATCCTGATCCGCCTCGCCCCGAGCACATTCCCGCGTCCGTCGTGCACGCGATCCGTCAGAATCACCACCGGGCCGACTGGCGGCGGTGGCGCTGGCAAGGGCGCGACGGCCGTAGTTTGCGCGCAGAGTCCGGGCGCTGGCATTGCCGTGAACAGGGTTAGCGCGCCACAGAGCGCTGCGACCCGGAAAGGAGCTGTGAGCGTCATCGTTGACCAGGTAAAGGGAAGGTCCGGCCACGCAACGATGGCGCAGGGACGGCATCGTGTCCACGTTGTTCCGTGCCGACGTTGCCCTTGTCCGCTTTTCGACACCTGGCTGCTCCCCTTGACTCGTCACGTCCCTCGCGCTGGAGTCACCGTGCATCGCACTGCAATCACCGTGCGTTGCACCGCGGGTCACGCGTGTACTGCTCGCCATCTCCGCACCGGGCGTGACGCTGGCGTCGCGGCAGACACAGCGGGCTGGCGCCTGCACCGGGCAGTGCAATGACGACGCAGCCGTTGGCGCGGCCGCATCCGGGTGACGCCAGTATCGGAGCCCATCTGGTGGCGACGCTGTCGCGTTGGCTGGTGAAGCGGAATGCCGTGCTCTGGCACGATGTGGACGCGACGCGTCGGCTCTTCGACAGCGCGCTCTTCACGCGGGCCTGGGTGGCGGGCAAAGTTGGATTCACCGCGGCGACGGGTGCGCCAGTTCCGGGCGAGTGGGTCACCCCTCGAGATCGTGCCGCCGGCGAACGTACCGTGCTGCATCTGCACGGCGGCGGATATCAGAGCGGAAGTCCGGTCACCGTTCGTGGCCTCACTGGCGGGCTGGCCCGGGCCGCCAGTGCACGGGTCTTCGTGCCCGACTATCGCCGCGCTCCGGAGCACCACTTTCCCTGTGCCTACGACGATGCGTTGGCGGCGTACCGGTGGCTGCTGTCGACGGGCGTTTCGCCATCGCGACTTGCCGTGAGCGGTGATTCGGCCGGTGGCGGGCTCGCCCTCGCGCTCGTCCAGGCGCTGCGCGATGCGGGCGACCCGCTACCGGCCTGTGTCGTGATGATTTCACCGTGGACCGACATGCTCGGGGCGGGAGACAGCAATACGGACAATGCGGCCGCCTGTGCGATCTTTCACACGAAGTCGGTCGGCCTGGCTGCCGCGACATACCTCGGTGGCGCCGATCCTCACGATGTTCGCGCGTCGCCGGTGTATGGCGATATGCGCGGTCTGCCGCCGATGCTGTTGCACGTCGGCGCTGATGAAATCATTCGTGACGACAGCGTGCGCGCGGCGGAGGCTGCGCGCCGCGCTGGTGTCCGTGCGGAGGTGGTGCTGTGGCCCGTCGTTCCTCACGCCTGGCAATTGTACGGAACGTTGCTGCGTGAAGCGCGTGAGTCGTTGGCCGAACTTGGCGCGTTTATCACCGCGCATACGGGATGACTGACGCGTTGAGCCGCGAGCTCGTCGCGATGCTTTGTGCGTCGCGTCTGCCGGTCGCTACGAAAACGGTGAAGCCGAGGGCGGCGAGCCAGCGACGCACGGGGCTGCTCATGACGCCTCGCGGAGCACGAGCGGGCGCGTGTCGGAGTACGAACGTGCTGACGCCAGAATGCGATGGGCGCTCCAGGTTCGGACGAGGTCAGCCGCCGCAGGTCTGGTGGAACCTTCGGCTCTGATCGCCGTACGGATGACCAGTCGCCGACCGGGACATGCCGGCCGGCTCGATGCTCTCCCAGCTACAGCCACTGGTACCTTTAGTCTTTGGCACGGCCGTAGACTGACCATCCCCTGTACGGAGCTGTCGATTGCCTGTGAACTCGATTCGCGGCGGCGTGCGCGTCGTTGCCTTGCTGGTGGTATTGGCGCTCCCGCTCGCTGCACAGCGCAAGGCAAAGGCGCCAGCCGTCGTGCCCCCGCCCGAGCCCGCACTGGTTGGCATCTGGAGCGGCTCGGCCACCGTGCCACTCGGCGACAGCACGATCGTGGTGCCGGTGACCTACAACTTCACGCAGAGCGGGGCGACGATTGCCGGTACGGCGATGGTCCCGGGACAGGGCTCTGGACCGATCGGGAACGTGGTGCGCGATGGCAGCCGGCTGCGGTTTCGCGTCACTGCGCCCGAAGGCAAACTGCTCGAGCACGAGGGCCAGTTCTCAGGCGACGGCGTGATCGAGGGCATGGTCAACATGAACAATCAGCCGGTCGCAAAATTCCGGATCTCGCCGCGTAAGGCGGCGGCGCCGGCGAAGTAGCGTCAGCGCCGGTCAGATGCTGGCGTGTCGATGTGCAGCAGTTGGAACGCCGCATTCGACACCAGACAATACGCCGCAAAATAGTAGAACCCCGGTCCGGCAATCGCTGAGAGATTGGCGGTGCCCTTGGCAACGAGCAGTGCGATCAGCATGCCAACCGCGAACACGTCGGCCATCGACCACTTGCTGATCGCCTGTACCAGCGTGTACAGCCTATGTGACATCGCAGAACCGCGCCGCGCGAAGATCGGGATCAGCAGTGCAGCCTTGATGAGCGGAATGAGCACGCTGAACAACAAGATCAGGCCTGCCACGAACAGATTTCCCGACGCACGCAGACTTTGAATCGCTCCAACGACGCTCCGTGTTTCGTTGGTCAACTGTCGGGTGACGCCGAACAGGTCCATGGTGGCGCGGATCGTGAGTGCTGGCTGATTCAGTCCGGGCCAGAGGAGCGCCAGTGAGATGAGGGCGAGCGCGATTGCGAGTCGGTTGCGATTGGTCATGCAGTCGAGCTTAGCGATCGATGTCGACGACGGCCAGCCAGCTGCCACGAATTTCCGTGACCTCAGCGCCGACGCTGTACGGTTACCCGCAGAATCCGATCCAGCTTCGGGTACTCCCGGTCCATGAACCCGTTGCCGCCGCGCTCGAGCGGTCCCTGCCGGCCCTGTCGGACACCGCTGCCCGAATCCTCGCCATACCCGCCGTACAGACTATCGAGAACCGCCATGCCCTCGATGACGGTGCCGAGGATCGTGAACGGCTCAGCATCGTTGCGGACGTTTTCGGCGAGATTCACGTACAGCTGCGTGTTGCGCGTGTTCTCGCGCCCCGGTCCTTCGTATGAGAACGCGAAGGTGCCACGGGCGTTGTGCGAACGCGGCGGGTCGTCGGCAATGTATCGTCCCTTCCACGCGGCGTTCACTGCCGAGTCGCCATGCAGGCCCCATTGCGCGATGTAGCCGGGTCGTACGCGGTGGAACCGGGTGTCGTCGTAGTAGCCCAGGCGCGCCAGGTTGTAGAGTCGATCGGCGCCGATCGGCCCCTGGGCGCGCACCAGTTCGAGCACGAACACGCCCTTGGTGGTTTCGAAGCGCAAGTGTGATACCGCCGGTGCGGGAGTGCGCCACACGGGGTCGGCAGGGTTCAGCAGCGTCGCGAGGCGTGACGCCGGGGACGTCGCGGTCGACACGTGATGCGTCGCACGGCATCCTGACAACGCACAGATCGCGGCGAAGAGAACGATCAGTCGCGCGCGACTCTTGCGCGCATATGACCGTGCGGGCGTCACGGCGCGTTACGCGGCACGAGTGCAACCACGCGCACCGGGCCACCCGAGCCGCCCCGCGTCTTGATCGGCAGTGCCATCAGCACTGCCCCCGTGCGCGGGAGTGCGCTGCAGTCGGCGAGATTCTCCAGCGCCGGCACATTGGCCGCGCCGAGTGCTCCGTGCACCACGAAGGCCGATGCCTTGCCGATGTCGGTGGATGGGGAGTCAACGCCGAGCATCGCCACGCCGCGGTCGATCAGCACCCGCACCGCGTCGATACCGAAGCTGGGGAAGTGCAGCACGACCGGTCGCCCCGATGTGTCAGCGCCAAAGTACAGGGGCGCATTGTCCCAGTGGCGCGCCCATCCGGTGCGGAGGATCACGATCGCGCCGCGCGGAATGCGACCGAACTCACGTTCGTGGGCGGTGATGTCCGTCGGCAGCAACGCGTAGTCGCGGTCGCGGGTCGCCTGTGGCTGCACGTCGATCACCACCAGCGGGGCAATCAGCCGATCGAGTGGAATGCGCTCATTCGTCCACCCGGTGCCCGAGGCGTGTCGAGGCGCATCCAGATGGGTGGCAAAGTGTTCGTTGAGCGTGAGCCGAAACATCGCGGTGGTGGGCGTCGCGACCAGCGTGTCCAGCTTGAAGGGTTCGCGCGATCCGGGCCAGGCGGTGGCATCGAACGAGAGTTCGTGCGTCAGGTCAACCATCGTGAAGCGCGACAGGTCGAACGCTTGTGCGGCGATCGTGGTGGCTGCCGTCAGCTGCACGATCAATAGCACGCCGACGATGCTGCCGAGGCGCGGGCCGTGCTGTCGAGCGTGCGTCATGGTCGGTGTGGTGGGTCTGTTCACTGCGACTCTCGGAAGCTCGATGTGGCTGTCACCGCGGCGGCAAGCGATCGAACCGCAAGTGTCGTACACGGCCGGCCCAGACGGCATAGCCCGTCAGGCGACCGCGCGCATCACGTGTAAAACGGAGGCGCTCTCCGCTGGGCAGCGCGAAACCATCACGGAAGAGCGGCTTCAATGCGACGGTGCCGCGCCAACTCTGATCCATGACCAGCGTGTCGCCGCGCATCGCGAGCGTCGCGACAGCGTCGAGTTCAGGACTGCGGTACCGACCGGAGTAGTTGGTAAAAGAGGGCAGGGGCGCGTCGACTCGGACGTACTCGACGGTACGCGAGCCCTGGGCCTCCGCACTGAGCATGACGGCAGGTGTGGTGCGGGTGACCCGCAGCGTCGACTCGGAACTCCCGAGACGGAACCGGTCACCGCTCAGCGGCAGCAATGCCGCGCCAGAGATGCTGTCCACCAACTGTCCATTGCGAACCTCGAGAATCAACACATCGTCGGTACGCGGAGAATGGTAGCGCCCCGCAATCGACGCCAGCACGTCGCCGGTGATCGTGACTGCCGATGCTGTAGCCGCTGCCACCGGAGCGAGTGCGTCACCCAGGACGGCATTCGCCACGCCGCCCGCCATGACCGTGGTATTGGCGGATGCGCCATTGCAGAGAATTGCAATCGAGACCGACTGCGCCGGGTATCGGTAGAGCGCTGCGCGATACCCTCCCGTCGCGCCAGTGTGCGAGACCCGTCGCACGCCGCGCCACTGGTCTGTCACCACGCCGAGTCCGTAGGTCAGGGTCGTGCCGTCGTTGAGGCGAATGATGCCTTCGAGCGAGTCACGCACTGCGCCCCATGCACCTGTTCCCGTCTGCATGGCTGCGGACCACTTCAGAAAGTCGTCGATCGTCAGCAGCAGTCCACCGCTGCCAAAGACACGCGTGAACGGATGATCGTTGCGGAAGCCAGTCACGATGGATCCGTTGTAGGCCGATGCGCGACCGGCGACGACCACGCGATGATCTTCGCGCCAGCGCGTGTCGGTCATCCCGAGCGGTGCGAAGATCCGTTCATAGGTGAACTGCTGGAGCGATTTGCCACTCGCTCGCTCCAGGACTGCGACGGCAACCACGTATCCCGTGTTGCTGTAGAGATAGTCCTCGCCGGGATCGAAGTTGAGCTCCCGCAGGTGCGACACGACGTCGAGCACTTCGGCGTTCGTATGGTCGACGTCACCAGCCGCGCGACCCTCGACATCGTGGAGTGTGTAGCGGTCGGGCAACCCGCTGGTATGACTCAGCAACTGCCGCACGGTGATCCGCTTTCCGAAGCCCTTTACTTCCGGCACCCATCGCGACACATCATCGTCCAGCGACAGCACGCCGTCGCGCACCAGCAGTACCAGCCCCGCCGCGACGAACTGCTTGGCGGTGGAGCCGCTCTCCGAGATCGTGCCGATGGTGAATGGTGCTGCCGTCTCGAGGTTGGCCATGCCGTACGCGCGGCGGAGCAACGGGGCGCCGCGCTGGTCGACTCCGATGGCGCAGCCGGGCGTTCTGGTGCTGCTGAATGCGCTGAAGAGTGAATCGACCCGTCGCTCGAGTGGGCTGGACGGTCCTTGTGCCGCGACTGCGGCAGAATGCGTGAGCGCGCAGACGGCGGCGATGGCAGCGAATCCGGAACCTGGTCGCATGGGATCAACTCTGGGGTGGGAGCGGAGGCGTGGTGAGCAGAAAGTGCGGCCTGGCGTGTCACCGGGCAACCGCTGCTGGCGTGTGTCGCTTCGCCCGGCGCAGTGCGATTCGTGCGCCGATGCCTACGGGTTGCTCGCGGCCCGTCCGGCGATCCGGCCGCTGAAGATGCAACCACCAAGGAAGGTGCCCTCCAGCGAACGGTATCCGTGCATGCCGCCGCCACCAAACCCGGCGACTTCGCCGGCGGCGTAGAGGCCGGCCATCGGCAGGCCGTCGACACCGATCACCCGCGCCTGCAGGTCGGTCTCCAGCCCGCCCAGCGATTTGCGGGTCAGGATATTCAGCTTGACGGCGATCAGCGGACCGTCGCGCGCTTCGAGAATGGGCGCGGGCGTCGCGATGCGGACCAGTCGCTCGCTGAGAAACTTGCGCGCGTCGCGCATGATGGCGAGTTGTGGATCCTTGCCCGCCACATTGCTCAACTGCGCGTCGCGCGCGATGACCTCACGTTCGACGGTGGCGTAATCGACCTGCGTGTCGCCGATCGACGCATTCATGCCGTCCACGAGTTCTCGAAGTGTGCGTCGCACCACGAAATCCGCACCCTTGTCCATGAACGCCTGCACCGGCGGCTGCACCGCCTTGCCGATCCGGCGGAGCGTGAGCCGGATGCTCTTGCCCGTGAGGTCTGGATTCTGCTCGCTCCCGGACAGCGCGAACTCACGCTTGATGATCGCGCGGTTGAGCAGAAACCAGGTGTATGGATGTCCGCCGGTGGTGATGTGTTGCAGCGCGCCGAGTGTATCGGCGCCGGGGATGTTTGGAAATGGCAATCGTTTGCCTGACGGATCAAGCCACAGGCTGCTCGGCCCGGGAAGAATGCGGATACCGTGACGGGGCCAGATCGAGTTCCAGTTCCGCACACCTTCGGTGTAGTGCCACATGCGATCGGGATTGATCAGCCGCGCGCCGGCGTCGCTGACGGATTGCTGCAGCAGTCCATCGACATGTTCCGGCACGCCCGAGAGGAGAAAGTCAGGGGCGTTGCCAAGGCGCGATGTTGGCCAGTACCGACGCACGAGCGCGTGATTGCCGCCGATGCCCCCCGAGGTCACGATCACCGCCGACGCATGCA
>JBBQRH010000083.1:0-17717 GCA_038215035.1 Gemmatimonadales bacterium | reverse complement strand
TCGGGTCGGTGATGCGGCACTTTGGCGCGCCGCCGCCCCCCCATTCGTCGGTGAACAGGATCTTGGTCCCGTCGTTATTGAATGTGGCCGAGTGCCAGTAGGAGAAGTTGGAGTCCGACACCGCTGCGACCCGCACCGGGTGCGCAGGATCGCGGATATCGAGGAGCATCCCGTAGCCCTCACACGCGCCCCCTGCCATGCCGATGGCCGGATAGACGGTGATGTCGTGGCACTGCGTCGGGCCTGCACCATTACCGCCGGGCCGCTCGCCGCTGCGCGCCGCCATGATGGCTGGCAACGCCGCGCGGAGCGCCGCACTGTCGGCGCTGGTGGCAGTTCCCGAGCCGCCTCTGGCGCGTACCACGCTATCAAGGATCGGCTGGATCATGCGGCGGGGGACGACACGTTCGGTGCCGAGCATGACCGCCACGAATCCGCCGGTGGCCTTTGCGCGCGCGAGATCGGCTGCGGCGCCAGCGACATCTTCGGCCGCATCGCCGTGGCGCGGGGGGGCAGTCAGATCGTTGAAGATGCGTGGAGAGCTCACGATGGCCGCCCGCTCAGGATGCGCGACCGGCACCTTGATCACTTCGATGCGAAAGAGCGCCGAGTTCGGGTCCTGATCCGGTGTCGCACTCACGCAGCCAGGTAATTCATTCGGCGAGCGCACGCCCGCCGATCCCGAGATGTAGACGTAGACGTTGTCGGCGTCCTTCGGGTCGACGAGCACCGTGTGTGTATGCGAACCGCGGCAGGTCTGCACGTTGCCGACGTTCTTCGGGTTCCGGATATCGGAAATGTCGAAGATGCGCAGGCCGCGCAGCCGTTCCTTGCTGACCGTGTCGCGCACACCCTGATCGCCGCAATCGAGCCGGCCGGTCAGTCCCTCGCCCGAGATGAAAAGCAGGTTCTTGTAGACGGACACATCGCTCTGGGAGGCAGGGCAGTAGTACGCTGTGGTCAGAGCCGGTTTCGCGGGATTTGAGATGTCCCAGATCTGGTAGCCGTTGTAATTGCCCTGAATGACGTAGTTGCCAGTGAAGGCGAGATCGGAGTTCGTCGACGGGGCAAACTTCGCGCCTGGCTGCGTCCGGGATACGACGCGCAGATTCCACTTTGCTTCGGCCGCATCGTGCAGGCCGGCGCGCAGGCCGACCCGCGGATCGGGCATCGGCGCGGCAGCCGACATGGCCGCCGGCGACATGCTGCCTGTGTTCATGGCTGGTGGCGCGCAGGCTGCCAGCAGCAGCGTCGCGCCGAGCCGCAGCACGGACAGCGGTGTCGCGCAGCGTTGCGCCGCGGTTGTGCGGGAGAGTGAGGCTCGTGCCATGTCAGCTTCCTGGGGTGGGACGGTGAGTAAACGGCAGATCGTAACAGCGGTGTGGTCAGTCGGGCGTGCCAGCGCGTTTGAGCTCGAACTCGAAGAGCATACGCTGCATCCGGGCAATTTCGGTCGTCTGATCGACGTTCACGTCAGACGCAAACTTGAAGATCGTTTCGTCCTGGCCGGCGCCGGGAGTGCCGAAGAGTGTCGTCACCATCGCAGTGGCGCCTTTGTGATGCTGGATCATCAACAGCAGGAAAAGTCGATCGAAGTCCGGGCCGCGCGAGGCGTCGAGTTCCTTCATCTGCGCGTCGCTCAGCATCCCTGGCATCATCATCGCAGTATGGTCCATGCCAGCCATGTCGTGCGTCATCGGCTTCGCATCGGGCACCGGTTTTCCCCGATCGGCGAGCCAGCGCTGCATGGTCGCGATTTCATCGTCCTGGGCATTGATGATGCGTTCGGCGAGGCGCTGAACGGCCGGGTCGGCGTTGTGTGTTGGCACCCACTTCGCCATCACGATGGCCTGGGCGTGATGCCCGATCATGCCGGTCATGAAGGCGACGTCCGCCTCGGTATACGGATAGCGCGCACTGTCGGCGCGAGCCCGCGCGATCGCCGCGTCGCGGCCCGGTGCGGCCACAATGGGCGCCGGCGCCGGCGTGGTCTGCGCGCCTGGGCGCACACCCAGGCTGCAGGCGGCGAAGCTGGCGGCAGCGGAGAGGACACCGATCGAGCGTACGGGGCGCATCATCATGACGTTGGATCTCCTGTGCCGAGTACGCGCGTGCTGTTCCCGGCGTTGTTCATCCAAGTCTCCTTGACTGTACACGACGTTCACGGTGCAGTTGGGCTTGGTCGCCCGCCGGACTCTCGGGGACGGGGATGCTGTCCGCTGGTTCTACGCCTTCCGCGAGCTGCCGCTCCATTGAGCCTGGCGGGCAACTCGACGGCGATCGTGCGTGTTCAGAATGCGAATCCGATATTGACGCGTGCTGTCGGCAGCAGCGGAATGTTGATCGGGTCAAAACTGCCTTCCGTGCCGAAGAAACGCTTCAGCCCGCCGCCGAGTACGAGGACGAACTTCGATGTCGGTCCGAGAAGCCATTGATAGCTCAGCTCCGTTCCGATCGTCGGTCGTGTAAAGCGTCGCTTTTCATTGGTCTGAAAATTGACGATGCCGCTTGCCGTCGAGATGCCGGTAGTTCCCGCGATCGAGAACCCCTGCAGCGCATGTTCACTCGGGTAGTAGCGCAGCTTCAAGTCGACTGCTCGGTAATTGTTGTAGTCCTCGATGCCGACCGAACTGGCACCCAGTCCAACGGTCAGGTTTGGCGCCGTCCTGAGCTCCACGTCGCCAGCGAAGTACGTCGCGAGGGCCGCGAACGGGTTGAAGGTCACGGCCACGCGGCGGGCTGATGGCTCCACGCGCGCGCGGTCAGCAGCGGGGGCGGCTACTGCTGGTTGGGGTGTCTGCGCGCAGAGCGTGCCGGCGCAGAGGAGCAGGCCGACGAATACTGGCCAGGAGCGATACATTTGTCGAAGGCGGCAAGAGGGGAGACGGCTCATGACGATTGACTCAAGTTAACCCGAATACTCGTACCCGTCAGCGTGACGGTTGTGGCGATTTCAGTGTGATGCAGCGCATCCACACGACCATCGAACGCCTACCGCGTCCGCAGCTGCTCGGTCATGGCACCGAAACAGTCCTCCGGCGTCAGCACGTCACCGCCGGTGGGTGTCGTTTGAGCCGCCAGCTGCACGATCACCACCTGTTCGCGTGGGTTGATGTAGATCGCCTGGCCGAAGATGCCCTGCGCTGAGAAGGCGTGGGCATTGATGGTTCCGGCCGGCGCGTCGATAGGCCACCACATGTAGCCGTATTGCTCCGTGCGGCCACTCGAGAGTGTCTTCGGCGAACCCGCCTCATTCATCCAGCCCTCAGGCAGCACGCGCATTCCGCCGACCAGACCACCAGATAGAAAGAACTGGCCGAACCGCGCGTAGTCGCGCAGTGTGGCGGAGATTCCGCTGCCGGCAATCTCGTGGCCGTCCGGCGAGTCGAGCCACCAGGTGGCGTCGCTCTCCATGCCGACGGGCTTCCAGATCTTTTCGCTCAGATATGCCGAAAGCGATGTGCCGACCGCGCCGCGTACCACTTCGCCAGCGACGAGTGTCTCACCGGTACTGTAGTTGAAGGTTGACCCCGCCGGCACGGCGCGCGGGAGCGAGGCCATCAGCGCGAGTGCCGTACCAGGTGTCTGGGCGATTTGCGCGTCGAGCAGTCGCCGGCGGTCCGACGTGGGATCGGTGTAGGTCTCGTTCCATTTCACTCCCGAGGCCATCATCAACACCTGCCTGATCGTGACGCCAGTATACGCACTGCCAGCGAGCGATGGCACGTACTTCGTCACCGGATCGTCGAGCGACGTGATCCGGCCGTCGTGCAGTGCGATGCCGATCAGCGTCGAGGTGATCGACTTGGCGACCGACATCGACATCCAATGCGTCGCCGGCGTTGCGCCAAGCGCATACCGTTCGAGCGCAACGCGTCCCTGCTTCAGCACCAGCAACCCACTGACGCGATTGAGCCGCATGTACTCGTCGAGTGAGACGACCTGATCGCGCGACGTACACATCACCGCGGTGATTGGCCCGCTCACGGGCAGCAGCGGGACCGTCGTCGGCCCGCGCGCGATGATCCGCGACGGGAAGAGGCGGTCGATGTTGCGGAAGGTGGTCGCCGCGAGCACCGGTGTCAGCCGACCGTCATACATCTCCCGGACAGTGCCGATCGCTTCGTCGGCGTGCGGGTTGACCCATGCGGCCCCATGGTTCCGGCCCGCGCAGCCGACGACGACGAGCAGGGCACTAGGAAGCCAACGCATGAACGCTCACTTGCTGAAGTTGGTGTGGGTCGGCATTCTGGCCGGTATGACAACTGCATTCTACCCCGTGTCGCCAGCGGCGCTCCGTCGGGCACTGACCGCCATCCTGCTGGTGGTATCTCCGTCGCTGCGCGCGCAGGTCAGTGCCGCCGCTCCGGAGGCGCGTGCACCGAACGCCACCCGGGCTCGGCTGGCCAGGATCGATTCGCTCCTCGAACGGGCGGTCGCCGACAGTACGATCACCGGTGCGGTCGGACTCGTCCTGCGCGACGGGAAGGTGTTGTATGAGCGAGCCGTTGGCTGGGCGGACAAGGCGAGCGCCCGGCGGATGGCGCCCGATGCGATTTTCCGCATTGCATCGCAGACGAAGGCGCTGACGAGCGTTGCGATCATGGCGCTGGTGGAGCAGGGGAAGCTGTCGCTCGACGATCGGGTGAGTGACTACCTGCCGACGTTCGCAAAGACGACGGTCCAACCCGCCGGAACGACCGCTGCCGTCGCGGCGCGGCGGCAGATCACGATTCGTGACCTGCTGACGCACACGGCCGGTGTGTCGTACGGCACCGATGCGCAGGTGGCGGAGCAGTACCGCGCAGCGGGGCTCGGTCCCGCAGCGGGCTGGGGCTGGTACACCGCCGACAAGGACGAGCCGACCTGCACTTCGATGGACCGTGTCGGAACCTTGCCGTTTGTCCAGCAGCCGGGCGCCGCATTCGTCTACGGCTACAGCACCGACATCCTCGGCTGCGTGGTGGAGCGCGTCTCGGGCATGCCACTCGACGAGTTCTTCCGGACTCGGATCACTGCGCCATTGCGCATGAACGACACGCACTTCTTTCTGCCGGATGCCAAGCGGGGGCGCTTCACCACCGTGTACGCGAGTGATTCCACGCGGCACAGTGTTCGAGCACCCGATGGCGCGCGTGGGCAGGGGCATTATGTCGAAGGGCCGCGCCGCAGTTTCTCGGGCGGTGCCGGACTCCTGTCAACCGCGCGCGACTACGGACGATTCCTGCAGATGATGCTCAATGGTGGCGTCCTCGATGGTGCACGTATTCTGGCGCCTCGGACCGTGGAACTGATGACGTCGAACCAGGCAGGGACACTCTACGCGGCCGAGGGGCGCGGCTTCGGGCTTGGCTTCTCGACAGTCGAGCGACTCGGCGCCGATGGGTTTCGGTCGGTGGGAGCGTATGGGTGGGGTGGTGCGTACGGGTCGTCGTACACGGTGGATCCGACGGAGCGACTGGTGATCGTGTTCATGATTCAGCAGCTGCCACTGCAGAGCGACATCGCGGCGCGGTTCACCACGCTCGTGTACCAGTCGCTGCTGTCAGCGGGACGATAGCGGCAGTGGATGCGCGCTGCGGGTGGCCGACGGCGTGACCAGACAGCGCCGACGCAAACCCGGTGGAGCGGGTCAGGCAGTACCCATTCTGTGTGGCCGGGAATCATCTGGCACTCCGCTCCATGCGCAGATCTATCGCCGGCTGCGTGACAACATCGTTGGCGGCGTACTGAAGCCCGGCGACCGGCTGCCGTCGGCGCGCAGACTGGCCAGCGACCTGGTGGTATCGCGCAACACCGTCGATGCTGCATTTGCTCAGCTGCGGGCCGAAGGATTGATCGTACGCCGCGTCGGAGCCGGGACGGTGGTGGCCGCGACGATCGGCGAGACCAGCCCGATCGTGCGGCGCCGTGGAGGGCGCGACGCGGTGGGGCCAGCGCGTGTCACGACCGGTCCGCTGGCGCCGGCGACGCTCTCCGAGCGCGGAACGTTGATCGCAAGGCTGGGCGCGGCCCAGATCGCGGATGATCGTCACGCCTCGCCGTGCGCCACGGATGTGCGCGGCTTCCCCAGTGCCACGTGGAGCAAGCTGCTCGCGCATCGGGCCCGCGCCGCAGGAGAGACCACGTTCCGTTCCGCCGACCCATTCGGCACGCTCGAACTCCGCGAGGCGATCGCCGATCAGGCGCGGCTGAGTCGCGGTGTGCAGTGCTCGGCGCGTCAGGTTGTCGTACTGAACGGTACGCAGCAGGCGATCGATCTGGCCGCGAGGCTGCTGCTCGACCCAGGCGGAAGCGCCGCGATGGAAGACCCGGGGTACACCAGCGCCCGCGGCGCACTGATGGCCGCGGGCGCGACGGTGATCCCGATTCCGGTCGACGACCAAGGTATGGTCGTGCGCGAACTGGCGGCACTGCCAGACGTTCGCCTCACATACGTCACGCCGTCGCATCAGTTCCCGCTCGGCGTGACGATGAGCATGGCCAGACGCAGCGCGCTGCTGGAATGGGCGTCGGCCAACAAGGCGTGGATCATCGAGGACGACTACGATAGCGAGTTCCGATACGCTGATCGACCGATACTGGCGCTGCAAGGCATGGACCGTGGTGGACGGGTGTTGTATGTCGGTACGTACAACAAGGTGCTCTTTCCGGGATTGCGTTTGGCATACATCATCGTGCCGGAGTCGCTGGTGGATGCCTTCGGGGCCGCGCGGCGCCTGACCGATGGGTTCTCATCGCCGCTGGTGCAGGGTGCGCTCACCGACTTCCTGCGGCGCGGACATTTCGCTGCCTACGTGCGCGCTGCGCGCAATCATTACGAGACGTGTCGCAATTCACTTGTCGACGGGATCGCAGCATCGTGGGGCGACCGCGTGCTGCTCGGCCCGTCGGACACCGGATTACACCTCGTTGCTCACTTTGGCACAGGCGACGACGATGTCGACATCGCCGGAGCCGTGCAGTCGCGCGAAATCGGCGTCGGCGCGCTGTCGCGCTACTTTCAGGGGCCTGCGAGGCACCGTGGATTGCTGCTCAGTTACGGCGCCGCGACACCAGCGGGGATAACGCGCGACATCGCCGCCATGACCACGGTCATTCGCGGTCGCTGAATGGCCCGTTGGAGTGCGACATCGGAACGTGGTGTTTGGCGGATGCTGGGCAGCTGGGCGATGCATGAAACTGCGGCGAAGCGATACCGTATAGGCCGAAGTGCTGACGTGTCGATCTTGTCAGACTCCAACTCACGGGCACGAGGATCACATGCCACGGTGCAACCCCCGTCACGCGTTCGCACTGCTCGCAGTGTGTGCCGCCGCGACCCTTCCCGCGCAATCGGCGACACGCAGCCGTACTGCGGCACGCGATGACAGTCTGCGAACGTATCTCCAGACCGAGATGAGGGAACGGAAAATCCCGGGTCTCCAGATTGCCGTCGTGCGCAGTGGCAAGGTCGTGTTACGAGGGGCGTACGGCACAGCCAACCTGCAGTATGCGCTACCGGTGACCGACACCACCGTCTTCTCGATCAATTCGGCGACGAAGGCTTTCACGGGCGTCGCGATAATGCAGCTGGTCGAGCAGGGGCAGGTGGATCTCGCTGCACCGATCTCACGCTACCTCGACAGTCTTCCCGCCGTATGGCACCCCGTCACGATCCGCCAGCTGCTGTCACATATTTCCGGTCTTCCAGACGTACTCGATGCATCGGGCGACCTGGTGGTCGGAGAATCCGAGAACGACGCGTTGCGGCGGGTGGGGCTGCTGCCGATGGCGTTCGTCACTGGGGAGCGCTTTCAATACAACCAGACGAACTACCTGCTGCTCGGTCGAGTGATTCGCAAACTCACGGGGCAGTCGTTTCCGCAGTTCGCGGCGCAGCATCAGCTGAACACGGTTGGCATGCGACACACCAGTTTTGGTGACTCACGAGATATCATCAGCAACAAGTCGCAGTCGTACCGATTCGTGCCGGTCCCGGATGACACGGCGTCGCGACGACTGACGAACGTATTCGAGCAGTTTCCCGACTATCTGCGGACCGCAGCGGGCATGAACAGCACCGCCGACGATGTGGCTCACTGGATCATCGCGCTCCAGAACGGATCGCTGCTGACGCGCGCGGAAAGCCTCACCGCGATGTGGACCGTGCCCACCTGGAATGATGGGAAGCCGAACGCGTGGGCGCTCGGGTGGCCAGCGATCCGTCGGCCGGCGCACCGCGCCTTTGCCGGAATTGGCGGCGGGCGTTCTGCATTCTTCGTCTATCCCGAGGATGATCTGGCCATCGTCGTGCTGACCAACCTCTCCGGTGGTTCTCCCGAGGACTTCATCGACGGTCTCGCCAGCTTCTACCTTCCGGGGCTGGCCGGGAGTCGCCGTGGGGCAAGCAAGTGAGGTGCCAGGTGTCGACGCGCCAGAGAGCCTACTGACAGAACAGCACCGTTGAGCGATCCGCACGCGTGACCCGCTCTCCAGCGAGCGACAAGCCCGGCCCATCACATCGCATGCCCTCCCGCAGCGCTGCGCCGCTGCGATATTCAGGGTGCGTCCGCCTACCGCGGACGGCGTACCCTGGCCGGGAGCCGGTATCCTCGATCTCGAATTCAGTCCTGCCGACATGCGTGCGATGGCCGACCAGGTCGTGGCGCGCTGCGTGGACCACATCGCCACTGTGGCCGAACAGCCGCTCTACGGCGTACACGACGCGGAGGCTCTCTGCATACGCATGCGAGAGTCCGCGCCGTCGGCCGGTGCGCCACTCGCGTCGCTGCTCGACGATCTGTTCACGACCTACATTCCCCAATCGTTCACGACGCCGTCGCCGGGGTATCTCGCATACATCCCTGGTGGCGGATTGTACACTGCGGCACTCGCCGACTTCATCACCAACACCACCAATCGCTACACCGGGATCTGGCAGGCGGCGCCGGCTCTGGTCCAACTCGAAGCGAATGCGCTCGACTGGCTGCGCGAGTGGATGGGTATGCCTGCGGGCACGGTCGGCCTGTTCACGACGGGTGGCTCGATGGCCACCTTCAACGCGGTGCTCTGTGCGCGCGAAAAGTATCTCGGCGTGGACATTCGCCGAGGCGTGCTGTACACCTCGGATCAGGCGCATCACTGCGTAATCAAGGCAGCCAAGTTGGCTGGCATCATGCCGGACCACGTCCGCTCGATTCCAGTAGATGCTCGGTTCCATATGGCGATGGACGCCCTAAGCCAGGCGATCGCCGAGGATCTGCGCGATGGTTTGATGCCGTTCATGGTGGTGTCGAATGCCGGCACCACCAACACCGGCGCGGTCGATCCACTGAATGCGATCGCAGATCTGTGTGCGGCGCACGACCTCTGGCATCATGTCGATGGTGCCTACGGCGCATTCTTTCAACTCTGTGATGATACACGTCCAGTGCTGCGTGGACTCGAGCGTGCTGATTCGCTGACACTCGATCCGCACAAGGGCATGTTCATGCCGTACGGCACTGGCGCATTGCTGGTGCGCGATGGCGCGCGGCTGCGTGCGGCGCACGAGGCGACGGCCGGTTACCTACCCGAGATGCCAAGTCCTGCCGAGTTCTATGACCCGAGTCAGCATGGCCCGGATCTCTCGCGCGGGTTCCCCGGATTGCGGATGTGGCTGACGATGAAGGTGTATGGCAGCGACACCTTTCGGGCGGCGATCACCGAGAAACGCGCGCTGGCAGTCGACGCATTCGAGCGGGTATCGCAATTGCCGAACGTGGTGATGTACGGGTCGCCCGAGTTGTCGCTGTTTCCGTTCCACGTGAGCTGGCCAGGCGCGACACAGGCGCAGGAAGACACCGCCACGCGTCTGGTCATGACGGAGGTCTCGCGACGTGGCCGGGTCATGCTGAGTGGCGCAGAGGTCGGGAGCAGATATCTGGGGCGTGTCTGTGTACTTAGCTTTCGCACGCATGCCGCGCAGATCGACGCGCTGGTTGAAGATCTCGAGGCCACGATTCACGATGTCGTCGGGAGACTGTCATGAAACGCCTGCTGCTGGCCGTTGCGGTCGTCCTTTCAGCGCTGCTGGGGACGATGGCAGTTCGCGCCGCGATGGTGCCGGCGCCCCCACCGGCGGCGGGAGCCGCCGAGCGCGTCATCATCGATGAGGCGACGGCGGCGCAGCGGCTCTCCGGAGCGGTCAGGTTCGCGACCGTGTCGACGGTGTCGGGTGGTCCGATCGACACGGCAGCATTTCTCGGATTTCAGACCTTTCTCGCGACCTCGTTTCCTCGCGTGCACGCAGCGCTCAAGCTGGAGAAGATTGCTGGATTGAGCCTGCTCTACACCTGGACCGGCACCGATTCGGTGGCAGCGCCGGTGGTGCTGATGGGGCACATGGATGTGGTACCGGTGTCGGAGTCGAATCTGAAGGAGTGGACGCACGCCCCGTTCTCCGGTGACGTGGCCGACGGATACGTGTGGGGTCGCGGCACGATGGACGACAAGGTGACGGTGCTGGCCGTGCTGGAGGCGGTGGAGGACCTGCTGTCGCGCGGGCTGCGTCCGTCCCGTACGGTGTATCTCACGTTTGGCCATGACGAAGAGGTTGGTGGCCGTTTCGGGGCGCGGGCGATGGTCGATACGCTGGTGCGACGTGGTGTGAAGCCCGCACTGGTGATCGATGAAGGTGGCGTCATGGCGAACAACGTGATCCCGGGCGTTGCCGGGCTGGCAGCGGTGGTGGGTATCGCGGAGAAGGGGTATCTGTCGGTGCGACTGAAGGCGCGAGCGGAAGGAGGGCATTCGTCGATGCCGACCAGTCGGACCGCCGTTGGTGCGCTGAGCCGTGCGATTGCGGCGCTGGAGGCCAATCAGTTTCCGTTCGTGCTCGACGGACCTACGCGAGGCATGCTCGAAGCGATGGCGCCGTATTCGTCGTTCGGCCGCAAGATGGTGTTCGCCAACCTCTGGCTGACGGCCCCTTTGGTGACGAAGATGCTCAGTGGCACCCCGACGACGGCCGCGATGCTGCATACCACCACGTCTCCCACCATGCTGTCGGCCGGGATCAAGGACAATGTGCTGCCACCGGAAGCGACCGCAGTGGTGAACTTTCGGATTCGTCCCGGCGAAACGCAGAGCACCGTGATGGCGCGCGTCGCGCAAGTGATTGCCGACACGATGATCAGTGTGACTCCCACCGATAGCGCACGGGTCGACCCATCGCCGGTGTCGAATGTCGATTCACCGGCCTTCCGATTGATTGCCTCCACGGTGCGCGGCATGGTGCCAGGGCAGTCAGTCCCGGTGTTGCCGTACCTGGTCGGCGGCGGGACGGACGCGAAGTACTGGGGCCCACACTCGGCCAACGTCTTCCGGTTTCTGGCGGTGCCGCTCGAACAGGGTGACGTCACCCGGATTCACGGCGTGAATGAGCGGATGTCGGTGAAGAGCTACGGCACGGCAGTCACCTTCTATGCACAGCTGCTGCAGCATCTCGACGCGCTGAAGTGAAGCCGACCGAGCGGCTGGCGAGCGCCACCGCGCCCGATGGGTCAGTCCTGACGTTGTATCGACACGATGGCTCGTACATGATGGTGGTGGACGGCATCGAACTGATGTCGACGCGTCGCGTACATTCGGAGATGCAGCTGGCAGAGCTGGTCTGCACGCCATTGCGTGAGCAGGCCGACGCGGCCGTGCTGATCGGCGGACTCGGATTCGGCTTCACGTTGACGGAAGCGCTTCGCGTGCTGCCTGACAGCGCGCGAGTTGTCGTGGCCGAGATCATGCCCGAGGTGATCGAGTGGAATCTGCACCCCGAGTGGCCGCTGGCGGGCGGTGCGATGCACGACGCGCGCGTCACCGTGCTGCGCGACGACGTGGCGAATGTGCTCCGCGCCAACGTCGGTACCTTCGATGCGATCATGCTGGACATCGACAACGGCGCCGAGTCGTTCACGACCGGCAGCAACAAGAAGCTATACGGCGAGAAGGGGATTCGTGCCGCCATCGCAGCACTGCGACCCGGTGGTCGAGTGGCCTACTGGTCGGTGGACACCGAGCCAGCGTTCGTGCGGTCGCTCAAGGCGGCAGGCCTGAAGGTCAGCGTGCACAAGGTCCGCTCGCACACCACGTCTGGCGGATTCAATTGCGTGATCGTCGGCGTGGTCGCGCGCTGACGACGACTTACGGAATCGGCCGCGCCCGGCTGCGCATCAGTGCTTCGATCTCGTCGATCTCGCGAGGAACATTGCTGATGCGTTCGGTGCCCTTTTCAGTGACGATGTAGTCGTCCTCGATTCGCACGCCCGTGTTCTGGAAGCGGACCACGGCCTCGCGCACCTTGGCGATGAACTTGCGGTTCTTCGGCGTGTCCGGCAGCGCATCGAGCATGGCGGTACTGACGTAGATGCCCGGTTCGATCGTGAACGCATCGCCGATCTGGAAGGTGCGGTTGCCGCTGTAGAACTGCGCCGGATCGTGCACGGCGAGCCCGATGCCGTGGCTGATTCCGTGGATCATCCAGAACATCGCCTGCCGGCAGGAACGTGGTGCGTTCACGCAGTCGGTTCGCCATGGCATGTCGATCGACGCGTCGACACTCTCAATCAGGCCAAGTTTCGCCAGGCCGCGCGCGCGCACGTCCTCCGATGAGTCGAGCGCCGCAATCGAGGACATGCCAACCTTGGAGTTGCGCTCCGCCGCGAGTTGTGCGTCCAGCACCAGCTGGTACATCAGGCGCTGCTCGGGTGTGTACGTGCCGCTGACGGGGATGGAACGCGTGACGTCGGCGGCGTAGCCCTCGTACTCGGTCGCAGCATCGATCACGACCAGATCGCCTGGCTTCAGATCACCACGGTTTCGCATGTAGTGCAGCTGTGTACCGCGGATTCCGCCGCCGACGATGGAGCCGTACGATGGACGCGCGCCACCGAGCCGCCGGAACTGGTACTCGAGTGCGGCCTGCAACTCGTACTCTTTCGTCGGTTCCGGCACCAGCATTGCCGCCCGATGCCCTTCGGCACTGATCTCCGCGGCTCGCCGGATGAGCCCCAGTTCGGCCTCGGATTTCTTCGCCCGGATCTGGTAGACGTACGGATGCGCGTCGCGCAGGGTGAGGCCGGGGTGCGCTGCGGCGAAGCGGCGCTCCCACTGCTGTCCGCGCGTGAGCGAATCCTGCGCGGCGAAGTCGGCAGCCGCAAAATCTGCCAGCGTGTAGACCGTCTTGGCGCTGCCTGCGAGCGAATCGAGGACGGCTTCGATGGCACCGGCCGATCGCGCCCGCATGCCAAGGGTCTGTTCGACCGCGAGCGAATCGGGACGCTTGCCGTAGTAGAACTGCTGCCGTGCCCCGGCGGGGGTGATGAAGAGGGTGGCCTGCGCCTTTCCGCCCTTGATGACCATCACCAGTGCAGCGTCAGGTTCGTTGTAGTTCGTCAGATACCGGAAGTCCGGAAGCTGAAAGAACGGGCCGAAGTCTTCCACCGGTGTCCGTCCACCGAACGCCACCAACAGCCCGTCGCCAAGCTTCGCTGCCAGCGCATCCCTCCGTGCATTGAACTCCGCCTGCGGAATCTGCGCACCGAGTGGCACAGCGGCCAGCGCGAGGGCGAACAGCCCGGTACGCAGGATCGGGAGCCGGCGAGCGGCGGGGCGAGGGGCGACGATTGGCAGCATCGATGGCACGGATTGGGTGTGTTGAGGACACGGGAAACGTGCCGTGGCGCGTTCCCCAGCGATAGGGCGCGCGACGGCAATCGCCGACCCCCGTTGCAGAACGGCTGTCGGTTGGCGAGCATGAGCCTTGAAAATCTCTCCCGACCCCCTCGAGGCCCGTATGCGGAAATCCCTGTTGCTGCTCGTCGTGCTCACTGCCGCCTGCTCTGGCAAGCCTACGGCCCGCGGCGGGAACGCGGGGAGCGATTCCACGACTGCCAACGCCGACGTGACGCGATGGGAGCAGCAGGCCGGCCGGATCGAGATCGTTCGTGATGATTGGGGCATTCCGCACGTGTACGGCAAGACCGATGCTGACGCGGTCTTCGGGATGATCTACGCGCAGGCGGAGGACGATTTCAATCGCATCGAAGTGAACTATCTGAATGCGATGGGTCGACTTGCCGAGGCCGAGGGCGAGTCGGCGATCTGGCGTGACCTGCGGATGAAACTGTTCATCGATCCGGCGGAGATCCAATCACAGTTCAAGGCCAGCCCCGCGTGGTTGCAGACCCTGTGCACCGCATGGGCTGATGGCCTGAACTACTATCTGCACATGCATCCGGAAACCAAGCCGAAAGTGCTGGCGCGCTTCGAGCCGTGGATGGCGATGACATTCAGCGAGGGAAGCATCGGCGGGGACATCGAATCGGTCTCGTTGAAGGCGCTCGAGGCGTTCTACGGTGCCCCGAGTGCAACACCTTCAGTGGCCCGAGGGGTGTCGGAGCCCACGGGGGCGGAGCGATTTGCCCCAGCGAAGGAGCCGACGGGATCGAACGGTATCGCCATTGCGCCGCAGAACACCGTCAACAAGCGCGCCCTCCTCCTGATCAATCCGCACACCTCATTCTTCTTCCGCGAGGAAGTGCAGATGGTGAGTGAGGAGGGGTTGAACGCGTACGGCGCAGCAACCTGGGGGCAGTTCTTCATCTATCAGGGCTTCAACGACAAGGCTGGGTGGATGCACACGTCCAGCGGAGCCGACGTGATCGACGAGTTCGCCGAGACGGTGACCAAGAAGGGTGATGGATGGGTGTCCCGGGTCGCAGGTGCGGAGCAGCCGGTCCTGTCCACGAAGCTCACTGTGCCGTACAAGGGAGCATCGGGGCCGGCAACGCGCGAGTTCACGGTCTATCGCACGCAACACGGGCCGGTGGTACGGGCAGCGGACGGCAAGTGGATCAGCGTCGCCCTGATGCAGGAGCCGGTCAAGGCCCTCACGCAATCGTGGACTCGCACCAAGGCGAAGAACCTGGCAGAGTTCCGTACCACCATGGAGTTGCACACCAATTCGTCGAACAACACCGTGTTCGCCGATGCGGAGGGCAACATTGCCTACTTCCACGCCAATCACATCCCGAAGCGGAATCCGAAGTTCAACTGGGACGCTCCAGTCGACGGAAGTGACACGGCGACGACGTATCGCGGCGTACACTCGCTCGGCGAAAGTCCAAACATGATCAATCCGGCCACGGGGTGGATTCAGAACACCAACAACTGGCCGTTCACCGTCTCGGGTGCCAGCAGCCCCAAGGCGTCCGACTACCCGAAGTACATGGAACGGTATGAGGAGAATCCGCGCGGCGTGCACGCAATTCGGCTGCTCGCCAACCGCAAGGACTTCACGCCCGAGACCCTGCGTGATGCGGCGTACGACAGCTACCTGCCCGCCTTCGCCGATCTGGTGCCGTTGCTGGTGAAGGCGTACGACGATGTGGCCATGAGCAGCCCGCTGCGAGGCAAGCTCGGGGAGCAGGTGTCGCAACTGCGGACATGGGACTACCGGTGGGCCGAGAACTCCGTCGCGACGACACTGGCCGTGTTCTGGGGTGAGGAGCTGTGGCGCGTCGCGAGGGCCGATGCCGAGAATGAAAACTTGTCCGTCTATACGTACATGGCAAAGAAGACCACGCCTGCGCAAAAACTCGCCGCGCTGGTTGCCGCATCGGACACACTGACGACGAATTTCGGGAGCTGGAAGACCTTCTGGGGAGATGTGAATCGTTTCCAGCGTCGGACCGGCGACATCGTGCAGCCGTTCAGCGATGTGGCACCGAGTCTTCCGGTGGCGTTCGCCTCGGCGCGATGGGGATCACTCGCATCCTTCGGGGCGCGGCCGTATCCGGGAACGAAGAAGTGGTATGGCACCAGCGGCAACAGCTTCGTGGCCGTGGTGGAGTTCGGGGATAGTGTGCGTGCGAAGGCGGTCACGGCCGGTGGCTTGAACAGCAATCCTGGCTCGAAACACTTCAATGATCAGGCCGAGCGGTATGGAACAGGAAAATTGCGTGACGTGTACTTTTATCGCCCGCAGCTCGCAGGCCATACCGAGCGTACCTACCATCCAGGCAAATGACGCCGCACGGCGTGCGCGTCGCATGCCACGAATGATCGCCTCACAATGACCGTGATTCCGAAGGTGCAGGACCTGCTCGATCTGCGAGGCAAGGTCGCGCTGGTGACTGGTGCCTCGGGCGGCATCGGGCGCGTGATCGCGAAACGCCTGAGCGACGCTGGCGCGAGTGTCGCGGTGCACTATCACAGCGGCTCCGTGGCAGCCGAGGCGACCGTAGCAGCGGTCAGGGCCGGTGGCGGCGTCGCGGCAGCTTTCGCAGCCGACATCACCAGCGAAGCCGCCTGCCGGGCGATGTTCGAGGCGGTAGAGCAGACGTTGGGGCCGGTCGATGTGCTCGTGAACAATGCCGCTGATCAGGGTGTGGCCGAGCTGGCCGAGATGCCGCTGTCGACCTTTCAGGCGATGATGGCGACGAATCTCGACGGAGTGTTTCTCATGACGCGCCTGGCCGCGGCGTCGATGATCGCTCGCGGCGTACCGGGCGCCATGGTCAACATCGTCTCGATCGAGGGCCACTCACCAGCATCGGGACATGGGCATTACGCAACATCGAAGGCGGGGCAGTTGATGTTCACGCGCGCTGCGGCGCTCGAATACGGTCGCTTGGGAATTCGCGTGAATTCCGTATCGCCGGGATTGATCGATCGACCGGGGCTGGCCGAGGATTGGCCCCCTGGGGTGGCGCGGTGGACGAGTGTCGTGCCGCTCGAACGGCTTGGACAGCCCGAGGATGTGGCCGACGCCGTGTTGTTCCTGGCTTCGCCAGCGTCACGCTGGATCACCGGTGCCGACATCCTGGTTGATGGTGGCATCAGCACGAGACCCACATGGTGAACATGCGCTCAGCTTCGGTGCTGCTGACGGTTGCCCTGACGGCATCCTCCGTGTCAGCCCAGCAGCCGGCAAACTGGACCGACACGATCTCGCCGTTCCGTGTCATCGACAACGTGTACTACGTGGGAAGCGCCGGACTGTCGGCGTGGCTGATCACGACGGCGAAGGGCCATATCCTCCTCGACGTCGGACTGCCGGAAAACGCCGCAATGGTCGAACGCAATATCAAGGCACTCGGCTTCGCGCCCGAGGAGGTCAGGATCATTCTCAATACGCACGCCCACTTTGATCACTCGGGAGGCATCGCTGAGCTGAAGAAGCGCACCGGCGCCAGCCTTCAGGCAATGGCCGGTGACCGCCGCGCACTCGAGCGTGGTGTGTACGCTGGGTCGGAGGGCGAACTGGCGTGGCGCTCCCCGCCTGTTCGCGTCGACAAGGTGTTGCACGATCGTTCCACCGTCACACTCGGCGGAGTGACGATGACGGCACACAACACGCCCGGGCACACCGCCGGATGCACGACGTGGACGATGCCGGTGAGCGAGGGAAACGTGCGGCATACCGCCGCGTTTTTCTGCAGCGCCAGTGTGGCAGCCAATCGGCTCGCTCCGCGGCCCCAGTATCCTGGCATCGTGCGGGACTATCAGCGCACCTTTGCGCGATTGAAGGCGCTCGATGCGGACGTCTTTCTTGCGCCGCACGCCGAGCAGTTTGATCTGCTCGAGAAGCGTGCGCGGATGGCAGCGGGGCAGCCGAATCCGTTCGTCGTCCCAGGTGAGTTGCAACGCTTCACGGCGATGACGGAAGAATCGTTCACGACGGAACTGAGTCGGCAGCG
>JBBQRH010000082.1:0-17933 GCA_038215035.1 Gemmatimonadales bacterium | reverse complement strand
GCATGAGCGTATAGGAGTCCGGCAGCGTCGCAATTGTGCGCGCGTCGAGCTCGCGCGCACCGTCGGCCGTGAGCACGGCGATCGGTGGGAGCGGCGATGGAGCGACCGGCGTGCTGTGTTGGTGCGGGAGATCGGGCACAGTGTCAATCTAGCGGGCTTTTGCCGAAGTGCCGTGGCGAATGGTGGGAGATGGATTGTGGCGCGAGCCATGGTACGACGTGGAGCGATAGCTGCGGTATCGCGCGGTATGGCAGGGCCGAGTTGCGTCACAAGGCGCGTCTGACCGCCACGAGACGTCGGCGACACGACCCCGAATTCGGAACGGCAACGGCGGAACGGCAACGGCGGAACGGCAACGGCTTTACGCAAAGATGCAAAGGCGCAAAGGCGCAAGGAACTGCAGAGGCATGGGAACAGCCGAACGATGGCGCTGCGGCTGCAGTTCATTTACAAAACATCCTGGCTGAAGTTGTTGCTGACCAATATCTCGAACCGAAGTGTCTCGATTTTTCAGTCGGCCCTTGCGTCGTAGCGGCTTTGCGCCCTTGCGCCTTTGCGTCAAGCGGTTCGCTCTTCGTTTGATCTTGCTGCGCTCGAGCACGGCGGCGAGCATCGCGAGTTGTTGCAACGCTGGCTCGCGTGACGAGGCGCGCCTGAGAGCCACGAGATTTCGGCGACACTAGACGAGTGCGCTCTTTGCGGTGTTTCGCGCCGTTACAACGCAGTGCGGACTGACTTCCGGCTGACGGCGAAACGCACCATAGCCGGCGTCCACCGCGCGCGAGAAAAATCAGCGTGCTGCCCATTGCGCGACGTATCCCACCGGATACATATTGAAGCAGATTCTCGAGACTCCGCGATATCGGGATTGGGTCAACGCGCTCTCCGACAACGGCGTTCGCGATCGTATTGCGGTTCGTGTGCGGCGGCTCGCCGATGGACACCCTGGTAGCCACCGACGTCTCGCGCGAGGCCTCTGCGAGTTGAAGCTCGACATCGGGCCAGGGTTTCGCATTTATTTTACCGAACGAGGAGGCTCGGTGATTGTGCTTCTGGCAGGTGGCGACAAATCGACACAGCCGAACGATATCAGAGTGGCACTTTCACTGATGGATAACCTCCCGGAGATCGTCTGATGCCCAAGACGCGCGAGAAAGCCAAGGTGAAGACTCCGACCGAGATCTTCCCCTACGACGTGGTCGACTACCTCAAGACCCTGCGAGACATGCAAGGGTATCTCGACGCCTCGTTGATCGAGGCCCCTGAGGACGCAGAGAGCTTCTCACACGCGCTTGGCGATGTGGCGCGCGCGGTGGGCATGACCGAGATTGCCAAAAAGACCGGACTCGGCCGCGAAAGCCTCTACAAATCGCTCAACGAAGACGGCAACCCGAGCTTCGCGACGGTGATGAAAGTTCTGGCGGCGGTGGGCGTACAGTTCCGCGTGGTGAAACGCTGACGGCATGCACCGCTGACGGCGGCCAAGCACTGATTTCGACTCCCGACTACCCCTGCGGCACGTTACGCCACGGGTACGCCGACTCGAACGCCACCCGGAAATCGAAGGCGTCCGCGAAATCGTCGCGCTGATCGTGGGGCTGCTTGATCAGCATCCCGAGATCGACCAGCGCGAAGACGATATCGCCAAAATGCACCGACTCGCGAATGCCCCAGTGGTCGAGCACCAGCCGCGACATCACCCCGTAGCGCTCGATGGCGAGGTCACGACAGGTCTCCGCCAGCTCCTTGCCGGAGATATGGCGACGCTCGCCCAGCCGCTCCTGGCTGTGCTCGAGCGCCGCCAGCACGAACAGGAAGGCGTGTTCATGGAAGCGCGGTTCGCGAAGGCGAATCTGCTCCATGATCCCATCCCGGAATGCCAACTCGGCCACGTCTGCTACCTCATCCCGTGAGTCAGACTTCCGCGCCAACCGGCGCGGGATACAGCGGGAACCCTGCCGCAAGGTCTTTCACGTCAGCGTGGACGTCGCGCAGGTTGGCCTCGTCCTCAGGCGCCCTGAGTACGCGATCGATCAGCGTGGCGATCCGGTGCATCTCGGGCTCCTTCATGCCCCGCGTGGTCACCGCTGGCGTACCGAGCCGGATGCCGCTGGTCACGAAGGGCGAGCGGGTCTCCTTGGGCACGGTGTTCTTGTTCACGGTGATGCCGGCGTGGTTGAGCGCATTCTCGGCCAGCTTACCCGTCAGCGATTCGACGCCCCGCGAGCGAAGGTCCATCAGCATCAGGTGATTGTCCGTGCCACCCGACACGATCGACCCGCCGAGGGCCACCAGCTCCGCGGCAAGTGCACGGGCGTTGGCGACCACCTGATGACAGTACGTGGTGAACTCGGGCTGGAGTGCCTCGCGGAACGCCACCGCCTTGGCCGCGATGACATGCTCCAGCGGGCCGCCCTGCGTGCCGGGAAAAGTCGCCTTGTCGATCGCCTTGGCGAACTTCTCCTTGCAGAGAATCAGGCCACCGCGCGGACCGCGCAGGGTCTTGTGGGTGGTGGTGGTCACGACATCGGCCAACGGCACTGGACTCGGATATACCCCGGTGGCGGCTAGCCCGGCGAAGTGCGCCATGTCCACCAGGAAGATGGCGCCGACTTCGTCGGCCGCGTCGCGGAACGCCTGATAGTCGATCACACGAGAGTAGGCGCTGTACCCGGCGATCAGCATCTTCGGCTTCTCCGCACGTACCACTGCACGCATGGCATCGTAATCGATTATGCCTTCATCAGTTACGCCGTAGAACTTCGCGTTGTAGTTGAGGCCCGAAAAGTTGACCGGCGAGCCGTGCGTGAGGTGACCGCCCTGCGACAGATCGAGCCCGACGATCGTGTCACCGGGCTTGAGGAACGCCAGAAACACGGCCGCATTGGCACTCGCGCCAGAGTGCGCCTGGACGTTCGCGTGTTCGGCATTGAAGAGCTGCTTGACCCGATCGATCGCCAGCTGCTCCACCTTGTCGACCACTTCGCAGCCGCCGTAATAGCGCTTGCCCGGCAGCCCTTCGGCGTACTTGTTGGTGAGCGGCGAACCCATCGCCTCCATCACGGCCGGCGAGACGAAATTCTCGCTCGCGATCAGCTCGATCCCGTCGTTCTGACGGACGATCTCGGCTTCGATCAGCGACGCAATTTCTGGATCGCCGGCGCGCAACGCGGCACCCGGCGGACACCGGTCCCACTCATTCCACTGCTGCATCACGTCTCCTCTCGCCGTCGGCCCGTTCAATCTTTGCGATCCGGCGTTCGTGCCGGCCGCCCTCGAATGGCGTGTTCAACCACGCCTCCAGAATCTTCACCCCATCGGCCTCGCTGATGCAACGCGCGGGGATGACCAGGATGTTCGCGTCATTGTGCTCGCGGGACAGTTTCGCGACCTCGGGCGTCCACGCCACCGCCGCCCGGACGTTCGGCCAGCGATTGGCCGCGTAGCTCATACCGAGCCCCGTGCCACAGAGCAGAATACCGCGTTTGGCCTCGCCTGACGACACCTCGCTGGCCACCGGATGGGCAAAATCGGCGTAATCGGTGGAATCAGCGGAGTGCGTACCGAGGTCTTCGACCTGGTATCCCATGGCCGCAAGCGCCTTGACGAGGTGCCCCTTCATCTCGAAGCCGGCGTGATCGGAGCCAATCGGGATGTGTTCAGCCATGGGTCAGGTCTCCGATTTGTTGGGGAACGGCGGCCACGTCCTCACCATGCCACGCACGGCCTGGATCCGACGTTCAGCGAGACGATCGGCTGCGACGTGAGAGGTCACACCATCGGCTCGGGCAATCTCGAACACCCCAAGGATAGTCTGGTAGATCTCATCTGCCTTGCGCAGGGAGCGAGTCCGGTCCCAGCCGGCCAGTTCACCATAGACATTGATGACGCCACCGGCATTCACCACGTAGTCCGGTGCGTAGGTGATTCCCCGCTCCTCGATCATGTCGCCATGGCGATCCTCGAGCAGCTGGTTGTTGGCGGCGCCGACCACCAGCTCGACCCGCAGCTTCGGGATCGTCTCGTCATTCAGGCCGCCGCCCAGGGCGCAGGGCGCCAGAATGTCGGCGCTCTGGTCGAGGACCTCATCGACGGCGACTGCGCGCGCCCCGGTCTCGGCGACGACCCGCTTGACCCGCTCGGCGTCGATATCGGCGACGATCAGCCTGGCGCCGACCGCGTGGAGTTCGCGGGCCAAGTTGTACCCAACGTTGCCGCAGCCCTGAATGGCGACCGTCTTGTCCGAGAGCGAGTCGCTGCCCCAGCGGAACTTGGCGGTGGCCTGCATGGCACGGAACACACCGCGCGCCGTGACCGGTGACGGATCCCCGGAGGCGTTCTGCAGGCCGGCGACGTAGTTGGTCTCCATGTGCACGAAGTCCATGTCGAGCGTTCCCGTGCCGACGTCTTCGGCCGTCACGTAGCGTCCGCCGAGCGAGTCGACGAAGCGGCCGTGGGCGCGGAAGATCATCTCGCGGCTGGTGGTGCGATTGTCACCGATGATGACGCTCTTTCCTCCGCCCAAGTTGAGCCCGGCGACGGCGTTCTTGTAGGTCATGCCGCGCGCCAGGCGCAATGCATCGATGATGGCTTCCTCATCGGAGGCGTAGTTCCAGAACCGCGTGCCGCCGAGCGCCGGTCCAAGCGTCGTGTCGTGGATCGCGATGATGCCGCGGTAGCCAGTGGACTTGTCGTAGGCGAGCACGAGCTGCTCGTGCCCCATCGTTGCAATCGTCTCGAAGAGATTCATATATGGGAAGATGGAAACCCGCGCGGCGCCGTCGCCGCGCAGGCGTCAGTCATTGCTGAGAATAGAGCGCACGGGCAATCACGATCCGTTGCACTTCCGAGGTGCCTTCATATATCTCCGTCACCTTGGCGTCGCGGAACAACCGCTCGACCGGATACTCGGTGACGTAGCCGTACCCGCCGAAGATCTGGACGGCGTTGGTGGTGGTCCACATGGCCGTCTCACTGGCGAGCAGCTTGCACATGGCGCCGAACTGCGTGATCGGTTCGCCGGCGTCCTTGGCCCGCGCCGTCGCGTAGAGCAGTGCACGGGTGGCGCTGATACGACTGGCCATGTCGGCCAGCTTGAATTGCACCGCCTGAAAGTCCTTGATCGGTTGTCCGAACTGCTTTCGGTCGGCCGCGTAGTCCTTGGCCGCTTCGGCGGCGGCGGTCGCAATGCCGAGGGCCTGCGCGGCGATTCCCAGACGGCCATGATCGAGCGATTGCATCGCGTAGATGAAGCCCATGCCTTCCGCGCCGAGCATTCGGTCGGCGGGAACGCGCATTTCGTCGAAGTTGAGCATGACCGTGGGGCTGGCGCGGAGCCCGAGCTTGTCTTCCTTCTTGCCCACGCTGAAGCCAGGCAGCTCCGGCGAAATGATGAAGGTCGAGATGCCCTTGCTGCCCTTGCGTGCGTCCGCCGTGTCGGTGCGCGCCATCACCAGGATCACGCCAGCGTGTGTGCCCTGCGTGACCCAGCTCTTGGTGCCGCTGATCACCCAGTCATTGCCATCGCGAACGGCGTGTGTGGTGAGCGAGCTGGCATCGCTGCCACTGCCGGGCTCCGAGAGTGCGAAGGCGCCGAGGATCTCGCCACGGGCCATCGGCGGCAACCAGCGTGCCTTCTGTGCGTCGTTGCCGTAGTTGAGGATCATCTGCGTCGGCAACGAGTTGTGCACACTCATCATCACGCCGACTGACGCATCGTGCGTCGAGATCTCCTCGAGCGCCATCAGGTAAGTCAGGGCGTCGAGTCCGAGCCCATCATACTGCTCCGGGATCAGCATGCCGAGGAAACCCAGATCACCGAGCTTCTTTACCAACGCGGGTTCAAAATGGCTGTCGCGATCCCACTGTGCGGTATGCGGCGTGATCTCGGCGGCGGCAAACTCGCGCGCGGTCCGCTGGATCTCGCGCTGCTCTTCGGTGAGCGGAAAAATCACTGGTGACGGAAACATGTCAGGCGGCGGGATAGGTGTACACGCCGCGGCCTGACTTGCGTCCGAGCCATCCGGCATCGACGTACTTGCGCAGCAACGGGCAGGCGCGGTACTTCGGATCGCCGATCCCCTTGTGCAGCACATCGAGAATGGCCACGCAGGTATCGAGTCCAATGAAGTCGGCCAGCGTCAGCGGCCCCATGGGATGATTCATGCCAAGCTTCATCACCGTATCGATCGATTCAGCGGTGCCGACGCCTTCCATGAGGCAGTAGAACGCCTCGTTGATCATCGGCATCAGGATGCGATTGGCGATGAACCCCGGAAAGTCATTCGCCTCGCACGGTGTCTTGCCGACGGCCTTGGCGAGGGCGACGGTGCGTTCGGTTGTCGCATCACTGGTGGCGATTCCGCGAATCACTTCCACCAATTGCATGACGGGCACGGGATTCATGAAGTGCATGCCGATCACGTCGGCTGGCCGCTTGGTACGCGCCGCGATCTGCGTGATGGAGATGGAACTGGTGTTGCTGGCGAGAATTGCGCCTTCGGGCGCAATCGCGTCGAGCTTGCTGAAGATGTCGAACTTGAGCCCGACGTTTTCGGTGGCGGCTTCGATGATCACGCTGCACTCGGAAGCGGCGGCGAGTTCAGTGGCAGTGGTCACGCGCGACATGGTGGCGGCCTGCGTGGCAGCGTCGATCGTGCCCTTCTTCACCTGACGATCGAGATTGCGGTTGATGGTCGCCACGCCTTTCTCGAGTGCAGCAGCGGAGACGTCGATGATCGTGACCGGGAATCCTGATTGCGCAAACACGTGGGCAATCCCATTGCCCATCTGTCCCGCGCCGATGACCGCAATGCGGTCGCTCATATCTCGTGCTCCTGGTGGCCAGTGGTGCCACCCGCCTGTATGGAAACTGCAACTGGCGCCTCGGGAGACAGCCCCGCACGCCCTATTCGACGCGTCGCCCACGACAATCCGGCGAACGCGCCCATCATCCCGACCGCTGCACCAACACCCCCTTCGGGGCCCCACGCGCCACCGGAGAGCCAGTCTGGACCAGTATCGGCCAGCCGATACCCCGGCGTCCCGAATGGAAGGCCGCTGACCGAGCTATGGAAGGCGGCTGACATGGTCCAGTTCCACCCGAAGTGTGCCGCCCACGCCGCCGCCAGACTTCCGGTGACGACCCGCACACCGGCGAGGAACACTCCTGCCGCGATCACATTCGCAATCGCCAGTGGTGTCACCCCCGGGTTGCCCAGATGCAACGCCCCGAACACGACCGAGGTGATCCCGGTGGCAACCGGCCACCCCCACGTTTCAGAGAGCACCGTGAACGGGTACCCGCGCATCAAGAGCTCTTCGGTGAGCGCCGCTGGGCCAAGCACCGCGACAGACAGGAGCAGGGCACGCGACGCGTCACCCATCGGTGACGGCGTGAAGCTGAGGTAACCACGCGCGATCAGCGCCGTCGTGGGCAGCGCAATGGCGCACGCTCCGGCCCCGAGCCCCAGCAGGAGCAGGCGCGGTCGCCAGGCCGTCGGACCAAGCCCCACGGAACTCCAGCCGGCGCCGTCCAGCTGCGTGGTTGCGTACCGAGTGGCTGCCAGCACCGCCACACACTCGAGCGTCGCGCGGATCCACGGCATGCTGGCCGCCGGCATCCCCATCGCCACCAAAGGGACGCCGACGTTCGATGCCGCCAGCCCCGCCAGCACGAAGAGCGCGATCCGCCACCCCGACCGGAGACGATCCGGTCGGGAATACACAACGAGATCGAGCAACGAGGTGGACATTGCGCGCCTGCGACGACGAGCCGCCGGTCAGACGCGATCGACGGACAGGGCTACGGCGTCGCCGCCACCGAGGCAGAGCGTGGCGAGGCCAGTCGCCACATCGCGATCGAGCATCGCATGCAACAGCGTCACCAGCACGCGAGCACCGCTGGCGCCGATGGGATGTCCGAGCGCAATCGCGCCGCCGTTCACATTCACGCGATCCCAGTCCCAGCCCAGACCGCGGCCATCCGCCAGCGACTGCGACGCAAACGCTTCGTTCGCCTCGATCAGTCCATAATCGGCGATGCTCCTGCCCTGCTGCTTCATCAGGTTCTTCACCGCCGTGATCGGCGCGAAGAACAGTTCCTTGGGATCCACCGCACCGGTGGCGTAGCCACTGATACGCGCCAGAATGGTCAGCCCGTGTGCACGGGCGACGGCTTCACTGGTGATCACCAGCGCCGCACCGCCGTCATTCAGCGACGAGGCATTGCCCGCGGTGACGGTGAGATCCGAGGAGCTCAGTTCCTTTGGCGCGTCCTTCGGAAAGGCTGGTCGCAGCGCGGCCAGCGACTCCGGTGTCGTATCGGCGCGCGGCCCTTCGTCGGCTGCCACCGTGGTGGCGCCCTTGCGACCAGGAATGCTGACGGTCGCGATCTCGGCCGCGAACTTTCCCGCCGCCTGCGCACGCACCGCCTTCTGATGGCTTTCGGCCGCGAACGCGTCCTGATCGGCGCGGCTGACGGCTCCCTTCACCGCCGTGTGTTCGGCGTGGCCACCCATGTGGCAGTGGTAGGTGGCGCAGTACAGGCCATCGCGAATCATGCCGTCAACCAGATTCTGGTCGCCGATCTTCACGCCGCCGCGAATGCCGTACATGTAGTGCGGCGCATTCGACATGCTCTCCTGGCCGCCCGCGATCAGGATCGCGCGGTCACCGGCCTTGATAGCCTGTGCGGCGAGCATCACGGCCTTGAGCCCGGAGCCGCACACCTTGTTGACGGCCATTGCCGACGCCGTGACGGGTACACCACCGAGCAACGCGGCCTGACGCGCCGGGGCCTGTCCGGTGCCACCCTGCAACACATGGCCCATGATGACTTCTTCGATCAGGTCGGCCGGAACGCCGCTGTCCGCGAGGGCGGCCGCAATGGCATGGCCTCCGAGTTGGGGCGCGGTGAGCGACGCCAGCCCGCCGAGGTATTTCCCGATGGGGGTGCGCCGGGCGGCGACGATGACTGGGGTGTGTTCTGGGGAAGGCATTTATGAGGAATGCAAAAGCGGCAGGAGGACTCCCCGGCAGCCCGGGAGAGACCGGAAAGATAGCGCCCTGCCGTCGTTCAGTCGCTGAGACGACACCGCGCCCCGGCGTACCACGACGGGTCGGGAGCGTGGAGCGGTCGCTCAGAGCACCGCCTTCCAAATACGAGCGCGGCGCACCAGGACATCCCGGTGCGCCGCGCCACAGTGTTGTCTATCGATCAGAAGCGGACGTTCACCCGGGCGTAGACAAAACGGCCATTGAAGCCGAACGGCGAAATCCCGTTGTAGCGGAAAATGTTGAAGTTCGAGTTGCCGGAGTAGTTCCCCGCAAAACCGCGCGGCTCGGCCGCCGTCGGTGCAACGGCGGCGAGGTCACCCGGATCGCTGTTCCGATCCGGGAAGATATTGAACACGTTGTCGGCGCCAAGCACAAACTGGGTATTGCGCCGGAGCTGCAGGCCGAGCGATAGATCGGTGATGTACTTGGCACCGAACGTCTGATCCGGCGGCTGACGCACCCTGGCGCCCGTCGCCGGCTGGGCGACGGTATTCTGGAAGGACGTCACTTCGCCGAACCGCTGCGTGCGCGCCGTCCAGGTGAACTTGCCGATCTCGTAGGTTGCGCTGGCCAGCAGATTATTGCGCGGCTGACCGCGCTCGATGCGACCGCGCTCCACGCGACTGAACAGCGCTTCATTCAGCCCGAGCAGCTGCACGGGCGTCGGCTGCACGACCTTGGTCACCTTGGTCTCATTCTGGTTGAAACCGGTGGTCAAGCGGACAAACCCGCGGTTCCGCAGTGCGAAACCGTAGTTCGCCACGATATCGAGGCCAGTGGTCTTGGTGTTGATCGCGTTGGTGAAATACCGACCGCCGCCGATGCCGGTGACGCCATTGCGACCGAGCAGCGCACGCACCGAGTCACCGATGAAGTTTTCCGACAGGACGACGCGGTCGTCGATGCGGATGTCGTAATAGTCTGACGTGATGACCAGTGACTTGATCGGTTCCCAGGTGGCGCCGACGCTGGCGTTGCGCGACGTCTCAGGTCGCAGCGGGCGCGAGCCCAACAGCTGTGCCGGCGTGCTGTTCACGGCGAAGGTGGTGATGTCGAACGGCACGCCACCGATGAAATTCGTGGCGGTCGACGTGAAGAAGCTCTGCTGCAGCGACGGCGCGCGGAACCCGCTGCTGACCGCACCGCGCACTGCGAAGCCACTGACGGGTGCGATGCGGAAGGCACCCTTGGCCGTCGTCTGAGCGCCGAAGTCACTGTAGTCCTCGTTGCGCACCGCGGCGCTGACCAGCAGCCACTTGGTCAGATCGGCCTCGACGTCGACGTACACGGAGCGGTTGTTCCGCGAGACGTTCTTTGCGTCACTGGGACGGAATCCGGGAAACACCTGCGCGCCGGCGCCAGCGGGCACATTCACCACGTTGCCATTGCGATCGCGACCGCCGTTCAGGTACGACATCGGCTCGCCTGCTTCGATCTCGTACTGATCCTTGCGGAATTCGCCGCCCACGGCAAGTCGGACTGCGCGATCATCCACCTTGAACTCGCGGAACAGATCGAGATTGGTGGATGCCTGACTGAAGATCAGCGACCCGGAGTTGAGCGCGGTCTTGCTGGCCGGTCCGAACGACGCGTTGTTCGTCTGCGAAATGAGGAAGTTGTGGGAATTGCGTCCGAGCGTCTGGCTCGCATCCCAGTCCCAGCCGCGAATCTGTCCCTTCGCGCCGAAGTTGAGCGAGAGATCATTCAGCGTGCTGTTGATCAGCGGCAGAAAGCCATTCGGCCAGAGTGCGGGGACGGTGTTGCCGCCATTGGGCAAGCGTGCGAAGCCAGGTCCGATCGCCTTGCGTCGTCCAGCACCGCCGAACGCGTAGAGTTCCATGGTGCCCTTGAGCGGCATCCCGGCGGTGAACATGCCGACGTAGTCTTCCGTTTGTGCATCACCGTGCCGGTGATTGATCACACCCGCCGCCTGCTCACGAGGATCGCCCGAGGCGTACTGCACCCGCGGGTCTGCAGAGCTGCGATCGGTGAAGCCGCGCGTGCGAGCTTCCGCGCCGACATGGAGATAGCCGCCGTTGCCGAACTGGCGACCGACGTTGGCGTTGCCCAATCGCACTTCGCCGTCACCGGAGGATGTGACGCCGGTCTGCAGCGTGGCCTCGTTCACGGCCGACTTCTTCAGCACGATGTTGATCACACCCGCGATTGCGTCAGAGCCATACTGCGCCGCGGCGCCGTCGCGCAGAATTTCCACGCGATCGATCATGTTGGCGGGAATGGCATTCAGGTCCACTGCAGCCTGCCCGCGACCGACGGTGCCGTTGACGTTGATCAGCGCGTTGGTATGGCGTCGCTTGCCGTTCACCAGCACCAGCACCTGATCGGCGCCAAGTCCGCGCAGCGTCGCAGGGCGCGACGCGTCGGTGCCGTCAGCGATGGCCGAGCGGGGGAAGTTGAAACTGGGCGCCAGCGCTTGAATCATCTGCGCGGTTTCGGTGCGGCCGGTTGCCTTGAGGTCGACCGACGTGAAGACATCGACGGGAACCGGCGACTCCGTGACCGTGCGTTCTGCCGCACGGGTGCCAATGACGGCCACCGCGTCGAGATTGGTCGGCGTCCGCTCGAGGCGGACATCCCGAACCAGCGTCTGTCCAGACACGACCGTGATCGCCTGCGTATTGCTGGTGAAGCCGATCTGCCGGATTCGCAGAGAGTACGTGCCTGGCCGGAGGGAAATGCCGTACGTTCCATCGGATTTCGTGATGGTGCCGAACGGCGTACCAACCAGCTGGATGGTGGCACCGAGAATCGCCGCGCCACCGTCGGATCCGGTGACCTTGCCCGTCACGCGACCGGGCGCCTGCGCGCGCAGCGACGCTGCGAGGGAGAACGCCGCAATCAGCGCGACGCCGATACGAGGCGAAAGCGAACGAGAAACACTCATGGGCTGACTCTTGAATTGAGATATCCGTCGGGCGCCGGCGTCATCGCTGTGGCTGACGGACCGTGGCAGCGACGACACGGCATCGTATCGGCCTCAGTTTCACGGACATGCGTTTGCGAATGTACCACCGATTTGCGCAGACCGGGTCCCGAGCTGAACCGTCCGCTCGCCCGGGAAAGCGCTCAGGAAGCCGAGAGGATAGCGAACTCGTCTGTACCGCCGGCTGATGAGACCACCCGATTCCGACCGGTCGACTTGGCGCTCAGCAGCCGGGAATCCGCCCGATACACCAGCGACTCGACGGTTTCTGCCTTGTCCTCAGGCCAGGAGGCGACGCCGATGCTGGCGGTGAGCACCGTCCGACTGAATTCGGTCGTTTCCTCGGAGAAGAGATCGGGCTGTGGCGACATCCGGACCGCGGGATGGGTGTCGAGCTCCACGCGGACTTGACTGATCGCCCGACGGATGCGCTCCATCCGCTCGGTGGCCTTTGCCCGATCGAGGCCCGGCAGCATCACGATCAGTTCCTCACCGCCGTAGCGGCCCACGACGTCCTCGGTCCGCACCATGCGCTTGATGGCGCGTGACACCGAGGCCAGGACGAGATCGCCGACCGCGTGGCCGAACCGGTCGTTGAATGACTTGAAGTAGTCGAGGTCGATCATCGCCACCGCCAGCGCATCGCCGGTGCGCTGTGCCCGGTCGAAGGCCTCACCCAGGCGCTCGTCGAAGTAACCGCGAATCATCAGTCCCGTCAGACGGTCGCGGACGGAGAGCACACGCAGTTGCTGCACACGCAGCACGATGGTCAGGCTGACGATGGTCGCAATGCCCAGCAGCACCAGACGCGCGACCTGATCCTCGAGATCGAAGCGTCCGTATGTCCCGTCCATCCACGCCGGGCTGGAGTCGAGTGTTGTGCTTGCCCACCAGACAATCAGCGTGTACTGCAGCATGATCATGAGCCCAGTCACCAGACAGATCCGGCGATCGTACCGCAGGCAGGTGACCGCGAGGCAGAGGAAGTAGACCTCGAAGATCACCCTCGAGTTGACCGCAATCTGCGGGGCACCAAGCGCAACGAATGCCGCCAGCCCGGTGCTGACGAACGTCACATCGAGCAGCGATGCCACGAACCCGATCCATGGTCGCACGACATCGCGTCGGGTGAGGATCATGAAGATGATCCCGGCCATCACACCGGCGCTGGAGATGCCAATCCCAACCCAGTTCTGCCGCAACTCGGGATGCGAAATCACGGCGCGCAGCGGCAGCAGAAACAACATCAGGCAGGCGCCGAGCCGATACTTCGCGATGGTACGCTCGCCCTTGATGCCCGCGTCCCGGAGCGCCGGGTCGGTCACGCGCCAGAATCGCGACCAGGCAGAAATCCGCCGCTCCGACGGGTCCAGCGGTAATTCAGAGCCCTGCGCGTCGATGGCAGCAATGCCATGCAGCGGCGTCAGGCGCTCCGAAATCCGGACGGTCGTGGAGGGCGTGCTGACCATGCGTCAGGCGCTGCCGGGAACGGGGAGTGTCGCGAGGTCAGGCAGGACCCGCGTGCGAACCTCGTCCAGGATCCGCGCCAGGAAGGCGTCGACCGACAGGACATCCTGCTTCTTGCCGTCTGCTCCGCGCGCCCGGACCGCCAGCGTCCCGTCCGCCGCTTCGCGTTTTCCGACAACCGCCGTGTATGGCACCTTCATGAGCTCGCTTTCCCGGATACGGTAATTCAAGGTCTCGTTGCGATCGTCGCAAGTGGCACGGATACCGGCGTCACGCAACCGTGACACTGCGGCCCTCGCCTCTGACGCGTAGTCGTCCACGATCGGCACCACGCGGACCTGCTCCGGCGCCAGCCAGACGGGGAATGCCCCGGCAAAATGCTCGATCAGAATGCCCATGAAGCGCTCGAACGACCCGCTTATGGCCCGGTGGATCACGACCGGACGATGAGCCGTGTTATCCTCGCCGGTGTACGTCAGATCGAATCGATCAGGGGCGGCGTAGTCGAGCTGGATGGTGCCCAGCTGCCACGCACGTCCGATGGAATCCAGCACATCGAAGTCGATCTTCGGCCCGTAAAACGCACCGTCGCCGACCTTCAGTTCATACGGCAGCCCAGTGCTCTCGAGTGCACCGCGCAGCGCCGCTTCCGCATTGTCCCACATCTCGTCACTACCGATCCGCTGCTCGGGGCGCGTCGCGAACTTGAGTCGCGCCGTCAACCCGAAGGTGCGGTAATAGCCGAGGATCATCTCGACCAGGCGATGCACCTCGCCGGCGATCTGGTTCTCCATCAGGTAGATGTGACAGTCGTCCTGCTGGAACTGCCGCACACGGGTCAGCCCGGACAGCGCCCCGGAGAGTTCATTGCGATGCAGCACGTCGTAGGTCGAGAAACGCAGCGGCAGGTCCCGATACGAATGCTTCTTCGCGGCGAACATCAGGTGATGCGACGGACAGTTCATGGGTTTCAACGACAGATCGTGCTCACCCGTCTCACTGTCGAGCACGAGGAACATGTTTTCCTTGTACTTCCCCCAGTGGCCGGAGATCTCCCACAGCCCCTTGTTGAAGAGCAGCGGTGTCTTGATCTCCTGATAGCCATCGCGCTGCATTTCGCGCAGATAGCTGTGGAGGGAGTTGATCATCGACGTGCCACGCTCGGTCCAGAACGCAGCGCCTGGCGAGAAGGGATGGAACATGAACAGGTCCAGTTCCTTGCCAAGGCGGCGATGATCACGCTTCTTCGCCTCCTCGAGCCGGTGCAGGTGTTGCTCCAGTTCATCCTTCTTCCAGAACGCTGTGCCGTAGATGCGCTGCAGCGACTGCCGGGTGGAGTCACCCCGCCAGTAGGCGGCGGCGACACTCTGCAGCTTGAAGTGTTTCAGCCACCCGGTGTGCGGCACGTGCGGGCCGCGACAGAGGTCGACGAATGGACCGTCGGTGTAGGTGGAGATGATTTCGTCGGCACCCAGATCATCGATGCGCTCGAGCTTGAGCGGGTCGTCGGCAAAGACCGTCTTCGCGTCCGCCCGGGAGACTTCCGCCCGCACGAACGGCAGCTTCTCCGCCATGATCTTGCGCATCTCGGCCTCGAACCCGAGCAGATCCTCCGGCGTGAACGGCGTCGGGACCTCGAAGTCGTAGTAGAAGCCGTCGTCGATGGCTGGTCCGAAGCCGATGTGCGCATCGGGGCGCAGGCGTCGCACGGCGGTGGCGAGAATGTGTGCCGCGGAGTGCCGGAGCACGGGCAGCGACTCGGCGTCCTTGTCGGTGTGCACGCGAAATGCACCACTTTGCCTGAGCGGGGTACGAAGGTCCTGCACCGCGCCGTCGACGCTGACAGCGACGGCGGCATTGAGCAGGCGCTCGCCGATGCTGGCGACGACCTCACTCGGGAGTGTACCAGCGGGCACCTCACGAACGGCGCCGTCGGGGAGGGTGAGGCGGAGCGGAGCGGACGTGTTGTCAGACATGTCATGTGGGGCGTGGCAAAGCGCACGCAGCCGCAGGATGCCGGCCAACGAATCCTGCGCTTCACGGTCACGAGCCGGCGGCGCGCATTCTGCACATCGCCTGGTCGTATCAGATTACGGTATACTAAACCCAAACTTCCTTCGAAAAAGCAAATGCGAGTGATGCGCCGTCGAAATCGTTCAAAGTCAGGTGGCGGGAACCGGATCGGCGCCGTGCTGTTCGGTGCCTTGGCAGGGATGGCCATCGGCATCCTGCTGGCTGATCGGGGTCTGCTGTCGCTGCCGAAGGGGCGTCGGGCCAAGCGCCTGGCGGCGCCGGAGGACCAGCCCGAGTCCGAGAGCATCCGCCCCCTCCGCACCGCGCGCGCACCACGCCGTGAGGTGAATGACGAGGCCGAGCTCGAGGCACGGGTCCTCGAGACGTTTCGGAATGATCCGATCCTCGTCGACCGGCCGATCGACATCGGCGCCATCGGCACCGGAATCATCGAACTCACCGGCTGGGTCGACGCGCCGGCAGAGGTTCGGCACGCCACCACGCTCACTCGCGGCACCATCGGCGTGCATACCGTGGTCAATCGCCTGCTGGTCAAGGGCGCGCCGGCCGCCTGACACCACATCCGCCGCTCAGATCGGCGGGCGATCACTTCCCCGCGCTTCGCACCTGACATCCGGTCAAGGCCGGCCGTCGGACTGCCCTGCGGTGGTTACGTTTTGGATTCCATGACACCGACCGACGGAACGCCCACCTCGCAGTCCCCCGCCCCGGCGCCGGACGAGCTCCCGACTACGTATCGCGCCGCCGATGTCGAGTCGGCGATCTACGCCCGCTGGCAAGCCGCCGGCACCGATCTGGCGCACTCGGAACGCGTCGACCGGATGGGGGGCGATCGCGAGCCCTACACGATCGTGATGCCGCCGCCAAACGTGACGGCGATTCTGCATGTGGGGCATGGGCTGAACAACACGGTGCAGGATGTGCTGATCCGGTGGCGGCGCATGGCCGGTGACGAGGCGCTCTGGGTACCGGGCACCGACCACGCCGGGATCGCGACCCAGAACGTGGTGGAGAAGCAGCTGGCGGCGGAGGGGTCGTCGCGTGGCGCACTCGGTCGTGAGGCGTTCGTGGCGCGAACGGCGCAGTTCGTCGAGACCACCGGCGGGCAAATCCTGCAGCAGCTCAAGTCCATCGGCGCCAGCGCGGACTGGTCACGCACGGCCTATACCCTCACCGAACCAATGTCGGCGGCGGTGACGGAAGCGTTCGTGCGCCTCTTCGAGGATGGTCTGGTCTATCGCGGCCATCGGGTGATTCACTGGTGCCCGCGGTGCATGACGTCGCTCTCCGATGAAGAGGCGGAGTTCAACGACACGCAGGGCGCGATGTACCACATCCGCTACCGGCTGGCCGATGATCCCTCACTGGGGATCACGGTGGCGACCACGCGGCCGGAAACGCTGCTCGGTGACGTCGCGGTGGCGGTCAATCCGACCGATGAGCGCTACGCGGCGCTGGTGGGACGCCAGCTGGTGCTGCCGATCAACGGTGTGCGTATTCCCGTCATCGCCGACGACTACACCGATGCCGCATTCGGCACGGGCGCAGTGAAGATCACGCCGGCGCACGATCCGAACGACTTCGAGGTGGGCAAGCGCCACGCATTGCCGGCACCGATCATCATGGACGCCGAGGCGCGGATGAACGGCGCCGGCGACGACATTGACCGCGTGCCGCCGGAGCTCCGCGGCGTGGACCGCTTCGAGGCGCGTGAGCGAATCGTGAACATACTCCGCGAGCAAGGCGCCTTAGCGAAGGTGGAGGCGCATCAGCATTCGGTGCGCCACTGTTACCGCTGCGATACGGTGGTGGAGCCGCGGCTGAGCGATCAGTGGTTCGTGAAGATGGCGCCGCTCGCCAAACCGGCGCTGGAGGCGGTGCGCACGGGGCGAATCCGCATCATGCCGGACCGATGGGAAGCGGTCTACATCAACTGGCTCGAGGGCATCCGCGACTGGAACATCTCGCGCCAGCTGTGGTGGGGTCACCGCGTGCCGGTGTACTACTGCGACAGCTGCGGTACTGCACCGAAGGCGTCACGGACGACGATCACGACCTGCAGCGACTGCGGTGCACCGGCGCGGCAGGACGAGGACGTGCTCGACACCTGGTTCTCGAGCTGGCTCTGGCCGATCAGCACGCTCGGCTGGCCGAACGCGGCGTCCGATGACCTGAAGGCGTTCTACCCCGGTGACGTGCTGGTGACCGCACCCGAGATCCTGTTCTTCTGGGTGTCGCGAATGATCATGTCCGGGTACTACTTCATGGGCGACGCGCCGTATCACACCGTGTATCTGCACGGCACGGTGCGCGACATGCAGCATCGCAAGATGTCGAAGTCGCTGGGTAACGGCATCGATCCGATGGATGTGGTGCAGCTGTATGGTGCCGATGCCCTGCGATGGACGATGGTCGCCGGCATGGGTCTTGG
>JBBQRH010000081.1:0-18706 GCA_038215035.1 Gemmatimonadales bacterium | reverse complement strand
GCCATCGACGCCGCCGTGCGTCGTACCCACCTGCACTGGAATCCTGCTCGCTCGTGCGATCGCGAGCACGCGCTCCCGATCCGCCGGTGGCGCAAGGAATGCGTCATCGAGGCCGCGCAATACGAAGCCGCTACCCAATGGTGCGAATGCAAAGGCCGGATTCTCCAGCGGCGTATCGGACGATACGAAGGTGTCGATGCTGTAGATGTTCCTCAGCGATCGCCCCTGCGCGGCGCCGAAGGCGCCGGCACCCAGCAGCCCCCCTTCTTCGCGTACCGACCAGACGAAGATCACTTTGCGCGTGAGTGTGTTGGGATCGATGCGTTGCACGGCGTGCAGCAATGCGGTGGAGCCGGTGCGGTCGTCACTACCGCGTCCGGTGAGCCGTGTCCCGGCAAGGCGAGTGGCGCGCTTGTATCCGGTAACCGCACTGCCAGCCCGTACACCGCGCGACACGAGCGCGGCGGAGTCGAGGCCGAACCAGGCGGACAGCTCGGTCGGCGCCTTGACGCGTGCGCTGTCACGTGGGATGAACACTCCGCGCAAGGAGGCGGCGGCACCGGCCGCGCCGATTCTGTCGAAGTGCAGCGCCGCCGGCTGGCCTTCCCACGCACTGAGCACAACTCCACCGCGACGCGCGAGGCGCACAGTACCATCGGGCGCGATCCGTTCCACCTCGAACGACACTTCATCCATGTGCGCCATGAATGCAATCGAGTCGCGATCAGGGCCGGCCGACACAATCAGATTGCCCGCGGTGTCGGTGACCGCACGCGCCCTGGCCCAGGCCGGAAGCATCGCGGTGATCGCCTCGCGCACTCGCCACTCGTGTCCGGGCACGCCCGCCAGATCGGCGATCGCCATGAAGGTCCGCTCGAGGGCGCCGTACGCATCACGTCGCGCCGGCATGACGCGCGTCGTGTCGAGCGGAGGAGTAACCATCGCGGCCGCGACACCTGCCCCTGACGCACGAGCCGTCTCCTGCAGCAGCTGGCGTATCTCAGCCGCAGACACCGTCTCCACCAGCGAGCCGGTGAATCGTGCTCCGGGTGACACGACGCGCAGGCTGTCGAGGCCAGTGCTGCCGATGACGCGCTCCAGCGCGCGACGCGACGCCCCCAGACGCGTGACGCGCACCATACCAGCGCTGCCTGTGGCACGCCCGGCGTCGAGCAGTGTCAACGCGTCGAGCCTGCCGCTGCGCGACACGATTGCCGCCAGACCGACCCATCCGAGGCTGCGCTGCGACGACAGGACGAAGATCGTTTCGCCGGGCTGGGTCGCGGCCGTCGCGGCAGCTCCCGCACTGGCCACCGCGGCACAGCTCGCGCGCGCGCCGGCCGCCGGCCCGGAGGCATGCCCGGCGACGGTCCACACCGGGCGCCACGCGATGACCGGATCGAGCGTCGCAATGCCGAGCGAGCGCGTTTGCGACGCGTTGGTCGTCCCGACATCCACCCACAGCTGATCGACGCTGACGATCGATGTGTCACCACGGTGCTGGCGAGCAAAATGCCCGTTCGCGATCGCAACGACGCCGGTCACTTCACCTCGTGCAGTCAGGATGCGCAGCTGCAGCGCCTCGTGAAACTGATCGATCAGTGGATGCTCGGCTGCCCCGACGCGATGCAACCGCACGTACCCCTGCTCCGAGACACCGCTCACGACATACGACGGCCCATCCATCGCGCAGGCAATCATGCGCCGCGGGAATCCGCTGCCGACGCGACGAATCAGATTTCCAAAGCCATCGCGCGTCCAGCCGGGGAGCACCGGGCGCAGCACATCGAGCCCGCGCGACTCGCCACCCGGTGGCGCGGCCAGCGTGATCCAGCGCGCCACGGACTCGGCCAACGCTGAATCAGACTGCGCTGACGCGGGCTGGCCAAGAGCGGCGTCGGTACCGGCGGTGATGAGCAGCGCGACGGAGAGCGCCCGCGACGCGAGAATACGCAGCAGTGGGGCCGAACGGAGTCGTAGAGGCATCTGCCTAGGTTATCGCGCGCGCCATGATCCGCTACCGGGGCCCACAAACGACGCCGAACCCGGCGCCCCCTGCCCTGGTGTGGAACTGATGCGCGTGCCGCGTGAGGCCCGGACACCGATGCACTCGCGGTGCTACACTTCTCAGCTCCGCTCCCTCCCGGACGCCCGAAACCCACGCCAATGCTCCGTGCAACGCGCGCCATGTTCATCCTCGGGATCGCAGCGACCGGCACGCTGCAGGCACCCGAGCCAGTGCTCGTCCGCGCCGCCGACCGGCCGAACATCGTGGTGGTCCTGGTCGACGACCTTCGCTTCGACGAGTTCCACGTCGGCGGGCATCCGTACCTCGAGACGCCGAACATCGACCGCCTGGCACGCGAAGGCGCGCTATTCACCAACGCATTTCACGCGGTGCCGCTCTGTTCGCCCAACCGGGCCACGCTGCTCACGGGTCAGTTTCCGTCGCGGCACGGCATCATCGACAACGTCTCGCGCGACCTGGCCAGTCACCATCTCGCGACATTCAACATCCCGCTGCAGGCGGCTGGCTATCGCACGGCGTTTCTCGGCAAGTGGCACATGGGCAACGATCCGACACCGCGGCCGGGCTGGGACTACTGGTCGGCAATGCCGGGCCAGGGGCATGCCACGGATCCAGAACTGTTCGAGGATGGCCGTCTGCACAAGGTGCCGGGCTACACCACGGACCTGCTCACCGACCGCGCGGTCTCGTTCATCGAACGCGAACATGCGAAGCCGTTTCTGGTGTATCTGGCCCACAAGGCGGTGCACCCGGACATCGTTCAGCGCAACGACGGATCGCTCGACCCTGAGAGTGACCGCGGCTACGTGCCGTCGCCGCGTGATGAGGGACGGTACAAGGACCGGATGTTCCCCCGGCGAGAGTTACAGTCCGAGGTCCAGGCGGATCTGAAGGGGAAACCCGTCATCCGGCGTGCACTCGCGAGGCTGTCCGCCACGCCACGTACCGCGATGGATACCACATCCAGCGAGCATCAGCATCGGGCGGCACCGTGGACGGGTGACGAAACGATCCGTCGTCGTGCCGAGATGATCCGTGGCGTGGACTTCAGTCTGGGACGCATCATTGCGACGCTGGACTCGCTGCACATCCTCGACAAGACCGTGATCGTGCTGAGCAGCGACAACGGCTTCTTCTTCGGTGAGCATGGGCTGACTACCGAACGCCGCTTGCCGTATGAGGAGTCGATCAGGAATCCGCTGCTGATGCGCTATCCACCGAAGATTCCCGCCGGTGCGCGGCCCAGAGGCTTGGCGCTGACGGTGGATCTGGCACCCACCCTCCTGCAATTCGCGGGTGTACCGATCGGTGCGCAGATTCAGGGTCGGTCACTCGTGCCGCTCATTGGTGGCACCCCCGTCGGCTGGCGGAAATCGGTGCTGGTGGAGTTCTACACGAATGAGCAGCCGTTTCCACATCTGCTGGACATGGACTACCGCGCCGTCCGAACCGATCGATACAAGTACATCCACTGGGTCAAGTTCCCCGATCAGGATGAGTTGTACGATCTGCAGCGGGATTCGCTCGAGCGGCACAATGTGGCAAGCGATCCGGCGATGGCCGCGGTAAGGTCACGCATGCGCACCGAGCTGGCGCGTCTGGCCGTGGAAGCGATCGGGCTGAAGGCGCGGTGAGTGCCGTTTTGGGATCGACGCGCTGCCCTACTTGCTGGCTGGCGGCGACTTGCTCCCCGGCGTGAGCATCGGGTTTCGCGCCACATTCACGACCGCTACGCCGCGACGACCGAGCGAGTCGGTCGCCGTGACGGCAATTGCCAGTGGGCCATAGGGCGCAGACGAGCCGTCGAGCTTCGCCTGCCAGGTGGGGTAGAATGCGGTGCCGGAGTTGTTGGAAACAAGGACGAATTTCAGGGGAATCAATTTACCGGCAAGCACGGCCACCACGGAATCGATCGGCAGGTCGGACTTGACGGTCACGTACATCTGGATCGAATCGGCAAAGGCAACACCGGTGATCGGCAGCGCAATTCTGACGACGATACCTGTATCCACCATGCCTTGGACCGTGATCACCGCGCCGCTGCGTTTCCCCTCGCTGATGGCCTCAATCACCGTCACGCCCTGATCTCGCGCGATCACGATCCCACTTTCTGAAACGATCGCGATCGCGTCATCGCTGCTGACCCAGCGGACGTCGCGATCGGTGAGCGCTCGCCCGGCGAAGTCGAGCAATGTTGCCGTGAGTTGCTCGGATTGTCCGACGCCGACCGTCGACGTCAGCGGCGACACCGTGACCATGGCCACCGGCAAAGGACCCGGCGGCAGCGGCAGAACCGTCAGGTTACGCCGCGTGCTGACGTCGCCGACGGACGCGCTGATGATCGTGGTACCTTGCCTGCGCGCGAGAATGGCCCCGTCCGAAACGATCGTTGCGACGGACGTATCGCTGGACGACCACGCGACGAGACCGACCGACATTGGCTGGCCACGGTGATCGATCGCCGTGATGTTCGCGCTCAGGCTCCGGCTCGCGGGCGGCGCGTCGTCTGAAAACGCGATAGTCAGCGTGCGAAGCTCAGGCAGCGCCTCGCGCGGCGCGGCAACCGGCGGGGGCGCCGTCGGCGAGCCGCCGCATGCCACTGCGAACGCGAGCAGCCACAGCGATCGCCGCCCAGCGGAGACTGCCAACCCCGCCCTCGCGGATGCGGCCCGAACACGCGACATCCACGTCTGCGGTCGCTCGGGCGCCGCGCGATCGGGGCCATATCTCGAACTGGACGGACGCATTGCGGCACGACCTCTCCGGATGTCACCATCTGGAGCGTAGTGGCTGCAGAGGCAGCGGGCAACGCCGGCGCTTGCTTTCCGCGGTGGGTCGCGCGTGGGATGCCGGTGGGCCGTCGCATCCCCACCAACCACGGCCGTGGCGCTATATAGTGAATGGACTCCAGAACTGACACGCTCCCATGAACGCCTCGCTGCCGGACATCACATGCCCCGTGCTGCACTTCTCTCCGCGGTTTCGCTGACGCTCATGGCGAGCCACGTGCTTCCCGCCCAGCGCTCCACGACAATGGCCGGTCGATCGACGGTGTACGCACCGAGTGTGATGGTGGCGACCAGCCAGCCACTGGCCTCCGCCGCTGGCCTCGAGGTCATGCGACTTGGAGGCAACGCCATCGACGCCGCCGTCGCGGCCGCGGCGGTACTCAGTGTGACCGAGCCGCACATGACCGGCATCGGCGGCGACATGTTCGCTATCGTCTGGCTGGCCAAGGAACAGAAGCTGGTCGCGTTGAACGCGAGCGGTCGCGCAGGCTCATTGATGACGAGAGAGACCCTCGCGGCACGCGGCTTTCACTCCGGCTCGGAACAGGGAGTGATGTCAGTCACGGTGCCGGGCGCGCTGGCCGGCTGGGACTTGTTGGTGCGCACCTACGGCAAGCACACGTTGGCGCGCGCGCTGCAACCGGCGATCGGCTACGCGCGAGAGGGCTTCCCGGTGACACCAATCATCGCGTCACAATGGGCGGACGAAACCGCCCTGCTCAACAAGGATCCCGCCGCCGCCGCGACATTTCTTCCCGGTGGACGCGCGCCGAAGGCGGGCGAGTGGTTTCGGAACCCTGACTACGCGCGCACGCTGCAGACGATCGCCACCGATGGCATTGGTACCTTTTACGGCGGCGCGATCGGTCAGCGCATCGTCGACCGACTGACGGCACTGAAGGGGTTCGTCACCATCGACGACATGCGCCGAAACGCTCCCAACTGGGTGACGCCGATATCGGTACCGTTTCAGGGATACCGGGTGTGGGAGCTACCGCCGAACAACCAGGGAGTTGCGGCTCTCGAAATGTTGCGCATCCTCGAGCCGTATGATCTGAAGGCGATGGGTCACAACTCGGCGGCTTACCTGCATCACCTGATCGAGGCGAAGAAACTCGCCTACGCCGACCTGGATCGATTCGTGGGAGACGCCGATCATCTCGACATGCCGGCGGAACGGATGCTCTCGGATGACTTCATTGCCGAGCGCCGGAGTCATCTCGATGCGAACAAGGCGCAGGCACGCGTCGATCCCGGGCCAATGCGTACCGCCAGTGAAACCGTCTATCTCACCACGGCAGATGCAGAAGGAAACATGGTGTCGCTGATCAACTCCAACTTCGATGCCTTCGGGTCTGGCATCGTCGTACCGGGCACCGGCTTTGCACTCCACAATCGCGGCGCGAGTTTTTCACTCACTCCAGGGCTGCCGAATACCGCAGCACCGGGCAAGCGGCCGTTCCATACGCTGATTCCTGCCTTCGTCACGCGAACAGACGGCGCGCGCATGCAGCCGTACATGAGCTTTGGACTGATGGGTGGGGGCATGCAGGCACAGGGGCACGTCCAGTTCCTGCTCAATCACATCGTGTTTGGGATGGATGTGCAGCCGGCGATCGACGCGGCGCGGTTCCGGCATCTGAGCGGGCAGCGGGTGGCGATCGAAACGCCGGTTGGCGACGCGGTGCGAACGGCGCTCAGCGCAATGGGCCATGTTTTGGTGGATGAGGGGCCGGTCTCGTTTGGCGGCGCGCAGGCGATCGTCAGGCTGGCCAAGGGTTACGGCGCCGGCAGTGATCCTCGGAAAGATGGGCTCGCAATCGGCTACTGACACTGTGGCAGTACCCCACACAGTGGAGCACCGCACGCGGTGGAGCCGCAACGCCCAGGGCACATCGAACGAGCCTTACACCTTCTCGTTCGGGATCGCGAGCAGGTTGCGTGTCCGCTTGCCGGTGACTGTCTCACGCGTCACCGCAATCCGGTCACCAATCTCGAAGTCGTCCAACCAGTACACGGCGTAGTCATGCTTCGTGATGACATCCAGCAGTTCGATCTTTTCCTCTGGCAGTGACGGGCCAAAACATTCCACGACCAAGGTGGGCCGATAGGTGGCAATGTGCGAGGGCGTCCCCTTCAGAATCTCCTTGTCGTAGCCCTCGGTGTCGATCTTGATGAACGTCAATTTCGGCAGCATGTCGGCATGGTGCGTGCGCAGATAGCGCTCGAGATTCTTCCCTGTGACGGAAAACGTGTAGCGCGTATTTCGACGCTTGTTGTGTGTAAATCCGACGATTCCACCGTTACCGTACGATGGATCACCGGAGCCGAAGGTGAACTCCCCATCATCGGCCGTCGCGGCGAAGTTGAGCGGGATGATGTGCGTCTTGTCTGGGTTGAGCGCCGCGTTCGCCGACAGGACACGGAAGACGTGCGGATTCGGTTCGATCCCGAGGGTCAGCCCCTCAACACCGGCGGCCAGCGCCATCGGCACGGTCGTGTCACCCTCGTGGGCACCGATGTCGATCACAAAATCCCCTTGCCGGATGTAGTGTCGGAAGAAATCGACATGCGCCTGCTTCACCTCGTTACCGGACCCGCCCGGGTGCATCCACTGTGCGTATTGCACCTCGCCGTCGTCTCTGAGCGTGAACGCCACCTGCCGGAATTCGTATTCCGTGTAGACTTTCTTGGGCCGGAAGAGGCGGGTGATGAAGCTCAGCATGATGTCGCTCGCGGCTGGGACACGCGGCACCGGCTCGGAGTCAAACTGCCGGCGCTCGTCGAGTTCGTTCCAGCGCCAGTATAGCCGGGTCGAGTCTCGACGGCGATTGCTTGGCGTCCGTGTTTTCCATCCGGGCAGATGACACCGTGATGGGCGCCTTGCGGTGTCATCTCAGCGCCGGTGCAATGCCGTCGTGAGGCAGGCTCTTCGGGCAACCGATCTCTTGAATGGACTCCACGATTCTGAGCCTCCGAGCAGCTTTGCGCACCGCCATCGCAGGCATCGATACGGGGCGAGGACCCGCCCGTCGAGGACGTCGCCGATCCGCGCGTGCAGAATCACCGGCGGCCGTTGACGAGGAGCGCGATATGGCGGGGGCTCTCGCTCGAGGGAGTTCTTCAACCTGACCGCAGAGTTCGGGACGGTGGCGCCGCTCGGTGGCGGGGGTTCGCTGACGGTGGGTGGCCGACTGCAGCGGCGCGGCGCCGCGGCGCCGGCGCTCGCATGAACGGATGGGCCGCAGCCAGCCGCGGAGACCGCATGGCGATCGGAAGTCGCGCAACGATAGAATTCTGAGACACAGCCTGCAGCAATTGCGCCTTCAAGGACCGGGGAATGCGACGACCCACCAAACTTGTTGTGCTCGCGACAGTGCTCTTTGCACCGCTCCTGCCCGCGCAGGTGCTCCACGTCGCCGACCTCAACACCCGACAGATCCGCGCGCTCGACCGAAGCCGGACCGTCGTCGTGCTGCAAGGCGGGATGATCGAAGAGCATGGTCCCTACCTGCCAGCCTTCACTGACGGCATCCTCAGCGCGCGTCTCACGACCGAGCTCGGGGCGGGGATCGTCCGGCAGCGGCCAGGATGGACAGTCCTCGTTTTTCCACCCATATCGGTCGGCGCCAGCGGCTCCAATGAACTCGGGCGTCAGTACGTTTTTCCCGGGACATACGCCATCCGACCGTCAACGTTGCGCGCCGCGTTCGTGGATCTGGCGAGTGAGCTTGGCGAGCAGGGCTTTCGGTGGGTGATGGTCGTTCACGTGCATGGCTCACCACTGCACATCGGTGCCCTCGACGATGCGGGAGATTTTTTTCACGACACGTATGGAGGCACGATGGTGAACTTGTGGGGTCTGGCACCGGTCATTGGGGGTTGGGGCGGCGCGATGTCGGTGATGACGCCCGAAGAAAAAGCGGCCGATGGCGTGTCCCTGCACGCGGGCATGGACGAGCAGAGCCTGATGCTGCATCTCCGGCCTGACCTCGTGGCTCGCGACTACCGAGAGGCGCCGACAGTGGCCGGCGCCAACTACGACGAGGCCTTCACCGTGGCGCGGCGCGACGGGTGGCCCGGATACCTGGGCGCGCCAAGACTCGGCACCGCGGCCTTCGGGAAACGGATCTGGACGGCGTTTGCCGCTGCCACCGTGAAAACGGCGGTCGAGATTCTCGACGGCAAGGACCCGGCGTCGTATCCACGATACGCCGCATACCTCCGCAAGCTGCCTCTGTATCGCGACTGGATCGACTCGACGAACGCGCGGGACTCAGTGGCTGGGGCTCGCCTGCGCGAATGGATGGCACGCAGGAATCGCTGAGTCACTCAGCGAAGCACTGGGCCGTGCCTTCGATATTTGCTCGGCCACTGCGTTTGCGACCATCACCGCGATTTCTGGCGTGATGAACACGCGGAACCCAGCTCACCGAACTCCGACCAGCCCCCGTGCGGCCGTCCGCAGCCTGACGGCGTCGTAACCGATCCCTGCACGAAACACCGTCACCACGTCGTACAGATCGCGCGGAGTCGTCGTCGGATTGCCCCGCACGATGACCAGATCTGCCTGGCGCCCTGCCGTGACCGCGCCAAGCTGCTGGTCAAGTCCGAGAATCCGCGCGCCATTGAGCGTCAGAATGCGGATCGCCGCTTCAGGCAGGAACCCCGCTTCGAGGAGCATCTCGTAGTTGCGGATGTCGCCGTAGCCCGGCAGGTATCCCGTGCCCCACGGGTCCGAGCCCGCGCCAAGGAGACCGCCGGCCGCCACGAAATCTCGCTCCCAACGCATCATCTTCTTCAGCAGACCGTTGGTGACGATCAACCCTCCGTTCGCGATGTTGGCGTAACTCGCTTCGACTTCGCGGCGGACGTCCGGATCAAGCATTGCCATCGCGGCGGTGTCGAGGCGGAACCGCTCTGGTGAGAACGTCTCATACACACCAAGCGTCGAGACGACGGCCGTGCCACGCGCCGCGAGTGCACGAATGGAGGCCTGCACCTCCGCCGATCCAACTTCCACGTCGGTCTGCACGCGCATGTTTCCCGCCGGACAGACATCGGGTCGTTTCCCGGCGACATAGTCACTGGCGGTGATGAAGCCGTGCTGCAAGGCGTCGATCCCCATTGCAGCGGCCTCGGCGAACGTGACCGAGCAGAGATGTCCCGTGACCTTGACACCGCGCGCATGGGCTGCGGAAATCACGCTGCGCAACGTTGCACGCGAGATGGTCCCCTGCACTTTCACCCACGTGGCCCCTTCGTCAGCCCAGTAGTTGATCACACGGGACGCCTCACCGGGCGATGCGAGCGCGCGCGCCGTGGTACTGCGCGAGGTCGCGCCGTCGAGATATGGGCCCGTGATGAGGAACCGCGGACCGGGGATGCGCCCGGTGTCGACGGCATGCTTCATCGCGCGTTCGGGATACGGCAGCATGCTCCCCGCCGTCATTGCGGTGGTGACGCCGAAGGCCAGATAGAGCAACGGCGCGGATGTGCTCATCTGCGTGATCCGGCGCACGCCACCGAAGTAGGTGTGCTGGTGGAGTCCAACCAGGCCAGGGATCACCGTATGGCCGGCCAGATCGATGACGCGCGCGCCGGCGGGGATCAACGTACTCGCGGCGTTTCCCACGGCAGTGATCCGCGTTCCGCTGATCACCACGATCTGGTCGTCGCGCGCCGGCGCGCCAGTACCATCGATCACACGCACGTGGGTCAGCGCCACGACCGGCGCGTCGACACTCACGAATGGCCGCACCTCCGCCGAGATCGGTGCGCGCTCCTGACCCTGAATTGATGCCGCCATGGTGCACGTCGCGGCGAAGGCGAGCATCGCGGCCGACGCGCAGTACGATCGCGCCCCAGCTACTTCGGCCATTTTGCCTCCGCATCCCATTGCAAGACGCGCACGGTCGGCAACAGAGCCCGATCGACCAGCACTCCCGCCTTGAACACCTGATGAATGCGCCGGAGGTTCCGAACATCCACTGATGGATCCGCGTCCAGCACCAGCAGATCTGCCACCTTCCCCGCCTGCACCGTGCCGAGTGAGTCTGCCAATCCGTATGCCTCGGCGCCATGCCGAGTGGCCGCGATCACGATATCCATCGCTGGCATCCCCGCTTCCTGCAAGCCTTCCATCACTTCGAAGTGGCGGCGCCCCATGCGCCCCCAGACCACCGGCCCCAGCTCGGCCGCCTCCGGCCCCTGATCAGTGCCGATGACGAACTTCACGCCTGAGCGAATCCAGGTCTGCAGCGCCGCACGTCGCACCGCGAACGATTCACGCGTCATGCCTGGCTGCCTGCTCTGAATGACGGCCGCGAGGTGCGGGTCGCGTCGACGATCTTCGACACCCCACGATTCGTACACTGCCTGCTGCGCATCGAGGGGAATCATCAGCGGCGCCGAGTAGATGCCGAGTCGCTTGATCTCGACCAGCAACGAATCGAGCATGCGACGCTGCCTGAGCGTGGTCGGTGGAACACTCATCACGTTCGGGTGCTGCAGCAGTTGCGGCCGCACCGCGACCGCCTCACGCAGACTCTCGAGTGAAAAGGTATGCGTCTGAAATGGCTTACCGGCGTTGGACGCGGCGCGGCGCAGTGCGGCCAGCGCAGGTGTACTGAACATCAATGGCTCGACCGGTCCGATCCCGTGCGCGCTGACGGCCACCTTGAGAAAGTCGGGGCCTTTGCGCAGGTACGCACTGATGGTGTCGCCAACTTCCTCCGGCGTCATCGCCAGCAATTCCGGTCCGGCCCCCGCCTCCCACATGGCGTTGATTCGCGATTGAATCATGGGGTGCACCCAACCGCCGTAGCGCAGGTCGGTGCCGCGCAGATCGTAGGTGCCCATGAAGTATGGACTGAATGGCCCGCCGAGACCCACGATGTTGCCGGCGACCAGTACGCGGCTTGCCACCACCTCGCCGCGCGAGATCCGATCGCGCGCCGTCAGCAGCTGGCCGAGCGGTCCCCACGAGTCCATCACCGTGGTGAGACCGTACTTGAGTGCGACCTGCGCCGACTGGACCGCGATGTCCGCCATGCGTTCTTCGTACTTGACGTAGAACTCCGGCGTGATCATCAGCACCAGATGGACGTTGGCATCGATGAGACCGGGGGTGATGAATTTCCCCGTGGCATCGATCACCTTCGTGCCGTTCGGCAGCGTGGTGGCACTCCGCGGCGTCACCGAGACGATCCGACGTCCGTCGATGAGCACCGTGGCATCAGGCATGGGCGGATCGCCGGTGGCCGAGATCACTGTGCCGCCAACCAGGGCGACTTGCGTCGCGACGTTGCCGGGAGCGGAGCGTTGCGCATCCGCTGGCGTCGCGCCAGCAGCAATGACGACCAGCACGGCCATGAAGTGGTGCCGCCAAGTCGCCGAGCGCCGTGTCACCGCGCACTGGACGCTGAGGATGGTCTGTCGCGTCATTGTCTGCGTTCGTTCCTGGTGTGTGAGGCGGCAATCCTCTGGCGCACTAGAGTATGGCTTTCGGGGAACGCTTGGGCTACCACGCCGGCGGGGCACAGCGCGCGGCTGGAGGATCGGGCGGCTGGGGATCGCTCGGATGGCGGATCGCTCGGCTCGAGGATCGCTCGGCCAGTCCGGCGTCGGATCGCCACTTGAGCTGGGCCGATAGCTTGAGAGATCTCCAACCATGGAACCAGCGCTGATGACCAACGCATTTGCCGCCTTCGCTCCCTTCTCGAGCACCACACCGCTCGCACCACATACGATCACCCGCCGCGCCCCGGGCCCGACCGATGTCGCCATCGATATTGCGTATTGCGGCGTCTGTCACTCCGATTTGCATTTCGTCAGCGGCGACTGGGGCCCGGTGCCGTACCCCGCAATCCCGGGCCACGAAATCGTTGGCCATGTGACCGCCGTTGGCAGCGACGTGACCGGCTTCAAGGTTGGTGACACGGTCGGCGTCGGATGTATGGTCGATTCCTGCCGCACCTGCCCCTCCTGCGTGGACCATCAGGAGAACTACTGCACCGGAAGCGGCTTCGTTGGCACGTACATGAGCGTCGACAAGCATACCGGTGGCCCGACCTATGGCGGCTACACCACCGACATCACCGTCGACCAGGCCTTCGTTCTTCGGATTCCCGCGTCCCTCGATCTTGCCGGCGCAGCGCCACTGCTCTGTGCGGGCATCACGACGTACTCACCGCTCCGCCACTGGAAGGTGGGCCCAGGCTCTCAGGTCGGAGTGGTTGGACTCGGTGGGCTTGGTCACATGGGCGTGAAACTGGCTGCGGCCATGGGCGCCCACGTTGTGGTGTTCACGACCTCCCGGGGCAAGGTGGCCGACGCCAAGGCGCTCGGTGCGCACGATGTCGTCATCAGCAGTGATGAAGCCGACATGAAGCGGTACATGGGCAAGCTCGATTTCATTCTGAACACCGTGGCGGCGTCACACACGCTCGATCCACTGCTCATGTGCCTCAAGCGTGATGGCACGATGTGCCTGCTCGGCGTCCCATCCACGCCGCATCCGTCGCCGGGCGTCTTCCCGTTGGTGATGGGGCGTCGTGCCATCGCAGGCTCCCTCATTGGTGGCGTCCAGGAGACGCAGGAGATGCTCGACTTCTGCGGAGCGCACGGGATCACCGCAGACATCGAGCAGATTCCGATGCAGGAGATCAATACCGCGTACGCGCGGATGATGAAGAGCGACGTCAAGTATCGCTTCGTGATCGACATGCAATCGATCAAGGGCTGAAACGACGCAGGCCCGTCAGCACATGGCTGGCGGGCCTGACGTCTGGTCACGTCTCAGCGACCGGCGTTTACTTCCGCAGCGGCCACAGCACGCCCTGATCCGCCTTCGTCACCGGCTTGACGCCCTTGTAGACGAAGCGCTGCAACCGCTTTCCTTCGTACGTCTCGGTCGTGAAGAGGTTGCCCTTCGAATCGGTGGCGATCGAGTGCACGGCAAAGAACTGCCCGGGCTGACGCCCGCCGTCGCCGAACGCCGTCAGAATCTCCAGCGACTCGCGATCCATCACATACACGCGCTCGTTCTTGCCGTCGGCCAGGAAGAGATACTTCTGCGCCGCATCACGAGAGAACGCAATGTCCCAGACCGCGCCATCGCCCATCGTGCGCGGTGCGATCCGCTTCTCCTTCACGAACGTGCCGTTCTTGCGGAACACCTGAATCCGGTTGTTCACGCGATCGCACACGTACACCAACCCATCCGGCGTCGGTTCGGCGCAATGCACCGGTGTGCGAAATTGCGAGATCGGTGGAAGGTCCGGATTGTACGGCCCGAAGCTCGAGTCGCTCGGTACGTTGCCGTAGGCGCCCCAGAATCGCTTGATCGCCCCAGTGGTCATGTCGAGGACGGCGACCCGTCGATTGCCATACCCGTCGGCGACGAACGCCTCATTGGCAGCCACATCGAACGAGACTTTCGCCACACGTCCAAACGAATCCATCGACTTGGAGTCGGCGCGGCGTCCGGGCACGCCGATCTGCTGCAGGAACTTGCCGGCGTGTGTGAACTTGAGAATGTGTGAATCGAACCCGATGCCGCGGGTTGAATCGGGCGTGCCGTTGCCGCCGATCCAGACGTTGTCGAGGTTGTCGATGGCGATGCCATGGTTGCTGCTCGGCCAGACGTACCCTTCGGCCGGCCCGCCCCATGAATTCACCAGGTTGCCCTCGGGGTCGAACTCGAGCACCGGCGGCGCCGACGAGCAGCAGGCGCCGACGAGCGGATACCCGCCCTCGGTCCGCGAGTTGAGTGTTGCGGCACCGCGGTGCACAATGAAGACGTGGTCACGCGAGTCGATGCCAAGCCCGATGACCATGCCGAGCAGCCACCCGTTCGGCAGCGGCTTGGGCCAGAGAGGGTCGACTTCGAAGGACGGCGCCATCACGGCCTGCCGCTCGAGGGCGGTGGCGAGCTGGCGCTGGCCGAGCGCCAGCGAGAGGATCACAGCGCCCAACACCGACGCCGCCCATAGCGTACGCTTCCGTGGCATCCCGACTCTCCGATCCCGACGTGAAATCCCGCCCGCATCCCCATCGCCAACCGGCGCACGATCTGAGGCTCGGCCCCGCGCGAAACTGCGGCCAATGCTATATCTCGCCACCGTGATCCACCAGAGACGTTCGACACGAGGCCGATGGAGCCTGAAGAGCGGATGGCACGACGCCTTCCGGTTCGTGGCCGTAGCGCTCGGGTTGGTGATGACGGCCAGCCACGCGGCCGCACACGAGATTCCCGAACGTGTGGCGGTGCGCGCGTTCGTGCAACACGACGGCTGGATACTACGCCTGCTCGTTCGCGTGCCGCTCGAAGCGATGCGCGATGTCGACTTTCCACTGCGTGACGATGGGTCGCTCGATCTGGTTCGCGTCCGCGCGCTCCTGCCCGAGGCCGCACAGCTTTGGATCAGCAACAGCATCTCGATCACGGCCGACGGCCGGGCACTGGCCGCGCCGCAGATCACCGGAACACGCGTCGCGCTCCCGAATGATCGCGGATTCGACGGCTTTGGTGGTGCACGCGCAAGCTTTCAGCAGCCGCCACTGGACTCGGTGCGAGTCCAGTGGCAACAGCTGCTGTTCGACGTCGCGCTGGAGTACACGCTCCCCGTCGCCGACGCGCAGCTGGTGCTCCATCCGGACTTCGCGCACCTCGGCATCCGGACCAGCAGCGTGGTGCGGATCGTTGCCGGCGACGGGAGCGAACGTGCACTCACGTACACGGGCAATCCCGAATCCGTGGCGCTGGACCCGCGCTGGCACCAAACCGCGGCGCAGTTCGTGACGGTCGGGTTCCGTCACATCCTCGGCGGGATCGATCACCTGCTGTTCGTGTTCTGCCTGGTGCTGCCGCTCCGGAAGTGGCGATCGCTGGTGACGATCGTGACCGCATTCACGCTCGCCCACTCTCTGACGCTCGGCGGCGCCGCCCTTGGGTTCGCGCCAACCGCACTCTGGTTTCCTCCGCTGGTGGAGATGCTGATCGCAGCGTCCATCGTCTGGCTCACCATCGAGAACATCGTGCTGCCCGAAGCGCGGCTGGCGGCACGTTGGCCGGTCGCGTTCGGCTTCGGCCTCATTCACGGTTTCGGGTTTTCGTTTGCACTTGGCGAGACCCTGCAGTTCGCTGGCGGCAATCTTCTCAGCGCGCTGGCGGCGTTCAATGTCGGAGTCGAGAGCGGCCAGCTGGTCGTGCTGCTGGCTGCCATGCCCGTGCTTTGGGTGGCGCGGAGGTATGCCGGCACGGGGCGCGAGCGATTGATCACCATCGCCGGGTCGGTCCTGGTGGCCCATACCGCGTGGCACTGGATGACCGAACGGGGCGCACTCCTGGGAGAGCATCTTGGCAGTCTGGCGTGGCCCGCCCTCGATGCCAGCCTTGCCCTCGTCGCCATGCGGGTCGCGCTGCTGGGCGCCGTTGCATTGGCCGTTGCGCTTGCAATGCGGCAGATTCTCCGCATCCCGCGTCGGTCCTGACCTGACCGATCGCTCTCTGATGACCGAACTCCGCTCATAGCCGCGTGACTGCTGCCGTTCGCTTCGTCGTTCCGATCTCGCTGCTGATTCTTGCGTACGCTGAACTGAGCGTCGTGGCAACGCCGACACGTCCGTCGGCGCCGACGTTCACGGCCACCCCTGCGGCTTCGGACACAGTGCGCACCACGATGGACGGTGTCTACACTGCAGCGCAGGCCACCAAGGGCGCCGACGTGTTCGCCGCCTATTGCCGCAGCTGTCACACCCCCACCGTGCACACCGGCGCGCCATTTCGGGCCAAGTGGTTTGGTCACCCGCTCGGCGAGCTGTTCGGCTACCTCCGTCGTGAGATGCCGAAGAACGAACCTGGTTCCATGAGTGACGACGAGTATGCGCTCGCCCTCGCGTATCTCTTGCGCATGAATGGCATGCCCGCTGGTGCCGAGTCGCTCAGTGCTGACTCGGCCGCATTACACCGAATCCGTCTCGACTCCGTTCGCGCTGCCCCCTCCACCCAGAGCAATCGTCGATGAAGACCCGTCTCTTCGCCGTCGCCGTTCCACTCGCCGCTGGTGCGGCGACCCTCGCGCTGACACTCGCGGCACCGCTGCACGCGCAGGCCGCACGCGCGATGAGCGCGCCTGCGCCGCGGCCAATCAGTGCGCCGGGCGGCACAGCCCCCGTGATGACCGGTCTGGTGCGCGGCAACGCGCCCGGCGAATGGCGTTACTGGGGTGGTGACGCGTTCAGCACGCGGTATTCGCCACTCGACCAGATCAACGCGTCGAACTTCAATACACTGCAGATGGCGTGGCAGTGGAACGCCGGCACGTTCGGTCCGGACGAGTACTATCGCACCACTCCGCTGTACGCGAACGGGCGCCTGTTCACCGTGGCCACGACGCGACGCTCGGTGATGGCGATCGATCCGGAGACGGGCGAAACACTCTGGATGTATCGTCTCGAGGAGGGGATCCGCTGGCAGAAGGCTCCGCGGCAGTTCGCCGGCCGCGGCCCGACGTACTGGACCGATGGCCGCGAGGAGCGGGTGATCGTCGTCACGCCAGGCTATCACATGGTGTCACTCGATGCGAAGACTGGGCGACCAGACCCTCGATTCGGCACCAATGGTGTGGTGGATTTGCAGGACGGGCTGGGATTCCCGATGGTGCCGCTGGCCGTTGACGACTCGGGCTCGCTGGTCATCTCCGACGCCGCGCCGGCACGCCGGGCGAAGCCGGGTGAAACGTGGGATCCAGTGAACAAGGTCGGTGCCGACGGCACGGTTGGCATCGATCCCGTCAATGGACAGATCGCCGCCAGTTCACCGGCGATCATGGTCAACGACATGATCGTCGTCGGTAACTCGTCGATTCACGGCTACTACCCGATCCGCGTGCGCAACATTCCCGGCTTCGTGCGTGGCTTCGACGTGCGGACGGGCCGCCAGATGTGGAAGTTCAATCTCGTGCCTCAGCCCGGCGAGTTCGGCGCCGAATCGTGGGAGCGTGGCTCCAAGGTCGGCACTGAGGGTGTGGGCAAGAACGACGCGTGGGCAACGTACTCCGCCGATCCAGAACTTGGCATGGTGTACATCCCCGTTGGTATGCCGCTGATGGACGAGTACGGCGGGCATCGCCCGGGCAACAACCTGTTCGGCAATTCGCTGGTCGCACTCGACGCGCGCACCGGCAAGCGGAAGTGGCACTTCCAGATGGTGCATCACGACATCTGGGACTACGACACACCGATGTCGCCGAACCTGCTCGACATCACGGTGAACGGCGTGCGTCGCAAGGCGATCACGCAGAGCACCAAGCAGGGGTGGCTCTACACATTCGATCGCGCCACCGGTGAACCGATCTGGCCGATCGTCGAGACGCCCGTGCTGCAGAGCGACATTCCCGACGAGAAGACGTCGCCCACGCAGCCGATTCCCAGCCGGCCCGCGGCGTATTCACAACAGGGGTTGGTCGAGAGCGACATCATCGACTACACGCCGGCGATCCGTGATTCGGCAATGGCGATGGCGAAGAAGTGTCGTATGGGGCCGTATTTCATTCCGGCAGTCACCGCCGACGGCACGAGCAAGAGTGGGCTGCGATGCTCGTGGTATGCACCTGGCGCATCGGGCGGGGTGAACATCGACGGCGGGGCGGCGGTCGATCCCGAGACGGGCATGATCTACGTGGCGTCACTGAGCGGACTGTCCACGATCGGGCTGCAGAAGGATCCATGCAGCGAATTCCGCTACAGTTCACCGCGCGACAACTGCGGGTTGATCGGCGCACTCGCGCCGCCCGCTGGATACGTGGCACCCGCCGCGCGTGGCGGCGGCTTCGAGGGTCGCTCCAACGCCTCAGTGCTCGGCGGTGTCTCGATTCTCAAGCCG
>JBBQRH010000080.1:0-19939 GCA_038215035.1 Gemmatimonadales bacterium | reverse complement strand
TGCTCGAGAGTGGCGACTTCAAGGCGGTGAAGACCGACTATGACTGGAGCCTGAACAGTCAGTCGAACGGGCGGCGGTTGGGGTTGTTGCGGTAGCAGCGCCGGCCCTCACAGATCGCCTCCGTCACGACGGCCGCGAGATCACTCAGTGCGTCAACCGCGTGACGCCTGAGTCGTCGAACAACACGCGCATTCGTCGCAGCCCCAGTCTGACACGCGTCTTGACCGTGCCAAGCGGCACGCCGAGTTGATCGGCCGCGGTCGTGTGTGACACACTCTGCAGAAAGACCAACTCGATCACTTCACGCTGCTTTTCAGGGAGTTGGCCGAGCGCCCGTGACAGCGTTGACTCGAGTTCTCTGGTCTCCACCGCTCGCACCGCATCCCACTCCATCGACCACCCGATGTTGATCGCGGTGGTGTCGACGGCGGCCAGCACTTCAGCGCGATCACGTGCCCGATCGCGGCGCATCCGCGCCCGGACGTAGTCGCGCGCACGGCTGCGCACCATCGTGGTCAGCCAACCGACCACCGAGCCCCGTGCGCCATCGAAGCTGGCAGAGTCACGCCACGCCTTGGCGAAGGTGTCACTCACCACTTCATCGGCATCCGCGTGCTCCCGGACGATCGCATAGGCGATGCGGTGCAACGGCGCCATACAGGCGGCGTGCAGGGCAGCGGCGGCGTCCTGATCGCCATCCGCCATGCGCGTGACAAGTGCGGCGTAGGGGTCGGCAAACGGCGGGCAGGAAGCAGTGCTCAGCTCAGGCGCGGTCCACGCGGCAGGACAGTAGTCAGCCAGGCGACTCTGAATCACGGTAGCGCTCGCTTTTGGGAGGCGCTTCAGCCACAATTCACTGGCCTGAAGCGCACTGGGAATAGGTTGTCTCTCTGACGGGGGGAGAATCGACCTCTCCGCACCTCCGGTAAATGATGAGACTCACTACCTGAGCCCCCGCACGACATGTCGCGCACCGCAGCTGATATCGAGCTTGGGAATCTCAGAAAAGCGGACGAGATCTACGACCGCGTCGCACTGCTCTCACGCCGTTTGTTCGTGCAGGACACGATCCCCGACATGGACGGCTTCGTGCGCGACGCGGAGTTGCTGCTCCGCGGTGTGAACAGCGCCGATGTGGTGCTCGGCATTTTCGATCACAACAAGTACAATCCGGCGATCGAGATCGGCGACAAGGATTTCTGGGGGCCAATGCCACAGGTATCGAAGGGCGAGCGGATGCGATTGCTCTTCTCGCTGCTCGATCCGGACTATGCCGCATTCCCGGCGGAGTCGGTCAAGTGGCTGTCACGGGTGCTCGGCGCAATGACGTTCGAGGACCGCCAGCAGATTGAGATCTTTCATTGCGGCATTGCCTATCGGCGCACCGATGATCGTCCGATTCGCCTCTTCTCGAAAAGCATCCCGATTTACTACTCGGCCGATCGGCAGTTCACCTTCACGTTCAACTACGCACAGAACGTGAATCACCTACTCAAGCCGAGTTTCCGGGATTACTGGATCCGGGTCAAGTACGGGCCCAACGGGTCGCGTGTGCAAACCCTGCACTCGGCGGATCTCCGCGAGGTCGAGGCGCGCGATCTGCTCAGTCAGCGCGAGAAGGAGATTCTCACACAGATCGCGGCCGGCCTCGAAACCAAGGACATCGCCGAGCGGCTCGGGATCAGCATCAACACCGTCGGTAATCATCGCAATAACATGGTCCAGCGCCTCGGTGCGCGTGACACAACCGCACTGATGCAGCTTGCGAAGATGGCCAGTCTCATCTGACGGCAGCGACGGCGGCTCAGTCATGCAGCGCAGGCTCTGCTGCGTCGGCACCAGCGAGCGCCGCGTAGTATCGATCACGAATACCAAGGGCATTGACGTCGCACATCGACACCAATTCGCCGTTGACTGGCACATGAAACACGCACTGTGCCAGTCGCGCCTGGCCCTCGTCGGTTGCCATTTCATCCGCGCTCATGAAGTGATGGCTCACTATCACCAGCGGCTGCACTTGCAGCCTGCCTGCAAGCAGCTCCCTCAGTGCCTGGAGTGGTGAGCCGGGACTCAGTCGCTGCAACCAGTGCCAGGCGTACTGCGGCAGCCGGCCGAGAACGAACCCGGGTGCGCGCAGCGCGAGACCAAGCGCGCGAGCGATCGCGGTGCGCCGCGTATCGGTCTTGAAGCTCACGCCACCAAACCGGCGAAAGAACTCGTCCACGGTATCCGCGTGCGGGGAGTCGGCCGACGGTCGGAGCGCGTGGAACTTCGGCGCTTCACCTTCGCGATACGCCACCAGTCCGTGGAGAATCCGGTTGCATGACGGATGGCCGAACCAGACCTGCGAGCGCAGCAGCGTATCGGCTTCGTGTTCGCTGCCTCCGGTAAGCGTGTTTGCAATGCGCGACCAGAGCGCGTCACCGCTCACGCCGCCGCCAAAACCGTCTTCCGTGCGGCCGACCTGCGCAATAGGCTGAAAGCTGATCATCCGGAAGACACGCTGGCCACCGATCAGCCAGCGCATCACATCGGCGACCCCGTCCAGATTGTCGCGGGTGACGGTCATGGTGGTAGCCGCACGCAGTGATCTGCCGGTCGTGGCCTGAGCTGCGGTCAGCAGTTCCACGAACTCGTCGCGGAGTGGATTGAGCTCCACTTCGCGCTTCGCGCTCTTGTAGGCAGCGCCAACTCGCCCTCGCTGCGTGGTATCGACGTGGATGCTCACCTCGACCAGCGCACCTTCGGTGAGGAACCGCTCCAGCAGGCCCGGTCGCCGACGGAACGAGTCGCCGTGCGTCATCAGCATCGGCACCAGCTCGATCGAATGTGCATGCTGCAGCAACGCAATGACCTCCTCCGGCGGGCGCAGTGTCACTTCGCCGTCGGTGAGTTGCAGATTGCCATCGGGCCCGAGAATCGGCCGCAGCGCATTCATCTGCGCCATGATCGCCTCCACGGGTTCTGCCGGAATCCGGTTGGCCGCTTCACCGAGGTAGCAACCGCGGCAGGCGAAATCACACCGTGGCATTGCGCCAATCGTTGCTCCACAGCCGTTGCCCTGGACGCCGAGCATCTGCTCCTTGGTGCGCAGTGCCTGGGGCAACGACGCCCAGTTCTGCGCCAGCAAATCGCGTGACTCAGCGCGCACCGGCTCGGCGAGCACGGTCAGCGCGCGGCGCGGCCGACGCGCTGACGAGGGCGCTGCGGGATTGATGGGCGACGACATGTCGGACGGATGAGGCGTGGCGGGATGAACTCGTCACACCTACGACAGTTGACGCCCTTCGGATCTGTCGGCGCGCATCGACGTCCGACGGCCTCCTCGCTTCGCCAGCGGAACCTTACGATCTAGCGCCCCTCTGGGCGACGAACTCGCCGGTTGCGCGGTAGAATTGGCATCATGACTGAGCCGACTGCGCCAACCCCACACACCCTCGCCACACTCATCGACGCCCTCAGCGCGCCGACGCCGGCGGTGGTGCGTGCACTGGCCGCACTCGATGGCGACATCATCGTACTCGGCGCGGGTGGGAAGATGGGCCCGTCGCTCGCCCGCATGGCCCGTCGTGCACTCGATGCGGTGGCCGGAAACGTCCGGCGAGAGGTCTTCGCCGTATCACGGTGGTCGGATGCCGCGGCGGCCACGCAGTTGCAGGCGGCCGGCGTGCAGCTGATCAGTGCCGATCTGCTCGACCGCGCGACCGTTGATGCGCTGCCGTATGCGCCCAACGTTGTCTTCATGGCGGGACAGAAGTTCGGCACTGGCGGTGATCCGGCCCAGACGTGGGCGATGAACACGATCGTGCCGGCGTGGTGCGGTGAGCGGTTTGCCGGTGCGCGGCAGGTCGTTTTCAGCACCGGCAATGTCTATCCGCTCACCAGTGCCAGCGGCCACGGTGCAACGGAGGCGACGGCGCCGGCACCGATCGGCGAGTACGCGATGAGTTGCCTCGGCCGCGAGCGGGTGATGTCGGCGCTGGGTAGCCGCCACGCATCACCAGTCGTGCTGTATCGGTTGAACTATGCGTGCGCGCTGACGTACGGTGTGCTGACGGATCTGGCCGTGAAAGTGCGCGATGGTATCCCGATCGACCTGACGATGGGTGCGGTCAACGTGATCTGGCAGGGCGACGCGAACGCGATTGCGCTGATGCTGCTGGCGCATGGTGGTATGCCGGCGGTGCCGGTCAACGTGACCGGCCCGGAGCCGCACACGGTACGGTCACTCGCCATCGCGCTCGGCCAACGGCTGGGCACCGAGCCACAGTTCACGGGTACCGAGGCGTCGGATGCGTTGCTCTCCGACGCACGCGCACTACGGTCGCGATTCGGGGGCGACCTGCCGCAGATGCCGCTGCCACAGCTGATCGACTGGACCGCCGACTGGGTCCGCGCCGCCCAGCCGCTGCTCGGGAAAGCAACGAAGTTCGAGGTCCGTGACGGCACCTTCTGAGATTGTGCTGCACGCCGGGTTCAGGCGGGACAAACACCGTCAGCGTGATCATCTCCTGCACGATCTTCAGCTGTCCGAGCGGAGCGCAGGAGACATGATTGCTGGAAACCCTTGATTGTGTCACAAAACGTCAGAACACACGAACTGTCATTATCGTAGTTGAAGGTGGCACCCGCGTTTTTTCCAGGCCACCTTATCCGACGCCGGAGCCGAATCTGTGAATGTTCGTCAGCACCTTCTTGCCGGTCAGGTGATTCCAGCCCATCCACTGGCCCTGACGGCTGCCCGGACGCTGGACGAACGTGCACAACGCGCCCTCACCCGGTATTACCTGGCCGCTGGCGCCGGTGGCATTGCGGTCGGCGTCCACACGACGCAGTTCGCGATTCGCCGGGTGGGTCTGTATCACCCGGTGCTGCAATTGGCGGTCGAAACGGCCAACGCTGCGCTCGAAGCGGCGCCGCGGCCGTTCGTCAGAATCGCTGGCGTGATCGGTGAGGCCCCGCAGGCCGTGAGCGAAGCAGGCATTGCGCGCGAGCTGGGGTACGATGCGGTGCTGGTGTCGCTGGGCGGCATGGATGCGGTCGACGAGCGTGCCTTGCTGACACACTGCCGGGCAGTGGCCGAGGTGATGCCGATCATCGGGTTCTATCTGCAGCCCGCCGTCGGTGGCCGAGTGCTGTCGTACCGATTCTGGCGCGACCTGGCGGAAGTTCCGCAGCTGATCGCGGTGAAGATTGCGCCGTTTGATCGCTACCGCACAATGGATGTGGTGCGGGCGATCGTTGCTGCCGGCCGCGATGACGTGGCGCTGTACACGGGCAATGACGATGCCATCGTCGCGGATCTGACGACGCCGTTCCCAGTGCGTCGCCACGGTCGGGCCGACACCGCCCGAATCGTCGGTGGCCTGCTCGGACAGTGGGCAGTCTGGACGCGTCGCGCGGTGGAACTGCTGGCGCGCATCAAGGCGCTCAGCGACTCACCACTCGCTCCAAGCTTGCTGACGGAAGGGGCCGAGCTGACCGACGCCAACGGCGCGATCTTCGATTCGCTGCACCGCTTTGCGGGCTGCATTCCCGGTATTCACGAAGTGTTGCGACGTCAGGGATTGCTGCGCGGCACGTGGACGCTCGACCCACGCGAGACATTAAGTCCACGGCAGACCGACGAACTGGATCGCGTGATGAAGTCGTATCCGTGGCTCACCGATGATGCCTTTGTGGCTGAACATCGTGAAAGCTGGCTGACGCCGTAGCAGGACAGCTGGCGACAGCTCGAGCCAGCGCCAGAGGAAACGCAACAACGGCAACGGCAACTAAAATAGCCGCGCACAGAGCCGCAGAGGCACAGAGGCACAGAGAACGGCAACTGCAAAGGTTGTGAACCGCGTGACGTAACCGCAGTTACCAAAGCTCTTGCAGTTCTCTGTGGCTCTGTGCCTCTGCGGCTCTAAGTAATACGCAGTTAGTTTTTTCCGGATACTGGTATGTTGTGGTATCGCCGCGGCTGCGAGCACAACGCAACTCTTAGCGCGGTGCCACGCCATCGCGCAGCGCACGCCAGGCACGCAGCGATTGCCAGGCGTCATCCATCGACAGCCGCGACGTTTCCAGCAGCCCTTCGAGCACGGCGACGCGCAGCGCGGCGTCATCGGCGTCATCCGCCGCGGTGGGAACATCCAGCAGCTCAAGCGGATCGGGCGGCACCAGCAGTCCGCTCCGAATCAGCTCGAGCATCGCGCGCGGCGCCGCATCCTCGAGCCAGGGGGCCACGGCATACCGCTTGTCATCAGTCCGAAGCAGTACGACTTCTACGAAACGATCGTGCTTGCCCACCCAGATGCGACGGCCGGCGCGATTGACGCGCGCGGTGAAGCGGCGGGCGCCGATGTAGACGGAGGTGCCGGTGGGTACGGACTCAGGAACGGCGGCGGGTTCGATCAGCGACATGTGCGAGAGTGTCGAGCGCGGGAGCGCCGGAGATAAGCGCCGAACCCACCAAGCAGCCTCATCTGAAAATCCGTGGCCGGTGACTGTCGGGCTAATTCACTACCAACACAGTATTCTGCGGGCAACGGGCACCTGCCGACGGACGTACTCCGCGCAGGTCCAGACCATACTCCCCCCTCCGTTGCCATGACACGCTCTCTGCGCGCCCTGCTCGCCACGTCGCTCCTCGGCGTTTCCACCCTTGGCGCCCAGCCGTCCGCCACGCCAGCGCCAGCCGCGGCACCGGGACTGCCCAGCATCGCGTCGCGTACCGCCGGACTCACCAAGCGTGACGGCCTTTTCCCGCTGTACTGGGACGAGCGTACGGGCAAGCTCTATCTCGAAATCCCGGCGATGGACCAGGAGTTCATCTACTTCACGTCGCTGCCATGGGGGGTGGGTTCGAACGACATCGGCCTCGATCGCAATCAGCTTGGCCAGGAACGACTGGTCGCCTTCACCCGGAGCGGTCCGAGGGTACTGCTGATCCAGAAGAACACGAACTTTCGCGGCGTGACCACTGACGCAAACGAAGCGCGCGGTGTCGAGGAAAGCTTCGCACGAAGCGCCCTGTTTGGCTTCACGGTGGAAGCGCAGGAGGGTGCGCGCGTGCTGGTGGACGCGACGGAGTTTGCCGTGCGCGATGCACACGACGCCACCGGCAACCTTCGCCGCTCGCAACAGGGTACGTACACCCTCGATCGCGCGCGCAGCGCGGTGTACATGCCGCACACGAAAGCGTTCCCGCGGAACACGGAAATCGAAGTCACACTCACCCTCGCCGGTACCAACCCCGGTCGCTACGTGCGTGATGTGACCCCGAACCCCGAAGCGATCACCATCCGCGAACGGCACAGCCTCGTTGCGCTGCCGGAGCCCGGCTTCAAGATGCGTCCAGCCGATCCGCGTTCGGCGTTCTTCGGTATCAGCTATCAGGACTATTCGCAGCCCCTCGGCGGCCCGTTCGTTCAGCGCTTTGCCTCGCGTCATCGCATCGAGAAGAAGAATCCCGGTGCAGCACGCAGCGAACCGGTGAAGCCGATTGTGTATTACGTGGACAACACTGCCCCCGAACCGATTCGGTCAGCGCTGGTGGAAGGCACACGCTGGTGGAACCAGGCGTTCGAGGCGGCGGGATACATCAACGGCTTCCGCGTCGAAGTCCTGCCCGACTCGATCGACCCGCTGGATGTACGCTACAACGTGATCGAGTATGCGCACCGCGCCACTCGCGGCTGGAGCTATGGCGGTGCCGTGACCGACCCGCGCACCGGTGAGATGATGAAGGGGCACGTGATTCTCGGGTCACTCCGTGCACGTCAGGACTACCTGATCGGTGAAGGGCTCGATGCACCGTACGCCACCGGCACCGAAAAGGCGGCCCGTGTCGAAGCGATGGTGCTGGCCCGAATCCGACAGCTGGCCGCACACGAAGTCGGTCACACGCTCGGCATGGCGCACAACTACATCAGCAGCGCGCAGAAGAACACCAGTGTGATGGACTATCCGCACCCGATGATCTCGCTCTCACCGAGCGGCGATGTGGACATCAGCAAGGCATACGAAGTCGGTATTGGCGACTGGGACAAGGTGGCGGTGACGTGGGGGTATGGCGAGTTCCCGGGCGATGAAACGCGCCAGCTCGACTCGGTGCTGGTTGCCGCACGCGAGCGCGGGCTGACGTTCCTCACCGACCAGGACGCCCGTCCGGTGAGCAGCGCCCACCCCAACACACATCTCTGGGACAACGGTGCCGATGCAGTGACGGAGCTCAAGCGCATGATGACCGTGCGCGCCAAGGCGTTGTCGAAATTCGGCGAAACGGCGATCAAGCGCGGCGCACCGATGGCGACCATGGAGGACGTGCTGGTGCCGCTGTACCTGCACCACCGCTATCAGCTGGAGGCCGCGATCAAGGTGGTCGGTGGCGTGACCTACTCATACACAATGCGCGGTGACGGCGTGGCCGGCCCGGTGGCGGTGCCGTCGGCGCAGCAGCGCACTGCGATCGATGCCGTGATGGATGTGTTGTCGCCGGCAAACCTGGCGTTGCCGCGTGCAGTGCTCGCCCAACTCCCGCCGCGTCCGTTCCTGATCGACCCGTCGCGCGAGCTGTTCGATCGCTGGACGGGAATCACGTTCGATCCGCTGGCACCTGGTGCGACGATCGCCAACGTCACGTTCGATCTGCTCCTGGACGGTGAGCGATCGGCACGCATGGTCGCGCAGCGCGCGGTCGATCCGACACTACCCGGGTTCGCCGATCTGCTGGCACGCATCGAGTCGCGGATTTTTGGGTCCGGAGGCAGCAGCGCCTACGACGTCACGCTCCAGCAGCTCGTGCAACGGTCATACGTGGATCATGTGATGCAGCTGGCGGAGAGCGCCGAGATGCCGTTGGTGCGCGCCGAGGCGCGCTACGCGCTGGTCGGGCTGCTGACCTCGCGGCTGCGTGCCGGTGTCGCCGCGCGCGCCAGTGCGTCGAACGAGCAACTGGCGGCGGATATCCGGTCGTGGATTGCCGGAACATACAAGCCGGCCGATCGTCGCGTGAAACTGACGGTGCCGCCGGGAAGCCCGATCGGAGATCGATAGCGGCGCGCCGCCATCGCTTGCAGTAGACGGTCGCGGCATGCGCACCAAGGACCGACCGACATCACCCCAACAATCCCCTCGCCCAACTCTCCTCGGCCGGCTTCTCAAACGCCACGCGCCACCCACCTACCGTCTCGACCAGCGTTTCATACACAGGCGTCTCGGCCGTCACGTCGCCCGCCGCCGCGCGCGCGCGGAACTCGTGCTGCGACTCGACATGAATCGCGCCGGTGACGTCGCGCCACGCCACCCGCCCCGACGCCAGCAGATCCGCGCCAACCGTTGACTGCACGCGACCAATCGTGCGAAACAGCCCGTCGATCGAACACCCCGACGCGCCGGTCGCCGCTTCATCCACCGCGATCGCCAGAAAGCGATCGTCTCGCCAGTCGCGCGCGCAGAGCAGCGGCACACCATGCGCCGCCCACTCTGACAGGTGTGCATCCACCGCCGACAGCAGCGGCGTGGCGTCGGCGACAGGGACGTCGGCGGCAAAGACCCAGACGCGGGCGCGGTCCGGCAGCGAGGCGAAATCGGTATGTGGCATGCTGAAACGTACATGCGCCGGCGCATTGCACGCCTCCTCCCCCACCAATAGCCTCTACGCATTGGCACGCTTCGACACCAGCATCACTCGAAAGCCCATAGGAACGGCCCCGTGAACTTTCCGCGATTCACCCAAACCCTCTTCGCCGCTGCCGTGACGGCGTCTCCCCTTGCTGCACAAGCCACGACGCCCTGCGCCGGACACTGGTCGGGGTCGATTTCCTTGCCCACCGGGGCCCTCGCATTCGACGTCGACTTTGCAAGCCAGGCCGACGGTCGCTGCACCGGTGACATCTCGATTCCGCAGCAGGGCGCCAAGGACGTGCCACTGCTGAACGTGCTGGTGCGCGCCGACTCGGCCCGCTTCACCATCAGCGGCGTGCCAGGCACCCCCACATTCGCTGGCGTCCGCAGTTCTGACGGCCGCACCATCGCCGGAGTGTTCCGGCAGGGTGCCGCGTCGCTGCCATTCACAATGAGCATCGGCGCCGCACCGGCTGACGCCGCCCGGGCCGCACTGGCCGGATTCGACGCCTGGCTCGACTCGGCCATCGTGGCATGGAAGGTCGTCGGAGTCTCGATTGGCATCACCGTCGATGGACAGACCGTGTACCTCAAAGGCCATGGATTGCGCGACCTCGAGAAGCGACTTCCCGCCACCCCGCAGACGCTCTACGCCATCGGCTCATCGTCCAAGGCGTTCACCACCTTTGCCATGGGGACGCTGGTCGATCAGGGCAAGCTCCAGTGGGATGTGCCGGTGCGCACATACCTGCCATGGTTCCGCATGAACACCGATTTCGCCACGCTGCACATCACGCCGCGCGACTTGGTCACGCACCGCAGCGGCCTGCCGCGACACGATGCGCTCTGGTACAACAACACCACGATGTCGCGCGAGGATCTGGTGCGACGCATTGCGTACCTGCCACTGAACAAGGATCTCCGAGAAACCTTCCAGTACAACAATCTGATGTTCCTGACCGCGGGCTACCTGGTCGGCAGCATCAACGGCAGCTCGTGGGAAGACGGCTTGCGACAACTGGTGCTGACCCCACTCGGCATGACGCGCACCAACTTCTCGGTGAAGGAATCACAGGCCGACGCTGATTTCTCACAGCCGTACCGCGTGCAGCACGACTCCATCCAGCGGATTCCGTTCCGCGATATCTCGATCGTCGGGCCGGCCGGTTCCATCAACTCGTCGGCTGAGGACATGCTGAAGTGGGTCGGACTGCACCTGGCCGGCGGCAAGCGCGGCGACACGCAAGTCATTCAGTCGTCGACATTACGCGACATGTACCGGCCGTACACGCCAATCAGTGGCATGGGTGACAACCCGGAACTGGGCCCGATGAGCTATGGGCTGGGATGGTTCATCGACACCTACCGCGGACACTACCGCGCGCAGCACGGCGGCAATATCGATGGATTCACGGCGTCGGTGACGCTCTTGCCACAGGATCGCATTGGCATCGTGGTGCTGGTCAACCAGAACGGTGCGGCACTCGGCGAGCTGGCGGCACGCCACGCCATGGATCGCCTTTTGGGCGGCGTGCGTCGTGACTGGAGCGGCGAGGCCCTCACGGGCCGGAAGGCAGCTGACGTGGCGGGGCGCGCCAGTGAACAGAAGAAGGGGGAGGTGCGAATTCCGAACGCACCACCATCACGGAAGCTCGCCGAGTACGCCGGAACGTACTCGGACTCTGGCTACGGGCCGCTGACCATCACCCTCGAGCGCGACACGCTCGTGCTGACATACAACGGAATTCGCGCGAAGCTTCAGCCGTGGCACTACGAAACATTCAACGCACTGCGCAACCCCGACGATCCGGCGCTCGAGGATCAGAAGATCACCTTTCGAACAGGCGCTGCCGGCCGAGTCACTGGCGCCATGATCACCATGGATGCCGCGGCGCCAGCCACGACATTCCGACGGATGCCTGACGCGCAGTTGCTGGACGCAGCCTACATCACCCGATTCGCGGGCCGCTATCAGATCCCGGGTGGGCCGCTGGCCGTGGTCACCCTGCGCGGCAACACGCTGTACTGGGCGCAGGGCGGCGGAGCACCCAATGCACTCGAGGCCGAAGCTGGATCGCGCTTCGTGCTCAGCTCGATGCGCGAGATCTCCGTGGAGTTTCGCAGTGATGCAGCCGGCAAGGTCACGGGTGCGCGCGTGGTGCAGCCGGGCGCGGTGACGGACGTCACACGCGTGCCATAGCGTCGGCGCATACGCTGATCACGGCTTCATCGCCGTCACACCTCGATGAGCGACGTCCCCGATCCCGCAGCGCGGAATCGGGGACGTCGGTGCATCAGCTCTTCAATCAGTGACGACTACTGGACCTTGTAGACGATCGGCAATGACACCTGGGTGCGCACCGCGCTGCCACTCACCTTGCCCGGCTTGAAGCCCGCCTGCAGAATCGCGCTCTTGGCTGCCGCACCGAAGGCCGGCTGGGTTGCATCGACGATCTCGACCGACGATGCCTCGACCTTGCCGCTGGCATCGACCACGAACGAAATCTCGGCAATGCCGCCCATGCGACGGCGCTTGAGATCCTCGGGATACCCTTCCGACACGAGGCGCTGGAAGCTGACCAGTGAGGCAATCGACGGCTTCGTTTCTACTTCGGCGAGTGTGTACGTCCTTCCGCCATCCTGCGCCTGAACGGCGGTGGGGGCGAAAAGCGCGATTCCAGTGACAGCAACCGCTGCCAGTGAACGGCGAATACGGGACGGATGGGTCATCGTCGACTCCAATCGGGATAGTGGACACAAGACAGCAATGAGAGCCCGCCTCGTGCGGGACACTCTCCAGTATCGGTCAATGGTCCACTCTGCTTAAGTCCTGAGCTGGTGCTGCCGCTAATTGCGCCGACAGTTCAGGTGTTTATTGGACCGGTCTTATCTGGCACCGCCTGCGCTCTGCCGATCCTGCGCCCGTTCCCTGCCCGCACGGTGCCTCCAAGACGCCGGACCGATCCGACGATCACTGCTCGCGCGCACTGACCCGTGGTTCCGCAAACACCTTCCGGATCTGCACCGTCCGCTCGAGTTCATCGCGCGCCTGGAGCACCTTGCGCCGCAGGTCGGGGGCGAGCGAAGGATGTGCGGCGAGCCAGTCATCGATCAACCGAAGCGATTCTGGTGACGACTGCCCACCGATCGCCGCACTCAGCCACGCGCCGAGAAAGAAGATGCGACGATTGCGCTGGATCCACGGCAGCGTGTCGAGCGACGGCACCAGGAACGACTGCGTACTCGCCGCATGATCGGGATCATGAAACGTGCGCAGACTGGAGGTGACCCACTCCTCATTGAGCGTGCTGTCGCCGAACCAGCGCACGAAGTATTCTCGCTTGTTCGCGGAATCAGGAGCGGCTGCGCCGGCCACGAAACGCTGCCGCTGCCCTTCGCTCGAGGAATCCCGCAGTGCCTCCGTGGCCAGTCTCCGTTCGGCGCTTTGATAGCGATGTGCCATCAGGCGATTGACAATCGCCCATCGCGTTGGAGCGCGCAGCGGCAGTCCGGCGGCGGAATCGCGGTCGAGCCACTGATCGATGCGCGCCAGCGCGTCCGGTGTGCGCGCTGACCCGATCAGCGCGTCGAGTTGCGACTTTCGCTGGCCATAGGTGAGCGTCGTATCGGTGGCGCCGCCGAGCAGGATCCGATCGAATACCGGCTGCTGCGCCTGAAGGAGCGGCTCACTGCCATAGCGACCGAGCGCGACGCCGATGCGTCCGATGAGGGCCGCCGCAATCTGTTCGTCGCGCTCGGCGGGCAATGCGCGCAACGCGGCCGCCGCATAACGTGCCGGCGACAGGCGCGCTTCACGCACCAGGTCCCACAGCGCACCCCAGAGCATCGCACGCTGCAAATCGTCCCGCACCGTGCCGACGTGCTGCTCCAGCCACGACACGCTGGCGGAGTCAGGCAGCACGATCGCGTAGCCGTAATCACCGTCGTTGGCAAAGATGAAATCCGGTGTGCGGCGCCCTCGCGCGGCCGCAACGACGGTGGTACGAGTCGAGAATTCCACTGGAATGCGAATCGCCGGGGCATCCGCGTAATACAGCAGCAGCGAGAGTCGCATCGGCCAGGCGCCGTCACCCGACAGCGCCGGTTGCGCCGCCCGCTGCGTCAACGCGAGACGCGTGATACGCCCCCGTTTCGTCGCAACCTCCTGTTCGACGACCGGCATGCCCGGACGCAGGATCCACTCCGCGCCCCATGCGGTGAGGTCGCGACCTGATGCAGCACCCACCGAACGGAGCAAGTCACGCCAGGTGGCGTTGCCGAAGGGATGCTGGCTTAGAAACCGGCGAATCCCTGCCTGAAACTGACGCTCACCCACCAGGTAGTTCAGCTGCCGGAGAATGCCCGGCGCCTTGTTGTAGACAATCGGCCCGTAATTGCTCTTCGCCTGCTCCAGATTGTCCAGACTCTGCCACACCGGCGTCGTTCCGGCAGTGGCGTCGGTGCCGTACGCGACGGGTTTGTTGCGCAGATAGAAGGTCTTCCACGGCGACGACTCCGGCGCGATTGCCGCCTGCATCTTGGCCGCCATGTACGTGGCAAAGCCTTCCTTCAGCCAGAGGTCGTCGAACCACTCCATGGTGACGTAGTCGCCGAACCATTGATGTGCGACTTCGTGAAAAATCGTCGCCTGCCGGCCGAGCAGCTGCGAGGCCGTAGGTCGTTCGCGATAGATGAAGCTCTGTTCGTTGTAGAACACCGCCCCTGGATGTTCCATTCCGCCGAACGGAAAGACGGGAGCGAGCAGAAAATCGTACTTGCCGAACGGATACGGGACACCGAACCAGTCGCCGAGCCAGCGCAGCGCTTGCGTGTTCGACGCGATCAGTGAGTCGGCTTCCGCTTCCTTCAGTCGTGAGGCGCGCACCCACATGCTGACCGTTGTGGCAGGGGCACCCGAGGCCAGCACGCGCGCCTGCGAGACTTTCGCGTACGGCCCCGCAGCGAACGCGATCAGATAGGTGCTGATTGGCTGCGTCTCGGCAAACCGATGCGTGGCAGCAGTGACGGATGTGCTGTCGATGCGAAGCGCGGCACCATTGGCCAGCACACTCCACCGCCGCGGCGCCGTCACGCTGAGGGTGACGCGTGCCTTCAGATCCGGTTGATCGAAGCACGGGAAGAGCAGATTTGCATCGGACGGGACGAGCAGTGTGTAGAGATAGTCCTGCCCATCGGCCGCATCGCGGGAGCGAATGATGCTCGCACCGGCCGCCGCGATCGGTGACGCGAAGGTGATCTGGACCTGATTTACCCCCGCGCGCGTGTGTGACGCCGGGATGCGCAGGTGCGCACGATTCCAGACGCTGCTATCCGCACTCGGCAGTGGCCGCCCATTGGCCACGATGTTCGAGACGCCCAAACCGCGAAAATCGAGAATGACCTCGCGAACCGACCGCAGCGAAAACTGGACGACGACCGAGCCGGTTGCCGTGTCCGGGCGCGTCACATCGAGGGACAATGCATACCGCACGTCGCTGAGGTGTGCGGCGCGTTCGGTCGCCAGCACATGTGGCACGCCAGCCGCCAGACGGGCATCGGGTGGCGCTGACCGCGACGCGCCCGTCGGAACCGACTGCGCGCCGCCGTCACTCCAGGCCCATGCGAGCAGCAGCGCTGCAGTCGTCGTCTGTCGGATCACTTCGTCGACACCTCGGGGATCGTGATCGGCGACTGACCGGCCGCTCGCCGCGACGCGTTCAGCGACGCCAACCCGGTCGTGCGAAGTGAATTCCAGCGTGCCATCGCCAGCGACAGCTGCTCACGTGCCGACGCACAGGCCGCCAGCTGTGCAGCGGTCGGTGCGACATCGGCGGTCTGCATCGCCATCGCCGCTGCCATCATCGCCTGACTGGCAGCCGTCAATGTCGGTGTGGCCGCCTGCGGTCCGCGGCGGCGGAAGCGCGCCCTTCCACGCGGTGATTCCGGGGCGATCGAATCCACCTGTGCCTTGTAGGCAGCGACGTCGGCGCCGGACATGCCGGCCAGCGCCGCGGACAGCCCGCGCGCGGTGCGATGCGCGGCGTAGGCACCGATCGAGCCGGACCACATCTCACGCGACACCGACGCCACCTGCGCCAACGCAACCGGGGATGTGCGGACGCGCGGGTCGAGCTTCAACGTCAACGGCTGCGTGTAGCGTGTGCCATCCACCGTCAGGCGAACGGTGTAGCTGCCGGGCGGCGCCCATGGCGCGTTGATGGTTGGATAGGTGCGATGGGGCACGGCACCGGTCGCATCGTCATCCCCGTTGTCGGCGATGTCTTCCGGCGGAATCGGATCGTAGTGCAGGTCCCACGCAAACCGATGCATCCCCGCCTTGATGGACAACTGAATCGGCGGTGCCGGCCAATAGAGCGGCAGGCCGCAGAAGGTCGCCGTCGGCGTCTTCTGGCAGATACGGTCGTAGGCGGCCAGGTCGAACGCCGGATGTGGATCGAGGACCGGTTCGTTGCTCGAGTAGCCGCGGACGACTTTCCCCGCCGCATCGAGAATTTCCATCGTCACCGGGCCCGAGGCATTCGCCCCCAGCCGATAGTCGATGATGCCACCGGGCATCGGATTCTCACCGGCCGGTACTTCCGGTGCCCAGGGTGTCGGATCGTTGGTGGCAAAACGCACGCGAACCGCTGTCGGTGGCTTGAACAGGTATGCTGCGGTCGCCGCGCGCGCCGCAGCAGCCTGCCGCAGCGTGCTGATGTTGTCGAGAATCCAGAAGCCGCGCCCATGCGTGCCAATCACCAGATCCGAACAGAGACAGGTGCTGTCGTCCTTCACCTGCACGTCGCGCACCGCAATGGCGGGCATGTTGAGCCGCAGCGATTCCCAGTGATCGCCGTCGTCATATGACACCCACACCTGCCGATCGGTGGCGGCGTAGAGCAGTCCCTTCTGGCGCGGATCTTCGCGAATCGAATTGGACGCCGCGCCACCGGCGATACCGGTGTTGATCTCGGTCCACGTCCTGCCCCCGTCGCGGGTGCGGAGGAAATGCGGATTCATGTCATCCAGACGCAGTGTGTTCACTGCCGCATACGCCGTTTGCGTGTCGAAATGCCCCGCTTCCAGGTTGTAGATGCGCGCCCACGGCTTCACCATCGACGGCGTCACGTTGGTCCAGGTCGCACCACCGTTCATCGTCACCTGCAGGGTGCCGTCATCGCTGCCACTCCACAGCACGTTCACGTCGCGCGGCGACGGGGCGAGTGCCGTCAGCGAACCGGCGGGTGCCACCTTCACCGTGCTGGCGTACTGGCCGGCCGTTGCCGGCACGGCCCAGGCCTGACGCGTGAGGTCCGGGCTGATGCGACTCCAGTTCTTCCCGCGATCGAGCGTCTTCCAGACCACGTTCGAGGCGTAGAAGAGCACGTCCGGCTTCGCCGGCGAGAAGTGCAACGGCATCGTGCGCACATTGCGGCCGAACCCTTCCATGTCCGGACCGACATACGTCGTCTGCGCGGTTTTCCTGTTGTACAGCGAGACGCCACTGCGCATGCTGCCATACACCATGTCGGGATCGCGCGGATCAGGTGCGGCAATCCCGTACTCCTGGATGTTCACCGGATGCCAATCGTGAAACGTGATCTGTCCGTCATCCGATCGACTGGCCACACAGGCAGAGCCGGAGTCCTGTTGTCCGGAGCAGAGCCGATACGGAAAGGCGTTGTCGGCCGTCACGTGATACATCGCGGCGGTGGGCTGCGTGTACCAGCTGCTCCACGACACGCCGCGATTCGCTGACACCACCGCGCCCTGATCACTGACGGCGAAGACGATATTCGGATCGTTCGGATTGATCCAGATCTTCTGATAGTCATCGCCACCGGGTGCACCGCGCACCGCGCTCCACGAGTAGCCCGCGTCTTCGGTGCGCCACATGACTGTCGAGGCACTGTAGACGACGTTCTCGTTCTTCGGATCGACATACAGTGTCGGGAGATCGCCACCGCCAATGCGCGCCATCGGCCGGTTGTCGGTGATCCGGCCGCCCTGACTCGGCATTCCCGGCATCTGCACCGCCAGCGCCCAGTGCTCGCCCCCGTCGGCGGACTTGTAGAAACTGACCGTACTTGGCACCGCGGCCGTCGCCACGTTGGCAACCGTTGCGTAGAGCACGTTCGGATTGCTGGTCGACAGCGCCAGATTCGCCTGATTGAGAACCGGCAGCCCCTCGGTGATCTGGCGCCATGTGGTGCCACCATCGGTGGACTTGAAGAACCCGCCGGTGCCGGCGAACGCCTGCCCTTCGATGAAGCTCTGCTGCTGCTGCCAGAGCGTGGCGTAGAGGGTATTCGGATTTCGCGGATCGATGCGAATGTCGTTGGCGCTGGTGTACTCGTCGCGATACAGCACCCGTTCGAATGTCGCGCCACCGTCGGTCGAACGGAAAATGCCGCGTTCCGTGTTCGGTCCATACGGATGACCGAGGACGGCCACGAACAGCCGATCCGGATTGGTGGGGTCGACCTCGATCATCGCGATCATCTGACTGTTGCGCAGGCCCAGATGTGTCCAGGTGGCACCGCCATCAGTGGACTTGTACATGCCGTCACCCACCGCCAGGTCGGGCCGGATGATCCCGGCGCCGGTGCCGACGTAGATCACCTTCGGATTCGACGGCGCCACCGCGATCGCACCAATGCTACCGGTGGACTCCTTGTCGAACAGTGGCACCCAGTTGGAGCCGTAGTCGGTCGATCGCCAGACGCCGCCGTCGTCATAACCAGCGTAAAACACATTCGGCTGACTGGGCACACCGGCAATGGCCCGCGCACGACCGCCGCGCACCGGCCCGATGTGTCGCCAGTGCATTCCTGACGTGATGTCCACAGCCTGCGCTGCAGTGAAAGACGGCAATGCCGCGCCGGCGGCGAGGACGAGCAGGGCGCGACGGAACAGGGACTGACGCACGTGGACCGATCCGGTGGGAGACGGAAGTGCTACGCTCGGGCAGGGGCCGACGCTGGAGAGTAGGCGCTGTGCAGCCCCTGCGGAATACGCATCGCGCCAACGATCAGCACCGCTGCCGCGACGATCTGCGTGCCCATCGCGATCGTCAGTGAGGTGGCATGTGCCAGCGCGCCGATGATCGGCGGACCAATCATGAACCCGAGGTAACCGATGGACGAGACGGAGGCGATGGCGGCCGCGCGACTGACGCCAGGCACTCGCGTGGCCGCGTTGTAGAGGATTGGCACGACGGTCGCGAGTCCGATGCCAACGAACGCGAAACCGACCATCGCGAACCACGGCCGCGCCACCAGCAGCACCAGCAACATCGCGAATGCCGCGAGCGCGGGCCCCGCTACCAGCATCGTTCGCTCAGAGATACGCGCGCGCACCGAATCACCCGCAAACCGCATCGCGGCGGTGGCGCCGGCAAACGCGACGTACGCCAGCGCGGCCAGTTCCTGCGGCGCGTGCAGCTCCTGCGCCACATAGAGCACGCTCCAGTTGTACATCACCCCCTCGGCCAGCATGCCAGACAGAATCAGCATACCGATCAGGAGCAGCGCGCCCTTCGGCCAGGTGAAGTTGGCTTGTGATGATTCGGCCGCCGGGTGCGACGAGAGCATGCCGCGCGCGGCGACGGCGATGGACGTCGCCACCACTGCGCCGACGATCGCCAGCTGCATCGAACTCGGCACGTTGCCTCGGATCATCGCGGCCGCCGCCGCCGCGCCGATCATCGCACCGAGGCTGAACATCCCATGGAATCCACTCATCACTGCGCGGCCGGTCAGCGTCTCCAGCGCGCTCCCCTCCGTATTGATCGCCACGTCGAAGACGCTTTCGCCGGCACCCAATAGCAGCATCACGGGCAGTAGCGCCCAGAATCCGGGCAAGACCAGCGTCAGCCCAAGTGCCAGACAGAAGCCCCAGCCTGCCAGCACCGCGGTGGTGCGTACACCGAGCGAGGCGACCAGCCGACCCGCAATCGTCAGCGTCAGAACCGATCCGAGGCTGGTCGCCAGCAGGGCGCCGGCCAGCATCCGCTCGTCGAGCGCGTAGTGCGCCTTCAGTGAGGGCACGTGGACGCCCCAGACTCCGGCGACGAAGCCAAGGTTCAGAAACTGCGCCCGCGTGGCCCATCGGGCCCGTGACAGTGCAGTGCGCGGGGTCCGTGCAGAGAGCGGAAGGCTGGGGTCGGCGGGCATCGTCGCCACGGATTTCGGAGGTGGTCACAGCCAAGACTGCACGAAACAGCCGAAATATGCACGTTTGTGCAAGTGCAAGGCTGTCACATTGAGTAACTTTTTACGATGGCTCATCCGAAGACTCCCAATTCCCTGATTTCCGACGACAGCCC
>JBBQRH010000079.1:0-19953 GCA_038215035.1 Gemmatimonadales bacterium | reverse complement strand
GGGGAAGGATGATGGTGCAAAAACTACGTCCAGTGCAGCGACGGCGGCCTGTAGTGCCGTGTCGTTGCTCCCGGACGCGAGGTGGGCCGCACGCCGCGCGGCATCGGCGGCGGCAGGGGCGTCACCCTGCGCGCGGTGAATTCTGGCCAGCTTCTCGAGCATCCACCCTTCGCCGCGGCGGTCCTGCAGCAGCTGGCGAAGGTTGAGCGATTCCTCGACGTGGGTGTGTGCATCGGCGAGCCGTCCCAGGGCCAGGCAGACCTCGCCCAGCAACCCGAGCGCATGCGCGTGCAGCTGCCGTTCACCGGCCGCGGACGTCACGCGCACCGCGTCAGCCAGGACGGTGCGCGCCTCGTCCCAGCGCTGCAACTTGTTCAGCGATGCACCGAGGCTGTTGAGGATCAGGCCCTCATGTACGTGGTCACCCGTCTCGCGGCAGAGGCGCAGGGCGGCTTCGTACTGACGCACCGCATCGGCGTACGCGCCTCGCTCCCAATGCACGATGCCGAGCGAGTTGCGCACCGAGAGCTCGCGAGCGCGGTCGCCCTGCCTGAGGGAGAGGCTGATCGCCTCCTCGTACTGCACGATCGACTGCTGCGCACCACCCGAGAGCTGGCGGCCCGTGCGCGCGACGCCCTCCGCCGCTTCCGCTGCCTGCGCGAGCTCCATGTTGCCGAGATACTGCTCGCGGAGCTGCGACCAGAGCGCGTGAGCGTCAGCCGACTGCCCGAGCAGCTCGTGCACACTGGCGAGGCGGCGCAGCATCAGGATCTCGTTGTCCCGGTGCTGCAGTTGCGCATACAGCGACGCGGCTTCACGGAGGAACGGGAGCGACTCGGCATGGCGGTCGAGACCCACCAGCAGCTCGCCGAGCGTACGGTTCGCCGCGGCCGAGCCATCGGCGTAGCGCGCCTTGCGGTTCAGCTCCACCGCCTCGCGCGCGGTCGCGAGTGCCTCCTCGATCTGTCCCTGTTGCAACTGGATGTGCGCAATCGCCGGCAACGTGAACGACGCATAATGCGGTACGGTCATGTACGGCGCCGTGCGGCGATAGTAGTCCAGCGCCTGATCCAGATGGCCGAGGTCGCGGTGTACGGTGCCGACGACGTTGAGCAGATAGCCGTATCGCGCACCATTGGCGCTGATCTCCGCGCGCTCCAGCGCGGCCTCCAGCACTTCCAGCGCACGCTCCGGCTGGCCGAGGTTCCGCAGCACGTTCCCCATCGTTGCCAGGTCTCCTGCCTCCGAGCGCGCGTCGCCGATGGCGCGACCAATGACGAGCACCTCCTCGATTTTTTCCAGCGCATCGGCGTGGCGCCCCTCGTGGCTTCGGAGGAACGCGATGCTGCGCAGCGCGCTGCGTTCGCCGAGCCGATCCTCGCGCTCGGTGGCAATGCGCAGCGCTGTCTGCAGCGAACGTTCAGCCGCCTCGAAGCGGCTCAGCAGTGTGAACGCATCGCCCTGACGCAAGTACACCTGCACCAGTCGCTCCGAAGGTCCGAAGGGTGCGAGCATCGAGATCAGCGTGTCCACGATCTCGAGCTGCCGTTCGCGCAAGCCGAGCATCTCGCTCAGCCGTTCCTGGCGGAGCAGCACGTCGGCGAGCATTTCACGGCGCGCGACATCGTCGGGCAGACGCAGCACCCAGGCGGCGACGCGCTCCAGCGTATTCAGCGCCTCGGCGTTCTGGCTCAGCCCCGACGCGCGGTCGGCGGCGAGTAGCCCGTAGTGCACCGCCTGCGACCAGCGCTCGGCGCGGCTGAAGTGATACGCGAGGCGCTCGGCGTGCTCGTCGAGGCGCGCGGCGTGCCGACGCTCGATCGACGCACCAACGCTGGCGTGCAGCGACGCCCGCTGGTGCTCGAGGAGACTGTCGTATGCCACCTCCTGCGTCAGCGCATGCTTGAAGCGATACGCCGGTTCCGGCACCACGCCGGTCTGCTGTACCAGACCGGACGCCTTCAGGCGCTCGAGCGTGCCCGCCAACTCGCCGCCGTCCACCACGTCCTCGAGGATACCACGTGTGAACTCCCGGCCGATGACGGCCGCCATCCGCAGCACGTCGCGGGCGTCGCCCTGCAGTCGGTCGATTCGCGTACGCAGCACGCCCTGCACCGTTTCGGGCACGTGCAGCGATGCCGAGTCGCCGGTCGCCGCCACGACGCCGTCGGTAACCGCCAGTGCCCCCTCCTCACGGAGCGCCTCGCACACCTCTTCGAGGAAGAAGGGATTGCCGCCGGTACGCTCGTGCAGCCGTGCCGCGAGTTCCGGAGCTACGCGATCGGCGCCAAGCACCGCACGTGCGATGGCCGAGCAGGCCGCCGGATCGAGCGGCGCGAGGTGCATCAGGTGCTGGTGTTCGGCGCTGCCCCACTCCATGCTGGCGTCGGGACGGCTCGTCACCACCAGCATCAGCGGAAATGCGGCGACGATCTCCATCAGTTGGCGTAGTACCCCGCGAGACGCTTCGTCGGCCCAGTGCCAGTCCTCGAGGAGGAGCACTGTGGGATTGGTGCGCGCACTGAGTGTGAACAGCACCGCCATCGCCTCGAGCATCGCCTCCTGAAACGCCTCGCCGCGCAGGTGCTCGGGCACCGGGTGTGCCTCACTCGGCACCGCCAACAGTGCGAGGTACAGTGGCAGATAGTCCTCGAGTGCGGGGTCTACCTCTCGCGCCGCCGCCACGACCGCTTCGTGCCGCTCCGACGGGGTGCCGCCTTCGAGCATGCCGAAGGTGTTCTGCACCGCGTCGATGAAGGGCAGGAACGGTGTCGTTCCACCGTACGCATCGCAGCGGCCCTCGAGCACGCGCATACCCACACCAGCGGCGATGCCGCGCAACTCATGGAGCAGTCGGCTCTTACCGGCGCCTGCCTCGCCGATCAGCACCGTCACGCGCCCGGCCCCGCTGGTGGTCGAGGCGCAGTGCTCCGCGAGCAGCGCCCGCTCGCGTTCGCGACCGACGAACGGTGTCAGGCCAACGAGCGCCGCCCCCTCGAGCCGCGACCGCACGTCGGAGGCGCGCAGCACGCGATGCGGAGTAATCGGATCCGCATCACGGTGCATCGAGACCGCGCGCGCGGGCTCGCTCTGCACGAACGGGGCGACGAGGCGCCGAGTCTCGGGGCTGAGCAGGATCGTACCCGCATCCGCCGCCGACGTGAGGCGCGCGGCCACGTCGGCCGCGGCGCCCGTGATGCGGAAGTGGCGATCACCGCCGCGCAGCTGCTGCGCGACGACCGGCCCCACATGGATGCCCGCCCGCAGGCGAAGGCCGGCGCCGAGGCGCGGGTCGAGCGCGGACGCCAGCTCCGTGACGCGCGTACGCAGCGCCAAGGCGGCGCGCACCCCGCGCAGTGCATCCTCGTCGTGTGCGACCGGCACGCCGAAGAGCAGCACGAGCTCATCGCCCGAGCAGTGGTTCACGATGCCACCGAACTGCGTCGCCACGGCGTCGGCGGCGGCGCGCAGGTCTGCCAGTACCTGATCGGCCTCGTCGAGCGACAGACGCTCGAACAACGGCTCCTGGCCGTCGATGGTACACGCCACGACGGTCACCTGCCGCCGTTCACCGCCGCGTGCGAGTGCCGACGTGTGCCGCGCCGCGCTGTCGCCGTCCGCCTCGCTCTGCAGCGCGCCGGCCGAGACTGGCGCGCCCCCTTCGAACGACGGCGCATGCGTCGTACATGCCTGAAGGGCCGCCAGCAGCTCGGCCGCGTTGGCGTAGCGGTCCTGCGCGCGTTTCGACAGCGCGCGGCGAATGACGGCGTCGACCGACGGCGGAATACCGGGGCGCAGCGCATGCACCGAGTCCGGGTCGGCGGAGAGCGCTGCGACGAGTACCGCCTTGTCGCCGGGCCCGCGGAACGGCCGGACGCCGGTGAGCATCTCGTACAGCACCACCCCCAGCGACCAGAGGTCGGTGCGGTGATCCACCATCTCGCCAAACGCCTGCTCGGGACTCATGTACGCCACCGTGCCGATCGCACCGACGGTCTGCGTCGCGGTCCCGTCGGTGAGCTTCGCAATACCGAAGTCGAGAATCTTCACCAGACCATCGTCGGTGACCATCACGTTTGCCGGCTTGATGTCACGATGCACGATGCCGCGATCGTGCGCCTTGGCCAGGCCGCGTGTCATCTCGCTGGCGATACGCAACGCCTCGTCGAGAGGCAGGGGACCACGAGCAATGCGCCGATCGAGCGTCTCGCCGTCGTAGCACGCCATGACGATGTAGAGCTGCCCGTCATCGGTGTCGCCGATCTCGTGCACCGTGCAGATGTTCGGGTGCTCGATGGCGGCGGCCGCGCGTGCTTCCACCAGGAAGCGCCGCTTGGCCACTTCGTCGGCACCGAGGTACGGCGAAAGGAATTTCAGCGCGATGTCGCGGTCCAGCCGTTCGTCGCGCGCCCGGTACACGACCCCCATGCCGCCCGCGCCCAGTCGCTCGATGATGCGGTACCGTGAGTTCGACGGCAGCGTGACGGGCGGATGCGTCACGGCATCGCGTCGCGGCAGGAGCGGGGTCATGACATCGTCGACGAGACGATCCAGCGCGCCGCGTTTGCCATGCGCCTGCAGCAGCGCTTCAACTTCGGCACGAATGGCGGCATCGGGGCATGTCGACGCAAGCCACTCGCGACGGGCATCACCATGCCGGCCCAGCGCCTGCTGGAAGCACTCCTCAACCTGCGCATGTCGGGCGATCGCTTCGGGCGTCGGTGCGGACGAGCCGCGGGGGATCTGCGTACTCACTGGCTCAACTCGCGGTTGAGCCAGGCACGCGCCGCCGTCCAGTCGCGCTTCACCGTGGCCGCCGAGAGCTCGAGCGCCTCGGCCGTCTCCTCCACGGTGAGCCCAACGAAGAATCGGCACTCCACCACCTGCGCCTGCCGTTGATTGAGTTCACTGAGGCGCTGCAGCGCCTCGTCGAGCGCGTGCAGCTCGTCTGCATGATCGTCGACGGCGGTGGCAGCGGCGTCCACGACCTCGAGGCCCAGCGCAACCTCACCGCTGCCACGCTTCTTCGCACGCCGCTGTTCAGCGTAGTCGATCAGCACCCGCCGCATCGTGCGCGCTGCGACGGCCAGCAGGTGCTGCCGGTCGCGCCACTGCACGCGGTCCAGCCCCTCGAGCCGGAGCCAGGCCTCGTGCACCAGCCCATCCGTCTCGAGGGTATGCCCGACGCCCTCGCCCACCAGCTGCCGCCGCGCAATGCGGCGCATCGACTCGTTCAGGAGCGTCAGCACCTGGTGCAACGCCGCGCGCTCGCCCACCGCGGCCTGGTGCAGCAGTCGTGTCAGGTCGCCCGGATCGTGCGTCGTGTCTCCACCCATCGCGAGTGCCAATCCGGTCTCGGGTTCCGTAAAGCCCCCGCCACAAAACTCGTGTGGCGATCGGGTGTCAGCCAGTGCCGCCTGCCTCAGCAGGGCTCGGCGGTGACCCATCCCTCGTGAAGGCGGAGATCCTGCCGCGGGCGGCTCATTGGTCGCGCAACTGGTCAGTGTCTGCAGCGCTGGTGCGACGAAAGTTGCCGTTTTCTTAGCGCGGCAGCCGTTCCCGCAGACCAGTAACGCGCGCGCGCAGGTCGCGCACGGTTGGCTGCATCTCGGCATCGGCCTTGTTCCACAGGGTAATCAGCGACTCGTAGCGATCCACGGCCTTGCGCACATGTCCAGCCGCCGCGTGTAACTCGCCGCTGCGCTTGAGCGCCCACGGAAGGAAGAGGAAGTCCGCTTCGTTTTCCTCGACACGCGCCTGTTCACTCGTGTCGAGGTATCGATCAAGGATCTTGAGCACGGAGTCGGGCTGCTCCTGCGTGTCGTAGATCCGGGCACGCAGGACCTCGGTGCAGGGCAGGCAGTAGGCAGACGTGCCATCGCCGCGCGTACGCGTGGAATCAGCCCAGCGCAGCGCGGCGGGGGTGTCTTTGCGCGCCAACGCCACTTCGGCGCGCGCGTAGGCAAACTCCACCTTTCTCTGGCGTCGCTGCATCGTGTCCGGCACCTCGCGCACCATGCGGTCCAGCACTGCGGCAGCTTCCGTCGGCATGCCGGCGAGGGCGTACGCGTACAGCATCGGTACGTAGTCGCGTCGGTCCACAGGCACGGTGTCGAGTGCCGCCGGACCACCGATACGCGCCAGGCGTGCCACGCCTTCAGCTCTCCGGCCACGGAAATTCACATCGACCAGCGACATTCCGAGGCTGTCGGTCACCGTCGCGCCGCCCTCGGCGCCACGCGCCACGTTGCTCGTCCGCTCCTTCTGCCGCGCGTCAAGCGATTCGATGAATCGTCCACGCATCCAGCGCTCGCCAACCAGCAGGCCTAACGCTGCAGAGCGATCTGTGGGACGTTTCGCGTTTGCCACCGCCGCCTCGATATTGCGGGTCGAGACGTCCCAATCGCTTTGCATCCACGCAGCATCGGCGCGCAGCCGATACACGAGCGGATTGTCGGGAAAGCGTTCGCTCATCTCCTCCGCGACGCTGTCAGCGGCCGCGATCTTCTGTTGTGCCAGAAGAATGCCGTGCAGGTTCTCGTACCGTTGCACCAACTGCACAGGAATCTGACGCGCAATCGATTCGGCCTCCGCGAACCGCCGCTGTGAGTTCAGTACATTTCCGTAATTGACCGTGCCGTAGCGGAGGAAGGCGATGGGAAACCGCTGTTGCATCTCGCGGTAGACCTGTTCGGCACGCGGGCGATCAAAGAGCACCGAGTAGTAATAACTCCCCTCGGCGCGCAGACGCTCGAGACCCGGCAGTCGCTCGCGATAGCGGAACGCCTTGGCGTACGCCGAGTCACCGAGGCCGCCACCGAACCGCCCGTTGTTGTACGCCACGCCGAGCTTGCGCCACGCCATTGCGAACTGCGAGTCGATCGCGACCGCTGCTTTCAATTGCTTCACGGCGCGATCGAAGTCGTGATCCACATCCACCGCGCGCGCCCCCTCGGCGAACAGCCGGAACGCCTCCAATGATCGGGTTGTGACGGCCTCGAGGTCTGGCGTCTGGTTGACGCGCGCCAGCGACTCGCCCATGCGACCTCGCAGCTTGCGCGAGACGCGCTCGATGGCCTCGAGCAATTCACCGGTGTCGTCGGCAGTGGCGCGATACGCCGCCAGTTCCTCACCGGCCACCGTCACCAGTCGCAGGCCCACGATCCAGCCGTTGCCGGCCCGCGTCAGGTCACCGGCCACGACGGCGGCCACGCCTTCACGTTCCGCCAACTCGCGCGCGAGCGCCAGCGGCAACGGTGTCGACGGTTCGCGTTGCATGCGCTGCAGCGCGGTGGCCGCTTCGGCGGGCGTCATCAGTGATGTCGTCGACGCTTCGGACAGCGATGTGCGCACCGCCTCACCCGCGACGCGCGCCAGCGATGAATCCTCGGTCGACGCGGCGAAGTCTGCCACTACCAGGCGCGCCGACTGCTTCAACTTGCCGTTGGCGAGCAGTGATCCTTCCGGTCCGATGCCGGCCGCACGCAGACCAAGGAAGGCTACGATGCCAAGACCGAACGCCGTTGCCGCCGCCATGCCGATGCGTGCCGTACGACTCCAGCTGACGTGCGGCGCCGCCTGCACTGCGATGCCGGTCAGCGTGCCGGTGACGGCATCTGGTGAGCGCAGCGCGCGTCGCGCCGAGCGCCGCACGAAACCAGTGCCGATCACCGCCGGCAATCCAGCGAGGGCGATCGCGATCGCGCCAGGCATGCCCCAGTCGGGCAAGCCGATGCTGCGATCAACGGCGTAGGCAAGGCCCACCAGCCCTGCGCCAGCTGTCGCCCAGCGCAGCAGCGCGCCTGCAGTCCGCAGTTCACCGTTGGCGACGGAGCCGCTGCTGGTGAGCGACGTCGCGTCGAGCGCCGCCAGCACCGCCGCGGCAGATGCGGGGCGCGCGTTGGCGTCCTTGGCCAGCATCGCCATGATCAGATCGGCGACGTGGGGCGGCAGGTCGCGACGCAGTGTACCGACGTGCACTGGCGGCACGCTGAGGTGAGCGGCCAGCTGGGCCTGCGGCGTCGCCGCCGCGAACAGCAGCTGACCGGTGCACGCCTCGTGCAGCACGCAGCCCAGCGAATACAGGTCGGCGCGACCGTCGATCGACTCATCACCCAGCGCCTGTTCCGGCGCCATGTACGCCGGCGTGCCGATGGCCAGCCCCGCGCTGGTGAGCGTGACGCCGGGCGTGCCACCGCGAGTGCGCGCCGCATCGACAGCCTTGGCAATGCCGAAATCCGTCACGACGGCCGTGCCCGCCGAGAGCAGGATGTTGTCCGGCTTGATGTCGCGATGGACGATGCCGCGTGCGTGGGCGTAGGCCAGTGCGCGCGCCACGTCGCGAGCGATGCCGACGATCTCGGTGACCGGAATCGGATCGGACGCCTCGGTCAACCGCTCGCGAAGCGACCGGCCATCGATGAACGGCATGGTGTACCACGGCACGCCGTCGAAATCACCGGCGGAGAGCACCGGCACGATGTTCGCCTGCTGCAGTCGCGCGGCGGTCAGGAGTTCTCGCCTGAAGCGTTCCAGCGACAACTCGCCAGCCAGTTCGGGCGGCAGCACCTTCAGCGCCACCCGCCGGCCGAACGCCAGTTCCTCAGCGGCAAACACGCGACTCATCCCGCCGCCCCCCAGTTCGCGCTCGAGCCGGTACGTCGCCCGCAACTCGTGCTGCAGCTTCGCGAAGGAGAGGGTCATCAGGTCCGGAGAGGGGGGAACGACTTGGAAAATGTCACCTGAGGGCAAGGGCTGCACCAGAGCCCGGCAATCGCACGGCACTGCGGTCTGGTCTTCGCACGGTGGGCGAGGTGGGTCACGACAACGGCCACACCACCTCCGTGCCGCGCGACCCTGCCGGCGGCGAGTCAGCGCCGGCTGGAGGTGTTGGGTGACGCGTGCCCCAGGGTCGCGTGCCGCCACGCGTGACGGTCGCGGCTCGCATGGATACTCCGCTATCCAACAACACACCGCGCCGACGGCGACGTGCCTGCAGATCCACCGCGCGCCCGGTGGTGTGACGCACGCCCCGTCAAACAACCTGAGAATTTCGCGCCGGCAGCGCGTTCTCTGATCCGCAGTGTGGCGGCCCCACGCAGCGCAGCCCCACTCGGGCACGGCTTCTCTCGCACCACCGACCATGACGCCACAAGTGGAGTTGACGTGAAAATTTCGATTCCCGCTGCCGGCGGCGTTTCGCAAGCGGGTGACTTGCGCGTACCGGTGCCAGAGCGACGAGCCCGCCTGATCGACGACATCGGACCTGGGGTACCGTCCGCGCTGGCCGTCCGCCGCGCCTCGTGTCAAGCCTCGAGCACCGGGGCCTCTGGCATCCGGGCCTCCTGCATTCGGGCCTCCTGCCGGACGCTAGCTTATCACGGATGTCCGTGCCTTCTGCGTCCCGCGACCCCGACGAGTCAGCGCCAGACCGCTCGTTTGCCCCTCGGGTCGAGCAGCACCTCGCGCAATGGCGCCAGCTCCTCGACAATACCGCTCGTCGTCATCAGATGGATCGCGATGAGCTGGACGAGGTCGAACAGGACATCCGCATCCGGCTGTGGCGACTCTCGGAGCGCACTGGCCTGGTGGACGGCGCATCCGCGTCCTACGTCTATCGCGCGGTGGTGTCGGCCGTGACCGACCTGATTCGCCGGCGCCGGTCCCGCGCGCGCGGTCGTGTGTCACTGGATGAAATCGAAGGCACACTCTCGACGGATTCGAGCGGTGCCGCGGAAGCCGACATGGTTGCCGCGCTGCGACACGCGCTCGACACCCTCGATGCCCCGCGCCGGGTGGTGGTTCGGCTGTATCTCGATGGAAAGGATCGCGACGAAATCAGCGCCATCCTGGGCTGGACTGACGCAAAGGTACGCAACCTGCTCTACCGCGGATTGGATGATCTGCGGGTGCAGTTGCGCGGCGAGGAGCGCTGATGACACACGTGGACCTGAACGACGCTCGACTGCGCACGGCATACGCGCAGTTACTTGCCACTCGCGGCGATGACGACTCGGCGGAGTTGCTCAGCCCCGAGGCGTTGCTGACGCTTGCCGAATCATCCGGCGACGATGCGGATCGAGTCGCGCTGCTCGATCGGGTGCTGGCGCATCCCGTGATGCGCGATGAGTTCTACCTGTTGCGCGAGGTGGTGAAGGCGCGCCCGGCTGAGCCGCTGGCGGCAACCGTCGCCGAGGCATCGGATGATGTGATTCCCATGCGCCAGCGCCGACGGTCGTGGGTGATTCCGGCGATGGCTGCGGCCGCGGTGCTGGTGACGACCACCCTCGTGCTGAAGCCAACCGCTTCGCCAATCGATGATCCGTTGCGCGGCGACAGCGCGTCGGCCGTGACGTTGATCTCGCCCGCGCCGGATGCTGCGATCAGTCTCGGACACCGATTCGTGTGGCATTCGGTGCCGGCGGCAGCGGAGTACGAGCTGTTGGTGACGGATCGTGATGCACGAGTCGTGACGCGCACGGTGGTAGCCGATACGGTGGCCGTGCTTGATGGCGTGGTGCCCACGTCCGGCCAGTGGACCGTGACGGCCCGCATGCGTGATGGCCGTGAGCTGCCATCGGACCCGCGTCCGTTTACGGCTGCGCGCTGACGCTGCCGCGCTGGAGTGGCGCATTGGTGGCAGCGAGCAGTGGTGTTTCCCGGCCGTCGCCGACGAGCATCAGCGACGCCCACTGGCGCGGACCATCGCCGCGCATGAGCGATGCCACCCGCGCGCTGCGCACGGCATCGCCGACGGTTGCACCAGTGGCAAGGCGCGCGTAAATCGCGGCCATCAGTGGTAGCAGTTCGCGATCGCGCACCGTCCACCGCGTCGCCAGCACGTTGCGAGCCCCCGCCTGCAGAAACGGCGCGGTCATTCCTTGCAACCCTTCGCCGCGGAGCACCACACCGCCGCCGGTGCGGCACGACGAGAGGACCACCAGATCGGCATCGAGGTCGAGGCGTGCGATCTCACCGACGCTCACCTCACCGTCATCGGTGTCCGCCGCACTGAGGTGCATCACGCTGCCGCTGAGCCTTGCGTCGCTGATGGTGGTGTGGGTAGCCAGGTGCAGGATCTTCACGCCACGGCGCGCCAGCGCCTTGAGCTGCGCCTCCGATGCGTCGTGACCGAGTCGCACGATGCCACTGGCATCGAGCGCGGCGACGTTCGTGGCCTCGACGCGTGACGCCGGCAGTGCGGGCAACCCTGACGCCGGGCTGAACACCGCGTCGCCGAATGCCACGATGCGCGGTGCGCCGTTGCTCGGCGGCGTTGGCAACGCGCGCGCAAGCACACGGATTGAGGGCAGGATTTCGACGTCATACGCCTGCAGCAGCCGTCGACCGTCCGGCAGCACCAGCGCTTCGAATGGCAATCGATGCAGCGCACCATCAGGCACCACGTACAGGCGGGTGACGCTCGAATCGAGCTGCGCGAGCGCCGCCGATACGATGGACTCCTCGAGTTCGCGACCAAGCGCCACCGCTGGCGCATCGGCGGCAAGTGTGGTCGTGAAGCGCGTTACCTGATCTGCAAGGTCGGCTGAGATGGTGAGCGACACCGGCACCACGCCGTCGCGACGAATGACCAGCAGCGTGGATGGTTCGCCGGCGTCACCGATGACGTACTCCAGCACGGCCGAGTGCTCAGGCACCAGCTGGCGCAATGCGCGCGGGTTGCGTCGAGCGGTCGTCGCATCGACGGTCCGCCGTCCGACCGCGCTGTCACGCCCTACGTTGGCAACCGACAGTTCGAGCCTGCTCAGCGATTCGCGTGCACGATTCACCTCAGCCGCGTACAGCGCGTCATCCGTCCTGCCGGCTCGCGCCATCAGCGACACGAGCACCGGCATCCCGATATCCGCGTCAAAATCGATGCGCTGCGCCCGCGAGATGAGCAGTCGTTCTGGCCGATCCTCGATCGTGTTGCGGCGGCGCCGCAGTACGGCGTCGGCACGGTCGAGGTGGAACAACGCTTCGTCCATGCGGCCCGCGCCCGCGGCCACCTGCGCCAGTCGGCTCAACGCCGCACAGTGCATGTCGGGATACGTATTCGAACCGCGTTCGAAATCGGCGAGCAAGCGCTTCGCGCGCGTCCAGTCACCGGCCTTGGCGCGAACCAACGCCGACTCATACTGGCGATCCTGACCAAACCCGACCTGCCCATACTGTATCGCGGCCGAGTCCACCAACTGCAGCAGACTGTCCGCGCGGGAGAGGGCGCCACGCGTGCGCGCCAGAGCGGCCAGTCGCAGCCTGACGAGTGTTTGCTGTCCCACCATCCCCTTGTCGAACAGGGTGTCGAGCGCTGCGTACCTCGCCTCAGCGACGTCGAGTCGTCCTTCCAGGTGTGCTGCTTCGGCGCGCACCAACAGGACGTTGGCCAGGCCGAGGCGATCGCCAAGCGCGCCGAGATCTCGTGCCGCCTCTCCGCTCACTCGCCACGCCTCTTCCGTCTCGCCAAGGCGCATTGCGATCCGCGCCAGTACCAGCTGCGCCCATCCGGCGGCCAGCCGATTACCGCACCGACGTCCGACCGCTGCCGCGGAATCGGAGGCTTCGCGAGCCAGGCGCAGCGGGCCGAGGAAGTCGGCGTGCAGGTACCCGAGCAGCTGCCACGATCCCGCCTCCACATCGGCATCACCGGAGCGGCGTAGAATCGGGATACCACTGTCGAGCTGCGCCGCCGCCTGCGTCTGCTCACCAATCCAGTGCAACGTTTGTGCGCGCGCCAGGTGGCAGAAGCCAGCAATGCGACGGAGCGGTCCGTCGGCCGTGAGTGACATGCCTTCTGCGACCAGGCGCAACGCACGGTCCGGATCGCGCTCGCGCTCAGCGAAACCGCGGAAGCACGATATCTTCGCTCGGAGTTGCCGCTCGTGCAGAGGCACAACTCGTGCCGCGTGATCGTACAGCGCATAAGCGGAGTCGCGCGATCCAAGACGTAGCTCCAGCCGGCCGCGGTACAGCAGGGCTTCAGCCATCGCGGCAGAATCGCCGATTGTTGACGCGCGGGTGAACGCCATTTTCATCAACGGCAACCCCGCTGAGTCGAAGCGTGCCGTCGCAAGTTCACCCAAGGCGAGCATCGCATACAGGCGCGCGGCGTCAGTGCCGTGCGCCTGCAAGTCGGTCAGCTCGCGTATCGCCGCCGGCAGCTGGTAGCGGAACCGCTCGAGGGTCGCCAGCCCAAGTTGTACCGCGTCGCGACGTCGCGGATCGCGCTCACGACGCGCGACCCAGGCTGCGCGAACGGCGGCGGTGTCGCCGCGTTCGACGGCGAGCTTGGCGTCGAGAACGATCTGTCGAAGCTGCACCAACTCCTCGCGCGTGGGCGCGAGGGGTGGACCGTTGTTCCCACGCGAGCATGCCGAGAGCAGCACTGCGCCGAGTGCCAGGTGGGCCACTCTGGCAACACCACGGAACGTTGTTGACCTGTGCGCTGACGGCAGTGGAACTCCCGCTGATTCGGACGACGATCGATCGGTGTGCTCATGAACGCCGGACTCTTGGCGGCCGAGCCTACCTTCAATAGTACCGTCCGCTTGGCGATGAGGCGAGCGGCTGCCAGAGGACGGCCGCGTCGCCACCGGTGACCGCGCCGTGGCGCGGCCCATCGGTCACGGTGGCGTCACGAAGGCGCGTGTCCCATTCAGGAACGTCTGCGTCCCGCTCCGCGTCAACACCATCTCCTGTCGGCGACCGGTGCTGCCGGTGAGCGACAACACCACGCGACCATTGCGCGAGGCGATGCGCCAGCTGCCGGACGCCGCGTCCTGACCACTGCTGCCACCACTCATGCCGTCCACCGAGATCGACACGGCGCTGCTGCTGGTGTAGGTGAAGCGTCCGTTGCGCAACAGCACGAGGTCCGAGCGCGACGTCATCCCACCTGACGATCCCGTGCTGCCATACCCGCTGAGGACCGTCAGTTTCTGTCCGCCGATCCGCGCACTCCACTCGAGTGCGGTCGGACTGCCGTCCGTGACGCCACGCGCGTCGGATGTATTCGAGGGCGAGCCAGGATCCAGACGCACGGTTGCAAACACGCCGTCGAGCGAGGAGGCACGTGTGGCAACCTGCGAGGCCGTGCCCAGCGCGATGAGTGTCATGGCAAGGTCATTCTTCACCACCATGTAGATTGTCATCCGCGCCCGTCCACGCTCTCCCTGTCCCTCGAAGTCGAGTCGCAGGCCATCGCCCACGGCGGTGGTGATCGGCGTTGGTGCACCGACGCGACGCAGCGCCGGATAGCTGCGCCGCACGTCGGCCTCGCTCCGCTCGAGGAACGCGCGATCGGTCACCGATGTGACACCCTCGGCGGGTACTCCAATGAGCAGCACGGCTTCGTCGTCGATTGCGTCCGGCGGCAGGAGTCGCAGCCGCGCGTCATCGAGAGCGGTATGCCGCCACCCGGGCGGCAGCAGCACCGTGAACCCCGTCGGATGGCGGAGTGGCACACGCGCCTGACCCGCAAGCGGAGTTGCGGTACCCGCGAGCACGGCGGCGGCGATGACGCAGGTCGTCACCGCGTGGAATCGAGAAGTCATGGGAGATGAAACGGGGGCACCGCCGGGGATTCTCACTCTGCTTCCGCACTGGTCCTTCGTTGCTACGGAGTCGCGCGCTGCGTGAGAGCTGACGCCGCACACCCAGAAGTCGGGCAGGTTGGACGTTTGGAACGCGGCGGCACCGTCGCGGTTCAGCACCCCAATGGCCGACATGCCGCGCTCGCGCTGGTCGCCCGGTACGTTTCTGCGATCCAGAGCCGGGTGAAGCCCCGGGGCAAACCGGCGAAGGGCGCAGCACTCCGGCGTCACAGCGCCACCTGATCAAGCTCCGCGCCACCGTCTGATTGACCTCCGAGGCACTGCGTGACACTGACGAACCCGCTGGCACAGCTCGCCCATCGTACCATCCTGCTCGCGCTCGTCTCCGCCAGCAACGCCGTCGCCCAGCGTACGCCGCTCGCCATCTGGTTCCGTCAACCCGCCACCGAGTGGAACCGCGCGCTCCCCGTCGGCAATGGCCGACTCGGCGCGATGATTTTCGGCGGCACGGCCACGGAACACATCCAGCTGAATGAAGAGACGCTGTGGACCGGTGGACCGTACAACCCTGTCAGGAAAGGCGCGAGCCGGGCGTTGCCCGAAATTCAGCGGCTGCTTTTCGCCGGCGATGTTCCCAAGGCACACGATCTCTTCGGACGCACCATGATGGGTGTGCCGTATGAACAGATGAAGTACCAGCCACTCGGTGACCTGCTGCTGGATTTTGCAGGGCACGACAGCGTGACCAGCTATCGGCGCGAGCTACTGCTCGATTCGGCGCTGTCACGCGTATCATACGACGTGAAGGGTGTGACCTTCACGCGCGAGGTGTTCGCCAGCGCGCCGGATCAGGCGATCGTCATGCGCCTGACCGCGAACAGGCCGGGTGCATTGACCTTTTCCGCAACCCTGCGCGGCGTGCGAAATCCCGCCCATTCCAACTACGGGACCGACTACTTCCAGATGGATGGTGTAGCGCCGAACGGACTCCGCCTCACCGGCAAGAACTCCGATTACCTCGGCATCGCCGGCAAGCTCACCTACGAAGCACGGCTGCAGGCGCGCACTGAGAATGGGCACGGAACGGTTGCGGTGGACTACCGCACACTCCGCGTGGATGGCGCCGACACGGTCACCATCGTATTGGCGGCGGCCACGAGTTTCGTGAACTACGCCGACGTCAGCGGCAATCCGGCCGCTCAGGTGAAAACGGTGCTCGATCGCAGCACAACGCGCACCTACGAGACGATACTCCGCGAACATATCGCCGAGCATCGGCAGTGGTTCGGCCGTGTCAACCTTTCGCTCAAGGGCACCAGCGCCGACGTGCTGGCCCTGCCGACGGATGAACGCATCAAGCGGTTCGCCGCCGCACCTGACCCCGATCTTGCCGCGCTCACCTATCAATTCGGCCGTTATCTGCTCATCGGCAGCTCACGTCCGGGCACGCAAGCCGCCAACCTGCAGGGGATCTGGAACGACAACTCCAACCCTTGGTGGGACGCCAAGTACACGATCAACATCAATCTCCCCATGAACTACTGGCCCGCCGAAACGGGCAATCTGGGTGAACTGGTTCAACCGCTGGAATCGCTGGTGAGTGACGTGGCACAGACCGGCACCGAGATCGCGCGTGAACACTGGAATGCGCGCGGCTGGGTGGTGCACCAGAACACGGATCTCTGGCGAGCAGCGGCACCAATGGACGGCCCATCGTGGGGCGCATGGCCCGTCGGTGGTGCCTGGCTCATGACCAACCTGTACGAGCACTACCGCTTCTCGGCCGACACGGCCTATCTGCGCCGCATCTATCCGCTGTTGCGCGACCAGACGCGGTTCCTGATGGACATCCTGGTGCCATATCCCGGCAAGGGCTGGCTGGTGACGGCGCCGTCCAACTCACCGGAGAACTATCCCGCGTGGCCAGGAAACGGTGAATTCTTCGACGAAGTGAGTGGCATCTCGCTCACCGCACGCACCATGGCCGCCGGCCCCACGATGGACATGCACATCGTCCGCGACGTCTTCGGCGCGTTCGGCGAAGCGGCCGCGCTGCTCGATGCTGACACGGCGCTGGCCATTGAGGTACGCACCGCGCGCGCAAAGCTCGCGCCCAATCAGATCGGCAAGCGCGGACAGTTGCAGGAGTGGCTCGAGGACTGGGACGATCTCGAACCGCAGCATCGGCATCTGTCCGGCCTCTGGGGGCTGTATCCCGGCAGCGAGATCACACCCGAACGCACACCTGCACTGGCGGCGGCCGCCGGGTTGACACTCGACCGGCGCGGCACCGGTGGCTGCGGGTGGTCGTACGCCTGGAAGATGGGACTTCGCGCGCGACTCTACGACGGTGAGAAATCACTCGAGCAGCTGAAAGCAATGCTCACCAAGTCGTCACTGCCAAACCTGTTCTCGTTGTGTGGGCGCGCGTTGCAGGTAGACGCCAACCTCGGCGCAACCGCTGCCATCGCCGAAATGCTGGTGCAGTCACACCAGGATGTGATTCACCTGTTGCCAGCCCTGCCGGCCGAGTGGCGCGAGGGCAGTGTACAAGGCCTTCGTGCGCGCGGAGGATACGGCGTGGATGTCGCATGGACGAACTCGCACGTGACACGCGCCACCATCATCGCCAGTCGTACTCAGCGCTGTCGCGTGCGCGCGCAGGGCAGGGTCACGGTGACGTTTAACGGGCAGCGCGTGCGCGCGGTGCAACGCGACAGCCAGACAGTGGAGTTTCCCGTGATGGCCGGTCGGAGTTATGTGCTGACGTTTGGCGGCTGACCGCTGAGCCGAACGCAAGCGACTCCGCCTTCCAGGCGTTGATGCGGAAGGCGGAGTCGATGACCACAGGAAGTAGCGTTCCGTCAGACGAATCGCACCCCGCCATCTTCGATCGGCGTGCTGCGAATCCGCTTGCCGGTCAGTGCGAACACCGCATTCGCAAGCGCTGGTGCCACCAGCGGCACACCAACCTCTCCAATGCCACCCGGCTTCTCGCCGGACGGAATCAACTCGACCTGCACCTTCGGCACTTCTGACGCACGTGGCAGCCGGAAGGTGTCGAAGTTGCTCTGCTCGACGCGTCCGTTTTTGAAAGTGACCTTCGAGCGTACCGCCTGAATCAGTCCGGTGACCACGCCGCCTTGCAGTTGTGCCATCACCTGATCAGGGTGCACTGCGATACCGCAGTCGGCCGCAATCGTGATCTTCTCGATCTTGATCGCATCGGCGGTACCCGACACTTCGCAGACCACCGCGGCGTGTGTCTCGTAGCACTCCATCGAGGCGATGCCGAACGCGCGCCCCGCCGCCGGCGTCGTAGTGTAGCCGGATGCCCGCACCGCGCGCTCGATCGCGGCGCGCTGACGCGGTTGCTTCGCGAGCAGCGCCATCCGGAATGCCACCGGACTCTGACCAGCCTCTTTCGCCATCTCGTCCATGAAGCTCTCGACGGCAAAGGCATTGATCGCATGACTCACCGAGCGCCAGAATCCAACACGAACTCCGACCTCTTCGATCACCGTGCGAAGCTCGAGGTTGGGAACATCGTAGGTGAGGTTCGCCAACCCCTCGGTCATGAACGGGTCGTTGCCGTTCACCACGAAGGAAGGGAACGCCCTGGCTGTGATCGACGGTGACACGAGCGTGCCGCTCAGCGCCTCCAACCGCCCATTCGCCACAGCGCCTCGCATCACGTGCAGGCTTGGCGGCCGATAGAAATCCTGCTGCGTGTCCTGCGGTCGTGTCCAGATCATCTGCACCGGTGTACCTGGCACGGCCTTCGCAATCGCCACCGCCTGAGCGACGAAGTCATTCTCGAGTCGCCGACCAAAGCCACCGCCAATGAACTGTGAATGCACCTGCACCTGCTCGGGCTTGACGCCGGCCACTGCCGCGGCGGTGCCCTGTGCGCCCTGCGGAAACTGCACGCTGGCCCAGACCTCGACTCCGGCGGGCGTCACCTTCGCGGTGCAGTTCTGCGGCTCCAGCGTGGCGTGCGCCAGCATCTGGCAGCGGTACTCGGCGGACTTTGCGCCCGTGGCCAGCGCGGTCGTCACATTGCCCGCCGTCTTGGCCACGAATCCCGGGCGGTCCTTCGCCGCATCGAGTGCAGCGAAGACCGTCGTGGTGTCGATCTTCGCGCTGCTGCCCTCATCCCAGGAAATCGTCAGCGAGTCAGCCGCGCTGCGCGCGATCCAGTAGTGGGTCGCAACCACCGCGACGGCGTCGCCGATGTTCACGACACTCTTCACGCCGGGGCGCTTCGCGACCGCGGTGCCATCGAACGACGCGACCTTGCCACCGATCACGGGGCAGGGAATGATCGCCGCGTACAACATGCCGGGCAGCTTCACATCGAGTCCGTAGGTCGTTCGGCCACGGGCTTTTGCCGCACCATCGAGGCGTGGAAGCGGCTTCCCGATCACGGTGAACGTGGCGGGATCCTTGAGCGTGACATTGGCCGGCGGTGTGAGCAGCGCCGCAGCTGCCGTGAGGCTGCCATAGCTGGCGCTGTGCGGACCGTGTGTCACCATGCCATTGGCCGCTTTGCAGTCGGCCGGACTGGCGCCCCACTTGGTCGCCGCGGCGGCGATCAACATCTCGCGCGTGGTGGCACCGGCCTTCCGCAGCGGGCCCCAGCCCTCGCGGATGCTGGTGCTGCCACCCGTGATCTGGGCGCCCATCGCCGTATTGACGTAGGCCGGATCGGCGGGTGCATGCAGCACCGTCACCTTGCGCGGGTCCACCCCCAGCTCCTCGGCCAGAATCATGCTCAGCGAGGTGTAGACATCCTGCCCCATCTCGCTTCGGCCGCAGGTGAAGGTCACGGCACCATCGGGTGCAATCCGGATCCAGGCGTTGGCCGCGAGCCCCGCCGCGTCGGCTGGTTGCGCCGAGGCATCGGAGAAGCGGAAGCCGACCAGCAGGCCGCCGCCAACGACTGCGGAGACGCGGATGAAATCGCGTCGGGTCACTGTGGAGTCGATCATGACTTGCCCTCCAGCGTCTTCGCGGCATCGAGCACCGCGGCGTTGATTCGGCCGTAGGTGCCGCATCGGCAGATGTTCCCGTTCATCGCTTCGGTGATCTGCGCCTCGCTCGGCTTGGGATTCTTCGCGAGCAGCGCCGAAGCGGCCATCACCTGACCCGACTGGCAGTAGCCGCACTGCGGCACCTGATGCTTGTCCCACGCGGCCTGCACCGCAGTACCGATGGGGCCGGTGAGACCCTCGATCGACGTCACCTTCTTGCCGGTCAGGGCGGAGAGCGGCGTGACGCAGGAGCGGGTGGCGACCCCGTCCACGTGCACGGTGCAGGCGCCGCAGAGTGCAGCACCGCAGCCGAACTTCGTTCCAGTCATCTGGAGATGGTCGCGCAGCACCCAGAGGAGCGGCGTGTC
>JBBQRH010000078.1:0-19969 GCA_038215035.1 Gemmatimonadales bacterium | reverse complement strand
CTTCGGGCGTATCCGCCGTACGGATACCGTGTCGGCGGCGGCAGCGGTCGCCCTCGACGCATGGCACGGCCGCAGCGGCGCAGACTCGGTATCTTTCGTGTTCGGCGCGGCCGCAGACCGATCAACCCCCTGTACGGAGCTGTCGATTGACTGTGAACTCGATTCGAGCCGGCATACGCGTCGCCGTCCTGCTGGTCGTCGTAGCGCTCCCGCTCGCTGCGCAGCGCAAGGCGAAGGTGCCGGTGATCGTGCCCCCGCCCGAGCCCGCACTGGTCGGCATCTGGAGCGGATCGGCGACCGTACCCCTCGGCGACAGTACGATCGTGGTGCCAGTGACCTACAACTTCACGCAGACCGGGACGACCGTCGCGGGCACCGCCATGGTTCCGGGGCAGGGCTCCGGACCGATCGGAAACGTCGTGCGTGATGGCAGCCGACTGCGTTTTCGCGTCACTGCGCCCGAAGGCAAACTGCTCGAGCACGAGGGCCAGTTCTCTGGCGACGGCGTGATCGAGGGTATGGTCAACATGAACAATCAGCCGGTCGCAAAATTCAGGATCACGCCGCGAAAGACTGCGGCGCCGGCAAAGTAGCCTCAGCGCCGCCCGGCCACCGCGGCGTCATCCCGCGTTGGTGGATCGATGCGGAGCAGCTGGAACGCGGCATTCGACACCAGGCAATACGCGGCGAAATAGTAGAACCCAGGCCCGGCAATGGCCGAAAGATTGGCGGTGCCCTTGGCGACCAGTAGTGCGATCAGCATGCCAACCGCGAACACGTCGGCCATCGACCACTTGCTGATCGCCTGCACCAGCACGTACAGCCGATGCGACATTGCAGAACCGCGCAGCGCGAAGATCGGGATCAGCAGCGCGGCCTTGATGAGCGGAATGAGCACGCTGAACAACAGGATCAGGCCTGCGACGAACAGGTTACCCGACGCACGCAGACTCTGAATCGCACCGACGACGCTCCGTGTTTCATTGGTCAGCTGTCGGGTGACACCGAACAGGTCCATCGTGGCGCGGATCGTGAGCGCTGGCTGATTGAGTCCGGGCCAGAGGAGCACCAGTGAGATGAGCGCGAGCGCGATTGCGAGCCGGTTACGATTGGTCATGGGGTCGAGCTTAACGATCCCGATCGACGTCGGCCAGCCGGCTGCCGCGAATGGTGGTGAACTCAGCGCCGAAGCTGCACCGTCACCCGCAGTATCCGATCGAGCTTTGGATACTCGCGGTCCATGAACCGGTTGCCGCCACGCTCGAGTGGTCCCTGTCGGCCCTGTCGGACACCACTGCCCGATTCCTCGCCGTAACCGCCGTAAAGGCTGTCCAGCACCGCCATTCCTTCGATGACGGTGCCGAGAATGGTGAACGGCTCGGCGTCGTTCCGCACATTGTCTGCGAGATTCACATACAGCTGCGTGTTGCGCGTGTTCTCGCGTCCCGGTCCTTCGTACGAGAAGGCGAAAGTGCCACGCACGTTGCGCGAACGCGGCGGATCGTCGGCGAGGTACCGGCCCTTCCACGCGGCGTTCACCGCCGAGTCGCCGTGCAGGCCCCACTGCGCGATGTAGCCGGGTCGTACGCGATGAAACCGGGTGTCATCGTAGTAGCCGAGGCGCGCCAGATTGTAGAGTCGATCGGCACCGATCGGTCCATGGGCGCGAACCAGTTCGAGAACGAAGGCGCCCTTGGTGGTCTCGAAGCGCAAGTGCGAGACGGCAGGCGCTGGAACGCGCCACGCGGTGTCGGCCGGGTTCAGCAGCAGCGACAGCCGCGACTCCGGCGCTCTGCCGATGGAAACCTGGCGCGTCGCTCGGCATCCGCACAACGCCCAGATCGCAGTGACGATCACCATCAGTCGCATGCGACCCCTACCCGCACGCGACTGTGCGGGCGTCACGGCGCGTTCTGCGGTACGAGTGCGACCACGCGCACCGGGCCTCCGGAGCCGCCCCGGGTCTTGATCGGCAGTGCCATCAGCACTGCCCCTGTGCGCGGGAGCGAGCTGCAATCGGCGAGATTCTCCAGCGTCGGAACATTGGCTGCGCCGAGTACACCGTGCACGACGAAAGCCGATGCCTTGCCGATGTCCGTGGAAGGGGAGTCGACGCCAAGCATTGCCACGCCGCGATCGATCAGCAGGCGCACCGCGTCGATACCAAAGCTGGGAAAGTGCAATACGGCTGGTCGCACCGACGAATCAGCGCCGAAGTACACGGGCGTATTGTCCCAGTGACGCGCCCATCCGGTGCGGAGGATCACGATCGCGCCACGCGGGATGCGACCGAATTCGCGTTCATGGGCGGCCACGTCCTTCGGCAGCAACGCGTAGTCGCGGTCGCGGGTGGCCTGTGGCTGCACGTCGATCACCACCAGCGGGGCAATCAGCCGATCCAGCGGAATGCGCTCATTCGTCCACCCGGTGCCCGAGGCGTGTCGTGGCGCATCGAGATGGGTGGCAAAGTGTTCGTTGAGCGTGAGCCGGAACATCGCCGTAGTGGGCGTCGCGACCAGCGTATCGAGTTTGAAGGGTTCGCGCGATCCCGGCCAGGCGGTGGCATCGAACGAGAGTTCGTGCGTCAGGTCAACCATCGTGAATCGCGACAGGTCGAGCGCTTGCGCCGCGATCGTGGTGGCCGCCGCCAGCTGCACGCTCAACAGCGCGCCGACGATGGTGCCGAGGCGCCGGGCGTGCGGTCGAGCGTCTGTCATGTTCGATGTGGTGGGTGTGTGAATTGAGTCTGTCGGAAGCTGTCTGACGATGCTACTGCGGCGCTGTGCGATCGAACCGCAAGTGTCGAACACGGCCGGCCCACACGGCATAGCCGGTGAGGCGACCGCGCGCGTCACGGGTGAAACGGAGGCGCTCGCCGCCGGGCATTACGAAACCGTCGCGGAAGAGCGGCTTCAGTGCGACGGTGCCGCGCCAACCCTGATCCATGACCAGCGTGTCGCCGCGCATCGCGAGCGTGGCGACGGCGTCGAGTTCAGGACTGCGGTAGCGACCGGCGTAGCTGGCAACCGAGGGCAGGGGCGCATCGACGCGCACGTAGTTGATGGCACGCGAGCCCTGTGCGTCCGCGGTGATCGTGGTGGCAGGCGCGGTTCGTGTGACCCGCAGCGTCGACTCGGAGCCTCCGAGCCGGAATCGGTCGTCGCTCAGCGGCAGCAATGCGGTGCCCGAGAGGCTGTCCACCAGCCGTCCATTCCGAATCTCGAGGATCATCACGTCGTCAGTGCGTGGCGCGTGGTAGCGCCCTGCAACAGCTGCCAGCGCGTCACCCGTGACGGTGACCGGCGTCGCTGCGGGTGCTGCCACCGGAGCGAGTGCATCGCCGAGGACGAGATTCGCCACGCCGGCGGCCATGACCGTCGTATTGGCGGATGCGCCATTGCAGAGAATCGCAATCGAGACCGATTGCGCCGGGTATCGGTAGAGCGCTGCGCGATATCCTCCTGTCGCGCCAGTGTGCGAGACCCGTCGCACACCGCGCCACTGGTCTGTCACCACGCCGAGTCCGTAGGTCAGGGTAGTGCCGTCGTTGAGGCGAATGATGCTTTCGAGCGAGTCACGCACTGCGCCCCACGCACCTGTTCCCGCCTGCAGGGCTGCGGACCACTTGAGGAAGTCGTCGATCGTGAGCAGCAGTCCACCGCTGCCAAAGACGCGCGTGAACGGATGATCGTTGCGGAAGCCAGTCACGATGGATCCGCTGTACGCCGATGCGCGACCGGTCACCACCACGCGATGATCTTCGCGCCAGCGCGTGTCGGTCATCCCAAGCGGTGCGAAGATCCGTTCATTGGTGAACTGCTGGAGCGATTTTCCACTCGCTCGCTCCAGCAGCGCGACGGCGACCACATATCCCGTGTTGCTGTAGAGATAGTCCTCACCAGGGTCGAAATTCAGCTCGCGCAGGTGCGAGACGACGTCGAGCACTTCGGCGTTCGTATGGTCGACGTCACCAGCGGCACGGCCCTCGACATCGTGAAGTGTGTACCGATCGGGCAAGCCGCTGGTATGGCTCAGCAAGTGCCGGACGCTGATCCGCTTTCCAACGCCTTTCACTTCCGGCACCCATCGTGACACATCATCGCCCAGCGACAGCACGCCGTCGCGCGCCAGCAGTACCAGCCCAGCCGCCACGAACTGCTTGGCAGTCGAACCGCTCTCCGAGATCGTGCTGATGGTGAACGGCGATGCCGTTTCGAGATTGGCCATGCCGTAGGCTCGGCGGAGCAGCGGGGCGCCGCGCTGGTCCACTCCGATGGCGCACCCGGGCGTTCTGGTGCTGCTGAATGCGCTGTAGAGCGAATCAACCCGTCGCTCGAGTGGGCTCGACGGTCCTTGCGCAGCGAGGAAGGCTGGCGGCGTGAGCACACAGACTGCGGCGATGGCAGCGAATCCGAAACCTGGTCGCATGGGATCAACCCTGAGGTGGGAGCAGTGGCGTGGTGAGCAGAAAGTGCGGCCTGGCGTGTCAGCCGGCAACCAGTGATTGTCACTTGATTCGGCGCAGTACGATGCCTGCCGCGAGGACTACGGGTTGCTCGCGGCCCGTCCAGCGATCCGCCCGCTGAAGATGCATCCGCCAAGAAAGGTGCCTTCCAGCGATCGGTATCCGTGCATGCCACCGCCGCCAAAACCGGCGACTTCGCCGGCCGCGTAGAGGCCAGCCATCGGCACGCCGTCGGCACCGATCACCCGCGCCTGCAGGTCCGTCTCCAGCCCGCCCAGCGACTTGCGAGTCAGGATATTCAGCTTGACGGCGATCAGCGGACCGTCGCGGGGATCGAGAATCGGCCTTGGTGTCGCGATGCGGACCAGTCGCTCACTGAGATATTTGCGCGCGTCGCGCATGACGGCGAGTTGCGGATCCTTCCCCGCCACGTTGCTCAGCTGCGCGTCGCGCGCGGTCACCTCGCGCTCGACGGTGGCGTAGTCCACCCGCATGTCGCCGATCGACGCATTCATGCCGTCCACCAGTTCACGCAGCGTACCTCTCACGACGAAATCAGCACCCTTGTCCATGAACGCCTGCACCGGTGGCTGCACCGCCTTGCCGATGCGACGGAGCGTGAGCCGGATGCTCTTGCCCGTCAGGTCCGGATTCTGCTCGCTGCCGGAGAGTGCGAACTCACGCTTGATGATCGCGCGATTGAGCAGGAACCAGGTGTATGGATGTCCGCCAGTGGTGATGAACTGCAGCGCGCCGAGTGTATCGGCACCGGGAATGTTCGGAAATGGCAGTCGGTTGCCTGACGGATCCAGCCACAGACTGCTCGGCCCGGGCAGAATGCGGATACCGTGACGGGGCCAGATCGAGTTCCAGTTCCGCACCCCTTCGGTGTAGTGCCACATGCGATCGGGATTGATCAGCCGCGCGCCGGCCTGGCTGACGGATTGCTGCAGCAGTCCATCGACATGTTCCGGCACGCCCGAGAGGAGAAAGTCAGGGGCGTTGCCAAGGCGCGATGTTGGCCAGTATCGACGCACGAGCGCGTGATTGCCGCCGATACCGCCCGAGGTCACGATCACCGCCGACGCATGCAGCGTGAAGCTGCTGATGATGGTGCGCGAGCTGCTTTCGCCACGTGCCACAGTCGTCGCCTCGAGCACATCACCGTGCACGCCATGCACGACACCGTTGGTGATCTCGAGGCCGTTCACGCGATTGCGATAGCGGAGCAGAATGCGGCCCGTCTGCTGATGCGCGCGCACGCGGCGAATGAAGGGCTCGAGCACGCCGGGCCCGGTGCCCCAGGTGACGTGGAACCGTGGCACGCTGTTGCCAGATGCGGTGGCCCCGGCGGCGCCGCGCTCTGCCCACCCCACCGCAGGGAACCAGCGCATCCCCTGCGCGTGCAGCCACGACCGCTTCTCGCCGCCGGCAAAGTCGAGATACGCCTCGGCCCACTGACGAGGCCAGTGATCCTCGGGCCGGTCGAAGCCGGCGGTGTTCATCCAGTCGCGGTGCGCCAGTTCGGGCGAGTCGTGGATGCCCAGTCGACGCTGCTCAGGCGAGTTCACGAACAGCAGGCCGCCGAGCGACCAGAAGGCCTGTCCACCAAGATTCTGCTCCCCTTCCTGATCGAGCAGCAGGACACGGCGGCCTGCATCGGCGGCTTCGGCGGCGGCCACCAGGCCGGCCAGACCGGCGCCAACGATGATCAGGTCTGCGTCGAGGGTTGGCACGGGTGTACTGGTCGCGGGACGGAGTGTTCGGTCGAGTCACGTAGTCTAGCGTACGGCGGAGATGACCGTCGACAACCAGATGCCCCACCAGCGGTGCGCGTGCCGTGCAGCAGATCGGGACTAGTACGCGCCGCGCGATCGGTAACGTGTCTGGGTTGGTCCCCATGGGGTGATGAACTCGCGCGCCCGCGGTGATCCGGCGATCAGCCAGACGGCGCGTCCTCGATTGCATCGCCACTACTTCGCCTTCTTCATCGCCGCTTCCGAGAGTTCAATCCGGCGCTCGACGGTCGTCGATGCGACCATGTCCGCGATCAGGTCGAGTGGCAACTCCTCGAGCGTCTTGAAGCGCAGGCAGCCCTTGCCCATGTCGAGCTTGTTGCCGGCTGCCTTGTACGCCTTGGCCAACCGGTCCATGAGTGCCGTGTCGCTCGATACGCTGGTCAGATAGAGCGCGTAGTTGTTCTTCTGTGCCGCAAGCGCCAGATACATCAACGGCTGCTTGTTGTAGGTATCAGGATACCGACTGAGCGGAATCTCGTAAGCCAGCATGCCCCAGTTCATCGACTCGGTGTAGCCCTCAGGCAGGTGTTTTCTGATCACAGCCCGCACCGCGGCCAGAACCCTGCGCCGCTCGGCTGGGAGGCTGGCGAGGTAGGCTGCGGGGGTGGTTTCCTTGCTCGAGACCATAGGGCCGCCCTTGGCTGTGGTGTGTTCGGCACGAGAGGTGTGTGATCTTCCAGCGCCGTGATACTGCGGGGCCGATCGGCGAGGTGCAAGCCTTCTGTACCATGTGCTGCGTCCGCATCGGCGCGCGCCGGAGTGCCGGCGCGCCAGGCATGCACGCTTCATATATTCTGCCGATGCCTCCCCACCAGCCGGAACAGGAATCGGTTCTGCACAGCTGGACGATCCAGGCCAACTGGAACGCCCCGACCATCGTGGGCGGCAAGGGCGCGCGCTTCGAAACCAGCGATGGTCGATCCCTGCTGGACTTCAGTAGTCAGTCTGAGTGCTGCAATCTCGGACACCAGCACTCGGGGGTCGTGGCGGCCATCAAGGCGCAGGCCGACCGCCTCTGCTACATCGCGAATGCGTGGGGTGCCGAACCTCGCGCGGTGTTGGCGGAACAGTTGCTGGCGAAGAGCGGATTTACCGGCGGTCGTGTGTTCTTCACGCTGGGTGGGGCCGATGCGAATGAGCACGCGGTGAAGTTCGCCCGACAGGCGAGCGGGCGTGCACGGGGCATGGTGATTGCACGCGACCGATCGTATCATGGCGCGAGCTACGCGACGATGGCGTACTCGGGAGACACACGCACGCGACTGCAAGTGGACCCAGCGCGGCACGACGTGCTGCATGCCTCGCCACCGTACGCGTATCGATGTCCGTTCGGTTCGACGGACGCCGACGAATGTGGCCGGCTGGCGGCCGAGCACATCGGCCAGTTGATTGGCACGGCCGGTACCGCTGCGGTGGCTGCGGTGCTGCTGGAACCGGATGCGGGTACCAATGGCATCGTCGCCCCGGACAGCTACTGGCCCGAGGTCCGCGCGATCACACGCCGCCAGGGCGTGTTCCTGATCGCTGATGAAGTGATGAGCGGATTCGGTCGATGCGGTGAATGGTTTGCGTGGCAGCGGTACGGTGAGGCAGGGCGCCCGGACCTGATGACACTCGCGAAAGGGCTGACCGGAGCACATGTGCCGCTCGGCGCGGTCGTGCTCTCGGCTGACGTCGCAGCGCAGTTCGAGCACGAGATGCTCTACACCGGTCTCACCTACAGCGGGCATCCACTGGCGTGTGCGGCAGGGGTCGCCGCGATCGAGGCGTACGAGAGCGAGCAGTTGATCGCGCGCTCGCGTCGGCTCGGACTGGAGATGCTGACCGCGGTGCAGGCACTGCAGGCGCGGCATTCCGTGATCGGGGACGTGCGCGGTGGGCGCGGACTCTTCGTCGTGGTGGAGCTGGTGTCGGACCGTGCAACGCGCGAGCCCATTGCACCCTGGCCCAATACCGCCGCACCGCTGGCGGCGCTGGTGCGCGACGGGCTGGCCGCTGGCGTCTCGTATGCGACGCGAGGCAACTTGCTGATCCTCGCGCCGCCACTGGTCATCGACGAGCGCGATCTGGCGCATGGTCTGGCAGTGCTCGATCGGCTGCTTGCCATGCACTTTCCTTCCGCGGCCTGAGGCGCCGATGCCAGTCCGCGCGACGCACCCGACAGCCCTTGCGGCCGCGATGTTGTCTCACTGTCGACTCATGTCTGCGCTGCGCATGCGTGTGCGATGACGACGGCATTCATGTCGCTCCGGGACGCGATGGAAGCGCACGTGCACGATGGTATGACCGTCGCGCTCGAAGGGTTCACGCACCTCATTCCCTTTGCCGCCGGTCACGAGTTGATACGGCAGCGACGTCGTGGCCTGACGCTGGTTCGTATGACGCCGGACCTGATCTATGATCAGATGATCGGCATGGGCTGTGCGAATTCGCTGGTGTTTTCGTGGGGCGGCAATCCCGGTGTCGGGTCGCTGCACCGCCTCCGTGACGCCATTGAGAACCAGTGGCCGAATGCACTCACGCTCGATGAACACAGCCACGCCGGGATGGCGGTGCGCTACTCGGCAGGCGCCAGCGGTCTGCCATTCGGTATCCTCAAGGGCTATACAGGCACGGGGCTGGCGATCGAAAATCGCGCGCACGTGACGACCATTCCGTGTCCGTTCACCGGCGAGGAAGTGACGGCGCTTCCGGCAATCACACCCGACGTGACGATTCTTCACGCGCAACAGGCTGATGGCGAAGGCAATGTGCTGCTTCGCGGTATTGTCGGCGCAAGCAGGGAGGCCGCGATGGCGGCGACGCGTCTCGTCGTGACGGTCGAGGAAGTGGTCGAGGAGCTGGCGGCGCCGATGAATGCGTTCGTGATCCCGTCGTGGCAGGTGCACGCGATTGCGGAAGTGCCCGGGGGCGCCTACCCGTCATATGCACTTGGCTTTTACTCGCGAGATAATGCGTTCTACCAGGCGTGGGACGATATCGCGCGCTCACGGCCGGAGTTTCTGGCGTGGATGGAGCGGCACGTGCTTGGCACCGCCGATCACACGGAATTTCTGCGCAGTGTCGGGGCGGCCGAATGACGACACCCGCGTACGCGTCTGACGAAATGATGACCGTTGCCGCCGCGCGACGACTCCGCAACGGTGCAGTGTGCTTCGTCGGTATCGGGCTGCCAAGTGCCGCCTGCAACCTCGCCCGGATGACGCACGCGCCGGATCTGGTGTTGATCTATGAATCCGGCACGGTTGGTGCGCGTCCAACCGTGTTGCCGTTGTCGATTGGTGACGGCGAGCTGGCCGAAACAGCGCGCAGTGTGATTCCGCTGCCGGAGATCTTCACGCACTATCTGCAGCGCGGACGGGTGGATATCGGCTTCCTTGGCGCCGCGCAGGTGGATCGCTTCGGAAACCTGAACAGCACGGTGATTGGCTCGTATGCGCAGCCAACGGTTCGCCTGCCGGGCGCCGGTGGGGCGCCGGAGATCGCGGCGCACGCGCGCGAGGTGCTGGTGGTGATGAAGCAGTCCGCGCGCACGTTCGTCCAACAACTCGACTTCTGCACGACGCAGGCGAGACCAAGCGCACTGATCACCGACCTCGGCGTATTCGAGCCGATTGCGACCACGCGGGAACTCGCACTGGTTGCGGTATTCGACGGAGTCACGGTCGATGCCGTCGTCGCCGCCTGTGGCTGGCCGTTGCAGGTTGCGGACCGGCTGGCGACCGTCGAGCTGCCGACAGATGAGGAACTGAGCATCCTGCGCGACCTGCAGGCCCGGACACAGGACGCTCACGCCGAGCGCGTACGTATTCGATTGCCGTTCTGACGTTTCAATGTCACTCATTCGACCCATGAAGAACCTCCACATCACCACTGAACTTCCCGGCCCGAAGGCGCGCGCAATGATCGCCCGCGATGCTGCCGTGGTGTCGCCGTCATACCCGCGCGACTACCCGTTCGTGATGTCACACGGCAGGGGAGCCGAGGTGTGGGATGTGGATGGGAACCGGTTCCTTGACTTTGCGGCTGGCATCGCAGTCTGCGCCACGGGGCATTCCCATCCGCACGTGGTCGAGGCGATCACCGAGGCGGCCAAGGGATTCCTGCACATCTCCAGCGATTACTGGCACGAAGGCCAGATTCGACTTGGCGAACGAATCCGCGATCTCAGGCCGATGGGCGATGAACCGGTGATGAGCTTCATGTGTCAGAGCGGAACCGAGTCAGTCGAGGGCGCACTCAAGCTGGCACGTTACGTGACGGGGCGGTCTCGGTTCATCGGTTTCCTCGGAGGATTCCACGGTCGGACCATGGGTTCGCTGGCCTTCACCTCAAGCAAGTACACTCAGCAACAGGGGTTCTTCCCGACGATGCCGGGTGTGACACATGTGCCGTATCCGAACAACTACCGTCCGCTGTTCGCTGGTGATGATCAGGGTGCGGCGGTGCTGCACTACATCGAGCACGTACTTTTTGCGCTCAACGTTCCGGCCAAGGAGGTCGCGGGGATTCTGGTCGAGCCGATTCAGGGTGAAGGCGGCTACGTCGTGCCGCCCGAGGGCTTCCTGACAGGGTTGCGCGCGCTCTGCGATCGTCATGGCATCATGCTGATCTTCGACGAAGTGCAGTCGGGTATCGGACGCACGGGGAAGATGTTTGCGGCGCACCACGTCGGCGTCGTGCCAGACATCATGACACTCGCGAAGGGGCTCGGGTCTGGTATGCCGATCGGACTGGTTGTCGCCAAGAAGACACACATGGAGCAGTGGAAGCGCGGCGCCCACGGCAACACCTATGGCGGTAACCCCCTCTGCTGCGCGGCGGCGATTGCTACCCTCGACCTAGTGGAGGGTGGCTACATGTCGAACGCCGCAGACGTCGGCGCCTACTTCCTCGAACGCCTGCGCGCGTGGCAATCGCACACGCCGCAGATCGGCGAGGTGCGCGGGCATGGCCTCATGATCGGAATGGAGCTGATCGTGGGCAACGGCGACAAGACGCCGGCGCGAAAGCTCTGTGATGATCTGATCACTCGTGCCTATCACAACGGCCTGATCCTGCTGTCGTGCGGCGTAAGCACGGTGCGTTTCATGCCGCCCCTGCTGATCACACGCGCCGATGTGGATGAAGCGATGGCGATGCTCGAGGTGAGTCTGGCCGAAGCGCTCGCGTGACGGACGCGTCGGCAGTCGCCCGCGTCGAGACGCGGCGGCACCATCAGCGGAGGATGGGTTTCTGGGGGGCGACGGCGCTCGTCTTTGGTAACATGGTCGGGGCGGCGATCTTCATCCTGCCCGCGTCGCTCGCACCGTTTGGATGGAACGCCGTCATCGCCTGGATCATCTCGCTCGCGGGTGGCCTTTGCCTGGCGTGGGTGTTTGCACGGCTTGCGGCGCGTCATCCGAATGCGGGAGGAGCACACGGCTTCATGCAGATGGGCGTGGGCGAAAGTGCTGCCTTTCTGGGTTCGTGGGGGTACCTGGTTTCGGTGTGGGCGGCCAATGCGGCGATCACCGTGACCGGCGTCAGTTACATCGGTCGACTGGTCCCGGCGATCGCGACGACGCCCGGAGCCGAAGCGCTGACGGCGGTATTCATGGTCGCGCTCTTGACGTGGGGCAATGCGCGTGCCCTTGGCGGCACCGTGCAGATGGTATCGTCGCTGATCAAGCTGCTACCGTTCGCGGCCGTGATTGGACTTGCTGCATGGAGTCTGTTTCGGAATGGAATGACAGTGCTGGCGCCGGTGCATTCGGTTCCGTTGTCGCTGAGTACGACAGTCTCCGCCATCGGCATCACGTTTTACGCGATGCTTGGACTGGAAAGTGCCGCTGTGCCTTCCGATGCGGTGGAGGATGCCGAGCGCACGGTGCCGCGAGCGACGATGTTTGGAACCACGCTGAGTGGAGTCGTCACGATCCTTTCCACCTGCGCGGTGGCGCTGATGATGCCGGTTGCAGTCGTCTCGGTGTCGAGGGCACCGATCGCGGACTTCATCGGTGGGTTCTGGGGAAGTTGGGCCGGACTATTCGTTGCGTTCTGCGGCGTGATCAGTTGTTTCGGATGTCTGAACGGCTGGCTGCTGGTCGGTGCCGAGTTGCCAGCGGCGATGTGCGAACGCGGCTCGCTGCCACCGTGGTTTGGCGTGCGAAACTCGTACGGTGTGCCAATCCGCTCTCTGCTCATCGGTGGAGTCGTCACCATCGCGCTCACGCTGCTGGCCAGTTCACGGGTTGGTGTTGCGGCCTTCAATTTCGCCGCACTGCTGTCCACGGCCACGAATCTCGTCATGTATCTGCTTTGCGCCATCACCGCAATCCGGTTCCTCGGTGACGGTCGCCTGCCGCGTAGCCCCGGCCTGTTCATCGCCGCCGCCGGCGCCACCGGCTTCTCGATCTGGGCGATGTACGCCTCCGGCTGGGAGGCGCTCGGCTGGGGTACGGTACTGATCGCGATCGGCTGGCCGCTGCATATTGTAGCTCTGAGAATGGCGCGCGCCGCAGCCTTCGCTGATGCCCAGATCTGACACATGCCACGCGATCCCCGATACGACATCCTGTTCGAGCCGGTCCAGATCGGACCGGTAACCGCTCGCAACCGCTTCTTCCAGGTGCCGCACTGCAACGGCATGGGCCACCAGATGCCGGCCGCGCATGCCGCAATGCGCGAGGCGAAAGCCGAGGGTGGGTGGGCCGTGGTGTCCACCGAGGAGTGCGAGATTCACCCCAGTGGTGACGTCACGCCGTATGTCGAGGCGCGGCTCTGGGACGACGCCGACATTCCGGCGCTGGCCATGATGTGTGATCGCGTACACGCGCATGGTTCGCTGGCGGCGGTGGAGCTCACGCACAACGGACCGACGTCGAGCAATCTCTATTCGCGCGAAGTGGCCCTCGCGCCCTCGCATCAGCCGCTCAAGTACGGCTACCCGCATCAGGCGCGGGCCATGACGAAGCATGACATCAGGGAGTACCGGCGCTGGCATCGGGAAGCAGCGGTCCGCGGGCGCACGGCCGGCTTCGACCTGATCTACGTGTACGCAGGGCACGATCTGAGTCTGGCGATGCATTTTCTGCAACGGCGCCGGAATCACCGCACCGACGAGTACGGGGGATCGCTCGAAAACCGGGTGCGACTGTTCCGCGAGATCATCGAGGACACGAAGGAAGCCGTGGGCGACACCTGCGGCGTGGTGGTGCGGTTTGCGGTCGAGGAGTTGCTTGGTGATGAGGGGGTGACCGTTGCCGAGGCCAAGGAAGTGGTGCACATGCTGGCCGAGCTGCCCGATCTGTGGGATGTGAACGTCGCTGCCTGGTACAACGATTCCATCCCCTCGCGATTCGCCAAAGAAGGTGCGCAGGAGCCATTTACACATTGGGTGAAGCAGTACACCACCAAGCCGGTCGTCGGCGTGGGTCGATTTACGAACCCGGACACGATGGTCGATCAGATCCGGCGCGGCGTGCTCGACATGATCGGTGCTGCGCGTCCCAGTATCGCGGATCCGTTCCTGCCGAAGAAGATCGAGGAGGGGCGACTCGAGGATATCCGCGAGTGCATCGGCTGCAATATCTGTGTGACCGGTGACATGACGATCACGCCCATCCGGTGCACGCAGAACCCCTCGATGGGTGAGGAATGGCGGAAAGGCTGGCATCCCGAGCACATCACAGCGAAGCGATCGGAGTCGCGCATGCTGGTCGTCGGCGCGGGGCCGGCGGGTCTGGAGGCGGCGCGTGCGCTCGGCCAGCGTGGCTATGAGGTACATCTCTGTGAAGCATCGCGCGAACTGGGTGGCCGTGTGCTGAAGGAAGCACGCTTGCCTGGGCTGGCGGAGTGGATGCGGGTGCGTGACTGGCGCGTGTCGCAGATCGAGAAGCTGCCGTCGGTGACGGTCTATCCTGAGAGCCCGATCACGGCGCAGGATGTGCTGGATTTCGGCGCGGATCAGGTGGTGTTGGCAACCGGATGTTCTTGGCGCCGCGATGGATATGGCCGATCGAATGGTTCTGTGATTGCCGGTTTCGGGGCACAGATCCTCACGCCTGATGACCTGATGGACGGCAACGTTCCCACCGGCCACGTGGTGCTGTTCGACGATGACGCGTTCTATCTGGGAAGTTCGATGGCGGAGCTGATCGTCGCGCGCGGTGGCACCGTCACGATCGTCACGCCTGACGATACGGTGGCGTCGTGGAGCACGAATACCCTCGACTTCCGGCACATCCAGAAGCGGCTGTATGCGCTTGGGGTGAAGCAGGTGACGTCACACAACATCACGTCGGCAGGCGCCGGTTCGGTGCGGCTCGAGCATGTGTGGTCTGGCGTCGAGAGCGAGCTGGCGTGCGACGCGGTGGTCAGTGTGACGGCGCGGGTCCCGAACGATGTGTTGTTCGCCGAGCTCGAGGCACGTCAGTCGGAGTGGGCTGGGGCAGGGGTGAAGACGGTGCAGTGCATCGGTGATGCGTTGGCGCCGGGGCTGATTGCGCATGCGGTGTATGCCGGGCATCGCTATGCGCAGCTGCTCGATGGCGGCCCGGTGAAAGACGTGCCGTTCCGGCGGCACTTGCCGGTGGCGCAGGTCGGCTAGCTCGAACTTCTCACCACGGGTGAGGAGCGAGCAGTCGGCAATGCAGTCACTTGCGTTTGAGCGTTCCCGCGGTGGAGCGGATTCTTCAGGTCACCATCGCTGCCTAGCACCTTGTCCGCCTGCGCACGTTTATCCGCGCCGGGGTCGCGGCATGAGCGCGTCTCATGCGCCGAAGGCGCGCATCAACACACGCAAGGCGACCGGATTCGCGCGAATGGCGGGCGTGGAGCGCGCGAAACGCCGCGTCGAGGGGATTTTCGCCCCGCGCGTGTCATCGATCAACCGCGCAGGCGCAAAGGTCATCAGGACCTTTTGCGTGATCGCGATCTTTCCTCCATGCGCATGCGTCCATCTTCCGTTCGTTACGGTCTCGTACTCCTCGCGCTGCTCTGCGGTGTATCGTCGCGCGTCGCCGCACAACAGGACGCAGTCCTGATCGGCAAGTCCTCGGGGTTTCGCGGGTACATCGAGCTCGGTAACGCCGCCGGGCCGCTGAATGGAGGAACTGGCGTGCTGCCGTCCGCTTTCGCCGAATTGATTCTCGGTCGTTACTTCACCATCGGTTTTGGTTGCGTTGGGCTGGCCAACAAGCTGGCCCTGCCGCGCGCGCTCTCTCCTCGCGGCGACTTCATCGATTTCGAATACGGCGGGCTGACACTCGGCGCGCGGATCGCACCCAGTCGCGTGGTACACGTCACGGGACGCGTGCTCATTGCCGTTGGCGGGCTCTCGCTCCGTGAGCGAGAAGAGCCAATCACCCCGGGAGCACCGCGCACACCTGTCAGCGCCACCCGTGATGACAGGGTGATGGTGATCGAGCCGGAGGCTGGCCTGGAAGTCAACCTTACGCACTGGATGCGACTCGGCGTGACAGGCAGCTACCGCATCACGCGTTATACTGATGCAGCGTTCCTTGCCAGCGATCGAAATCTTTCCGGCGGCTCAGGGCGGGTGTCTCTCCGCTTCGGCCGTTTCTGAGGGCTGGTGGCCGGTGGGATTCCGCCACGCCGGTGCGGCGTGCGAGATTTCGGCTTCACCGCGCCGGCTGACGGCACACGCGACTCGATGGACCTGCCTGAACTACGCTCCGATGTACACGCCCGTTCGTGACGGTATCCCGAAGGCCGTGCAGTTCGTTCAGTACGCACAGGTGGCACCGCCACGACACCTCTCAGAACTGGTGCACTGCTTCTGGGAATTGCGCACGCTCACACGCCTCACGGATGATTTTCACTATCACGCCTTGCCCGACGCGTGCGTCAACCTGCTGTTCAACCAGGTGGAGACGAGTATTGCTGGCATCACGGCGCTCCGCACCACGGCCGAAGTACTGAACCTTGGCACCTGGTTTCACTACGTCGGGATTCAGTTCTTTCCGGGGGTCTGGCAGGGGGATCCAGCGGAAATCGTCGACACCTACGTCGGGACGCCGTACCGCGGGACGCTCCCACTCGTTTCAACCAACGAGCGACTCGCCGGTGTCGGGTTCGCCGACCAGGCGTGCGTGCTCGCCGAGCTGGTGACGTGGTGTGTCGAGCGGCGACATGTCGTGCCGAATGAGATTACTGCACGGATCCTGCGGCATCTCGACGACGTGCGATCGGTGGCGGACATGGCGGCGCTGGCCGGTATGTCAGCGCGCCAGCTACAGCGAACGCTGAAACGAACGATTGGTCTGCCCCCCCACGATCTGCTGAAGGTGCTGCGGGTCCAAGCATCGTTTCGGAGGCACTATCTAGACCTGTACGCCGACCAGTCACACTTCATTCACGCGTTCCGTGCGGCCACCGGGTTTACGCCCGTGAAGTACCGCGATCGATTCGATGTCTGATTTCTACAATACGCGCTGACCGCGGATGGCTACCATGTCGACTCCACACACAACTCTGGAGATAGACATGGACAGACCAAACGCCATCGGATGGTTCGACCTCTACGTCGACGACATGGATCGAGCCGCCACGTTCTACGAAAGTGTCTTGCAGCAGGCGCTCGAAGTGATCGGTGACCCAACGGGAGAAACCGTCATGCGTGGGTTTCCGGCCAACATGGCAGCATACGGCGCCTCAGGCGCTCTGGTGAAATCGGCCCATGGGCACCCCGGCATCGGTGGGACGATGGTGTATTTCGCCGTAGAAGACTGCGCCGTGGAGGAATCCCGGGTGGCGTCTGCCGCAGGCACGATCGTTCGCCCGAAGTTCTCCATCGGCGCGTTTGGCTGGGTGTCTCTCTGCATGGACACCGAGGGCAACATGTTCGGACTCAACTCGATGCGGTGACGGGCGCGATCGTCGCAGATGGCCATCGCCGGCGCGCGGCGACATCACCCCGTCGAGCGTGTCGGCGACGCGATCGTTCTCGGAACCATCGTGTTACGGCCTGCGCCAGGCGTCATCTGCCTCGGACGACGCGCCGTCAGTGGCGCGTCACCAGTCGCATGAATCGCAGGTACGCCTGCTGGCTCACTTCGGGCTTCATCTCGGGCGCTATCACTTGAAATCCGACAAAGGCGGCGTACGCGACCTGCGCCAGCAGCTCCGCATCGTCCGGCGCGAAATCGCCGGTTGCCAGGTGTAGCTGAACGAGAAAGCCGGTGCGCCTTCGATCCACCTCGCGGATCGCGCGCGCAACGGTCGGGTCCTGCGCACCCAGCTTGCGCATCGCTTGCTCGAGCTGCATGTCCAGATGACTCGTCATGCGATTCAAGGCATCGAGTTGCCCCGTCGCTCCTCGCTGTTCCGAGGCCAGCCGGATGATCTCCTCGGTATCGCGCTCTCGCCAGTACGCAACGAGTCTCTCGCGATACACCGAAATGGACTCGAAGTGATGGTAAAACGACCCTTTCGATCGGTCGGCGCGTCGGCAGAGCGCCTCGATCGTCAGCGCCTCCGTTCCAGCAGCGGCCAGGGCGCGCAGGCCGAGTGCCAGCCAATCGGTGTCGGTCAGCCGCACCGTCAGGCGCCCCAGAGCCCGACCGCGCCAAAGGCTGCGACCGGCAGGAACAGAAACCCCTGCGGGTGCTGCGCGAACGACAGCCGGAGGCGGGCGTTCATGGCGAAGTTGAGGACGGCGAAACTCGCCGCCCCGACGGTAGCGAAGCCCGCCAGCGAGGCGGAGCCGCCGGGGCGCGCCGCGACCAGAAACGCCGCAGCCATGCCAGCCAGCGAGAGCGTGACCAGGTGCCAGCAGAAGTACATCGTGTAGCGGGGCACGGAGGGCACGTGGTCGACGGCGAGAAACGGTCGGACGATATCGCGTCCGCCGAGGATCAGGTGCAACAGGCAGACAGCGAGGGCGAGGCCGCCCGCGACGAGCAGAGGGGTATTCATGTGAGTCTCCATTTCCAAACAATACTGTATGGTATGGTAGCTTCGGTCAAGACCCGCAGACGGTCTCACCCACCGTCAACCCGCCGACTCGAGCGGGACCGAATTTCGCCCGTCGCCCTCGCAGCGGCTGTCAGCGTGCACGCTCAGCCGCTCGCGCCGTCGCCACTGCCGCCGCATCCAGCCTCGCAGCAACAACACCCAGCTGCACGGCTGCCCGCCCCCAGTCGCCCGCGTCCACCGCTTCCTGCACACCGGGCAACGTCATCGCGGCGTAGGTGTAACGTGGCGCGTACAGCACGTGCCGGAACCAGGGCCGGCCCGGAATCCCGTCAGCGGTCAGCAGCATCTGCTCAACTGATCGCATCGCCTCGTTCATCGTGGCCAGCTGTTGCGTACGTGATGCCGACGGCGGCGCGGCCAGTGTCGCAGCCAGCGCCTGTTCGAGCGTCAGCGCCGCGCTGTGCCAGCGAGCCTGCGCCGCGCGCACGACAGTCAGATCGAGCTGTCCGCTTGCGCCCGGCATCGCCGCTAGCGCGTCGATGAATCCGCCGACACGATCAGCGTAGAGCGCAAAGTCGTGCGGAAAGTGCTCCGCGTTCGCGAGCCGCAGTGCCATCCGCCCCCACACTTCCGACATCGCCGTCATGTAGCGAAAGCCCGGGTCGCCGAAGTGCTCCATCCAGTATGCGTTGTCGTACGCGGAGTGGTACACGCCATATGGGCCATTGAAACTCATCTCGACGATCGGCAGACCGAGAAAGTTGAGAAAGACGGTGTAATCCGAACCTGAGCCGAGCGCGTTGCCGGGATAGTCGATCGGACGTTTCGCGACCGTCTCGCGCGTTGCGCCGCCACCGATGGTGGCGTCGCGCTTTTCCTTGCGGAGTGAGCGGCCCCACGACTCGAGCACCGTGCCGCTATCGGACGGGTCCCTCACGTCGCGCACCACCTGCGCCACCAGTGGATTCAGGCTCGCGATGGCACCGGCGTCGAAGGTGGCACCGCTGGTCGAACCATCCACGTTGAGGTATGCGATGGCATTCTTCCGCAGGTCGTCGGCGAACTGCTCACCCCACTCGGTCGATCCGGTGAGATGCCACTCTTCCGCATCCCAGCTGGCGAAGACGATGGTTCGGCGTGGACGGCGTCCGGCCTTCGCTTGCGCGCCGAGGGTACGCGCCAGTTCCAACTGTGTTGCAGTGCCTGACGACGGATCCACGGCGCCGAACACCCACGCGTCGCGATGGTTGCCAAGCACGACGTACTTCTCCGGCTCATCGGTCCCGGTGATGCGACCTTCCACCACCCAGATTGGTCGCGTCGCATCGTCCATGTCGACTTTCACACGCACTGTCGCCGGTCCGGCGCCGACGCGATAGGTGAAGCCCATCGCCCCCTGCCACGACGCCGGTGCATCAGAGCCACCGAGCGCCTGCAGCAACGGGCGCGCATCCCGATACGACATGGGTACCATCATGATCTTCGGCACCGACAGCGCATCGCTCGCCTTGATCCGAGGCGCGCCAGGCACTGAGGCGTACCCGGGCGTGAGCGGATCGCCGGCGACCATGAAATCGTAGGTGATGGCGCCACGCTGAATGTGGCTTTCCGGCCCCCACGGACCGTTCGGAAAGGTCGGACCTTTCACGAAGCCATCCTCGGCTGGATCCGAATAGATCAGCACCGCAGCCAGCCCACGCTTCTCGGCGGTCAGCGCCTTGAATCCACGATAGCTGTACGGCACTGAGTACCGCACCAGCGCGATTTTTCCCTTGAGGTTCACGCC
>JBBQRH010000077.1:0-20047 GCA_038215035.1 Gemmatimonadales bacterium | reverse complement strand
CTGGAATACAGCGGTCAGCCGGTCTTCCATCGCTACGTCGAAAACGCATACAAGGGCAAGACCGGCGACGCCGTGCAGATCATTCCGGGCGGCCCGCCGAACATTCCCGCGTACATCGCCGTCAGCGAGACCGAGATCGAGCCCGCGCTGACACTCGCGCAGGGGCAGGGTCGCCCGATTGGCGTGACCGGCAGTGGTACCGGTTTCGTCGTGTCATCCGACGGTTTCATTCTCACCAACCGGCACGTCGGCGCGAACTGGATGGCACCGTATTCGTTCCGTCAGGGTGACGCCGGTGTGTTGTTCGGCAACAAGGGCATGGTGATGAAGGAGGATGGCACGCCGATGGTCGTCGACGCGCCGCAGGAATGGATTCCCTCCGAGTCCAAGCAGGCGGGCCCGAAAAACATGATCGGCTCGTTCGCCGGTCGCCATGAATACCTCAAGGTCGGCTTCGAAGGGAACGTGAACTACGTCGATGCCGGACCGGTGACCCCATCGCCACGTGCCGACGTCGCGCTCCTCTCGGTGAAGGTGCCAAAGCCGCTCGTCGCGTTGACGCTCAATGACAACTACGCGTCCGTGCGGCAAGGCGAGAACGTCACCGTCATGGGGTATCCAGGCGTCTCCGACGTGACCTATGCGGTGGTCAAATCGAGGGACACGTTCAACAAGGAGAACCAGTCACGCGTCGTCCCGCAGGTGACCCTCACCACCGGAACCATTGCCAAGGTCACCCGGTCCGGCGACAACGCGGACACCGGTCCCGTCAACTACTACACGCCGAGTGGTGATCGCTTCCAGCTGAACATCAATACCACGGGCTCGGGCAACAGCGGCGGTCCGCTGTTCGATCCGCAAGGGCGCGTGATCGGCATCTTCTTTGCCGGTCGCCGGGCCGATGTCTCGGTCTCCTTCGCCGTCCCGATCAAGTACGGGATGGAGCTGATGAACGTCGGCCCCAGTTCTTCACGCTGACCGAGCCGCGTGTCATGTCCACCGGCACCCCGACCAGAACGGCAATCGGTCCGTACAAGATCACCGGTTTTCTGGGTGCCGGCGGGATGGGTATGGTCTGGCGCGCCACACACCGGGAGCTTGGTCGCGATGTGGCGATCAAGCGGCTCTCCCAATCCGCGTGTGCTGGCATCCCGCTCGAACGTTTTCACAATGAAGCGCGACTGCACGGTGCGTTGAATCACCCTCGTATCGCGCAACTGTACGATTTCATTGAAGATGATGGTGCGCCGTGCATCGTCATGGAGTACGTCGCGGGTCCCACGATTGAAGAACAGCTGCGCAATGGGCCCATGCCGCTGCACACGGCCATCACGATCGTCGAAATGGTGGCGGACGCGGTCGGGTACCTGCACCAGCGCGGTATCATGCATCGTGACATCAAGCCCTCGAACGTCAAGCTGCGGCCCGACGGGTCGCCGGTGCTGCTCGACTTCGGCATCGCGCGTGGCGAAGGGGATCCGCGCCTGACCCGAACCGGCATGATCATCGGGTCGCCGCAGACCATCGCCCCCGAGCAGTTCGAGGGCCGCGCGGCGGACGCGCGCTCGGACATCTGGGCGCTTGGCGTCCTGTTCTATGAGATGGTCACCGGTCGGCCGCCCTTCACCGGCGATTCGCTGGCCGCCGTCGCCAACGTCATTCTCAGCAGTGATCCGATCGCGCCCAGTGATCGCGTGAAGACCTTGCCGGCGCGTGTCGACGCGTTGGTGGCGCGCTGTCTCGAGCGTGATCCGGCACGTCGCTTCCAGACGACCGATGCGCTCGTCGAAGCGTTGCGCGAGCTTCGGCGGGTCACGCCGAACCTCGGCGAACCCGCTGCGACGGGTCACGCCCGCAGCGCCTCCGGTCGGCGCCGTGCCATGATTGCCGGCCTGGTGCTGCTCAGCGTTGGCAGCGGGTTCGGCCTTCGGACTCTGCTCAAGCGACCCATCGTTCCCGCGGCGCAGCGTGACACCGCTGGGGCAGCGAAAAGACGTCCCCCCGTTGCCTCCGACGTGGGAGCGCCCGCAGCGGGCGCGCTCCCGACGCGCATCAGCCTCGTCGACGGCACTGCCGATGTCTACGTCGAGGGTCGCCAGGTCGGTACGACGCCCTACATCCACTTCGCCCCGGTCGGCACGAGCGTTACACTCACACTCCGCCGCAGCGGCTATCATGACGAGACTGTCACGTTCGTCGTCAGCGACAACCAACGGGAGTACACCCTCGTCATGCAGCGCGACGCGTCCACCCCGATTGCCCCAGCCCTCCTCGGCCTCTTCGGCTGGTTTCGCCGCCGCCGAGCCTCCTCCGTGCCGGCTGCCGCCGGTTCCGTCAGCGTCACCGGCGAACGTGCGGCGTTCGCCGACCTCACTTTTCGCTTCGCTGCGCGCACCGATGTCGGCTGTGTACGTGATGGCAACGAAGACGCCGTGCGTGTCGTGGCACTGCCCGACGGCACCGTCGTCGCGACGCTCTGCGATGGCATGGGCGGGCACGCGGCCGGTGAAGTAGCGTCCGATCTCGCCGTCCGCACGATCAGCGAGCACGCCGCGAACCTCGATTCACCAGCGGCGCTCATCGCGGCGGTGGACGCGGCCAACCAGACTATCCGGCACGCCATCTCGCGTGACCGTGCGCTGGCTGGGATGGGTACCACCTGCGTTGTCCTCCGCCTGCAGGGGCACGCAGCGCTCTGCGCACACGTCGGCGATAGCCGTGCGTACCTGGTGCGCGACGCGAGCATTTATCGTCTGACTGAAGACCACTCGCACGTCCGCGGCCTGGTGCGCGACGGTGCGCTCGCCGAGCGGGACGCGCGACACCACCCGGACAAGAACGTGATCCTGCGCGCGCTCGGCCCAGCCGATCGTGTCCAAGCCACCACCTTCGCGGCTCCACTGCAACTCCGCCAGGGTGACAGGTTCCTGCTGTCGTCGGATGGGTTGCACGATCTGGCGGACGATCAGGAGTTCCTCCCTGCGCTTGCCCTGGACGATCCGGAAATCGCCTGCAGCGCACTGATCGCGTTGGCGCGCGACCGCGGTGCCCCCGACAACGTCACCGTCTGTATCGTGGATGTTCTGCCTCGCCACGTGATCACGCCTGGGGAGACGCGCGCCTTCGAGGTTCCAGCATGATCGGCAGTCAGGTTGGCAATTACCGCGTCACTTCCCGACTCGGTGAAGGCGGGATGGGCACCGTGTATCGCGCCACCGACGCAATGCTCGACCGTGAAGTGGCGCTCAAGGTCCTGCGCCCCGAGCTCGCACGTCAGGCGGAGCTGGTTGAACGCTTCCGAGCCGAAGCGGTGGCTCTCGCGCGGCTGCGGCACGAGAACATCGCCGCACTGTATGGGCTCGATCGCCAAGGGGACGACCTCGTGATGGTGATGGAGTTCGTCAAGGGAGAGACCCTCGAGTCGCGAGTGAAACGCGCCGGCCCGATGGCCTGGCAGGAGGCCATCCCGGTCATGCGCGGCGTCCTCGCCGCGCTGGGCCACGCCCATGTGCGTGGTGTCGTACATCGCGACATCAAGCCGGCGAACGTCATGCTCGACAGCGATGGGACCGTGAAGGTGATGGACTTCGGCATCGCTCGCCTGATGGGAGAGAGCCGTCAGACGCGGGCCGGCGTCGCGATCGGCACGCCGTCGTACATGGCGCCCGAACAGCTTCGCGGTGAGGACGTCGACGGCCGCACGGACCTCTACGCGGCGGGCGCGCTGCTGTTTGAATTGCTGACGGGTCGAGTCGCATTCGAGGCGGACAGCGACTACGCACTGATGATGCAACAGTTGAATCAGCCGCCGGCACCGCCCAGCACCATCGCGGGTGGAGTACCCCGCGCGCTGGATGCCGCGGTCTCACGCGCAATGAGCAAGAAGCCCGACCAGCGCTATGCGACAGCCACCGAATTTTCCCGCGCGCTCGATGCGATCACGGCTGACAGTCCATCCGCTGAGCCGATGCGCGATGTGGCGGCGGCCGTGGCGGCGAAGGCGCCACGCGACTGGCGAGTCTATGTCATTGCTGCCTGCGTCATCGTGGCGGCGGCACTCGGTGTCGCTGCACTTCGTTCAGGGACGCCGTCGGCGGCTGCCGTTGCGATCAACGCGGCTGACAGCGTACGGATCGCCGATTCGGCTGCCACCGCGAGGCTCTCGGGCGGTCAACTGACGGCGCCAGCCACGACGACGCGGCCCGTGCCACCGACGGTCGCGTCGGGGCCGGGTCCTCAGATCATTGACGCCGTCGGTGCGCCGTTGCCAACACCGTCGATTTCAACCCCACCCCAACCCGAGTCGTCCACTCCTCCGCCCATCACGCGGCCACCGGCTCGCAACGGCACCACGCCGACATCACCTGTGCGAACGACTGTCACGGCACCGCGGACGCCTGCTCGCACCGTGCCGACGCCGTCCCCGAAATCCGTACCATCGACTCCACCACGTGAGGCCGAAACGCCTCGGCCGGTCGAGCCACCACCGCGTGAGCCATCGCCGGTTCGCGAAGCAGAACCTGCCCCCACTTCGGGCTCGCGTCGCGTCCAGGACCTCGCTGAGCGGTGTGTCGCGAGCATCGCCGGCAACAACGGCGGCGCGGCGGCCCGGCTCCTCCGTGGCGATGCCGGTGGGATCCTTGCTGCGGTGAATGACGGCCGCATCGTCAGCGCGTCGGGAGGCAGTGTGTCGGTGGATATGGGCGACGGTCGCGGTGAAGGTCACTTCCAGGTGCGCCTTGCGTGGCGGACCGCGTTCGGCGGCAACAAGACCGGAACGGCGCGACTCTCAGCGGAGGTCTCGCGGACGGATGCCGGATGGAACTCGATCGGCTGCCGGGTGGAGAACGGCGGGGGAGTTCGCTGATCCCGCAGCGAGCCGTTTCCGATTGGCGAGCCGCGTATGTTTCTCCGTGCACCTCTATCCCCTCGTTTCAGGTGCCGATCCTCGATGGAAGGTCGACGCGAAGGTGGCGCCGTCGCCAACAGGGATCCGGGTAGCCACTATAACGAGCTCGAGAATGCTCTTCCTCGATGTGCGAAGTTTGCTCGCCTCGACCCGCCTCTGGCGGAGCACCGCACAACACTGTCTGGTCGCTTTGGTTTGCATCTCGGCACTGTCGCCCGCCGGTCGGGCGCAGACGACCAGACCGCGTAGGCCCGTCGCGCCGTCGGTTTCCGGCGCGGCGATCACGCGCGCTGGTGACGCGGTGGTCACGATTGTCGCCTATCGCGATGGTACCGCCGAAATCACCAGCGGCACGGGTGTACGCGTGACCGATGGCCGTGTCGTGACTGCGCTGCGACACCTGCGCGGAGCGAGTCGCGCCGAAGTGTTTGGTGCGGACGGAGATTTGCTGGCACGCGTGACCACGCTCGATCAGGCGGACGTGAAGCTCGATCTGGCCGTGCTGCCGCGGATCACCGCACCCGGGAACCGCCTCGCGCTCGCCAGGCGATCCGCAGTGCTGATGCAGAAGGTCCGGCTGCTCGGTCCCAAGAAGGGTACGGTTCGTCCGGTGGCTGAACGGACGGTCTCACACGTCGAGCCCGATGCTGATGGACGTTCGCTGCTGCGTCTCGGCGCACCGGTCCTGGGAAGCGCTGCGGGGTCGCCCGTCGTGAATAGCGCTGGTGAATTGGTGGCCATCGCCGTTGGCGTACTCCTCGGCAAAGACGACGCGGATGTTGCAGTGGACGTCAGTGCCGTGCGCGAACTCCTTGCGCGCACGCCGGCTCGCCTCGGTTTCCCATCGCGCGACGGCACCATTGCAGCGGCCAAGGCGGCGACCGATCCCAGAGCAGCGACCAGTCAGGCTCCGGTCACCCCTGAGACCGCGTCGGGCGCGCGCGGCAGCATCTTCCCTGAGCGCTATGGTGCGACAGCGATCAGCTCGGATACCGCAGGACCGTATGAGGTTGCGCTGTTCGGCTGCCTTCGCCTCGAGTCGCGGCAGAAGGTGTACTGCTATCTGAGAGTCACGAATCTCTCGCAGGGCGCCACTTTCACCGTCAATGGTGGCGATCTTGCCGATAGCACGCAGAAAAAGGTCCGCGCCGCGTCGAATCTCCTGATCGCAGCGAGCGGGACAGCAGCCGAAACGACACAAAGGGTCGCTGGCTGGCGCACGAAGGCACAGGTCACGTTGCGCGAATTGGACCCGACGCGTCTCGCACTCGAATTTGATCCGCCGGCCAAGGACGGGGATGTTTCTCGCCTGATGCTCGACATTGCCGGTGAGAGAACTCTCTGGCTTGGGCCGTTCATCCTGCGCCGGGCACCCTGACATGTCATATTGCCCGAGAGCGCTGGTGTCGCGCATTTGAGCGATGCCGGCGGGGATCCATCACTTGAGCTTCGGGGTCTGACCGTCGCATGATCGGAGAACGCATCGGCCACCTGAGAGTCATCGCGTCAATCGGCGTGGGTGGCATGGGTGCCGTCTGGCACGCTGTCGACGAGTTGCTCGATCGTCACGTCGCGCTCAAGGTGATTCGACCTGAGCTGATGTCGCGACCGGGCCTCGCCGAGCGTTTCCGGTCGGAGGCCATCGTCCTCGCTCGGCTGCAGCATCCCTGTATCGCCGCGCTCTATGGGTTGGAGAAGCGCGGCGATGAGTTCGTGATGGTCATGGAATACGTCGACGGCGAGACGCTCGATCACCGCCTCGCCAGCCAGGGGGTGCTGTCCTGGCCAGAGGCCACGCGGATCACTCGCGCCGTGCTCGATGCGCTCGATCATGCCCATGAAAGCGGCGTGATTCATCGCGACATCAAGCCCGCCAACGTCATGATCACCCGCGCAGGCCGCGTGAAGGTCATGGATTTCGGCATCGCCCGCCTCGTCGGTGCGCAGCGGCAGACCCGCACCGGTGCCGCCGTAGGCACACCGTCGTACATGTCGCCCGAACAGCTGCTCGGTCAGGAGGTCGATGGCCGGGCCGACGTCTATGCCGTCGGTACGCTGCTCTATGAGCTCAGCACCGGACATCTTCCGTTCGAGGTCGAAGGCGACTATTTGCGCATGATCGCGCAGCTGCAGCAGGTGCCCGCGCTGCCGAGCACGCACAATCCCGAGCTGCCCGGTGGTCTCGACCTGATCGTCGCGCGCGCGTTGCAGAAAGAGCCCGCCGACCGCTACGACACGTCCGGGGCTTTCCGCGATGCGCTCGAGGATCTGGAGCGTGAGCATGGAGTGCTGCGCCCGTATGGAACACCGGCCGCTGGCTCGTCGACCGTGTCTGGCGCGGCCATCGCGCGGCCATCGTCCGGCAGTCAGCCGGCGATCGTCCCGCAGGCGATTCCAAACTTCAACACCAATTCGTCGGCGGTTTTGACCCCGGTCGAATCGGCGATGAGTCTGACGCCGATTCCGTTCGCGGTCGAGCCGGCAGCGGCGACGCCGAACGACCTGCGGGTCCCGGCGGGTCTCGCCGGTGCGGCCTCTGCGTCGGCACCGCAGCCCGCTCCGTCAATGGGCGTGGCAGCTCCAACTCCCGAGTTCACGTCAACCGTCGTTGATTCTCCCCCGATCGCAAAGCGGAGTGCGGGTCCTCGCGTCGCGATCGCGATTGCAGGAATCGCCGTCGTGGCGTTCGCCGGCGTGATGCTCACCCGCAGTGTGACCAGGAGCGAAAGCGAAGCGGCCGTCGCGGTGCAGCCGCCGGCACCGCCAGTCCTCGCCGTCCCGAGCCCCACCCCGACCCCGACCCCGTCTCTGGCGCCTCCGGCAATGGTGACGGCGGACTCGATGGCACTGGTCGACAGCGCGGCGATCCAAAAGGCGCTCGCCGACTCGATGCGACTGGCGCGCAGGGCTTCCCGCGATTCGGCCAGGCGGATTGCCGACTCGATCGCCGCCGCCGCCACTGTCTTCACGCTGCCTGGCGACGCGGGCCCGACGAATGCCGATCTCACGACGGCCCGACGCGAAGGTCGTCGCGGTGCGGACGAGTGCGTTGCGGTGCTGAACTCGCACGATGCCACGCGGATCGCATCGCTCTTCGGTGGCGACAAGAAGAACGTCGCGCGCATCGCGAAGGACGGGAAGCTCGATGTCAGCGGCCCACTGAGTCCCGAAATCGACGCCGATGCCACCGACCGTGCGACCGCGCGATTTACGGCGCTGTTGCAGTGGAAGAATGGCAATGGGGAAGACCGGACAGCGCGTGCGTCGATGCGTGCGATCGTGACCCGATCCGCCGCTGGATGGTCGACTTCCCGCTGTCTGATCGACAACGACGGCGGCGCACGATTCTGAACCGGCGCCGCCGTCGTGCCCCGTCAGGCGCGTTGGCCGCGGATGCCCAGCCTGTCGCCGACGGTTACGAATGCTCTCACCGCGAACTCCAGATCACCGCGCGAGTGGGCTGACGAGAGCTGGCACCGCACACGCGCCTGTCCTTGGGGCACGACCGGAAAACCGAAGCCGGTCACGAAGACGCCTTCATCCAGCAACGCCTGACTCATCGCGATCGCCGTGGCAGTCTCGCCGACAATGATCGGCACGATCGGCGTCTCGCCAGGCAGCGGCGAGAACCCCGCTTCGGTGATCGCCGCACGGAACCAGTCCGCGTTCTCGTGCAGTTTGGTGACTCGCTCCGGCTGCGCCTCGATCACGCGCACTGCCTGCAGGGCGCTGCAGGCGACCGTCGGAGGCAGCGCATTCGAAAAGAGTTGTGGTCGGCTCGACTGCACGAGGGTGTCGCAGAGCGCTGCACTCCCCGCCACGAAGCCGCCGGCGGCACCGCCGAGGGCCTTGCCGAGCGTGCTGGTGATGATGTCGACCTCGCCGAGGACGCCAAAGTGTTCGGCTGTGCCGCGCCCGGTCTTCCCGAGCACACCCGTGGCGTGGCTGTCGTCCATCACCAGGATCGAGTCGGTCTCGCGCGCGATCTGAAGAAGGTCGGGCAGCTTGGCCACGCTCCCCTCCATGCTGAACACCCCGTCGGTCCAGATCACCCGTCGCCGCGCGCCCGCATTGGCCGCCAGTTTCGCGCGCAAGTCATCCAGATCGCCGTGCTTGTACACACCCGTGCTGCATTTCGTGATTGCCTTCGCCAGACGGATGCTGTCGATGATGCTGGCGTGATTCAGCGCGTCGCTGACCACGAAGTCGCCTTCGCGGACGATGCAGTGCGTCAGTCCTTCATTGGCGGTCCAGGCCGATACGTAGCTCATCGCGGACTCGGTCCCGACGAACCTCGCCAGCGCGGCTTCCAGTTCTCGATGAATGGTGAACGTGCCGCAAATGAAGCGCACCGACCCCGTGCCGGCGCCGAACTCCGTCAGCCCATCGATGCCGGCTTGGACCACGCTCGGCTCATCGCAGAGACCCAAGTAGTTGTTGGATGAGAGGATCAGCACCTCGCCGCGACCCTCCATCTGGACCCGGGATGCCTGCGAGCTACTCAGATAGTTCAGCGTCTTGTAGACGCGATCGGCCTTGAGCTGATCGAGATTCGACTGCAGTTCGGCCGTGAAGGCGGTGTTCAATGACATGGGGAAAGTCAGGGCTCGGGAGGAGCGGAGGGCCGCTCGCCATCTTCCATCAGGATCCAGCGCAACATCTCGGGGTCCACGTTCCCGCCGGAAATGATGATCCCGACGCGTCCGCTGACATTTGCCTTGCCGCTCATCATTGCCGCCAGGCCGAGGGCGCCAGACGGTTCGATCACCAGCTTGAGCCGCAGCAGCGCGAAGCGAACCGCCGCGACCAGATCGTCGTCGGTGACCGTCACCATCCCATTCACCTCTTGCAAGAGCAACGGGAAGGTGAGTGCGCCCGGTCCCATCGTCCGTGCTCCGTCCGCGATCGTGGCAGGCACGGCACTCAGGCGCTGCGGAGTTCTGGTGTGAAAGCTCCGCGTCATGTCGTCGCCCAATTCCGGCTCGACCCCGATCACACGACATCCCGGCGACATCGCATGCGCCGCCAGCGCCGAGCCGGTGAGCAGTCCTCCACCGCCGCAGCACACCAGCAGTGCGTCGAGCGGACCCGTCTCTTCGAGCAATTCAGCCGTCGCGGTCCCCTGACCTGCGATCACGTCCGCGTGATCGAAGGGCGGGATCAGCGTGGCCCCGGTCTCGGTCACGATCTGCTGCGCGACCACTTCACGCTTGTCTTCACCCGGATCGTAGCGAACGACGCGCGCGCCGTAACCCTCGGTCGCATCAAGCTTCGACTTGGGAGCATTGGACGGCATCACAATGGTCGCTGGCATGCCCAGCAGCCGCGCCGAGAGAGCGACCGCCTGGGCGTGATTGCCGCTCGAGTAGGCCACCACGCCGCGCGCCCGGTCAGCTTCCGGCAGGGCGCTGAGTGCGTTGTATGCACCGCGGAACTTGAACGCCCCCATCCGCTGGAGGTTCTCGCACTTCAGGAACACCTGGGCACCGACCAGCGCATTCAGTGTCTGCGACGTCATCACCGGCGTGCGATGTGCATGTCCGGCGAGTCGCTCTCGCGCCCGGACGACATCGGCAAAGGTGGGCAGTGTAGGCTCAGTCATTGATCTCGAACACCACTTTGCCGGCGGTGCCGTCCTTGATCACCGCCATGGCGGTGGCGAACTCCTCGAGCGGAAATCGGTGCGTGATGACCGGCGTCGGATCGAATGCCCCGGACCGCAGGAATCGTGACATCTGATCCCACGTATCGTACATCCGCCGTCCGACGACGCCATAGATCGTCAGGCCCTTGAAGATGATCTCGGTCGCGAAATCGATGTCGATCGGGCGCGACGGAATACCGAGCATCTGCACCCGGCCGGCCGGCCGGGCGAGCGCAAAGGCCTGATGCACCGCCGACGCGACGCCGCTCATCTCGAGCACCACGTCCGCGCCGAGACCACTCGTCCAGCCCATCACGGCCGCGCGCGCGTCCTGCGGTTGCACGGCGTCGTGCGCCCCCATCTGCCGCGCCAGCGCCAGGCGCGTCGGGTTCACGTCGACGGCGATGACGCGCGATGCCCCGGCGGCGCGGCAGATCCCGACCGCGAACAATCCGATGGGTCCGCATCCCGTGACCAGCACCACACTGCCGGGAATGTTGGCCGTCAAGGCGGTGTGGAATGCGTTGCCCATCGGGTCCATGATCCCGCCGATCTCGTAACTCAGCGATGGATCGAGCGGCCAGATGTTGGACGCCGGCATCGCGATGTAGTCGGCAAAACAGCCGTCGCGGTCCACGCCGATGATGCGGGTCGAGAGGTCCACGTGTGCGTTGCCGGTGCGGCTCAGCACACTCCGCTCATCCACGATGTGCCCCTCGGCCGTGACGCGGTCGCCGGGTTGTACATGGTGCACGAGCGGCCCGGTTTGCACCACGTCGCCTGCAAATTCGTGCCCAACGACGAAGGGCGGTTTGCACCGGCCCGCGGCCCAGGCGTCCCATTCGTGGATGTGGACGTCGGTTCCGCAGACGCCGGCGCGTCGCACGCGGATCAGCACTTCGTCGTCCCGAATGGTCGGTGTCGGCACGTCATGCAGCTCGAAACCGGGGCCTGCGTGGGTCTTCACGAGTGCTCGCACGAGCACTGCTCCATTGCTTGAGGAAGGGATTCCAGCGGTGCGTTCACCGCGTCAGATGCACATCGCGGTGCACCGGAGTGCGTGAAAGGTGCCGGACGCGCACCGACGATGGAAGGTGTCGGCTCGCCGATGTGGGGGTGGATTTTGACGGTTGGCGAACTGCGTGGTGGTGCGTCAGCGGGGGCCGCCGCCGCGGCGGACCGACGGCGCGGTCAACGCTCGGCGAACACCACCGCGACGACAACGGTGAAATGAAAAACCGCACAGGTTGTGCGTTTCGTCGCGGAAGACACCGCGCGAGCCCGCGATGCCGACATCGCCGAATGTTCAGTTTGCGCGACCCTTCAACTGCAGGGATGAGCGTCCGATACTGACGCTGCAGCGTTCCGATCGGACGAGCGGCGCACGTGGTGCCACCATCGCCGCCGAAATTTTTTTCGCTGTGATGTCTTGCGCACGGTTTTTCGCTACTTCTATATTCGCGTCAACTTGTCAAGTGGCTCATGGAGCCGAGGGTACTGCGTGACATCTTCCCGTCGCGAATTCCTCAAGAGCAGCGCCACCGTCGCCGCAGTCGGCTTCGCGGCGAATCTCGCGTCCCCGCGCTTCGCGGGTGCCGCAGCGCCCGCATCGCGCTTTGCCGATGACGCCCTGCGCATCGCGCCTACGGTCGGCGACCCTGCTATTCGCGAACTGGTCCTCTCTGCAGTCGATGCCGCCAAGCGTGCCGGTGCCAGCTATGCAGACGCTCGCATCAGCCAGAACCGCAGTCGTACGCTCGCCACTCGTGAGCGCCGTGTCCAGAATCTCAGCGACAACGAGACCCTCGGCTGCGGGATCCGCGTCCTCGTCGATGGCACCTGGGGCTTTGCCGCAACGCGGGAACTGACCGCCGACGCGATTGCGCGGACCGCACGGATTGCCGTCGCGCAAGCCAAAGCCAACCGTCGCACGCAGGTCGCCCCGGTGCAACTCGCCCCGGTCACGCCGACCCCGAACGGCACGTGGAGCAGCCCGATCAAGATCGACCCGTTCACCGTGGCGATCGAAGATCAGGTGGCCCTGTTGCTGCGCGCCAATGAAGCGGCCCTCGGTGTTGCGGGCGTCCGGTTCGTCAATTCGGCCATGTTCTTTCTCCGTGAGGAGAAGACGTTCGCCTCAACCGACGGCACCGTCACCGTCCAGACGATCTACCGCGCACAGCCGAGCGTGACCGTCACCGCAGTCTCGGCCGACAACTCCGATTTCCAGTCGCGCCAGTCGACCGACGTGCAACCGCACGGCCTGGGATACGAGCATGTGCTCGACGCGAAGCTGGTCGAGAACGCGCCGCGGTGGGGTGCTGAGGCGGTCGAGAAACTCAAGGCGAAATCAGTCGACGTCGGGCGCTATGATCTCGTGCTGCACCCGTCGCACCTCTGGCTCACGATTCACGAATCGGTGGCCCATCCCACCGAGCTCGATCGCGCGCTGGGGTACGAGGCCAACTACGCCGGGACGAGTTTCGTCGCACCGCCGCAGAAGGTGCTGGGGAAGCTCAAGTACGGTCCGGAGATCATGAACGTGCAGGGCAACCGGAACGAAGCCGGCTCGCTCGGTGCCATCGGCTGGGACGACGAAGGCGTCGCACCCGAGACGTTCGACATCATCAGGAAGGGCGTCGTGGTCGATTATCAGACCACGCGTGAACAGGCAGGAGAGCTTGCCTGGTGGTATCAGCAGCAAGGCAAGCCGGTCCGGAGTCACGGGAACTCGTACGCGCAGAGCTGGGCCGATGTGCAGTTCCAGCGGATGCCGAACGTCTCGCTGTTACCCGGCGACAAGGACCTCATGTACGAGGACCTGATCTCGGCCACCGACCGCGGCATCGCCATCGTCGGCGATGGCTCGTTCTCCATTGACCAGCAGCGCTACAACTCGCAGTTCGGCGGTCAACTCTTCTACGAAATCCGCGGCGGCAAGATCGTCGGGATGCTGAAGGACGTTGCCTACCAGATTCGGACGCCCGAATTCTGGGGGGCGATGGATATGCTCGGCGGCAAGCGGAGCTATGAGCTCGGCGGTGCGTTCGGCGACGGCAAGGGACAGCCGGCGCAGTCGAACGCCGTCAGCCACGGCTGCCCACCAACGCGCCACCGGCAGATCAACATCATCAACACGGGACGGAAGGCATGAGTCATCGCCTGCGAGCAGATAGCTCGCCGCGTGGCCTCCTCGAACCCGCCCGCGTGCTGTCGCAGGCCGAAGCGGAGTCCCTCGCCAAACGCATCGTCGGGTTTTCGCAGGCCGATAGCTGCCGCGTGTCCATCGGAAGCTCTGCGCGCGGCAACACCCGCTTCGCCGTCAACCAGGTCTCGACCTCCGGCGACAACGAAGATGTCAGTATCCGCGTCCGTGTCACGGTGGGGAAGAAAATCGGGGCCGCGACCACCAATCGGATCGATGATGCCGCGCTCCGCCAGGTCGTGCAGACCGCCGAACGCATTGCCCGACTGCAGCCGGACGATCCCGAGCTGATGCCCGAACTCGGAGCCCAGCAGTACATCAGCGTCGATGCGTTCCACGCTGCAACCGCTGCCGCTGAACCACAGCAGCGCGCCGACATCGTCGCCAAGGTCACCGCCGCCTCGCGCGCCGCCGGGACCAGCGCGACGGGCTACCTCGAAGTGGTGACGTCGGCCAACGCGATCGCGAATTCGGCGGGGCTCTTCGCCTACCATCGCAGTACGGATTGCGCCTTCACGACCACCGTGCGCACTACCGACGGTGCGGGATCCGGCTGGGCGGGTGCGGCGTCGCGGGACATCGGTGCCATTGACGGTGCTGCGCTGGCCGTCACTGCGATCGAGAAGGCCCGGCGCTCGCTCAATGCCGTCGCGGTCGAACCGGGTCGCTACACCGTGGTGCTCGAGCCAACCGCAGTCGGGAACCTCGTGCAGCTCATGGCATTTGCCACCAACGCGCGGCAGGCCGACGAAGGGCGGAGCTTCTTCTCGAAGGCCGGCGGTGGCAACAAGATCGGCCTCAAGGTCGTCGACGAGCGTGTCAGCCTCCGATCGGATCCGCAGGATCTGCTGGCCCCAGGTGTGCCGTTCGATGGCGATGGGTTGCCGACGCGAAAGGTCAACTGGATTGAAAATGGTGTCGTAAGGGAACTGGGGTATGACCGGTTCTGGGCGCAGAAGCAGAGCGTCTCGCCGGTCGTATTGCCAGGCTGTTTGCAGATGGCTGGCGGCTCGCAGAGTGTCCAGGAAATGATCGCATCCACCGAGCGCGGTATCCTGGTGACGCGCTTCTGGTACATCCGCCCAGTCGATCCACGGACCATCCTCTACACCGGTCTGACGCGCGATGGGACGTTCCTGATCGAACGCGGTCGCGTGACGAAGGCAATCAAAAATTTACGCTTTAACGAGTCACCAGTCTTTTTGCTGAACAACATCGAGGCGCTCGGAAACGTCGAGCGCGTCAGTGCCAGTGAAAGCGGGTCGGCCGGCGTTCCGATTGTGGTGCCGGCGATCAAGTCTCGCGATTTCATGTTCACCAGCTTGAGCGACGCAGTATAGGACGTAGCGCGCGACGAACGTGTCGCGCGCGTAGGCTGTCGGCTTCTCTCTGGAGGAGTCGGCCGTGGGGGCCTCCCGCCCGGTCGGGCGTGGCCCCTTGGTTCCGGTCTCCACCGGGGGAGACATGGGCCGTATCACTCCAGTTCTGGAGGAAGTACCAATGGCTGCAAAGAAGGCTGCTAAGAAGTCGGCGAAGAAGGGCGCAAAGCGCGCTGCCAAGAAGGGCGCAAAGCGCGCAGTGAAGAAGGGCGCAAAGCGCGCTGCCAAGAAGGGCGCAAAGAAGGGCGCCAAGAAGGCCGCGAAGAAGGGTGCAAAGCGCGCCGCGAAGAAGGGTGCAAAGCGCGCCGCCAAGAAGGGCGCAAAGCGCGCAGCCAAGAAGGGCGCAAAGAAGGGCGCCAAGAAGGCTGCAAAGAAGGGCGCCAAGAAGGCTGCAAAGAAGTCCAAGAAGCGCGCCAGCAAGAAGGCAAAGGCTCCAGCTGCTCCTGCTGCGCCGGCGATGTAATCTCGGCGTTGCCGAGGTTCAAACGGGGGTGGCGCTGTTGGCGCCATCCCCGTCGTCGTTTCGGCGAACCGCGCGCAGAGTCGGCACAGGCGTCGTGCTGGCCCGTCGCGAGCGACTTGCAGCTTTCGTCAGCGCCTGTTGCGGCGCCTCGGTCTGCGGTGTCGTTGCGCAGATAAACGCCCTGCGCCCCATGGGCCCAAAAAAACGGAGGCGATGCCATGGCATCACCTCCGTTGCAGCGCAGCCTCAGAGTCGCCGCGCCAGGCCCGCGCTACGCACGCGAACCCTTGTCTGTCATGCCGCTGCGAACTCCGGCATCTCCAGATCCGCCGGACCCCAGACGAATGCCAGCACCGTTGGCGCAGAGTCCTTCTCCGCGCCTCTCGAAATCACGATGCCCATCGGCTCGTCGTTCGGACCTTGAATCTTCTTCTTCGCCATCGTCTCCCCCGGTCGTATCCCGGGGTCGCGTACCGCCACTCATATAATATGAGTGATGCGGCCGACTGCCTGACCCCGGAGCGCCACGATGTGGCGCGTGTCTGCAGACGGAGAGTGCAGAAGTGGTGCCGGGAAATCTGGTTGGCGCAAGTCATTTATTGTCAATGACTTATGAGTATTTGCCGCTGGCTGTGCACCACCACGTGTCGCGATCTGACACGAAATGGTGTCCTCCCTGTGTCCTTATGCGACGCGTGGTTTGTGGAGAACGATCACGCCATCTGCGGTATCCACTGGGGCTTGCCAGCCGACGTAATTCGCGATGAGCGAGCGAATCTCGGCGCTGCGGCGCAACTCGGTTGACACGCCCTCGATGTAGTGGACGCCTCCGGCGGCGGTTGCGTCCTGGAGATGTGCCAGCACTCGGGCCCGCTTTTCAGGCGTGAGCGCGTCGAGCAGCTGCGCGTGCCAGATCACTGCACGGACCGGCACGACCGGCAGCCATTCATCCAACCCATCGGCGCACCCTACCACCTGCGCAGACAGGCCAGCCTGTGCTGCGGCGACGAGGACCTTGCTCACCAGCGCTTCCTCATCCTGCTCGCCGATGGCCGTGACGTGCGCACCATGTGCGGCCAGGTAGAGCGTGCGCTCTTCGACATGGGGCCCGGCCACCACGATGTGGGGATGTTCTTGTGGCCGCACCGCGTCGACCAGATGCTGCGTCACCGACAAGCCCCAATGATCGGCACGGCGAAACTGATCGAGCATCTTCAGTCGATTGCGACGCCAGCGCTCGTACTGCGGAAGCTTGAGCCGGCGCATGATCTGCTCGTTCACCGCATCGCAGAGCACCAGCTCGCTCAGCTCCAGCTGCGCCCGAGTGCTCATCGAGGCCACGGCATCGTCCGCGAGCTTCATCAGCGCATCGCGCGAAATCGAGTCCTTGTAGTGTTCGATCTCGAGATCGATGTAATTCACGTACTCGTGCTTGAGCGAGCGTGTCGGCGTCGACAGCAGCATAGGCATCTCCAGCGTCAGCGTGCGCGGCAAGGTGTCTCGACCACTGCGTGAATGCAAGTCCGATGCGAGAGATGGCCTTCACCGGCCCACTGGCGTCGGCTGCTATTCATTCCGGTATGCCAGAACTTCCGGAAGTGGAGAGCGCTGCGCGACTCCTGCACGCGACGGTCAGCGGTCGGATTCTGCGAGCCGTGACGTGGTTGCATCCATCGCTGGCGCGGCTCGCCGATGGCAGGATCCAGACGCTGATCGGGCAGCGCGTGGTCGCTGTGAGACGCGTCGCCAAATGGCAGGAGGTGCATTTCGCCGATGGCGCAGCGCTCATCGTGCACTTCCGAATGACTGGTGACTGGGCCGTGACCAAAGAGGCCACGGCACCACTTCACGCTCGTGCACACTTTGCGTTCAGTGGCGGCCGGCACGTCTGGTTGATTGATCCCCGCGTTCTCGCACGCGTCAGTCTGCGCGCCGTGGGTGACGCGCCGAGCGCGGCACGCATCGGTCCGGACGCGCTCGATCCACTGCTCGACGCGCTGCAGCTCAGGGCACGATTCGCGACCCGCAAAGCCCCCGTCAAACAGGTGCTGCTCGATCAGTCGGTGATTGCTGGCGTCGGGAACATCTACGCCGCTGAGGCGCTCTGGCATGCCCGTGTCAGTCCGGAAACGCCCGCGCGGCAGCTGTCACGCGCACGTGTGGAGCGACTGATCGCGGGCATTCGCTGGACCATGGGGCTCGCCTTCGAGCAGATGGGCCGCCATCAGTATGGGCAGGCCACCGATCGATTCGTCGTCTACGACCGTGAGGGCGCGCCATGTGTACGGTGTGGCTCGCCGATCGTACGGATCACGCAGGGGCAACGGTCCACGTACCTCTGCCGCCGCTGCCAGCGATAGTGTGGCCACCCGTGCCGATCCGGTGCGTCGGGGACGGTGCTCACGCCATCGCCTGAAGCACCGCCCCTTTGAGATAGCCCGTTTCCGGCACGGTGAGCAACACCGGGTGATCGAGTGGCTGCAGCGTCAGCGATCGGATGGCGATGTCGCGTCCGGACTCGGCCGCGGCGTGTTCGAGGATTTCCAGGAACTCCGGAACGTGCACGTGGTGGCTGCAACTGGCGGTGAACATGATGCCGTCTGGTGTCAGCAGCTGCATCGCGAGGCGGTTGATGTCCGCGTATCCACGCATGGCATGCGTCACCGAGGAGCGGTTCTTTGCAAACGCCGGCGGATCGACCACGATGGTGTCGAATCGGTCGCCTTTCGCCTTCGCTTCGCGCAGATACTCGAAGACGTCGGCAACCACCGGCGTGATCGTGGTGAACCCATTCAGCACGGCGTTCTCCGCGGCGCGCGCCAGCGCGGCTTCGGAGACGTCGACCGCAGTGACGTGGTCCGCGTTCCGGGCGAGGTGCAAGGCGAAGGATCCGTGATAGCTGAAGAGATCCAGCGCGCGACCGCGCGCCAGTGAGCCGATGAGCACGCGATTGTCGCGCTGATCGAGAAACGCCCCCGTCTTCTGGCCTGTGCGGAGCGCCGCGAGGTAATGAATGCCGTGTTCCGTCACCCTGATCGTATCTGGCACCGTACCGGCGAGCACTTCCACGGTGCGCTCGAGCCCCTCGCGCGTGCGCACCGCAGGATCGTTGCGCGCCAGAATGCCGGCCGGTTCGACCAGTGATTGGAGCGCCGCGACGATCTGCGTGCGTTGCGTTTCCAGCCCTGCACTCAGCAGCTGCACCACGAGTACGTCGGCGTATCGATCCACGACGAGGCTCGGCAGTCCGTCACCCTCTCCATGCACCAGGCGGCAGGCGGTGGTGAGCGCGCCGAGCGGTGCGCGGCGCGCGATGGCCTGCGCCAGCTTGCGGTGCCACCACGCGGCGTCGATCACGACGTCGGGGTCAGCCTCGAGTCGGCGCAGCGTGATTTCAGACGTTGGGCTGTAGAGTGCCGTCCCCAGTTTGCGACCGCCGGGACCGCGGACGTCGACGAGGCCAGCGTCGACGCGTGGTGCGGTGGCGATGTCGCTGCGGAAGACCCATGGATGGCCGCGCAGGAGGCGTTCAGCGCCGCGGGTTGCGAGTGTCGCGATCGGGAGTTTGTGATTGTTCGGTGTCATGTCTGAGGGAGCCTAGTGGCTTCGCGCATGTGAGGCGAGTCGAGGGGCTTGACCCTGCAAGCGACTCGACTACTTTCTTCAGACTCCCCGGGACAATGACCCGGGACGTTGCCGAGACCGGCGCAAGTCGGGCGAGGCCGCGGACGATGTTTGACAATGGAAAGAGTGTGGAGATCGTGGGAAGTGAATCCCATCGTGGACTGGGCACGGCAACGTGTCGATCGCGATGAAGTGATTGCAGTGTGCATGAATGCGCATGCACGGCTTGACCGGTTACGGGAGGTCAAGCGAGAGATGGCATGTGGGGGATGCCTGGGCACAGAGAGGCGATGAAGGCCGTGGTAAGCTGCGAGAAGCACGGGGGAGTGGCACACACACAGTGATCCCGTGATGGCCGAATGGGGAAACCCGGCGGCGCGTGAGCGCCGTCATCCCGAGCAATCGGGAAGCGAACCCTGGGAACTGAAACATCTCAGTACCGGGAGGAAGAGAAATCAACCGAGATGCCCCAAGTAGCGGCGAGCGAACGGGGCCCAAGCCCAAACCGGCGTTCTTCGGAGTGCCGGGGTTGTAGGACCCACGCACGGTTAGCACGAAGCCAGCTGAAGTGGTCCTGGAAAGGCCCGCCCGAGACGGTGAGAGCCCGGTAGGCGAAGGCGACGTGTGCTGACTAGTGGTGTTCCTGAGTACCGCCCGACCCGAGTAATCGGGCGTGACGCTGGGGGGACCACCCTCCAAGGCTAAAGACTCCTCTGTGACCGATAGTGGACGAGTACCGTGAGGGACAGGTGAAAAGCACCCCTGTGCGGGGAGTGAAAGAGAGCCTGAAACCACATGCTTACAAGCGGTAGGAGGGCGGGCG
>JBBQRH010000076.1:0-20830 GCA_038215035.1 Gemmatimonadales bacterium | reverse complement strand
CTGGGGGGGCCTGGGGGTGCGTTTGGTGGTATACTTCCAGGGGGGGGGGGTTTTTGTTGTGTGTTCTAACAAACATAACCCACCGCGTTTCGCGTGGAAGTCCTCCGACGTCACCTCCTGATCTCACTTCGTCGAACGAAGTTCCTCCCTGATCTGCAGCCAGCCGGCTTCGCCGTAGTAGTCGCCAGAGTACGGATCGCGCTTTCGCAGCATCCCCGTTTTCGCCACACTGACTCGGGAGACGACGATCACGGTGAGCCCATGGTCGGCCTCGCCCGCGAGCTCGAAGTACGCCCCGTCAGGTTGGTGCAGTCGCGCGCGGCGTGCCGACTGGCCATGAGCACGGTGATGGGCTCCGTTCAGCCCCACCTGCAGCACAAATGGTGTGGCGCATCCAATTCGAGGAGCGGCAGCGCGCGTTTCGACTACCGAACGGCCACGCGAACAAATCGAAGTCCGCGGACCGAGTCTTCCCCGGGCGGCGTCGATACGGTGAAGTGTGTGAGCCTGCCGGCCTTGTCGCGATGAAACTGGAGCTGTGCCATGGACTCGCCGAACGGCCCGAAGCCGCGAACGAACAGGTCACGCTCGACCGGTCGCAGCGTGAGGTCGGTCTGCCCTCGGCGCCGCATCACGAGACTCTGGCCCCGCTGCTCGAGCCGCCAACCCACATCGAGATCCTGACTGAACCACGTACCCGCATACTCCCGCAGTGCAGCGGCAGAAGGACGCCAGACATCCGTATCCGCCACGCGCTCGAGCGTCTCGGGCTGCTCGCCGTTCCAGGAAATGTCCAGACGAGATGCGGTACCCGAACCCGCTGACCGGAACGTGAACACTGCCACGTTCCCGGTGGACCCGATCTCGAAAAACCTTCCGTCACCGGCCGGAGTGATCGTGAACAGTGTGTCGTCCGTCGCGTCGTGGAAGATCAACTCTCCGAGCGCGCCGTTTCTCACGATGATTGGCAACACGTTCCATGGTTGGTTTAGTGGTCGATAGATACCGGCGTAACGCGCTATCTCTGCAGCCGGCATCGTGACGGCGATTGGCGCGTCCGGTTGGGGTCGCGCGGGACTCATGCGCTCCGACAGATATATATCCGCGACTCCCTCGGCGAGCTTCTTTGAGTCGAGATGATCGGCATTGCAGAGCGTCGCGACGGTGAATCCGTGATCTCGGAATCGCATGATGATTGTCCGCGTCCCATCCGTGTGTCCGCCGCGTTCGATCGTGCGGAGCCCGCGATACGCGCCGAGGCGTAACCCATACGCATACGGAATGGTGTCGCCGTTGGCGAGCAGCGGCCGTCCAAGCATGCGTGCGATCACCAACGGGCCGCCAACGGTCGGCGTGGCGAAGTTGCGGTCCCAATGCGCGAAGTCCTCGACCGACGCGTACAGATTGTCACCACCAAAGGTCTCGGATGATGGGAACCGTACGCGCGCACTGGTACCGTCGAGCGTGTGTCCGAGTGCGCGATTCGTCATCGTGTGAGCGCGCGCATCACTGACGTAACTTTCCTTCATCCCCAGCGGCGCGAGCACCGTGCGCTCCAGGTGCTCGCCAAAGGGCACGCCGACGACGCGCTCGACAATCAGGCCGAGAAGCAGGTAGTCACTGTGACTGTACTCATGCCCGGATCCGGGCGCGAAGTTGAGCGCCTGCTGTGCCGAAATGAGCCCCAGAAACTCCTGCATCGTCTTCACGTCGTGCCCCGACAGCACGGCGAGCGCTCCATAATCGCGCAGACCGCTGGTGTGCTGCACGAGGTCGCGAAGGCGGATCGGCGTGCCGTAGTCACGCATCTCGGGGACCCAGCGGCGCACGTCGTCATCGAGCGACAACTTCCCCTGCTGCTCCAGTATCAGCACAGCGAGCGCCGTGAACGGTTTTGAAAGGGAGCCGAGGTTGAAGGTCGTGCGTGGCGTGATCGGGCGGCCGTCCTCCATGCTCGCGAGCCCGTACCCCCGGGTCAGCAACACCGCACCGTCTTTGTAGACGCCGACGGCGCAACCGGGACCGTCCTTCGAGATGTGGCGATTGAACAACGAATCCACGCGTTGCTCCATCGAGTGCTGGGCCTCCACTGGCGCCACGGCCACCAGCATTGCGAGCGAGGGAAGCCAGCGGCGACGAGCGATCAATGTGCACTCCGCGGATGAAGGTCGACATCTCGGTCTTGCTGGATGCCGATGCATCCGTTCTTTTCGCGCGGACGTCGCATCGGGTTTGTCGCGTGGCCCGCCCACCGCACCGCGACTGTGACGCGGCCGTGTCAACGCCACGCCCTCGCGCGCCACGCGGGAGCTCGGGGCATCGGGCGACAACGCGCCCGATCAAACCTCGTATCCCGACCCTGACCGAATGTCCTATCCCGCAGCAACACCGGAATTTCCCGTCTTGGCACCAGCTCGTCGTGCATTTTCGCTTCTGGCGGCACTGTTCGCCAGTTCGATCCCTACGCTTGCGCAGCCGATGTCGCGGCTTGAAGCACACCGCGCCGCCGAGGCCGCATGCCCGGAGCTCGGCGAGCCCAAGCAGGCGCGCGCATCCGACGACGTCATTCGGCTGGTCCATCTGGATCCGCGCGGGCGACGCGTCGAATCAGGCCACTCGAGCGCCGCACAGATCCACGGCGAGGGCCTCGGTGCCGTCGGGGAGCACGTTGAACATGCGAAAGCTGAAGTGATCCGGGTCGCACCAGTCGAGGACGATGCGCCAGCCCCAGTCCGGCGATCCGTCGCCGGCCGGATAGGTCGTGTACAGGCGGACCGTGCTGCCTTGCGCGTGGCCGTGCAGCACGAGCCCGCTGGCCGCGTGGAAGGTGTCGGTGAAGTCGCCGCGGCATGACGGAGCGGGTCCGCTGAGCACGAGTTCTCCCTCTTTCGGTGCCCCCCCGTGCGCCCAGCGCACAGACACGCGATCGGCGGCAATTGCGAGCGTGCCCTCGGAGACGTGGGCGGGCGTCCCCGGCATGAACCAGAGCCGGTTGGAGCCGGCGAAGCTACCGTGGTGTGAGGCGGGAATCATGCGGCCATTCTACACGAGGCGGCGATGTCGGGTAAGCTGGCCTACTGAGGCCCTCAGGATCGCAGAACGGCGCCGAGTGCGGCGGTTGTCCGTCCCCTCGCTCGGTCCCCTTGATTGGACGTGCACGTCGTGATTCGACATACTGTTCTCGCCGCTCGCCAAGACCCTCTCTCGACCTCACCAATGTCGATCGACCAGCAAACCACACAACTCCTCGCCGTCGTGTCGGTGTTCACGCTCTTCGGCATCGGCGAGGTCGCGATCGGCAAGTTCTTCGCGCCGGAAGCCACCCGTGAGGACAATCGGCTGGACGTCGCCGTCGGCCTCATGTTCCCTGTGGTGTCGGGGCTTGTGTTTGCCTCCGCGAAAGCGGTGTGCGCGTGGCTCATGCCGTCCGCGCGTGACGCATGGGCCGCATGGCCATGGTGGCAGATGGTGCCGGTGCTCCTCATCGCGGACGACCTCACGCAGTACTTCTGGCACCGGCTGTCGCACACCTCTGTGATGTGGCCGCTGCATCGCGCGCATCACTCCGCAGCGTACATGAGCGTGCGTGTGGTGTACCGCAACAACGCGTTCTACTACGCGCTCATGCCCGGGCTCTGGCTGAGCGGCGCGTTACTCTACCTCGGCTTCGGCTGGGTGTTGGTAGGCTACAGCATCGTCAAGCTGGCAATCATCATCGGCGCGCACTCGGCCGTCCGCTGGGACCAGTGGCTGTATCGATACCGCGTGCTGCGTCCGCTGGCGTGGCTGGTGGAACGCACCATCTCCACGCCGGCCACACACTTCGCGCACCATGCGCTCACGCAGGACGATGGGATCGGCCACTACATGGGCAACTATGGGAACATGCTCTTCCTGTGGGATGTGCTCTTCGGCACGGCGCGCATCACGCGACAGTACCCGGCCGAGTACGGCCTGAAGGACGACCGGCGTCACGGGTCCGAGCGGTGGTACACGCAGCTGCTGTTTCCGGTCTTCCGCTCACGTCGTGCGGAAACGGTGCTTGGACATGAGAAGCACATCCCGATCGACTGACCCGAGGTCGCGGTTATCGGCACATCGCGACTGCGTGAGCCGTGCTGAATCTGACGCACGCGTCGCCATGAATGTGAACCTTGCCGGTCGGGATGCGCGCCCGGCAAGGTTCCGACCTTCGGTGACGTCCCGCGTGGAATCGCCGAACCAGGACCCTCAGCAAGGACTACGTCCCCTTGGTTCCCGTCGTATTTTTCCGCGATGGCACCTGCCCGTCTTTCATTCCCGCTTCTGGCCGCACTGTTCGCCAGTTCCACCCCTTCGCCTGCTCAGCCGATCCCGCGGCCTGTAGCACAGCGCGCCGCCGAGGCGCCATGCCCTGATGGGGTCGCAACCGGAAGCCGTTGCCTCGCTGGTCGGGACAGTCTGGGCGCCTGGTTCTGGCTGGCGATGCCACCGGCGTGGAACCGCACCTTGGTCGTGCATGCACACGGTGGCCCGGAGCTCGGAGAACCCAAGCAGGCGCGCGCATCCGACGACCTCATACGCTGGTCCATCTGGACCCGCGCGGGCTACGCGTACGCGGGCACCGGCTACCACGAGGCCGGCGTGGCGGTGCACAGTGCGGCGGCGGATCTCGAACGGGTGCGACAGCTGTTCGTCCAGGAATTCGGCGCGCCGGAGCACACGATTTTGCACGGCCAGTCATGGGGCGCGAGCGTGGCCGCCGTGGCCGCCGAGACCTATGCGACCGCCAACGGTCGCGGGCCATACGATGCCGTGTTGCTGACCAACGGTGTGCTGGGGGGCGGCTCACGATCCTACGACTTCCGCTTCGATCTTCGCGTGGTGTATCAGGCCGTATGTGGCAATCATCCGCGTGCCGACGAACCCGCATATCCGCTCTGGGTGGGGCTGCCTCTCACTGCGACTCTGACGCGCGCACAGCTCGCGACACGGGTGGATGAATGCACCGGCGTGCGCCTCGACGCCGCTCGACGTACGCCGCAGCAGCAGCGCAATCTCGATGACATTCTGGGCGTGGTCGCGATCCCGGAGCGCTCGCTCATCGCGCACCTCAACTGGGGCACGTGGCACTTTCAGGACATCGTCTTCAAGCGGCTCGGCGGTCGGAATCCGTTCACCAACGCGACCGTGGCCTACGTCGGCTCGCACGATGATGCGGCGCTCAACACGCGCGTATTCCGTACGAGTGCCGACTCGGCAGCCCGCGCCGATTTTGCCAGCGATGCCGACCCGCGTGGTCGCATCGGCGTGCCCGTTCTCACCGTGCATGGTGTCAACGATCCGACGGCGTTCGTCGAGCTCGAATCCGTGTTCCGGGACACCATGCGCCGTGGGGGCAGCGGTGAATGGCTGGTACAGCTGTTCAGCAACGATGATGATCACAGCTACCTGAGCGACGCCGCCTACGTCACGGCCATGCACGAGCTGCTGCAGTGGGTGGAGCAGGGCAACCGCCCGACGCCGTCCATGGTGGCGAGTCGGTGTCGCGTCGTCGCTGCAGCCTTCGCGCCGGAGGTGGGGTGTCGGTTCCTGCCGGAGTACACCCCACGGCCGCTCGATGCACGCGTGCGGCTGCGGTAGGCGCCGCGCGCGCCGAGCGACGCAGTACCTTGGTCCTCGCCGCCGCCGCTAACCCGCACCAAACTCACGCCGGAGACCTATCCGTGTTTTCACTGGTCAGTCGCAGCCGTCGAATGACTTTCGCCGCCGCCGCCGTCCGGTGGACGACATGGCTGGCGTCGGGGCTTGTTGCGTGTGCGCCGAGTACGCCTGCCGCACTGAGCCCCATGTCGGGGAAGCGCGCTGAGGGTAGGCAGGGCATGGTGGCCGCATCGCAATCGGACGCTGCGGCCGCCGGTGCAGAGGTGCTTCGCATTGGCGGCAGCGCGATTGATGCGTTCGCCGCCACGGCATTCGCGCTCTCGGTCACCGACGTTTCGCAGACGGGCCTCGGCGGCGGGGGCGCGCTCACCTTCTACGATGCTCGCACGCGCCGCGTCGAGCATCTCTCGTTCTATCCGCGATCGGGCGCGTCGCCGGAGTGGGGCACGACTGACACCGCCAAGGCCCGCCTGCAGGGGCGCGCTGCAGCCACGCCAGGCATGGTGGCCGGCGTGCTCCAGGCACACGGCAGATGGGGCAAGCTCACGCGCGCGCAGGTGATGGCGCCGGCGATTCGACTGGCGCGCGACGGCTTCATCGTCTCGCCGCTCCTCGCGCGCACCATCGTCTCCTCGCGTACGAAATTGTTGACCGATTCATTGGCAGCCGCGCGGTTCATGCCGAATGGTCAGCCGCTGCGACCTGGCGACCGTCTGGTGCAGCCAGAACTCGCCGTAACGCTGGAGATCATCGCACGGGATGGTGCGCCGGGTTTCTACACTGGCTCAGTCGCGGCGGCACTCAGTGCCAAGGTGAAGTCGCGCGGCGGATTGATCGACGTGTCGGACCTGACCGCATATCCAGTCGCAACGATTCGTCCACTCTGTGCCATGTGGCGCGGCTACACCGTGCTTGGTGCACCACCACCAATGGGCGGGTCGGCCGTACTCGAGATGCTCCAGCTTGCCGATGCCGCAGGACTCGGCAGCGCCGTCGGCTACACGGAGCAGCCGGACGTCGCGGTGAAGCTCGCCGATGTGATGCGCGTTGGAAATGCTGACGCCAGCCGCTGGCGGGGTGATCCAACCTCGATGTATGTGCCGGCCCGTGGCGTCGTGCAGCCAGGCTTCGTGGCAACGCGTGCCGCATTGATCGGCACCGTCTTGCCCGACACCGTCATTGCTGGTGCGCCGGCAGGCTTCGAACGCACGGACGCGGCGGCGGATGCGTGTGCGTCGTTCGATCCGTTTCCCGCGTCGACGATCGCACCGGTGACGGCACCTGCCGGTGGAGGGTCGGCCGAACCGCCGAGCGAGCCGTTGAGCTTCACCTCGCATCTCGCTGTGGTCGATGCCGACGGCAACGCGGTCTCGGCCACCACGACCGTCGGCGTGCTGTTTGGCTCGGGTGTCTTCACCGGCGGCTTTTTTCTCAACTCGGCTGCCGCGAACTTCGATGCGCGGACGCGCGCACCGAACCGGTATGCCAACTCCACCATGTCACCCACGCTGATTCTCGATGGATCACGGGTGAAGCTGGTGGTCGGATCGGCCGGCTCGCAGTACATCCAGCCCGCGATCGTACAGGTCACGCTGCGGATGCTGGCCTTTGGCGAAGACCCGGGCAGTGCACTGGCTGCGCCGCGGATACACGCCAGCGCCAACACGCGCGACGTGGAGGTGGAGCCAGGATTCCCGACGTCGGTGTACGCGGCATTGGTGGCGCGTGGCTATCGACCAGTCAGCCGTGTCGCCGACATCTCGTTCGGTGGTGTTCACGCCGTGTTCGTGGCGAAGAACGGCGTCCGCATCGGCGTGGCGGACCCGCGTCGAGACGGCGTTGCCGTGGCACAGTAGCCCGCGCCAGAAACCGGCCACCAAGCAGACGAGCCGTAGAAATGACGCGCCGCCACGTTGCGCAATGCAACGTGGCGGCGATTGCTGCTGTGTCGTCGATCAGGCGGTTTCTCTACGGACAGCGCGCCAGCGGGGTCGCGGTAACCGGGCATCGCTCCGGATCTGGCGCAAGCGTGGACGACTGTCCACCGATGCCACCAAAGGAGTAGAGCGACTGGCGCAAGGTGCTCAGTTCGCGGCCCGGGATCGGGAATTGGGTCGGCGTGTCGGACGGCATGGTCTGCCAGCCACGCGCGTCCATGAACGGCACCATCGCGCTCATACCCATCAACTCGATGCCCTTCTCGTACCGCAGGGCGTCCCAGAGACTGCCACAGGTGCCATTGAGCTTGCGCGGTACGCAGCCCGGTGCGATCGGGGGGCCATCGATCGTTACGGGAGGCAGCTGCCCGTTGGCGACGCGAGTCTTGTTGATGAGCGCCACCGCTTCCGCTGCCCGGCCGAGCCGGATCAACGCCTCCGCCTTGAGGAGATCCATCTCGGTCACCGTCAGCTCAGCCAGCGGGCCGGACTGCCAGGTGACGCCGGTGCCGTAGCGCAGAAAGTAGTAGTGCGAGAAGCGCCACGATCCGCGCGAAATCGCGAACAGGTTGTTGAGGTTGTACCCCATGTACAATCCGGGGGATGTCGGTCCGGCAGCGCCCTGAATTCGACGGTCGCGCGTCCGCATCTGAAACGGCTGCCGGCTGTCATTGGCGGTCGCGAGCCAGTTCTGCCAGCCGTTGGTGGAGTCGGCTTGACCGATCAGCCAATAGCTCGGGCGCGCGTAGTCCGACGGGCGCCCGGCGGTGCGGAGCCGTGCCAGCAGGCGCTTCCAGTCATCGACAAGAATGTCCACCTGGCCGACAGGCGCGAAGTCGACCAGAATGCCGGCATCGATGCGACGCAGCACTTCGGTCCAGTTCACCGCCGCCCGCTCCGTCCTGGTGCGTGCCGAATACGCGAGCAATCGCGCCGCATATGAGTTCGTGAGACGGACGAACTGGTCTCGCGTCAGTGCCTGGAAAAGGAAACTCTCCACCGGGAATGTCATCGTCGGCTGCGCACCGGCGACGGCCGCCGCCGAGTCGAGTTGCGCGATGGCGGCGGTGATCACGCCCGGGTACGGAGTGAACGTCGGCGTCGTGATCGTATCGAGCTTGGTGCGCTCATCGGTGACGACCGCCTTGTCGTACATCAAACCGAGATAGCCGTACGACAACCCCTGCATGAACTTGCCCATCGCCTTGGCGCGGGCGGTGCGCACGGGGTCCACGATCACCAGGCCACCGTTGACGCCGGCAACGACATCGTTGGCCGCCGAGATCGTGCGATAGTATCCGTACCACGGATCCTGGTTCACCTGCCGCCGGGCATTCACTTCGCTGTTGTTCCACGATGTGCGTGGCTCGGTGGATGGCTCGAGCTGGCCGAAGTCGGCGAAGCCCGACGTGACGTCACGCGACATGACGACCATCGCAACGCCAGGATATCCGCCATGACCGGCGACCGGCCACCAACTGCGGAACGAAGAGGCGGCGAACGATTCCGTCGTCAGCGGCTGCGTTGTGGCGCGCACCGCATCGGGCAGGTTTGGATTGACGACGTTGAGATCCTGGCAACCGGCGGCGACCAGTGCCAGCCCAACCGGCAGCATCCGGAAATGTGAGATTCTGATCATGGTGAGTTATCCGGCGCTCAGAATGTGAGCTCGACGCTGCCCGTCACCGTGCGATAGCGCGGGTAGACGAAGCTGTCGAAACGATTGAGCACGGTGCCCACTTCGGGGTCGTAGCCCTTGTATTTGGTGAACGTGAGCATGTTGCGGCCGATCAGCGAGAACGACGCCCCCTGCGCGCCCAGACGCGCCAGCGCCGGCGTAAAGCGCGCCGGCAGGCGGTACTTCACCGATAGCTCTCGCAGCTTCACGTAGCTGGCGTCCTCCACGAAGAAGTCGGCGGGGCTGTTCGCTGCATAGAGCGAGATGTAGTAATCCACAGGCTTCTTGTTCACCTGCAGCTTCAAGTCCTGGTCCACGTCACTGCTGCGGCCGTACTGGTACATGCGCTGGTTGGTGCGGTTGTAGACGTTGCCACCGACCTGCGTGTCCCAGAGCATGAACAGCTGAAAGCCACCCCATCCGATGTTGTTGGTCACACCGAAACGGAATTTCGGCGTCCCGTCACCAATCTTCGTCACCGCCGCGTTGCCGACGGAGTCCACCGACGTGATCGGCAGCCCCCAGCCGTAGGTCGTGGTGCCGATGGTGGACGACGTGCCCCAGAGACGCTTCGTCTCCCCTTCCTGGAAGGTGTTGCCGGGGCCAACCCACACCAGCAGGCCGTCGTCGTTCACCCCGAACTCGGCCGCGCGGGAGCTTGCATCCTGCGCCAGCTGCGAGGCGTTCTTCATGAAACTGAACCCGTACATGGCGCTCAGCGTCTCACCGGCGCAGCGGAAGGCGATGGTGTTGACGGTGAAACAGCTGCGCTCGAACTCGGTGATCTTGTTTCGCGAGCGATCAGCCACGACACCGGCGCGCCAGGTGAAGTTCGGGCGACGGATGATCTGTGCTTCGAGCGTGCCTTCCCAGGTGTTGCCCTCGACCGTGCCGGCATTCTGCCACTGCGATGCATAGCCGAAGAATCCGGCCAGTGGCACCAGAATCAGCTGGTCGCTGGTGGTCTGCTTTGCACGAGAGATCTGGATCGAGTAGCGGTCCTTGATGATTGCATCGACACCGAACTCCGTCTCCTTGGAGAGCTCAGGCTTCAGGAAGCGATTGCCGAGGTTCGCCTTCACGAGGCCACCGCCCTCCACGAAGTTGTACGTCTCGTACTGGTCGTTGAAGCTCGGGCGACCACCAGCGGTACCAATCGACGCGCGCACCTTGAACTCGGTGATCGCCTTCACCGGCCACCACTTCTCGGCCGACAGACGATACGCGCCGCTATAGCGGTAGTACCAGTTCTCCTGCTCCTCGGGGCCGAACAGCGAACTGCCATCCTGTCGCAGCAGGGCATCGACAATCAGCTTGCCGCGATAGTCGGCCGCGGTGCTGATGAAGTAGCTGTTGGTGCGGATCGTCTCGCTGGTCGAGGACACGAAGCGGTTGAACGCGTTGTTCAGGCTTCGCACACCCGGCGTCGAGAACTGGTTGCCGGTGGCCGTCGTGAGTTCGTTGGTCTCGCGCTCCAATAGCCCGCGAAAGGTCGAACGGAGCGTAAAGGCGCCGACTTGCTTCAGCAGGTTCATGCTGCCCGATGCGTTCAGCGCGTCGGTCAGCCCGGTAAAGCGCGAGATGTCGCCCGGTCCGCCATTGGCGAAGCCCTCCGTCTTCTTTCCCTGATCGAGAAAGAAGTTCGTGGCGCGATCCGAGCGGTCATAGCTCAGATTCGCGTCGAAGGTGAGCCAGGAGAACGGCGCAAACTTCATTTCGAGCGCGCCCTGTGTGCGGGTGCGCTTGCGCGTATTCTCTTCGGTGGACAACACGTAAAGCGGATTTTCCTCGCGACCTTCGAAGTCGGGCTGGAAGATGTAAGGCGTGCCGTCAGGATCTGGCAGACGCAGGTCGACATCAGGGGCCTGGTTGATCAGGTCGAAGAACGTGTCGTCATACACGTTCTGGCGCGAAGAGCGCATGTGGTATGCGCTGACGCCGATACTCAGGTTCGAGCGTGGGCGATGGTCGAGGTTGAGGCGGAAATCATCCTGGTTGTAGCGTCCCGAGTTCAACACCACACCATCCTCACGGCCGTTCACGTACGAAAAGAACCAGTTGGTCTTCCCCGCATTCTGCGAGATGTTGAGCGAGTTGCGTGCGAAGTTGCCAGGATCGAAGAAACGCTCCACCTGGTTGAAGGCGGCGCCTGGCCCGTAGAAGTTGTCCTGAAAGCGGGTGAAGGCGGGCTCCGGCACGCGCTGTTCGCGCGGCACGACCGCGCCGGCTGCGTTCAGCCACTCGCCGCGCTCATTCACCAGGTAGTAGTGCGAGTTGGCCCACCGCACGCGGTTGTCGATGGAGTTCGAGCCGTATTCGGAACGCACTGTGAAGCGGGTGGAGCCGTCACCGCCGCCAGCGCCGCGCTTGGTCCGGATGTTGATCACGCCCGAGGCGGCGCGTGCCCCGTACAGAGAAGCACCAGCGGCGCCTTTCACCACTTCGACACTTTCGATGTCCATGCTCTGCAGGTCCGCCGATGAGGCGCCGAACGCATCGGTCTGAATCACGCCGTCCACCACGATCAGCGGCGAATTGCTCTTGCTGATTGAGGTCGGCGTGCGGAGAATGATGTCGGTACCGCTGCCGGCCTGCCCCTGCGGCACTGCGCTCACGCCGGCGATCTTTCCCTGAATGCTCTCGAGGGCGTTGGTGGCCGGCACTGGCAGGTCTTCCGCGCTCACTCGACCCACGGTGAACGGCACGCGCGTGCCACTGGATGGGTCAACCACGCCAGTGGTCACCACAGCCTGCAGACTCAGTGCGGCGGGATCCATCCGGATGTTGTACGTCAGTGTGCCGCCGGCCGTGACCACCAGATTGCCGCGCAACACGCGTCGGAAACCAAGGCGGAGCGCCTCGATGGTGTAGGTGCCGGCGGGCACGTTGTTGACCGTGTAGCGACCCTCCGCCGTGGTGCGTGCCAGTCGCCGTGTTACGCCGGCCGAGAGCGTGACCTGCACGCCCACCAGTGGCTGCGCCGTGATGGAGTCAGTGACGACACCTGCAACGCGTCCCACCTGGCCCTGGGCCTGCAGGGACCCGGTAAAGAACAGCAGTACGGCAACGGACCCGAGCCACCGGCGGAGCCAGGGGTCGGGTCGTGCAACTCGAGTGTCACGATTCCGGGCAAACATCATTCCTCCTGAACGCTGGTAGTGCAGTGTGCCCGCTGTAGGCGTGGCCGGGACGGTGAAGGTAAAACGTGGGTAATGTGGCGGTAGTGGCGCTCGAGCGTGCCGGGCGGCCTCCGAGTACCCGACGGCCCCGCGAATGGGAGCGCGTCGTCTGTTTCCGCGACCTGCCATCAACGAATCGGGGCGATCGGCGTAGTTGCTGTGGTGCTGAGCGATTGGGGAGCGATTCGATTTCGTTCCACAACCTGCAGCCGCCCGATCTCCAGATTTTCACCGGATCTCACATGCTTCGATTCCTTCGCCTCGCCCTCTCACGTGCGCTGCTGTACGCCGCCGCTATGCTCATGATTCCGGTCGGCGTCGCAGCTGCACAAGAGCAGGAGAATGACGCGGCTCGGACACGGCAGCGTGTGGTGATGGACTCGGCGCGCATCGCCGCGCTCTATGTCAGCAGTGATCCTGCCGATCACCCGTCGGCAAACTACGCGTCGGCCGTCGCACGCAAAGCAGTGACCGACAGTATCTTCGCCGCGCGTAGCATCGGATTCATGAAGTTCTCGAAGATCAGATATGTCAGCACGGTGGACGGCCTCGAGATTCCGGCCAGCGTCTTTGAACCCCTCACGTCGCGCGGACCACGCACCCAGCCGGCCCTGGTGTGGGTGCACGGCGGCGTTCACGGCAACTGGGATCAGAACTACCTGCCGTTCATCAAGGAGGCGGTGCGGCGCGGCTACGTGGTGATTGCGCCGGACTATCGCGGCAGCACCGGGTATGGCAAGGAGTTCCACGAGCGTATCGACTACGGGGGCAGGGAGGTCGACGATGTGCTGGCGTCCGTGCAGGTGCTGCGGCAGATGCCCAACGTGGATACCACACGCATCGGCGTCATGGGGTGGAGTCACGGTGGCTACATCACCGCCCTGCTGATGACCCGGCACGCCCGTGAAGTCCCATTCCGGTCGGGCGCCGCGATCGTGCCAGTCACCAATCTGCTCTTCCGGCTGTCCTTCAAGGGGCCGTCGTATCAGCGCTCGTTCTCCACACAAGCAGGGCTGCGCGGTCTGCCGTTCGAGAATCGTGCCGAGTACATCCGGCGCTCGCCGTACTACTGGGTCGACAGCCTGCGCGCGCCGCTGCTGGTGCATGTGGCGACCAACGACGAAGATGTGAATTTCGAGGAATCGCGACCGCTGATCGACGCGCTCGTCGCGCGCAAGCCGCAACTTGCCGAGACGAAGATCTACGTCAATCCAACGCCGGGGCCGGCGAGCGTCGGACACACCTTCAGCCGTCGCGTCAATCGAAAGACGCTGGAACTGGACGACTCACCGGAGCAGAGCGATTCGTGGAACCGGGTCTGGGAATTCTTTGAGCGGACGATGCCGTCACGCTGAATCCTCCGCTGCGCCAGCAGTCAGCCGCGGTCGTCAAGACCGCCGGTATCGCCCAGTCGCGTGTTGAGCCGCAGATAGCTCGCGTTACCAGTCCTCGGTATCGTTCCGCCGCGTGCTGGACGCGGAACGACACGAAGCCCTGACGCAGCCGCGCTCGTCGCGACCAGCTCGCTCCGGCCGAGGTTGCGGATGCATTTCTCGCACGCGACGTACATTGTGGCGAAACGACCCCCTATGTATCGACGTGGGATCGGACGTGAGGCATCGATGACGCGGTTGCGTCCGCGGGCCCAGCGTGGCAGTTGGGATCGGCTCGCCATCTCGCGTGCGGAGGCGATCAGTGGAGCGCTGGCAGGAGCAGCTCGACCTGGGCGACGAGGGCGCCGCATGGGACTCCTTCGCGAGTCGCTATCGGCCATTGATGCTCGCGACCATTCGCCGCCTCATTCCTGACCGTGACGATGTCATGGATGTCTACGCCGAGTCGTGCGCGGCGCTGACGGCCAACTCGTTCGCGCGCCTGCGCCGCTATTCGTCGCACTCCGCGTCCGGGGCGTCAGTCTCCACCTGGCTCGTCATCGTGGTGCGCAACGTCACCGTGGACTGGCTTCGCAAAACCCACGGCCGCCACCAGACACCCATACCGGTCGGGTTGTCGGACCTCCATCGGGACATCTATCTGGCGCTCTGCATCGGCGGGCATTCCGCGGTGGAGGCGTTCGAGGTGGTGCGTGCCAAGTCGGGCATCGACATGCCATTCGGCGCCTTTCTTCGTGAGATCAGGCTGGTAAGGCGGTCCAGTCCCTGTCCCGACGCACTCCCCATTCGCGCCCCGGAGCCGCTCCCGCTGCTCCCTGAGATCCCGGTATCGACTGGAGATCCCGCCGAACTCGCCGACCTGGCCGGCCGTCTGGCCGCCGCACTCGACAGCCAGCCACCCGACGTGCGCCTGGCCGTGCAACTCTTCGTGATCGACGAGCTACGCGCAGCCGAGGTGGCGAAGGTAGTTGGCTGGCCGAACGCGAAGGCGGTCTACAACCGGGTCAGCCGTGCCTTGGAGTCGATGCGGGCCGCACTGGAACGCGAGGGGGTCCGTCGTGGCGACCTCTGACGAGCAATTCGGCCCCCAGCCGCCGTATGACCACGAAATGACGTCGATTCCCATCTCCGACCTGCTGCATCTCGCGGCGCGGGCACAACCACCCGGCAACCTGGGAGCGTGCCTTGACGAAGTGACGATCGCCGCCGTTGCGGACGGTGCGCTCACCGGCGCCGATCTCACGGCAGCGCAGGCACATCTTGCGGCCTGCTCACCCTGTCGGCGTCAGCTGGCGGCGCTGGCGATCCTGATGGTCGACCCCGCCATTGCGGCGAGCATTCCAGATGTGCGAAACCGATCGCCAACCGCGCGCCGTCTCGTCCGTGCGGCGGCTGCAGTAGCCGCCATCGCCGCGGCGCTGATGTTGGTCATCCTCCCGCTACGCTCCCCCGACACCACCGTTCACCGGGACCCCGTCTTCTCCGCGTCCGCGGCACCGATCCCGCTCGCGCCACTTGGCCAGGTGGGCATGGTGCGGTCGTTCGCCTGGAGCCAGGTCGATGACGCGAGCAGCTATCGCGTCACGCTGTTCGACTCCGCGGGCACGGTCGTATTCGAGGCGCAGGTTGGAGACACCACCGTCGCGATGCCAGACTCGGTGCGGCTCGATCCGCGCGACGCGTACCGCTGGCAGGTCGAGGCACGAACCGGATGGGATCGCTGGTCGCGATCATCGCTGGTTGAGTTCCACACGACGATTGAACCCAAACCGCAGTCCAATCTCGAGGCCCCTGGCCCACCCCTCGCCGCGTCGACGGCAACCCGCCTCGTGCTGGATGACCTGTGGCTTCGCAACGCACAGGGATCGGACACCGCGCTCGCGCAAAAAAGCCGGGAAAGCCCTGACCGCCTTCGCGACGCGTTTCGGACGGCGCTTGCCCGTGCAGCCCGCGCTGCGCCGGCGGTGCAGGTGGCACACCTGCGCACCGCGCAGCGTCTGGCGCAGGCGAACCAGGTGGCATGGAACGACGACTTCCTGTTGCGGGAACTCACACGCTTCACCCGTTGGTCACCGGCGCAGCGGGCAACGAAGCTGTGGGTGGACAGTGTTCGGTTGGCAGGTGTCGGTGTGTACGGTCGGAACGGCCCGGCTGCAGCGATCGCCGTGTGGCGGCAGTCATTGGCGCGAGCATCAACCATCCCCGATTCGGCCGGCATCGGCGCTGCGCTCGGCAACATCGGCGCGGCAATGGCGCGCGAGGGCCAGGTCGACGCCGCCACGGTGCAGTTGAAACAGGCCGAACGAGTCGCCGCGCTGACGGGTGACATCCGCGCGTTGGCGAATGCCATATCGGAACTTGGCGGGCTCAGTGAAGCCACCGGCGACCTTGCTGCTGCTCGCGATGCGTATGCGCGCGCGGTCGTGCTGCGGAGGCGGGTCGGCGACGCCCGCGGCCTTGCGGCCGATCACAACAACATCGCCTCGGTGCTTCGGGCAACCGGGGATATCGATGGCGCACGCCGTCAACTCGAGGCGGCGCTGGCGCTGAACCGGAGGGACCGGCGCCCGACCGCCGCGGCCACGAATCTCGTCAACCTGGCCGCGCTTGCAGCCGATGCCGGCGCGTTCGGTCGCGGCGATGCGGACTATCGCGAAGCGCTGACCATCTGGCGCGAACACGGTGACACCGCTGAAGCTGCGAGCGCGCTCTCCGGACTCGGCGAGTTGAGCCTGCGACGCGGTGACTACCCCGCGGCGATACGGCATTTCACGGACGCTGCCGCGATTCTGGATCGTACCGGGCCGCTCGGTGATGCGCTCGCGGCACGACATGGTCGCGCGTCGGCATTCGCCGCGCAGGGCCTGTTGCAACGCGCCATCGACGAACTGGGTGACGCGCAACGCCGCGGCGATTCACTCCAGGTTGCGATCCCGCTGCGCGCAGGCACGGCACTCGCGCGCGCCGACCTCGCCATGCGGATGAATCAGCACGCCGTTGCCAAGGGCCTGTACCAATCGGCATCGACACTCTTCACCCGCGTCGGGCAGCAAGCAGGCGTGGGCGCAGCACGACACGGCCTGGGCCTCGTTCAGCTGGCCGAGGGTGATGTGCCGCGGGCCGCGGCCACGCTGCGGTCAGCGCTGCAACTCGATGTGTCTCTGCGCGACCACCGGAGCGCCGCAACGACTCGGCTCGCGCTCAGCGAGGCTGCACTGCGCGCTGGCAACACCGAAGCGGCACGTGGGCATCTGGATGCAGCCGCTGCAGAATTCACGCGGCTCGGTGACGTGGTGGCGGTGGCGGCCACCCTCAGCCAACGCGCCGACCTCGAGGTGGCAGCGGGACGGCTGACAATTGCGGATTCACTGTACCGCCTGGCCGGCGCGCGGATTGCGGGGCGCTCGGTTCCCGATGTCAGCTGGCGTATTCATTCGGGGCAGGCTGACCTGTATGCGCGCTGGGGCCGCACCGCAGACGCGGCGAGGGAGCTGCGACTCAGCATTCTCGCCATCGAGCAGATCGGTGCTTCGCTTCGACTTGGTGAGCGACGTTCCGCCACGCTTGCGGACAAGTGGACGGTGTATCACCGACTTGCACTGATCGAACGGAATCGGGGCCGCATTGCCGAATCGTTTGCGGCCAGCGAGTCGCTGCGGGCTCGCGAAATGGTCGAGCTGCTCGCGATGGGCCGCGTCGATGCTCCGCGTGACACCGCAGCGGATCTGGTGGCGAAGGAACAGGATCTGCGCCGTCGCATCGGCGAGCTCTCGCGCACGGTCCAGACGACCTCGCCCGACTGGCAGCTCATCCGTGGGCCGGACGTTGGTCAGGTAGACGCCGTCACACGATCAGCGCTGCTTGCCGCGCAGGCCGCGTATGCCGAGCTGAAGATGGAAATCCGCGATCGCGCGCCACGCCATGCCGCGCTGGTGGCGGGTGTGCCCGCAGTCTCGTGGCGGTCCATCGCCAACAAGTTGGATCGCGACGAAGTGATGTTGGAGTACCTGCTCACCGATAGCGCAGCGATCGTGTACGTGATCACACGAGACACGCTGGCCGCCGTTGAACTGCCGGTCGCGCACCGCGCACTGGCGCAACGCGTGAGCTTCGCTATCGGCGCGTTGATGCCCCGTGGTGGTGTCGCAGACTCGGCGGGGCTGGCACCGTTGCGCCAGTTGCATCGTGAGCTGATCAGTCCAGTCCGCGCGACCGGCCTGCTCGATGGCAAGACCAGACTCGTGATCGTTCCGCACGCCGAGCTGCACTATCTGCCGTTTGCGGCATTGGTCGACGAGCGCGCGCCGTCGACGTTCCTCGTGCAGCGCTACGTGGTGTCGGTTGCGCCATCCGCGTCGGTCTGGGTTAGTGCGCGCGGTGCTCCCTCTCGTGGTGGTAGCGGAATCCTGGCCATGGGTCCGCGACTCGAGCAGCTCCCGGGCTCACGGCAGGAGCTTGCGGTGATCGCACGACGAGGTGGTCCAGGCACTCGAGTGTTGACGGGACTGGCGGCGAGCGAAACTGCGTTCCGTCGCGAAGCACCGCTGCGACGTGTGATCCATCTGGCGACGTACGGCGTGTTGAACAAGCAGAACCCGCTGTTCTCGTTTGTCGATCTTGCCGAGGATCGTGCGAACGACGGACGACTGGATGTGCACGAAGTGTTCGGGCTGAAGCTGGTGGCCGACCTGGTGGTGCTGTCGGCGTGTCAGACCGCACTGGCATCGGGCGCGCTGGGTGATGTTCCCGCCGGGGACGATTGGGTCGGACTGTCGCGCGCGTTTCTCTCGGCTGGTGCCAGAAGCGTGGTTGCGAGCCTGTGGCCGGTGCAGGATCAGGCCACCGCAACCCTGATGGTCCAGTTCTACAGCAATTACGTGCCGGGTGCCGATTCGCGTGTCGCACTGGCAGCGGCCCAGCGCGCGATGCTGGCCGTTCCATCCACCGCACATCCGTACTACTGGGCCGGCTTCGAGGCCATCGGCGGACGCTGACGAGGCGGTTGAGCAATTCGGCGACGCACATCCGTACCACGAAGACATCACGCAGCTCATCACCGGACCGGGGCACGTCATGATCGTCCGCACACGCCGTCGCTGTCTCTCTCTGCTGCTCGCCGCGGTAGCAGGCGCCTGTACCCGGGCCGGTGAGCCGACGGCGACCGTACCGGGCACGCCGCCCCCCTCGCTGGCCGTCGCCGCTCCGTTTCTCGTGTCGAACCCGGTGGCGGCGCCGGCGGAAGCCCGGGTGGGCTCCGCCACAGCGTCGCTGATCGACGAGCGCGTCTATATCGCCGCGCCGCCTGGCACGTATCCGGACTTCGTCTCGGCCAGCGTGCGCGTCGTTCGCACCGGCTTCACCGCCGTGGCCAATCTGCTCGATGGCGGCCTCGATCCCGTCGCGGTGCCGGCACGCCTGGGGGACACGATCACCGTGGAGCTCCGCCGCGCCGCGGGATCGTCCGCGACGTACCAGATGCTCGTGCCGAGGAATCGGGCCCCCGTGATCGTGCGCACCGTGCCGCCGCGGAGCAAGCGCGATGTGCCGCTCAACACGCGGGTCATGGTGGTGTTCAGCGAGCCGATCGACCCGAACTCACTGACGGCGCAAAGTGTGAGCCTGCGTGCGGGCAATGTGATTGTGCCCGGCACGCTGGCGTTCACGTCGCCGGATCAGACTACGGCGGAATTCGTGCCGATCGGCACCTTGCAGGGGTCGACGGACTACGAGCTGGTGATCACTAACAATGTCACCGACCGCGACGGAAACGCACTCGACTCGCCGCTACGGGTCCCGTTCACCACCGAAGCCGTGCGCTTCGGGGAGCTGGCGATCACGGTAAACGTCGCGGGAATTGAGTTCGCACCATCCAGCTTCACGGTCAGTGTTGACGGAGGCACCCCGCGCGCCCTCGTCGCAGGGACGAACGCCAACGTCGCCGAGCTTGCGCCGGGCTTGCACAGCGTGGCTTTCGGTGGCCTGAACGCGAACTGCGCCGTGATTGGGCCGGCGACGCGAAGCGTGGCCGTGGTGATCGGCCAGGCGACAACGGTGAGCTGGGACATCACCTGTGCGCAGACCACCCCGCGTCAACTGGCCTTCGTTCGAGATGGCGAAATCTACCTTGCCAACATGGATGGTACTGGCCTCGTGCGCCTCACCATCCCGCAGCCTCAGGTCTCCAACTCCGACCCAGCGTGGTCGCCGGACGGGAAACGTCTTGCGTACTCACGAGCGGCAAGCGATTCGGTCGGGCGCGAAAGGTCGGACATCTACATCATGAATGCGGACGGTTCGAACCAGGTGCGTCTGACGACGGAGCGTCGGTACAACAATAGTCCGACGTGGTCGCCCGACGGCGAGTACCTGGCATTCCGTGTCCATCGCGATTTCATCGGATCGGATATCTACCTGACGAGTACCGCCACAGCGAGCGTCGCAACCCGGCTCACGATGTCGCCAGGGGGGGAGGGCGACCCCTCGTGGTCGCCCGACGGGAGCCGGATCGCCTACTCGAGTGACGCGATTGCATTCGACTATCTCTCCGATTTGTTCGTCATCAGCCCTGACGGATCGGGGGAAAGAACACTGATCACTGGACCGTTCTTTCGATTCCACATGCATCCGGAGTGGTCCCCCAACGGCCAGCAGCTTGCTATGGTCGTGTGCGACCAGTCGCCGGATCCGCAATCGTACCTCTGCTTTCCCTCGAGCGCGATTACCGTCGCGAATGCCGACGGCACGGGCGTGCGGACGCTGGTGCCATCCACTGGGGACTCGAAGCTGTCGTGGTCGCGCGATGGTCAGGGTATCGCGTTCGCGAAACGGCCGTGCCTGAATTGCACGCCATCCATTCGTTTCGTCCGGCTCGATGGCACCGGCGAGGGCGTGCTGATCGCCAACGGCCACAGCCCCGCGTTTCGACCATGAGGCGGCCGCCGCTCAACCCACCGTGAACAATACCTGCGACGCCTGCGTGCGCCGTCGTCACTGAAACCG
>JBBQRH010000075.1:0-21380 GCA_038215035.1 Gemmatimonadales bacterium | reverse complement strand
CTGCGCAGCAGCCCGAGCGCGGCGCTGACAGCGGCGTGGGCAAGCGATGCGCCGGTCCACGCGTCCGGCGCCGTCACGCGATCACCGAGCTCCGCCGCTTCGGCCGACAGCGCCAAGACGTCACAGGAAAGCCGGGCGATCCGGAGCGGGACTTCACTGGCGCCCATCAGCGCAGCGTCCACGGCGCGAAATCGATCGGTCAGCGCACCGGGCGTGGCTGCCAGGGCGCGCCGGGCAGCCACGACGCGCTGCCACGCATCAGCATCGTCGCGTGCGGCAGCCTGCAGGTGACGCTCGAGGATCGACGCGCTGCGCAGCACGAGGCGCAGCGGTTCCGCGACGGCGCTGTGCTGGCGAGCGACGTGCACATTTGCTGCGAGCCGCACCGTCGACGAGGCGAGGATTGCCGCCAGCGCTGCGGCTGTCCCGCTGGCCTCCGGCTGGTCGAGTTCTGCGATCGCGTCGGCCACCGGGCGCAGATCGGCTGGCGGTCGCGTCGCCATGATCCGATGCTCGAGTGACACCGTGTCACGTGCATCGCGCAACCTGATCCGACTGGCGAAGCCCTGCTCGACACTGCGCTGGGGCACGAGGCCGATGATTTCACTGTGCGTCGCATCGATCCCGAGTGCGCGTGCCGCCTCCGCCACTGCATCGAACGCCTCATGCAACGACACGGCATCGAGATCGGTGATGTTCATCGACACCTGCGCCTGACCGTCCACGACCAGACCAAGGGCCTTCACGCCAGCGAGCCCTCCGTTCGCGGCGCGCAGCTGTCGAGCAATCGATTTCGCCAACGGCAAATGTGCCGCATGCCCGACGTAGACGTTGAATGCGCCGAGGAAAAACCGGGCGCCGATCGCCACCGCGCCGGCTGTTGGATGGAGGGTGGCGGGGCCAGCGTCGGGAGGGCGTGTGGTGCCGATGCTCTGTGCCAGTTCGTCTGTGCCGCCGCGGCGCACATCGGCCAGGTTGCGGTACTCGGGCCGCTGCGCCGCCTGATCGTAGAGATAGACCGGGATGCGCAGTTCAGTCCCGACACGATCGGCGAGTTCCCGTGCGGCGCGGACGCACTCGGTCATCGTGGTGCCAGCCAGTGGGATGAACGGCACGACGTCGGCAGCGCCGATCCGCGGGTGGACCCCCGCGTGCCGCGAGAGGTCGATCAGGTCGCGTGCCGTGCGTATGCCGGCGAACGCCGCCTGCACGATGTCCTGCGGTTCGGCGACGAACGTGATGACGGCGCGATGATGGAACGCGTCGAGTGACCGGTCCAGCACTCGCCCGCGCGCCGCAGTGATGGCGGCCGCGATCGCATCGACGATCGCCGGATCGCGTCCTTCAGAAAAATTCGGGACACATTCGATCAATGACATCTCACGCGTCTCCGCCGACGGTGCGCAGCAGCCAGGCGTGCATCGATGGATTGCCCGCGACGTAGCCCGAGAAGCCTGGTACGGATGGTGTTCCGTCGAAATCCGTGATGACCCCACCGGCTTCACGCACCAGCAGGATGCCGGCGGCCACGTCCCATGGCGCCAGCCTCAGCTCCCAGAACGCATCCACCCGGCCGCAGGCGACGTGCGCCAGGTCGATCGCCGCCGATCCGGCCCGGCGTATCCCGCTCGTCGTCGTCAGCACCTTCGGCAACTGTGTCAGGTAGCGGGCGATCTGATCCGGCTTCCGGAAGGGCACGCCGGTAGCAATCAGCGATCGCGAGGGATCCGCAATCGCGCTCACCTGGATTGGTGCACCATCGCGGAAGGCTCCGCCGTCTCGCACGGCGGTAAAGCACTCGGACCGGGGAATGTCGACTACTACCGCCGCGGCCAGCACACCGTTCACCATCGCGCCGATCGACACGGCGTAGGCGGGATAACCGTGGAGGTAGTTCGTCGTACCGTCGAGCGGGTCGACGATGAAGGTGATACCGGTGCCCACGGGCGTCTCCGGGGCGCTTTCCTCGCCGATGAAGGTGACGCCTCGGCCTGCGGGTGCGAGCGCCTGGCGGATCATCGCTTCAGCGCCTCGATCAACCGCACTGACGAAATCACTCTCCCCCTTGATGTCCCAGCTCAGCGCGTGGCGAACTGGATCCTGGCTCCGGATAAAGGCCGCCGCGTCGAGCGCCGCAGCCTCGATCTCGCGGAGCAGTGCGAGATCGTCGGCGGCGGGAATCGAGGAAGGGTGACGTTGCATGGGGTGGGTAGGCATTAGCTTGGCGGAATGTCTCGAATCTTCAGTGGCATCCAGCCCTCGGGCGAGCTGCACATCGGCAACTACCTCGGGGCCGTCCAGAACTGGGTCCGGCTGCAGGAAGGGCGCGACGCGACCTTCTTCTGCGTCGTCGACCTGCATGCGCTGACAGGAAACTACGAGCCTGCCGATCTTCGGCGACGTCGGCACGAGATGGCCGTCTCGCTACTGGCGGCGGGGCTCGATCCGGAGCGCTGCACGCTCTTCTTTCAGAGCGCGGTGCCGCAACACGCCGAACTGGCGTGGATTTTCAACACGGTCACCCCGCTCGGCGAGCTGGAGCGCCAGACGCAGTACAAGGACAAGGCCAGCCGCCAGGAGAGCGTGATCACGGGTGTGCTGACGTATCCTGTGCTGCAGGCGGCCGACATCCTGTTGTATCACGCCACGCGGGTGCCGGTGGGCGAGGATCAGGTGCAGCACCTGGAGCTGAGCCGGGAGATCGCGCGCCGCTGGAACGCGCGCTTTGCGGCGGATGCGCCGTACTTCCCGGAGCCGCAGCCGTTGCTGACCCCCGTGCGTCGCTTGCTGGGGCTCGATGGACAGGCGAAGATGTCAAAATCGCTTGGCAATACCATCGGGTTGCTCGAATCGCGGGAACAGATCTGGGACAAGCTGCGCCCCGCCATGACGGACCCGGCGCGTGTCCGGAAGAGCGATCCTGGGAATCCGGATGTCTGTAACGTGTACTCGATGCACAAGGCGTTCAGTGACGCGCCGACGCAAGCCACGGTCGCGTCGAACTGTCGCAGTGCGGGGTGGGGCTGCATCGAGTGCAAGAAAGTGCTGGCCGAGAGCATGGAGCAGGTGCTGGTGCCGATCCGGGTTCGTGCCGCAGAGATTGGCGCTGACCCGTCGACTGTAACCGATGTGTTGGAGGACGGCGCAGAGCGCGCCCGGACGACAGCACGAGAAACAATGCGCCAGGTGTACGAGCGCATGGGGCTGACAGACTGATGCCAACACCGCGCGCAGTACTCGGTGGAATGTTCGCCGCGACCGTGACGCCATTCGACATGAATGGCACCCTTGATCGCGATGCGGCGAGGCGCAACGTGCGGGCCCTGCTGGATGCAGGGCTGCACGGTGTGTTGCTGGCCGGCTCCACGGGCGAGGCGGCACTGCTCGATCAGACGGAGCGCGACGGATTGCTCCAGGCGGTGCGTGATGAAGTGCCTTCGTCCCGTTTTCTGCTGATGGGCGTGGGCACCGAGAGCACGCGTCACACGATCGCCCGCGCCAAACATGCCGCGACACTCGGCGCCGACGCGGTGCTGGTGGTGGCACCGCACTACTTCACCGCACTGATGACCCCCGCCGCACAGCGTGCGCACTACCTCGCCGTCGCTGATGCGTCACCGGCGCCGGTGGTGCTCTACTCCGTGCCGGCCTTCATGCACTACCACCTCGATCCCGAGGTGGTGTGCGAGCTGTCATCGCACGAGAACATCATCGGCATCAAGGATTCGAGCGGAAATGCCGAGTGGCGCAATGGCTACTTGCGCGCGGCCAGCCCGACCTTCGCCGTGATGACCGGCCACGCGCCGTCCCTGACGCAGGCGTTGGGCGAAGGCTGCGCCGGTGCGGTGCTGGCGGCGGCGTGTATCGCACCGACGCTCGCCCTGGCGGTTGCGCGCGGCGTGGGCCTCGGACATCCCGAAGATGCCGCTGACGCACAACTCGGCCTGAAGCGCATCGCGATGGAAGTGGCGGCGGTGTATGGTGTGCCCGGGCTCAAGGCGGGCGTCGATGCGGCAGGGATGATCGGCGGTGCGCCACGGCCGCCCCTGATGCCGGTCAGCGACGAGGCGCGTGCCGTGGTGCGGAACGTGGTGAGCTCGGTGCTCGAGGCGGTGGTATAACTGAACGTTACAGCGGCCACGATCCGCGCGACTCCGCGAGCATCGTGGCCGTGTGCTCAGGGTCAATCACGCGCAACTACTTCGTGCCGAGATTGGCGCCGCCGCCGAGGGTGTCCGCGATCCACCGCTCGAACTGCAGCAGGTTCGGATGCCCGGCGCCGTAGCCAAACCGCAGTGGCACCAGTGCCCGTTGCGCGGCACTGGCTGCGGCTGGATCATGTCCGGCCGCCAATGCTCGCGCTTCGGCGGCCAGTGCGTCGCCGTAGCCTGCGCTGCGGGTCGTGGCCAGCGAATCAACGGCGGCCGCACGTTTCGCGAGGCGAGCCTGCACGAGTGCTGCGGCTGGGTTGCCGCTTTGCAGCGCCAGTGCGCTGGCTCGGAGGTAGGCCCCGAGCAGGAACTGGTCGCCACCGCCCTCTCGTTTACTGACTGATCGCACGAACTTGCTCAGTGTGTCCAGCGCGGCGACTGCGCCGTCAGCGCGCGCGGTCATCGACGCGCTGGCACCGATGGCCGCCACGCGTATCGACGGAATGGGCGGTGCCTTTGACAACATCGGCTGCATCGCCAGATACACGCGTCGTGCCTCTGGTACGTTCGACGTCAGCAGAAGCGCATCGACCAGGAGCGCGTACGCCTCGAGTTGCACCCGAGGGTTCTGCGCCTCGGGGTCCGTAATCAGTCGCCTGGCCTGCGCCACGACACTGTCGGATTGCTTGAGGCGTGAATACACCTGCATCCCGCGATAGCGAAGCACCAGCGGAACGGCAGCGCCCTTCTCGCTCGGCCCGATCCGCGCGATCTCACGCTCCAACATCTCGCGTGCTGTGACGAGTTCACCCAGCTCCACCAGCGCCGCGATGTGGTTCCCCGCCGTAACCTGCATCGCTTCGGTGTTTTCCCGGCCGTTCCGCTGCATCACCGTCGCCAGTCGGACAAATGTCCTCGCCGCGTCTCGCGTCTTTCCCGACATGCCCTGGCTCATGCCCAGATTGTTGAGCGCGACACCGTAGTTCGATGTCAGCGTGTCGCCACCCGCCTCGAGCAAGGCGACTGACTGCCGTGTCACCACGATGGCGGAGTCGAACTGGCCGGCCGCGCTGAATTGGCGTGACCGCGCAGAGTTGCAGGCGATGATGGTGCCCGTGGTGTCAGGTCGCACCTTCGGCAGCAGTGACAGGCCTTCGCGCAAGCGGACAGCGGCCGAATCTGCGTGCCCGGCCTGCAGCATGACCCAGGCGGTGAGACACAGGTTGGTCGCTTCGCCCACCGCGTCATTGGCACGGCGGGCTGCGCGCGCGGCCGCGAACAGCACATCGCTTTGGCTCTCGATGTCGTTGAGATCCGCGTATCGCTCGGCGAGAAAGCCGAGCAAGGCACTGAGAATGGCCGGATCGTTCTGATGCTGCGTTTCCACTGATTTGCGCGCCATCGCGAGCTGCTCAGATGGCGTGAGTGCGCGTCCGCCCGGGCCCACGAAACTCATCATCGCGACCTGCATGTCTCCGGTGGCCCGTGACAGCTGCAGTGCGCGACTGGCTTTGTCGCGTTCCGCCTCGGCCACGCGAGTCTGGCGCCATGACACGCCGGTGGCGGTGAGGAGCGCCAGCGCGATGGTGCCGCCGGTGAGCACACCGACACGGTTTCGTCGTACGAACCGCGCGACGCGTTCGCCGGTGGTGCCACGCCGAACGGACACGGCTTCGTGGCGCGTCGTGCGGCGGAGATCATCGGCGAATGCGGTGACCGTCTGGTATCGGCGGCTCTGGTCCTGCTCGAGCGCGCGTGCGAGAATCGCATCGAGATCGCCACGCAGCACCTTCGGCAGCGCGTCGGCCGACGACTGCCGCGCCGCCGCATCGTCCGAGAGGACCCAGGCCGCGGCGGCGCTCGCGGCAACCGGCGGCCGCGCCGGCATACGGCCGGTGAGCAGCGAATAGAGCAACACACCGAGCGCGTAGACATCCGTCGCCGCCGACTCTGGCTTCGCGGTGAGTTGCTCAGGTGCGGCGTACGCCGGCGTGAACGGCAACGGACTGGTGTCAGCCTCGGCACCGTCCTGTTGCGCCAGACGTGCAACGCCGAAATCGAGTAGCTTCACCGTGCCGCCCGTCGTCACCAGAATGTTCGACGGCTTGATGTCGCGATGAATCACGAAGTGGGCGTGCGCATGCTCGACGGCGTCGCACGTGGTGAGGAAGAGCGCGATGCGCTGTGCGACCGTCAGGCGCTGCTCGTCGCACCATTCGTCGATACGGACGCCATCGATGTACTCGAGAATCAGGTACGGCTGGCCGCTGTCCCGCACACCGGCGTCGAACAGTCGCGCAATACCAGGGTGCGTCAGTCGCGCGAGCGCGGTGCCTTCCTGCCGGAACCGCTCCAGCCCAGCCCCACCGAGCCCACGAAGATTCAACAGTTTGACGGCCGCTGATCCCTGAAAGGCGCCGTCGGATCGCTGCGCGAGCCAGACACTCCCCATCCCCCCAACGCCCAGTGAGCTGACGAGTGTCCAGTCGCCGATGCGCTCGCCCGCCAGTTCCTGCGCAGGCTGCGTAAGGCCGCTCAGCGCGCGCGTCAACGTACCAGTGCCAGTGCTGGTGCCGCTGCGTGGGGAGTCGCTCCCGAGAAGTTCGCGGACATCACGCGCGCCGTCTGGATCGGTCGTCGCCAACTCGGCGAGCCAGTGCTCCCGCGCGTCACCCGTCAGGTCGAGTGCGGCGTCCAGCAGCGGGCTGAGTTGTGTCCAGCGGACAGCATCGATCATGTGCGAGAGGTAGGTCGGTGGTTCGCAGTTCGCGCCGGGTTCGTCAGCAGATACTGCGCGCACGACCGAAGAAATTCAATCGGCCGCGAAGCGTCGACGGTTGCCGCGCCGCCCACCGATGCCTGCGCAAGCACGCGCTCGACCTCGGCGATCAACGTCGGCGCATCGCTCCGCAGATCATTCAGATAGGCCGTGCGACTTGGCCAGTCCATAGCGCGGGCGGTGATCAGAAGGGGTTCGATCGCACGGGTGACGTAGGTGCGCTTCAGCATTTCGAGATCCTCGGTGCGGTGAATGAAGAGCGAACGCCTGCACCCTCCAATCGCAGATGGACGCGCAATGCCGACACTGCGCGGGTCGCCCTGTCGCACCGTGACCGCGCCAGCTCCGCTGTCACACTCGGCCGGCGGACTCGACCGTATTGCGCGTGATCTCGGGGCGAGCTTGTGATTGACAGCGTTCTCGGTCGTCAGTATCCTGAATTTCGTATCTCCTAAATAAATGATTCTGATGACACTCGCTGCGTGGTTCCCCCCGAGAGTGGTTGCTGGCTGCCTGGCGGGTGTGCTCGCGGGTGCGGCCGCTGTGCGGGCACAGACGCCAGCGGTGCTGGTGGGCACCATTTCGTCGGCGGGACAGCCGCTCGCGGCCGCCACCGTCGGGCTGGAGGGTGATGCCCGCCGCGCGGTCCGCACCGACGCGGCCGGCCGCTATCGTCTCATCCTGCCGGCGACGGGAACGGTCCGGGTGCTGGCGCGCGCGATTGGCTACGCACCCGTCGGCCGGACCGTCACGCTGGGCCGCTCAGGCCCTGATACGCTCGACTTTGTCCTCCGGCAAAGCCCCTCGACGTTGAACACCGTCGTGACGACGGCGACGCTTCAGGAGCGCTATCTGTCCGATTCGCCGGTGAAGGTCGAGCTGGTCACCCCGGCGTTCCTGCAGCGCAACGTGAGCAACAACGTGATGGACAACGTCTCGTTCCTGCCTGGCCTGACGCAGCAGGTGGATTGTGGCGTGTGCTTCACGAACAACATTCGCATCAACGGCATGGAAGGTCCGTACACCGCCGTGCTGATCGACGGAACGCCGATGATGAGCGCGCTGGCCACCGTCTACGGTCTCAACTCGATCGACCCGAGCCTGATCGAACAGATCGAGATCATCCGTGGCCCGAACTCGACGCTCTACGGTTCGGAGGCCATGGGCGGTGTCATCAACATCGTCACGAAGGACGCGCGCCTTGCGCCGAAGTACAGCCTGAATGTGTTCGGTACCAGTGATGGCGAAACGAGCATATCAGTAGCCGCGGCGCCGAGCCTGCGCGGTGTGCGCAGTCTGCTCAGCATTACTGGCAGCCGCAACACGCACTTCGTCGATCGCAATGGAGATGGATTCAGCGATCTGCCGCTCGTGTCGCGACTGTCCGTCATGAACAAGTGGGTAACTGGCACACCGGCCAATCGGCCGTTCGAGTTGATGGCGCGGGTGTACGGCGAGGACCGCTTTGGTGGTACCGATGCGTGGACGCGCGCCGATCGTGGATCGGCATCAGTGTACGGTGAGTCGATTCGCACGTATCGCGCCGAAGTGCTCGGCACCTATCGGCCGGGTGCACCTGGAACGCCACTGCGATTCGATCTCTCGGGAAACTGGCACGATCAAGACAGTTTCTACGGGGCAACGGTCTACCGTGCCGCGCAGCAGGTGGCGTTCGCACAGGGGGTCTGGTCGCCACAATTGGCGCGGCATGGCGTGACGATCGGGGGAGCCGTGCGCTATCAGCGCTACACCGACAGCACCCAGGCGCAGCGCACGACCGATACCCGGGTGATTCCCGGTGTCTTTGCGCAGGATGAAGTCGCGCTGGGCACTCGGGCGTCGATGCTGGCGGGCATGCGGATCGATCATCATGAGGCGCATGGCGTGATTGCATCGCCACGCCTCGCACTCAAGTTTACGCCGGACCCCCATACAACGATTCGCGTGAACGGTGCCACGGGGTTTCGCGTGGTCAGTCTCTTCACGGAAGATCACGCCGCACTGACTGGTGCGCGGACCGTCCGCATCGACGAAGCCTTGCGGCCGGAGCGCTCCGCCACCGCAACGGTGAGCTTGAACCGGGTGATGGACGTGCGCGGCATCGAGGATGCACTCACGCTCGACGTCGACCTGTTTCACACCCGATTCAGCAATCGCATCGTGGGTGATTTCGATACTGACCCGAATCTGATCATCTATCGCAATCTGCGTGGCGCGGCAGTCACGCAAGGGGCGTCGGTGGCGCTTGGCTATGCAACGTTGCGGCAGCCGTTCACGGGCAGCATCGGGTTCACGCTGCAGGACGTGTTCGTCGACGACCAGGGCGTGCGCCGTGCACTGCCGTTTGCGGCGCAGGCACAAGGAGTGTTTTCGCTTGGTTACCGAATCGATCGGCTCGCGCTCACCGTCGACTGGACCGGCCGTGTGCAGGGCCCGGCGTCACTGCCGCGCTTCGACGGGCTGGCGTCGCGCTCACCATGGTTCACGGAGCAGCATCTGCAGTTCACGCGGCGCAGGCCAGGCGCGCCGGACCTCTACTTCGCCGTGAAGAATCTGTTCAACTTCGTGCAGCGTGACGCCATAGTGGATCCATTCAATCCGTTTGGCGATCGCTTCGATACCGCGCGCGTGTACGGACCGCTGCAGGGCCGGAGACTGCTGGTTGGTGTCCGGCAGATCGTGAGCCGCTGAATGCACCGTCGCCTGCGGCGCGCACTGTGCGTGGCGCTCGGCTTCGGTTTCGCGATACGACACGCGAACGCACAGTCGGCGTCGACGGATAGCGACACGCTGGTGCGCGCAGATCTGTCGTGGGCGATGATGTCCCTTGCCGGCGAGCGGATCACGCTCGAGGCGTTCCGCGGCAAGGTGATCATCGTCAACAGCTGGGCCACGTGGTGCGAGCCGTGCGTGGCGGAGCTGCGCTCGCTGACCGCGCTGCGCGCGGCCGTACCCGATTCGGCCCTCGTGTTCGTGCTGGTCGCGCCGCAGCAACGGCCGGCGGTCCACTCGTTCGTTCGGCGACGCGGGCTGCGGCTGCCGGTCTATCTGGAAATGGCGCCGGCACCGCCAGGCTATCGATTCGAGGCCGTGCCCACGACGTGGATCATCGATCGCGACGGGCACATCGCACTGCGACGCCGCGGCGCCATGCGCTGGGATACACCGACGATGCAGAACTTCGCGCGGCGGCTGCTCGAGCGTTAAGCTGTCGTGAGGTGCGGGCGGCTCTCGCGCGCCACGGTGCATGCGCGAACCGCCGGTCGGACGAGTTCCTGCGGACGGCAGCTGACGTTCGTGCAGCCAGGGCAACGGTGTGTGTACGAGGGCGACGTCCGGTGAACGCCTTTCAGATGTGCGGCGACGATCCCGCACAGTGCGTCGAGAAAGTGCGGCGCCGCATTCAGCGCATCAGCCCTGATATACCGTGCAACGCCGGCGGTCCGCGCAACATGCGCATACTCGATATCCAGCTCGGACAGCGTCTCGATATGGTCGCTCGTGAATGCGATTGGCACCACGATCACAGATTGCTTTCGCCGTGCACCAAGCTGGCGGAGTACGACTTCGGTGCTCGGGCCGAGCCAGCGCACTGGTCCGACATCGGACTGAAAGCTCAGCTGGTGCGGGTTCGGCACGTCGAGCTGTCGCATGACGGCCGCAACGCTGGCCGCGACCTCGGCGGGGTACGCGTCACCGCGATCAATCACGCTCAGCGGGAGCGAGTGCGCACTGAAGAGGATCAGTGCCTCGTCACGCTCCTCGCCGGGCACCTTCAGGAGCGCTTCCCGGGTGACCTGTGCCATGCTCGCAATGAAGCCGTGATCGAGGTGCCATCGATCGATGAGACTCCAACTGAATCGACCGGCAAGACGAGTCCGCACCAATGCGCGCTGCAATTCATTGAGGGACGAGCCGGTCGTGGTGCACGACCACTGGGGATACTGCGTGAAGGCCACCGCGCGCGTGATGCCATCGGCGGCCATCGCCTGCAGCGCGTCGTCCGCGAAGGGTGCCGTATAACGAAACGAAATATAGAAACGGTGCGGAGCCGTATCCGGTGACACGAGGTCGAGCCGTTCGCACATGCCGCGGCCCTGCGCTTCCGTCCAGCGGCGAATTGGCGACCCTCCGCCAATCGCCTGGTACAGCTTCGCGACGCGCGGAGCACGACGCCGTGCGATGACGCCGCCGAGGACGCGCTGCATCGGGAGGCGGAGCAGTTCGCGGTCCGCGAAGAGCCGCTCCAGGAAGGGTTGTACATCGGCGAGGCTTTCCGGGCCGCCGAGGTTGAGCATCACGATTCCGGTACCGCCGCCAGCGGGTATGTCAGTTGCCATGCACTCGAAAATGCGCGTGCGATTTCCAATCCGCATTCGTACTTGTACGGAGTCCGTCGCCGCCGAGGTGGAAACCAGAGCTGTCGTGCACCGTAAGATGCGTCATGACCGCTGACATCCTGATCCTGCTCGCCGCCGTGCTTGGCGGACTCGTGATGATCCCACTCGGCCTGCCGGGGATCTGGCTGATGCTGATCGCGGGCGTCGGCCACCGGTTGCTGGTGACACCGCCGACGATCGGGTGGCTCACGATTGCCGTGCTGGCGGTGATCGCCGCCGGCGCGGAATGGCTCGAATTCTCCGTCTCGGGTCGGTACACCACGAAGTACGGCGGCTCGCGGCGTGCGGCGTGGGGCGCGATCCTCGGCGGTCTGGTGGGCGCGTTCGTTGGAATCCCCATCCCGGTGGTCGGCTCGGTGGTCGGCGCGTTTGCTGGGGCATTTGGGGGCGCGCTGATTGGCGAGTACTCTCTCGAGCGGGATCATGGAAAGGCCGCTCGGGTGGCAACCGGGGCGCTGATCGGGCGGGCGGTCGCGACCGCGCTCAAGAGTCTGGCTGGCTGCCTGATTGGTGTGTGGCTCCTGGCGGCCGCCTGGCGCTGACCACGCCGGTGTGACGAGGGGCTTCGGGAAACGTGCCAGGGGCGATTAGCTTCACCCGTCTGCGCGACTCGCGCACCACACCTGCCTCTGCACCCGCACCCCTGGAGCCCGCGATGGAAGCCATTCTTTCCGCGATGTACGCCTTCGTCAAGGTCTATCTCGTGGTCCCATCGCTTGTGATGGACGGCATCTATGCGCTCGGGCCCGTTGTCGCGCCGCTGCTCGGCTTGGCGCTGTCGGTGGCCTTCCCGTTCATCTTCCTCCGGGACAAGACGGACGCCTGAATCGGCGCGGGGGTAGCAGACCCCCGGCGGCACCGTAGTTTTCGCCAACGCCACGCGCCCATCGCGCGTGGCGTTTTGCGTGAGGCGCCACGCCCGCGCACCCTTTGATTCGAGACTGTTGCGCGCTCCTCGTGCGGCGCGCCAAGGAAGAGATATCTGATGTTCGACGCGTCGCGACGCACGCTCGTGGTAGTCGGCGCCCAATGGGGCGACGAGGGGAAGGGCAAACTGGTGGATGTGCTGGCCGAACGTGCCGATTGGGTGGTGCGGTATCAGGGCGGCGCGAACGCCGGACATACCGTCCACATCGGCGACAAGAAGGTGGTGCTGCATCAGATCCCGAGTGGCATCATGCATGCCGGCGTGCGATGCGCCATCGGGAACGGTGTCGTGCTCGATCCGGAGAAGCTTTTCGCCGAAATCGACGGCCTGGTGGCTGACGGCATCGACGTGACGGGGCGTCTGTATGTGAGTGAACGCGCGCATCTGGTGATGCCGTATCACAAGCTGATGGACGGCGCGAGCACGGCCAGCAAGGCGATCGGCACGACCGGGCGCGGCATTGGCCCGACGTACGAAGACAAGGTGGCGCGCCGCGGTGTGCGGGTGCTCGATCTGCGCAATCCGACGCGCCTGCGAACGCTGGTGGAAGCGGGCGTCGCGAACGCGAATGGCCGCCTGGCGCTGATGAATTGCGAGACGCGCGCCGATGTCGACGACACGATGGCGACGCTGCAACAGATTGCTCCGCGGCTGCTCGCGCTGGCCGACGACGTCAGTCTGCAGATTCATCGTGCGCTGAAGACGGGCGCCGCGGTGCTGCTGGAAGGGGCACAGGGATCGATGCTCGACATCGATCACGGCACCTACCCGTACGTGACGAGCAGCAATACGACGTCGGGTGGTGCTGCGATCGGAGCCGGAATGGCGCCGACGGCGCTGCACTCCGTGCTGGGTGTGGTGAAGGCGTATACCACGCGTGTTGGTGCCGGTCCATTGCCAACCGAGTTCATCGAGCCGATGCAGACGCAGATGCGGACGCTGGGCAATGAGTTTGGCGCAACCACTGGTCGTCCACGCCGGTGCGGCTGGTTCGACGCCGTCGTGGTCCGCTTTGCCGCGCGCATCAATGGACTGACCGATCTGGCGGTGACCAAGCTCGATGTGCTCGACACACTCGACCGGATCGCCATCTGCACCGGCTACCACATCGACGGCGAAGTACACACCGAATTTCCCGCCGACCTGGCGTTGTTGGAGCATGCCGAGCCGGTCTACGAGTGGTTTGATGGGTGGATGCAGTCCACCGCCGACTGTCGCTCGCTCGATGCGCTGCCGCCGACGGCGCGCCGCTATCTCGATCGCATCGAAGAGTTGTGCGAGACGCGCATCACGTACGTGAGCGTCGGGACGCGTCGTGACCAGATGATCGGGATGGAAGCGGGGGTGGTGTGATGGAGGAGGCCGTGGGCGCCGTCGTCATCGGCGCCGGCCCGTGTGGCCTGGCGGCATCGATCGCGCTGCAGCGCGCCGGCGTGAGCAACATCATCATCGAGCGCGAATGTCTGGTGAGTGGCATCGCGTCGTACCCGACGGAAATGACGTTTTTCTCCACTGCGGAGAAGATCTCGATCGGCGGCGTCCCATTCGCGTCCAGTGCGGCCAAGCCATCGCGCCGTGATGCGCTGGCCTACTATCGCACCGTGGCGCACCACCATGGCGTGAAGGTCCGGCAGTACGAAACGGTGACTGCGATCGAGATGCTGGGTGATGATCAGTGGCGCGTGCTGTCCACCACGCGGGCTGGGGAACGTCGCATCACCACGGCTCGGGCGGTCGTGATGGCCACCGGGTACTTCGGCCTGCCGAACCGTCTTGATGTGCCAGGTGAAATGCAATCGCACGTGCACTACCGGTTTGTTGAAGGACACATGGCGTATGACCAGGATGTGGTCGTGGTCGGCGGCGCCAACTCCGCCGTGGATGCAGCGCTCGAGCTCTATCGTGCCGGTGCGCGCGTGACGCTGGTGCACTTCGAAGGATCGCTGGATCCGAAGGTCAAGCCGTGGGTGCGTCCAGATATCGAGGGGCGCATCAAGGACGGGGCAATTACCGCACTGTTCAATGCGCGGGTCGTCGAGATCGGCGGTGACTGGGTCGACCTGCAGCAGGCGGGTGTCGTGACGCGCGTGGCGGCACAGCATGTGTTCACGATGCTGGGCTACATGCCGGAGACTGCGCTGTTGAAACAGGCGCATGCACCGATTGATCCAGAGACCGGGATCCCCAATCACAACCCGGCAACAATGGAAACGCCGCTTCCCGGGCTGTTCATCGCGGGTGTGCTGGCCTCGGGGTTCGACGCCAACAAGACGTTCATCGAGAACGGTCGTTTTCATGGCGATCTGATCGCAGCGCGTATCGTGGAGCGACGGTCCAAGGAACTGTATGTCTGATGCCACCTCTGCGAATCGCGCGTCGCGTCGCGCCTTCCTCGCTGATGCGGGCAGCTGTGCCGTGCACCTCGCGCTGGCGGCCAGTCTCGCACCGCGTGCGGTACGGAATGCGTGGGCTGCCTCTACCAGTGGCGTGGTAGTCGCGCGTGAACCGTGGGGTCGACTGGAGCAAGTGGCCGATGGTGTCTGGGCGCTGATCTCGGCGCCTCTCAGCGGAGATCGTACCACGTTGTCGAATGGTGGCATCATTGCCGGCCGCAACGGGGTGATGGCCATCGAAGGTCTCTTCACGACGCATGGCGCCCGGTGGATGGCATCACAGGCGCGCCAGCTTACGGGGCGCTGGCCGACCCACGTGGTGCTCACGCACTATCACGCGGATCATGCCAACGGTGTGGACGGTTTCATCGCGGATGGATTTCCAACACGGATCCTGACGACCGCGACGACGCGAGCGCTGGTACTCACAAAGAACACGCCTGCGGTGGAGTCTCGCACCGCCGCGCTTCGCGACGTCGTGGTGCTTTCCGCGAGCGGCGAGACGGTGGTGGATCTTGGTGGGCGACGGGTGCGGATCGTGCCGCGTGCCGGGCACACGTCGAGCGACGTGAGCATCGAGCTGGATGATCCCAGCCTGATCTTCGCCGGCGATCTGGTGTGGAACGGAATGATTCCGAACTTCGTCGATGCGGTGCCGACCGAGTTGGCGAGGCAGGTGCGCGCATTGCGTCGCGATCGCAACACGGTGTACGTGCCCGGGCATGGCGCCGTGGCCGATGCGTCGGCGGTCGATCGATATCTGGCGGTGCTTGGCGAGATCGAGACGGCAGCGCGGACCGCCCACACACGCGGCATCTCAGCCGCCGACGCCGGGAAGTCGTTTTCGTTGCCGGCGACGCTCGGCGACTGGGCGCTGTTCGGTCCGACGTTCTACGAGCGCGCGTTCATCGCCTGGAATCGCGAGCTCGGCGTCTCGCCCTGACCGTACAGCTCAGGGAACGTACGCCCGTGTCCACACCAGGATCGTGGCGCAGTCGCTCTTGCCCACATACTGCGGCGGTGCTTCGGTCGGATTCGCATACACTTCGATACCGCCAACGCGACGGACCGTGAGCAAGTCATCCACATCCGTCAGTCCACCGCGCATCAGGAGGCCGTCCATATAGACGGTCGGAGCGCAATAATTGCGACCGGAGATTCGTGGCCGGCCAGGGTTCTGCGTGTCGGCGCCATTCACTCGCAGCGACGGCGCCGTTTGCAGTGCCATTGCCACATTCATTGCGCCGCGCTGCTCGATGGTATTCGCGTCGAGGAAGTATCCGACGCCCTGTGCGCGGCGCTTCATGAATCCGCTGCGATCCAGCGCGGTGCTGGTGACCTTGACTGAGCCGAGCGTGGCAACCTTTGCGCCGATGGGGATGGTGATCGTGGTTTCGCGGTTTGGACGGAAGTCGGCGGAGCTGCGAACCGGTGTGTAACCGAGGGCCGTGACTTCGATCGCACGAGTCCCGGCGGATACCCCCGCGATGCGAAACGCGCCGTTGGTGTCGGCGGTGGCGGCGAGATCAGTGCCTTGCAGCGCGATGCGCGCGTTCGGAACCGGCGTGCCGTCCGCCGCGACGATCCGGCCTCTGAGCCGTGAGTTTCCGCTGGGCGCGGTGACCGAGGCAGCCGCCACTGGGGCCGTCGTTGCGATCAGCAGGTTGCGGTGCAGCAACGGGACCTTGGGAGGGAAGGTGACTTCGATTTCTCCACTCGTCACGCGCCGGCTCGTCGTGTCGGTGGCAGACGCCGCCGCGGTCCGCGCCTGTACCAGCAGGGGTGCGTCGGTCGGGACGCCGCAGGCGACGTATCGTCCGTCGCTGCCAAAGGCGACGACCACCTGCTTTGGCACGCGTCGGATGCCACCATTGTCCACCCGTAACTCCGCCCACCTTACCACCACGCTCCCGCCAGTCAGTGCCACGTCCTCGTCGGCGTTGAAGACCCGGCCAATGACGGCGCCACTGCTGTCCGCTCGAGCGCCGCAGAAAGTGGTGACGAATGTCCGGCCACTCGGCAGAGCGAGATCGGCGCGCAGGATGGGCACCGCAGCGCTGACGTCGATAGTGCGGCTGACGGCGTCCATCCCGAGCGAGTCCAGCCGGGGGTGTTGAAAGCCGAGGAGGTACCGTCCGGGTGGTACGGCGGGGAAGGCGAAGCGGCCGATGGAATCGGTTCGCATGGTGCGGCCTGCGGCCCACGGCGTGGCGCTCGGGACGAGCTGTACTGTAGCGCCCTGAAAGGGCGCGGCGCTCAGGCTGTCACGTACGAGGCCGCTGACATTGGTCTGGGCCCTGAGGTTTGCCGTCGGCAGCACCGCGACGAGGCATAAAAGCACGCTTGCTGCGGGGCGCCAGCACTGCACCATCCACTCCTCCGATTGACGAAGACCGCTGATCACGACTCGCGCTGGGGCGCGCACCCGCTCTGTGTACCCCGCCTCAGAGCGTACGGATGACGCGAGCCGGCTGCCCGACGGCGAGGCTCCTTGGCGGAATATCGCGCGTGACGACGCTGCCGGCGCCAATCACGCTGCCGGCACCGATCGTCACCCCGCCGAGCACAATCACACGTGCACCGAGCCAGACGTTTTCTTCGAGAATGATCGGTTTGGACTCGGGGTACTCGTCGCGCCGCTCCGGCTCGACGCGATGGAAGTTGTTGTCCATGATGATCGCGTGCGGCCCGATATCACACCGCGGACCGATCCGCACCAGCAGCATCGCGCCGATCGAACATCCGTGGTTGATGAACGTGCTCTCTCCGATCTCCAGCGTGCCACCCTCACCGGAGACCAGCTCGCTGGTGGCCATCGTGGACGACAGGCGCACGCGGTCTGCAATGATCATCCGTCCTTGGTTCGCGATGTATGGTGCTCCCCAGACGCGCACTTTCTTCCCCAGCTGCGTATGACGGAGGTACCATCGCGCGCGCAGCATGGCGTGCGCCGCGGACAGAAGTACGGAGATCCGAGCGGTGATTCGACTTGCCATGCTTCCTCGTCAGTCGTCCCAGGGCTCGCGATATGTTCGCCAGCCCAACCCTGATGCGCAGCTGCCATCGCGGGGCACTCATCCAACCGGAAAGCTACTGCCGAGAAGGCCGTACGCAGCGAGCCCAAACGACAATCATCGTATGCGGCACTGCCCTCCGCGCAATGGCTGCCTCACCCACGCGGCGAAAGGGTCACTGGACAAGCGGTTTTGCAGGACGAACGTCGTGACGTCGTCGTCACATTGTCAAGTGTGTGCTGACGCTGATCGCCCATGCCGCCCGGTTCCGACGTCGGGCGTGAGATATGAGTGACGGCCACGAGTACGCGGTGGTGAAATCGGTTGATCAGCGGCCGTTCCAACGCGCGCTACATTTCGTGGTTCAGTGCACCCCACCCAGTCGCGACACCCGTTCGCGGCATCCAGGGGCGCCCACACCAGAGGCTATCCGATGTCCGCCAGTACCCATCCCGATGTGATGGACAAGCTCGTGTCGTTGTGCAAACGTCGCGGCTTCATCTTCCAGAGTTCGGAGATTTACGGCGGTACCGGCAGCGTGTGGGACTACGGCCCGCTTGGCGTCGAGCTGAAGAAGAACCTGAAGGAACTGTGGTGGACGAGCATGGTTCGGCTGCGCGATGATGTCGAAGGACTGGATGCGGCCATTCTGATGCATCCGAGAACGTGGGAAGCCAGTGGCCATGTCGCCGGGTTCACCGATCCGCTGGTCGACTGCAAGACATGCAAGGGTCGCTTCCGCGCCGACAAGCTCGAAGATGCCCGCTGTCCGCAGAAGCCGAGCAAGATGCCAGGGCAGCACGACGCCTGCCAGCTGACCGAACCACGGATGTTCAACCTCATGTTCAAGACGTTCATGGGGCCGGTCGAAGAGAGCGCCAGCACGATCTATCTGCGTCCCGAAACGGCACAGGGCATCTTCGTGAACTTTCTCAACGTGCAGCAGAGCTGCCGTCAGAAGGTCCCCTTCGGCATCGCGCAGATCGGCAAGGCGTTCCGGAACGAGATCACACCGGGAAACTTCATCTTCCGCACGCGCGAGTTCGAGCAGATGGAGATGCAGTTTTTCGTCGAACCCGGCACCGACATGGAGCACTTCGAGCGCTGGAAGGCCGACCGTATGGCGTGGCATCAGTCGCTCGGGCTGGCCGCCGACCGCCTCAGGTACCATCAGCACGAAGCCGGTGAGCTGGCGCATTATGCCCGTGCGGCGTTCGACATCAACTTCGATTTCGGCGGGACGCTTGGCTTCCAGGAAATCGAAGGCATCCACAATCGTGGTGATTTTGACCTGTCGCAGCATCAGCAGTTCAGCGGCAAGAAGCTCGAATACTTCGACCAGCAGGCGAACAAGCGCTACCTGCCGTACGTGATCGAAACCTCGGTCGGCGCTGACAGGACGACCCTGGCGGCACTGGTCAACGGGTATCGCGAAGAGGCGGTGGCGGGCGAGGATGAGGGGCGGGTGGTGCTTGGCCTGCATCCGGCGCTGGCGCCGATCAAGGCCGCGGTCTTTCCATTGACGAAGAAGGATGGACAGCCAGAGATGGCGACCAAGCTCGCTGACGAATTGCGTCGTGCGTTCAACACCGACTACGACGAGACCGGCAGCATCGGCAAGCGGTATCGCCGACAGGACGAAGTCGGCACGCCATTCTGCGTGACGATCGACAGCGAGTCGGCGAGTGACCAGAGTGTCACGATCCGTGAGCGCGATTCACTGGCGCAGGTGCGGATCGCAATGGATCAGGTGCGTGGGTGGGTTCAGGATCGCATCATCGCGTGACGCCACGGCAACTCGTGAACGCACGAACGGCGCTCCGATCACGGAGCGCCGTTTTCGTTCCGAACCGCTCGCGATTCCTACTTTGGCTGCATCGACGCCAGAGCAGCGGCGAGATCGGTTTCGTGACTCGTCCCCTCGACTCTGCCGTGCGCCTGTTCAATCACGTCGGCGGCGCGAGTGAGGCCTGCCTCGTCGACGAGCGCGACGAGAATCGAGCTGTTCGCATTCAGGCCTTCGCCCATCTGCTTGAGCAGTGGGTCGGGAAAGCCGAGGTCGATGAAGTACGCCGCCAGCGCACCGCCGGCGGCCATCGTGATCGTGCCGACGCCCGGCAGCAGCAGCCCCGCAATGGCCCCGACCAGCGCGCTCTTGCCGATACCCCAGTCCTGCGACTCGGTGAATGCCACCTTGCCGTCGTGATCGCGCGTGATGATCGCGACGTTGCCAAGGGTGACTGGCGCGGCCTTGAGCAGGTGCAGAGCGGCTTCGGCGCCTTCCGGCGTTTGAAAGCTTGAGATCATGATCTTGCGTGATGCGACTTCACTCATCGTGGCTCCGTGGTAGAGGTGTCTGCTGCAAGGTAAATTGGGGACATGGATGAAGCAGACAAGGAGCGTACGTCACAACTGCGGATCAGGTTGCGGTACAACGGCCCGCTGGTACTGCAGGGGTCGGTTCGAATCGAACGCGAAGATGGGACGCTGATTCGGGAGGCGGAGTCGATGGCGCTCTGTCGGTGCGGCGCGTCGAGAGAGATGCCGTTTTGCGACGGGTCGCACCGAGTGACGGATTTCCGGGGCGACTGAGCTCCGCGGCGACACGACGCTCGGTCAGGGCAGTGGGTTGCGGTGGCGGGCGGACGTCTTTCGAGCCAGTCGGCTACCGAGCATCGCCATTCCTGCTGGAGGCCGATGTGATGTGCGCAAACAACGGAAAGCGGGTCGGTGCTGGTGCCGGTGTGGATGGCCGTCAGGATCTGGTCGCACACGTCTCGCGCACGTCTGGCCGACCGGGCTAGACTTCTCGCATGCCCAGCACCATCCGCACCCAGCAGGAAACCAACACCTCGCTCGATGGCGCCGCCGTGCTGGCGGCCGCGACCGAGTTCTTCTCGACCCAGAACGGTATTTACGCCGCCTTCCCCGAAAAGTCGGGGCCAACCTACGTCGCGCTCCGCGGTCAGGGCGGTGAAGACGTGATCTTCGGAGTGGCGTCGATTCCAGGTGGCACCCGGGTGACCGGCTCCAGCTACATGTTCGACCAGCAGATCGCCCGCTTCCTGTCTGGGCTGCCGACGTACGTGGCGCCGCCGCCGGCCCCGGCGCTCGAGGAACCGGCGGGGGACGCAACTCCGGACCCCTCCAGCGCGTAAACCACGAAACGGTGACGCACGCATGTCACCGTCGGTCGCTGGCAACCTGTTCTTCCTCCGCTCCGTCCAACTGCGCATGCCCCCCTTCGTCACCCAGCTCCGCACCCCAGCGGAGGCGATCACCGTCGCGCCGGTCGGCGCCGATGCCCTCACGATCCGCGTGCAATTGCTCGAAGCGTGGGATGCGGTCAAGGTCGTGGCGGCACCCGACACGCCGGTGGCGACGGTGAAGGCGCGCGCACTCGCGGTGCTGGCACCTGACGTTCCGCTGCCAGGCGACGTCGTTGTGAAGCTCGGCGGGTTCGAGATCCGCGACGAAGCGACGTCGTTGACTGCCGCGGGTGTCAAGGACGGCTCCACGCTGCTGCTGCATTTCCGTCGCCGGCAGCCGATCAAGTGATGGTCGAGGCACGAGCGGCCGCGCGCGTCGCGACGGAGATGGAGTCGGCGTCGTTGGTCGAAGCAGCGCAGGCGATGCGCGCACAGGTGGCGCGACGCATCGTTGGACAGACCGAAGCGCTCGACGAGATTCTACTGGCGATCGTGGCCGGTGGTCA
>JBBQRH010000074.1:0-21443 GCA_038215035.1 Gemmatimonadales bacterium | reverse complement strand
CGGCGATCGTGGACGCGCTCGCCGCCCCTGCGTCTGATCGCCACGGCAGCCGTGGCGACCTTCTTTGGCTTCACTCGATCTCAGACCTACGGCTGCCGCGCGAGTGCGCGCAAGCCCTGATGCAGGTACTCCACTCGGCCGTCCGATCCGCGGACAAGGAGCAGCGTGACCTTCGCGCCGGCTGGCGGTGTCAATACGATCCGCTCATCACCAGCGAGCATCGCCGACAGCACGCCGCTGCCTTGGCGGAGCTTCAGCACGCCGCCGTCGTCGAACAACGTGACGACCGAACTCCCCTGCTTGAACGTGCCCACCAACTGCGCGCGTTCGGCGGCACCTGGCGCGCGTTCGGGCGACGGGACGGATGCTACGGGCGGCACCATGCCTGCGACATCCTTCGCGATGAAATCAACGACGCCATTCAGCGGATTGCCACCGCGATTATCGAACAGGATCACAGCAATCTTGCGGTCGGGGAACATCGTGACGCTTGCGTCGAAGCCGTTGATGGATCCGCCATGCTGCCAGATCCGGTCGCTCCCTCGTGATCCGACGTTGAGTCCATAGCCGTACTTGGACGTCGACGTACCGGGAATTATCGCATAGCCGGTGGTCATGCGCTGCACCGCATCGGCGGCGAGGACACGCGTGCCGTCGAGCATCCCACCGTCCATGAGCATGATGGTGAAGCGCGCGAACTCCGTCGTGTTGGAGAACAAGAAGCCTGCGGCCCACTGCGCCGTGTTCTCCGTGAACGGGCGCACGATCGTGCCGGCGCCGTTCGGTGGACCAGCGTGTCCCTGCGAGAAGTCGCGTGTCAACGCGTCGAGCGGCTTGAACGTCGAGTACTGCATGCCGGACTTGCGCAGCACGAGTTGCTCGGCGAGGGACGCGAAGCGTGCTCCCCCCGCGCGTTCGGCGACGTATCCCGCCATCGAGTAGCCGGGATTGGAGTACGAGATCACACGGCCGGGTGATGTAAAGAACAGCGTATCACCGATCTCGCGAAAAGTCTCGCCCAGGGCACCTTCACCCATCCGTCCGTAGGCGACGGCATTGTCGAGCCACCCCGCGGTGTGCGTGAGCAACTGGTGCGCGGTGACCGTCGCGACCTGCCTGCCCTTGATTTCGGTGACGTAGGTCCCGACGGGCGCCTGGAGATCGAGCCTGCCGTCGGCGGCGAGCTGCGTGAGTGTGGCGGCGGTCACCATCTTGGTCACCGATCCCACGCGGAAGAGCGTCCGCGTGGTGACCGGGCGCCCGGTTTCGATGTCCGCAACGCCGTACCCCTTGGCGTAGGCGAGCTTGCCGTCGACGACCACGGCGACCTGCACGCCCGGTGTCTTCGTGCGCGCCATCTCGGTGGTGATCAGCGAGTCGAGGCGTGCGCCGAAGGCCGGTATCTGTGCCTCCAGCCGAGCCGGTGACGACACGGGGAACACGGCGAGAGATACGGCCGCGACGGTCATCCAGGTCACGCGCGTGCTGCGCGTTCGGACGGTGGACTGGGTGCGGCGGGTGGAGTGACGCATGCGGAGGTGTGACCCGGAGCTGGGGTGAGCGGTTGTGCGAGCGCGATCGTTCGACCAGTCGTCCTGCGCACGAATGGCGAGTGCTTTTCGCCGCCACGAAAGATCTACCGCGGGCGGTTCAACGTCCAGAAGTATTTCGTCGGAGGCGGCGTCGGAGCGGCATTGGATCACGAGCGAATACGTCGAAGGAAATATCGATCAGACGTCCTGTCGCACAATTCTCTCATACGCTGCAGGCCGGCGAATGCCGCGCTCGTCGACGGTACCGACGTGCGACGTGCATTGTGTCGCGGCTGCTCCGGGAATCCGGTACGGTGATGGGTCGCTCACTCGGGTTGGTGCCGCGGCTCTGGCAGACTGCGCCCGTGGAAATATGCTGCACGCACCTTCGGCGAGCGCGCGTGTCGGCGGATCGGTTCGCAGCGATTCTGACGACGGCGGCGAACACGGCTTCCGCGGTCACTTCAGGCTCGGGTGATAGCGGGTGATGTCGAACTGGGTAAGGTGATCGTATCCCTTCTTCTTCCAGAGCGCCGCGAACACCTCGGTCGCTACGCTCATACTCGCCAACCTGATCTCACCGAAGTTCGGGTCAAAGATCCAGCACGACTTCGTTCCAGAAGCAAACCCGATGGCGTGACCGTCGCCCGGCTTCCCATGCGGCGGCTTCAGGCCGATGATGGCATGCGCGCTACGGGACCAGAGTTCCGACACAACGTCAGCCCCACGTTGCCCGCACTCGCCACCTGACCAGAGTGGCGGGCCATTGGCCGCGCTCACGAAGGGCGCGATGCCTGCCTGATTCGCGATACCGCGGATGATATCCATACGACCGTGGCCACCTGGCGATCTGGCCAGGGCGCTCATCGTCCTCATAAGGATCTGCCTCCGTGCGGGTCGACGCACCATGGCAGTGACGTGTGGACGTCAGCACTGATGCAGACGGGAAAGAAATGACCTCGTCAAGCTACGGGGGCGTTCCAGAGGCCGCCTCCCTGTCAGAACGGCCCGTTCAATCTCGTGTACACCACCTGTCCGTGAAATATCGTCAGCATGCAGCGTATCTCTTTCAGCGTCGCCGTCGGCACCGCATACCGATCACGGGCCCACACCGCTGGATCCGGCAGTTTCCCAAACTCGATCGACCCGACCTTCATCTGAAGAAACAGCTGCCGCGGCGCCCAGATGGCCATCGACCGAGGCGCGGTGTGCATGTCCAGCGCCTCGCCGCGGCCGAACTGATCGCCGGAATAGTGACCGTGCGTGGTGGTACGCCCGACGCTCACCCACGGGCCGTACCCCGAGATATTCCCCAAAGACGATACGATCATCAGCCGTCAGCGGTGAATCGGTGGGCGGAAGTCGGCATCGAAGGCTCCGTTGGTCGCCGCGGCGATGCCTCTGATGACGCGCTGGCGGACACCGTCATCGGCGTGCTCAAGACCGAGGTCATTTATCACGGCGGGCCGTGGCGCTCGGTCGACGACGTCGAGGATGCAACGCTGGAGTGGGTCGCCTGGTTCAACACCACGCCGCTGCTGGAACCGCGGGGCAATCTGCCGCCTGCGGCGTTTGACGCACAGCAAGACGCTGCCCTCACGGCATCCGCCGAGCCCGTGCTCAAATAGCTGAGTCTCCGGAAAAACCGGGGCGGTTCACACCGTGCGCGCGTAGAACCCCTGACCCTCCGTTTCCCGGTGCCACGGCGTGCGCGCTTCGCGACTTCGCCCCTGGTCTCGACTCCGAAGCGGGTGCTCCCCGGGTCGCGACCGCCCCCGGCGCGCAGGGATCACGCCGTCGTCGACGTCAGACGCCCTCACCACACCCTCACGCGCGTGCCATACTTTCCAGTTCCCGACTGACGTTCCCTTCGCGCCCCGGATTCCTGTGCCTCTCTCCCCAGACGTGTCTGCGGCCCTTTCGGACGTCTCACTCGACGCGCCGTGGCCGCTCATCGAGCGATTCACCACACTGCGCAGGGAGCATCCGGTCGACGTAGCGACCGCCGCCGACGAGATCGTCGCGCGGCTGCGCGCACACGGCGTGCCCGTCGATGTGCACCGACCAACGATCTTCCTGAGCCTACCAGGAACGGCGTCGATCACCGTCGACAACCGCGTGTTACGCGCCAAGCCAATGGCCATGAGCGTACCGTACCCGGACGGCCTGACGGCGCCGCTGGTGTATGTGCCGGCGCGCTACGCGCAGAACGCCGATGAAATGTTCACCAAGGGATTCGTGAGTGATGCCGAGATCGACGTGGCCGGCAAGCTGGTGGTCAGCGAAGGCTTCGGGATGCCGGGCAAGGTGTCGTATTTCGAACAGCGTGGTGCGCTTGGCATGATCGCCGTGAATCCTGGCGCCAATCCGCACTGGGGCATCTGCACCACCGTGTGGGGGACACCCGATCTTCGCGATCTGCCGCGCAAGCCGAAGATCGCAGTCGTGGCCGTCAACAACCCCGACGGCCAGGTACTCATCGCGCACGCGATCGCGGGCGGCGAGGTGACACTGCACTCCGAGGTCACCGACGGGTGGTTCGAATCACCGATTCCCGTGGTCACGATTCCAGGCACCGACGACGCCGAGTCATTCGTCCTGTTACACGGTCACTACGACTCGTGGGACTTTGGCATTGGCGACAATGCGGTTGGCGACGCCTGTATGTTGGAGGTGGCGCGCGTTCTCTGGAAACACCGCGATCGGCTGAAACGCTCGGTCCGCATCGCGTGGTGGCCCGGGCACTCCACCGGACGGTACGCTGGCAGCACATGGTTCGCCGACCACTTCGCCATTGACCTGTATGAGAACTGCATCGCGCAGGTGAACTGTGACTCACCGGGCTGCCGCTGGGCCACCGAGTACATCGATGTGTCACTCATGGACGAGACCGAGGCCTACTGTGCCGAAATCATCCGCGACATCGCCGGCAAGGAACTGAAGGGTGAGCGGCCGCATCAGGCGGGTGACTACTCGTTCAACAACATCGGCATCTCATCCTTCTTCATGCTCCTCTCCACGATGGCGCACGAGCATCGCGAGCGCCTCGGCTATTATGCTGTAGGCGGCTGTGGTGCCAATATCGCGTGGCACACGGAGGATGACCTGATTCACATCGCGGATCGTGATATCCTGCTCACCGATATCCGGATCTATCTCGCGTCGGTGATGGGCGTGGCCAACGCCACCGTGGCGCCATTCGACTTCCGAAAGACGGTCGCGACGCTGCGCGCGACACTCGAAACGTATGCAACACCCGTGCAGGCACTGGTCGACTTCACGCCAGCGCGCACCGCCCTCGATGAACTCGATGCGGCGCTCGAGCGTTTCGCCGTGCATACGCGCAGTCTCGAGACGCACCCGGTCGACGACCCGGTCACGCGACGCGCGAATCGGGCAATTCGGCGCCTCGCCCGCCTGCTGGTACCTGTGAATTACACTCGCGGCCCCGAATTCTTCCACGATCCGGCAGAGACCACACCGGCGCTTCCGGATCTGTCACCGGCACTGCAGGCGGCGGAGATGTCGGTGTGGGATCGCGGGTTCCTCGCCACACATCTGGTGCGCGGCCAGAATCGGCTCGTCGCCGCACTTCGTGACGGCCGACTCACACTCGAGCAGGCGATGGAGCCTGGTCGGTGACGCGGTCGGCCTGCTGCGTCTGGCTGGCGTTGTCCATGCTGGCGGCGTGTAGCGACGGTCCCCCTCGCCGCGACGATACGCTGCGCCTGCCGCTCATCAACGATCCGATCTTCAATCCGTTGCTGGCCCCGGATCTCGGGTCCGTGATGGTGAACAAGGTGCTGTTTCCGGGCCTGGTGCGACCGGATGAAGCGTTGCGCCCGACGCCCGATCTCGCCCTGTCGTGGGAGGCGGCGCCGGACGGACTATCGTACACGTTCGCACTCCGGCCCGGGGTGCTCTGGCACGACGGTGTCCCCTTCACCGCGCGCGACGTGAAATTCACCTTCGATCGGGCCATCGATCCGGCCTCAGGCTCGCGGCTGCGCTCCGACTTTGCCGCAGTGGCGGGTGTCGACATCATCGACTCGCTCGCCGTTCGCATTCGCCTCAAGGCCCCGTTCGCACCGCTCCTCACACTGCTGGGTTACAACGCCGGCATCCTGCCGGAGCATGTGCTGAAGGGCGTGCGGCTCACCGATGCCGTCGCGTTCAACCGCAGCACACCGGTGGGCACCGGGCCGTTCCGCATCGAACGGGTGACACCGGGATCGAGCGTCTCACTCGTGCGCAACGCCAGTTTCTACGGTGCAAGGCCGACCGTCGAGCGTATTGTGTTCAAGATCGTGCCTGACATCAACGCCCAGGTCACGCAGCTGCGCGCTGGTGAACTGGACCTGATCACGATCGAGCCGGCAAACCTTGGCAGCGTTGAGGGCGCTGACGGTGTGCGCGTGCTACAAGTGCCGGTGGTGCAGCACTGGTACGTTGGGTTCAATGCGTCGCGCGCAATGTTCAGGAGCCCGGTGGTGCGACGCGCGCTCGGCCTCGCCGTCAACCGGTCAGCGATCGTGAAGGGAGTGCTCAAGGGATACGGCGATCTTCCGGGCGGCACGATTCCGGTGGCGCTGCGCGATTACTACGACTCCGTCGCGGCTCCGGTGCCTTATGCGCCCGACTCCGCCCTTCTGTTGCTCGCGACCGTCGGCTGGACGCGGGGCCCCGATGGCATGTTGCGGAACGCGAAGGGCGAACCGTTTGCATTCGAACTGCTGGTGGACAAGGGCAACCCAACGCGAGAGCAGTCGGCGCTGGCCGTGCAACAGGATCTCTCGCATATCGGCGTGAAGGCCAGTATCCAGACCATGGAATTCGCCGCCCTCGTGCGCGATCGCGTGCTGCCGGGCAACTACGATGCGATGCTGATCTGGTGGACGACGCCACCTGATCCCGACCAGTACTCGTTCTACCACACCGGTGAGGACAACAACCATGTACGATACAGCAACGGTGCAGTCGACTCGTTGCTGGCACTCGGCCGCGCCACTGCCGACACCGCAGCGCGACGTCTGATCTATCACGCATTTCAGCGACTCGAGCGTGAGGATCCGCCGGTACTCGTACTCTTCTATCCACGAGAGATTCAGGCCGTCAGTGCTCGCGTCACGGATCTCCCCAGACTCGGCATTCGTGATGCGCTTCGGCACAGCGAGCGGTTCCGCATTGCTCACTGACGTGCGCAGCAGGTGATCCCGTTTCTCGCCAGGCGTCTCGGCCAAGGCATCATTGTCCTGCTGCTGGTGAGCGTCGTCACGTTCTCCATCATGATGGCGGCGCCGGGTGGTCCGTCACTGCTCGCTGACCCAAAGCTGAGCGTGGCGGAACGCGCTGAAGTCGAACAACGACTGGGGCTCGACCAGCCGCCGGTGGTACAATATGCGCGCTGGCTTGGCCGAGCCGTGCGTGGCGATTTGGGATCATCCTTCCTGTATCAGACGTCGTCGATCACCACGATCGGCTCTCGCCTTCCGCAGACGCTACTCCTCGCCGGCGCGGCGCTGGTGATCAGCATCCTGGTCGGCATTCCGCTGGGCATGCTGACTGCCGCTCGTGCGGGCGGTGTGCTCGACCGTATCGTGACCATCATCTGCGGGATCGCGCTGGCTGTTCCGGTCTTCTGGTCGGGACTGATGCTGCTGCTGGTGTTCGCGGTGTGGGCACATCTGCTTCCGGCCGGTGGTGCCGTCACGGAAGGCGGTGACGTGGGCCTCGCCGATCGCGCGCGTCATCTGCTCTTGCCGGCGATCGTGCTGGCAGCCGGTGGCTGCGCGGAGCTGGTACGATATACGCGATCGGCGGCGCTGACGACATTGGCGCTGCCCTTCGTGCAGACGGCACGTGCGCGCGGACTGTCGCCACGACGCCTTCTGTGGCGTCACGCACTTCGGTATGCGTCGGCGACGGTCGTGAGTGTGATTGGACTTCAGCTACCACGACTCGTCGGTGGCGCAGCGATCACCGAGATGGTGTTCTCGTGGCCGGGCATGGGGCGACTTGGCGTCGAAGCGGCGCTCGGCCGGGACTATCCTCTCGTCATGGCGGTGACACTAGTCGTTGCCGCGGGTGTTGTGATCGCGGGAATCGCAGCGGATGTGGTCCAGATGGTGATCGATCCGCGGGTGCGCGCCACGTGAACAGGCAGCACATCGGCCTGAGGATCGCCGCCGTAACGCTGGGGACTGTGGTGGCGATGGCAGTTGTTGGCCCGGTGCTCTATCACGCCAGCCCGGTGACGATGGACCTTGCGGTCGCCGGCAGCGGGCCGACGGCCGCGCATCTGCTGGGCACTGATGAAAGCGGGCGTGATGTGTTGGCGCGGCTGCTGGCCGGAGCGCGTGTGTCACTGACGGTCGGCCTGTCTGCGGTGCTGCTCGCGGTTGCACTGGGAACGCTGATCGGGACGGTGGCCGGACTGGCTGGCGGCTGGGTGGACTCGGTGCTGATGCGGCTGACCGACTCGGCCCTTTCCGTCCCTGCGCTGTTCGTCGTCATTCTCGTGCTCTCGTTTCTGGGAACGTCCGTGTTCACCTTGCTCTGTGCCATCGCCGCCACCTCGTGGATGAGTTCTGCACGGATGATTCGCGGTGAGGTCTTCGTGTTGCGCGAGCAGTTGTATGTCGAGGCAGCACGCGCGCTCGGCGCCACACAGGCCACGATCATCGTGCGTCACCTGATTCCGCACCTCGCGCCGACCGTACTCGTCGCGGCGACCGTCGGTGTGCCGTCGGCGATCCTGACGGAATCGGCGCTCTCGTTTCTCGGGCTTGGCGTGCAGCCGCCGGCGGCGTCATGGGGCAACATGCTCAGCGGTGCGCAGACGTACCTCACATCGTCGCCGTTGCTGGCCGTCTACCCAGGCGTGCTGATCCTCGTGACAGTGCTTGCCGTCAATGCGCTGGGCGACGCGCTGCGGCGTTCGATGACGAGCGCGTCGCGATCACGGGTGTGACCGAACCACGGCGCTGGCTCCGAGGCGCACGTTCGCACCACGTCGCGATTTCATCAAGACAGCGCTGGCCTTTGCGTGACCGAGCGACGCGAGACCGTCCACAGCCGCCGAGGCGGTACACCGGGGACCCCGCGCCTCCATCTCCGAGGCGCACGCGTAGCGCAGTCCGTCGACCGCGTTCCGGCGGTGCGCGGCTCTCCGCAAGCATTCTTGCGCGACGACGGACCGCAGTTCATCGGCCGCGACCTCGCTGGCTGGGCGGACGCGCACGGGATCAGACTCCACCATATTCAATCGGGCAAGGCAAACCAAAACGTCTCTATCGAACGCGTCAGTGGTCAGCTCGCGACGAATGCCTCAACCAACATTTGTTCTCACTCGCGGATCACGTCGCACGCTCGTGGCCTGTCATCTGCTGTGCAACGCTGGCCGTCGTCATGGGGCGCACGGCACGCTGACGCCCATCGAGTTTGCGGCTACGTTCCGCGAGCATTGGCAGGACACCCCGCTACCCAATCTCACATTATGATTGGACCTGAGACGGGGGGAGGTCGCCGTCAAAGCCAATTCAGTCAAACATTCGGGGTATACGCGTGAACAGATCGCTAATACGGAACGGATTCATCGCGGCGGGCCTCATGAACATCGGAGGCGTTCTACTATTCTCGCGTGCGTTCACGAACATTGCGATCAACAGAGCTGATCCAGTGGTGATGTCGACCTTCGGGCTTCTGATGATAGTCGTCTGGGGCTTGGCATACCTCGGCGCAGGTGCGATCACTTCCAACATTCGATGGCTCGCTGGAGCCTTTGCGCTGGAAAAGCTCGTCTACGTGGTCGTGTGGGTCAGATGGCTGTCTGAGCATAGCCTTGTACAGCTATATGCAGAAGACTTCTTTGCTGGTGCGTTCTTTAGTATTTACGGCGCCAATGATTTCATCTTCATGTTGTTTTTTGCATCGGTGTTGTTTGCGCAGCCTCGTGGCGAATAGGTACGGGTAAGGGCTTCATCTACGTATCCATCGGTCGCGCCGGGATACATCGCCAAGTGAGCTGTCCCCAGTTCCGTAGACATCGCAAGCGTCCCCTCGCGCGACACCGTTGAAGGGTAGACTTCCGGGTGGTCTGACGTCCACCCCAGTCGTTTTTCAAATTGTGCGCGTGACGGGGACGCTCACTAGGGAACGGGCATCGCGGCAGCAGACGAATTCATAGTGGACCTTCCCCCAACCGACACGCTACGGTCGTCGAATGGAACAGCCGATCATGAGATCGCCCTATCGCGCAAGGCTGTGTGTGCGCCGACTGGCATTCGTGTGCCTGATAACCGGGTGCCAGGGCGGCGAGACGCTGACGATCCCGCCTGATGTGCCGGCGCTGCCCGATCGCGGGCGCATCACGAACGCAGCGTACGCCGTGCCGATTGACGCTGGCCGTGCACGCCTTCAGACACTGCGAGCGAGCCGTCACTACCCAGCGCTGTCAGTTGCCGTCGCCGTAGGTCGCGAAACGATCTGGGCTGAAGCGTGGGGTTGGGCGAGCATCGAGCACAAGACAGTGGCGACGACTGCGTCGCGATTTCCCATCGCCAGTGTCTCCAAGCCGATGGCCGCGGCCGTTGTCATGCGACTGGCAGAACGTGGTCTGCTGGATCTGGACCACGATGTCCGGGAGTACGTGCCGGACTTCCCGAAAAAGGCGTTTCCGATCACCAGCCGACAGCTGCTCTCGCATCAGGCTGGCATACGGCAGTATCGACGCATACGCACGCGGCCGTGGCTCTCGGAAATCTACCTGAACCGCGACTTTCCCGACCTGACCTCGGCGCTCACGTTGTTTGCCAACGACAGACTCGCGTTCGAGCCTGACGCCGGGTTTCTGTACAGCACCTTCGGCTACACGCTGCTTGGCGCAGTCGTGGAGGGGGCGACCGGCAGACGCTACATCGATGTGCTGCGTGATGAGCTGCTCGCCCCGAACCACATGTCATCGACGGGTCCAGACAGCAGTTCTCAGGGCACCGGCCGCACCAGCGACTACGAGGCGGAGGAGGAAACTGGCCGTGTGCGCGCGGCCCCACCAACGAACAGCAGCTACAAATGGTCCGGCGGCGGGCTGGTTTCCACCGCGACCGACCTGGTTCGGTTCGGAGCGGGGATGCTCGGCGACGAAATCGTTTCCGCCGATGTGCGCACCGAAATGTTCACGCCCCGTTTACTTCGCGATGGCTCTCCGAACCCGATGCGCTACGGACTCGGCTGGCGCGCGGCGTCCGTTGCTGACCCCACCGATTCGGCGCGACAGCTCTCGGTCGTGTACCACGGTGGCAGCGGCATTGGCGCCGAGTCGGCACTGGTATTGATCCCAACGGCCGGTGTGGCGGTCGCAATCACCGGCAACGCAAATACCGGTGGCGACGCGGCGATGGTTGACGTGGCCATCGCACTCGCGCGGACCTTTGTTCGGAAGCAGCAGCCGTAGTCGGCGACGCGCTCGGGATCATCACGAATCCGTCGAGCCCGTTACACGTCAGCGACGTCGCGCCTGCGATGCGAAGAGCGAACTCGTCCGAACGCTTCTTCGATGGCCGTCACACCATCGACGCGCTGTACGCGTAAGGCGAAACCCTATTGCGTTTGCCGATACGCCCAAGCATCGTCGAGGCGCGATTTCGGAAACTCTGTCGGCCGCACGACCAGCGGCTGCGGAGCTGAGTCACGATTGCACCTTGTCAGTCTTGCCGCCTGGCCGACGCGACGACGCGGCGACTCCAGCGGGCGCTCCGATGCGATGACAGTCCCTTCCTGAAGGAGGCCGTTCGATGCGTGTGTCACGATTTGCCGTGCTCGTGGTACTTGTAGGCTGCAGCCCGAAGGAGAAGGCGCCCGAGGCGATGCCCGCGGCCGAACCAGCAATGGCTCCCGTTGCCGCGGCACCAGCGGCGTTCTCTCTGGCGGACGCCGCCGGAAAGTGGACCTACGTTGCCAAGTCGGCGATGGGGGACACCGTACTGGTGACAGCGGAGTTGAATGCGACCGCCGACGCCACCGGATGGACGATCACGTTTCCCGGGCGCAAGCCACTACCGATGACCGTGATGGTGAGCGGCGACAGCGCGATGACGTCAGCCGGACCGTATGAGAGTGTGCTGCGGAAAGGCGTGAAGGTGACCACGGAAGGTGTCGTCCGGATGAGCGGCGGGAAGATGGTCGGCACATCCAAGGCACACTACAGCGTGAAGACGGCGGATTCGGTGCGCTCACTGATCATCGAAGCCACGCGGAAGATGTAGCGCTTTCGCAGGTGACATGCACGCGCAGCGCCGTGGCGTGGTACCGTGAGGTACCGCGCCGCGGCGCTGCGCGCGAATCAGGCGCGAAAAGCGCGTCGACGGCGCGTCGACGGCGCATCCTGAAACGTACGTACATCGCAGACGAGCGATGAGAACGTGCCGCCGCGACCGATTCTCTCTCGCTCGTCTTCAGAACGCTTGATTGAAGCCGAGATAGATCCCCGATGCCCCATCCCTGCCGCGACCGTAGTCAGCGCGGACGCCGGTGCGCTGCCGCGCGTCCAGCTGCGCCCTGAGGCCTATGCCGTACGTCGGTAGGAACACCCGTCCGCTGGTGGCACTGGCCGACGGGGCGACGATGCCGCCACCAGCAAACGCCACGCCACCCAATCGGCGGATAATCGGCGTTCGGTACTCACCTTGCGCTGCGGCCAGCCACTGGTCGCGATAGCGTCCGCGCTCATAGCCGCGGAGAATGTCGCTTCCACCCACCAGCGCGCGCTGATCGAAGGGCACATCACCATCGAATCCAATCACCTGCGCGTGTGCCGCGAGCACATGTTCCCCACGCACGGTGCGGTATACGCGGGCATCGGCGCGCAGACGACCATAGTCGTACGCCGACGCAAGGCCATCAACACTCCGTGCATAACTCAGCTGCAACCAATGCCCGCCGCGCGGCGCGAAGAGATTCTCCCGCGTGTCGTGCTCTACGGCCAGCGACAGCTCGGTGATCGGTGCCTTTTGTGTGCCAGTTACCACGCCCCGTCGCAGGGCGCCGCCCGTGTCGGTTGTAATCGTGCGACGAACATGCCGAACGACGCCCGTGACGTACGTGGCGCGCGCGATACGTTGCTGCAGTTGCACCGATACCTCGATCCCGCGCGGCGTGAACAGCTCACGCGCGCTCTCTGGGGCACGATCGCCGATACCGAAGTACGGAAGCGGAAACTCCTTCCACACGAACGAGCCGGCGATTCTGCGTGCGTTCCCGGTCGTCCACCGTTCAGCCTCGACCCCGACGCGCGTCTGACTCTTGGCCGAGCGCAACGCATAAAAGACCAGCGTAGATGGGCGCGCCGCACGCGAGGCCGGTGGGTCACAGACCGTCAGCACCGACGCCCCGTACTGCAATCCGGTCTCCGGTGCCGAGCCGATCGACGGCAGCGGCTGCACGCGACAGCGGCCGGTGGTGTCGCGCGGTGGGAGCGAGTCAGGTTGCTGGGCCATCAGCGATCGGGCGACGATGGGCGACAGGAGCGCCGCGGCGGTGACACCCCATCGCAGCCCACGACTGACGCGCGGACAACTCACCACGCGATCCCGTAGTCCTCTCCGAAGTTGCTCGCCGCTCCCCAAAGCGAACCATGCTTCCGGTCGCGCCAGATTGCCGTGATCGGCCCTGATGTGTACTTCGCGTACTCGAGGGCATAGCCGCGCCGTCGCAGATCATCGCGCACCCACTGCGGAATCTGTTCGTTCAGCTGCATGCGGCCTGGCTTGGCTTCGTGATCGCCAAAGCTCGAGCGCATCTGATAAGAATGAAAGCCCGGATGTTCGGCGGCCTGCTGCACGGTCTGGCCGAACTCCACCATCGCGAGGAAGAACTGCAGCAGATCCTGATCTTGCGTATCCCCGCCCTGCACCGAGAAGGCCATCCAGGGTTCGCCGTCCTTGAGCGCGATCGTTGGCGTCAGCGTCACACGCGGCCGCTTGCCCGGCTCGAGTACGTTGAACGGGCCGTCTTCGGCGTCGAGCACGAACGACTGCATACGCTGCGACAACCCGATGCCGGTGCGTCCCGCGATGACGGCGGGAATCCATCCGCCACTCGGTGTGATCGACACCATCCAGCCTGCGGAATCGGCCGCCTGAATGCTGGTGGTGCCGCGGGTGAACGCTTCGTCGAAGAGGCTGTCGCGCGAGGCGAAGTTGCTGCCCGACTGCTCCGCCGTGCGGCGCGCGGCGGACGAACGCGGCCCGGTGGTGGACCACTTTGCCAGATACTCAGCAAACGGATTGATGCCCTTCTGGAAGGGGTACGGATCGCCCGGCTTGACGGCGGCATCGTTGAGCGTGGGGCTCATGAGTGCAAAGCGCGCCTTGGCGTAGTCCTTGCTCATCAGTCCGGCCACCGGCTCTTCCGGGCCGACGGACGGATCGCCGTAATAGAAATCGCGATCGGCGTAGGCCAGGTTCATCGCCTGATACACCGTGTGGATGTACTGCGCGCTGTTGTAGCCCAGTGCCTTGACATCGGTGTTCTCGAGGATGTTGAGCGCCTGAAGCAACACTGGCCCCTGCTGCCAGATGGGCAACTTGTAGACGTCGTAGCCGCGATAGTTGGTGGTGTACGGCTCTTCGATGCGGACGTTCCACTTGGCGAGATCGTCCATGGTGAACAGGCCGCCATCCTCCTGTACACCGCGCACTAGTTCGACGGCGATGTCACCTTTGTAGAAGCGATCGTAAGCCGCCATGATCGCCTGCTTTCGCGTCTTGCCGGCGCGCAGCGCAGTACGCTCCGCCTCCACCAGCTTGCGGAAGGTGGCCGCGAGGTCTGCCTGCCGGAAAATCTCGCCAGCGGCCGGCGCTTCGCGTGCGGCGCCAGTGTGCGGCAGAAAAATGGCCGGCGAGTACTTCCATTGCTTGAAACGCGCGGCATTCGCCTGCATGGCGTTGGCCGCCTGCGCTTCGATGGCGTAACCCTGCTCCGCCATCTGAATGGCTGGCGCCAGCACCTGCGCCAGCGACATCGTGCCGTACTCCGCCAGCATCACCATCAGTCCGCCCGGTGTGCCTGGCGTGACGGCCGCGAGCGGTCCAAACTCCGGCGGAAACGACATTCCCTTGGATCGATAGAACGCCGGTGTGGCGCCTGTTGGCGCAACGCCGAGCGCGTTGATACCGATGACTTTCTTCAGCTTGGGGTTGTAGATCAGCGCCTGCGTTTCGCCGCCGCACCCGAGGGTGTCCCACATGGTGCAAACGGCCGCCAGCATCGCCGCAGAGGCATCAACCGCGTTGCCGCCCTGCTGGAAGATCATTGCGCCGGCGGTAGCACCCAGAGGTTTGCCGGTGACGGCCACCCAGTGACTGCCATGGAGCGGCGGGCGCTCGGTACGCTGGGCAGAGGCGTTGGACGGAGCCAGCGAGGCGAGCAGCAGACCGATCGCGAGCGGCGAACCGGCGAAACGATGGGGGGTCAGGAATGGCATGGTGGCGCGAGTCGAGGGGCGGGAGCGGCGTCAGCTGGAGTATGTACCAGGCGCACGCGCGATGCCACGCCGTCGGCGTTTTCTGCCGTCGCCGGCAGCGTCCCAATCCCTCCTCGTCACCAACCAGCTGTGACCGCGGCATCGGCAAACCGCAGTCAGTGTTCGAAGAGCGCAGAGAGCGACAGGGTGAATCCGGGGAGGACGGCTTCACCATCGAGAACGTCGTTCGCTGCTTTCGCGTCGAACGTGCCGTCGGATCGTTGCACGATGGCACTGCGGCGACGCGCGTCAATCAGCCACACCAACCGCACACCGGCGCCGATCCAATCGGACACTTTGTCACGCACATCCGAGGGCCGGTCCGATGGTGACAACACTTCGACGACAAGGTCCGGCGCCAGTTCCGCGAAACCTGAGAATTCTGCCGACGGAACGCGTCCAGCGCTGACGAATGCGGCATCGGCTGCGCGCACAGTGTCGGGGTTCCGACTCAGCGTAAATCCCGTCTCGGCACCAACCACATCACCAAGGCGTCGAGCCGCCACCCAAGCGTGCAGTGCTGCACCGATTCTGATCGCGATCTTGCCATGCAGATAGGCGGCCGGCTCACGTACTCGCAGCTGACCGCGTACCAGCTCAGATCGCACGTGCAGTGGCTGTTGCTCGAGAAGTTCCATCGCTGTCATCTGGTGCGCCGACTGATTCATCTTATCCTCCGTCGTCATATCATCATTTTGCTGCACAAAGTGTCACCGTGGACACGTCGTCTGTGATCACACTCACAGTCGTGATTTTGCGTCAGGCTGTCAAGATGATGTTTTCACGCACGCGGAGACACGGTCAGGCATGCATCATTCCGCTGACAGAAATCGGTCCGAGTTTCCGTCAGCTCAGTTACACCTCGACGCACGTTGCGGCGCGCCAACCTCCGTTCACGTGCCTCAGTCCACAGCGTGTCCCAGTCCCGTTGCCGTTCGCGGCGCTCCGCCATACGCTGCCTGAATGCCCATCGCATCGAGCGGTTACACTGCCCGTGCCGACATTCAGCCCAGGTCGGTACACCTCGTCCACACGCGCCAGCTCTCAAAGGTCTACGAGAGCGGCGCCGCACCCGTGCACGCGCTGCGCGAGGTGAATCTCGAGGTGGAGGAAGGCGAGTTGCTGGTGCTGATGGGGAGCTCCGGATCGGGCAAGTCCACCCTTCTCTACGTGCTTTCAGGGCTCGAACAGGCCAGCGGCGGCGAAATCCACTTCGATGGCCAGCGAATCGATCTGATGGACGAGACGGAGTTGTCGATGCTCAGGCGACAGGGGATCGGCTTCGTGTTTCAGGCGATCAACCTGATACCGCATCTGACACTGTTCGAGAACGTGGTGCTGCCGGGATACCTGGTGAGCATCAATCGCGATGAAGTCGACCACCGCGCCACGGAACTGCTGGGGAGGCTCGGGATCGGCGCGCTGCGTGATCGACTGCCGGCGCAGGTCTCGGGCGGCGAGCAGCAGCGCGCCGCGATTGCGCGAGCAATGATCAACGCGCCGCGTGCCCTGCTCGCCGACGAACCAACCGGCGCGCTGAACTCCGCCTCGGGGAGTGCCGTGCTCGAAGGGTTCCGGGAGATCAACGCCCGCGGCCAGACCATCCTGATGGCGACGCATGACGTCAAATCGGCCTGCATCGGCGATCGCATCGTGTTCATGCGTGACGGACAGATTCGCGGTGAGTATCGACTGAAAGACTCAACCGTGGCCGTGGAAGACCGCGAAGCAGCCGTCCTCGCGTGGCTCGCGGCGCAGGGCTGGTAGCCGCATGCGAAGCATTTTGCTGATTGCCTTCGCAAATCTGCGCCGGCGCAAAGGACAGAGCATACTGGTTGGCGCTATCCTAGCTCTGTCCGCCCTGATGCTCTACACCGGCATCGGGATCTTTCGAGAGATCGACGCCCCCGTGCATCGGATGCGCGAGGCTCAGCGCGCATCACAGCTCACCCTGTTCTTTGATCCGCGTATTCACGATCAAGACTCGCTGCGCACCTGGTGGCTCGCCCAGCCTGGCGTGGCGGCAGTGAGTGAGCCGCTGGCCACGATCGAACTGCGGGAAGGCGCGTTCTTCAAGGGACGGCAGCTCAGCCGCTTCCTGATGGCCACCGAGCGGCCCGTCACGCCGAGCGATCAGGATTCCATCCGTATCGTCGATGGGCACGCTGCGACGAGTCCTGGCCCTGGTGAAGTCTGGTTGCCCACCGGCCTCACCGACGAGCTGGGCATACACGCCGGCGACACCCTGCAATTTCCCGGTGCCGACGGACTCGTGCCGCTCGTCGTCAGCGCAGTCGTGGTTGATCCAATGGCCAGCGGCTTGTTCGCCAACCCGGTTCGGGTCTGGGTCGGCGCGGGAGAATTACCCACCCTAATCGCGAGCACCGCGCTCACCGGCGTCATGCTTCCGGTGCGACTGGAGCGCGGTACCGACGCCGACGCGCTCTGGGACCGGTACATCCGGTCGCGTGGCGGTGCGTATAGCGGTGGTCTGATGTCGGAACGCGATGTGATCTCGGCGTACACGGGTCCGTACGCACTGCTTGGTGGCGTGATCATGGCCTTCTCCGGACTCGGCTTCATCGTCGCGCTCCTCGCGATGCAGGGGACGATCACCAGCGCGCTGATGGCCGACTACAAGATCATCGGCATTCTGCGCGCACAGGGCTTCCGTCCCGCGGACGTTGCCCGCATCTACACGCTGCAGTACCTGTTGCTCGCCCTCATGGCGATCCCAGTCGGAGTGGGCGCAGGCATGCTCCTCGTATATCAGGCGGTGGCACAGCTCACCAAGAGTGTTGCCACACCCGTTCCCATCGCGCCGCTCGCGGCCCAGGCGGCGGTAATGACGGTCGCACTGGTCGGCCTCGTGTATCTCTTCGCCGCGCGCGTCACACGAACCGTTTCGCGGGTGCGGCCGGCTGACGCCATCCGATTCGGTGCGTCTGCCGGAACGGCGGCGGTGTCGTCGGGGATACCCGTGCAAAACCTCCGCTGGGCGTCGGTTCCAGTGATCGTTGCGATCCGGAACCTCGGACTTCAGAAGCGACGCGCTGCGGTGCTGGCGCTGGCAGTGGTGTTCGCGACGCTGGCGGCTGCGCTGGCCGTCAATCTCGACTACACCTTTGGCCGTATGTCGACACATCTCGCCGATTTCGGCTTTGACGCCGCCGACGTGCGAGTGACGCGAGCCGGTCGCCGCTTTGGCATGCGTCATGACGACCTGATGCAAGTGCTCAGCACTCGCGATGCGGTGAAGGCCGTAGCGACATGGGGAACCATGGACGGCATGTTCCCGCTCGACACGAGCGGGGCCACCCGACTGGTCTACGGCATGGTCGTCGACGGCGAGATGGAGGCACTCGGCTTTCGTAATCTGCGCGGACGTAACGCGACGGGGCCTGGCGAGATGTCGATTGGCATTCGCACCGCCGAGGAGCTCGGGCTCGATCTGGGCAGCACTGTCACGGTACAACTGCTCGGCGCGCCAGTGGTACTGTCCGTGGTTGGTGTGTATCAATCCATCAACAACACCGGCCATGGCTTTCGCCTCCGGCTCGAGTCGGCGCATCAGGCAAATCCCTTATGGGAACCGACCGAGTACTCGGTGGCACTGGCGTCCGGTACGAACGTGGAGCGGTTCATCAGCGACCTCGAGGCCGAGTATGGCGAAGCGGTCGACGCCAAGCCCGGCGACTTCTTCATCCGCGATCAGCTCGCGCAGATCATGCTGGGGCTGCGCATGACGAATGGGTTTCTGGCGTTCGTGTTTCTCATCGCGGCCGCCGTATTCATCGTGAACACGACATTGCTCACCATTGCCGAGAACCGTCAGGTGTTCGGCATCCTCAAGACGACCGGCATGACACCAGCACAGCTGCGTTCCTCGATCGTGACCGGCGTCGGGTTTCAGGCTGTGGGCGGTGTGCTCCTGGCGCTTGCACTGTGGTTTTTCACCGCGCGAGCAGTGCTGTCCGGTCTCTTCGGTACCGTTGGGCTGGTCTCTTTTCCGCTGGAGAACTGGGCGATCGGCATGGCCGTGATGGTGCCCCTCATCGTCGCGTTCTGCCTCGCCAGCGCCTGGTGGCCGTCGCGGCAGGTGCTCGCCATCAACCCACGCACGCTGATCGTCGAATGAAGCGCGGACTTCTCGTCGCACTCGCGCTGCAGGTTGCGCTCACGTCTCATGCGGAAGCACAGCGCACCACGCGCAATGCCGTACGCGATTCGCTCGACCACTTTCTGGTGCGTCACCTGAGCGAGATTCCGGTACCCGGCTTCTCGGTGGTCGTGGTCAAGAACGGTGCCGTCCTTCTCAGCAAGGGGTACGGCGTCGAAGTCGCGGGCACCACACGGCGGATGACGTCGCACTCACCAATTGCCATCGGCTCGCAAACGAAATCGATCACTGCCATTGCGATCATGCGGCTCGTCGAGGCGGGCAGGCTTGATCTCGACGCGCCTGTGGTACGCTACCTCCCATGGTTCCGCACCGCGGACAATCGCGGCGGTGAGATCACCGTCCGGATGCTCCTGCACAATACTTCCGGGATCCCGAGCGCGGACAAGTGGGTCTACAGCCAGGACAGCGATGAAGGCGCCGCCGAGCGCGAGGTACGGGGACTGTCGTCCGTGTCACTCACGCGTGCGCCAGGCAAGTCGTTCGAGTATGCCAACGAGAACTGGAGCATCGCAGGCGCAATCATCGAGGCCGTTTCCGGAATGCGCTACAGCGCGTTTCTCGAGCAGGAGTTCTTTCGACCGCTTGGCATGACCCACTCGAGTACCGCCCGTGATCGGTTCGCGAACATCGGCGCGCTCTGGGGGCACTTTGCGGAACCGAACGGCGTCACGCCGGCTGGCCCGCGGTTTCTGGCCACGGCGCTCGCCGCTGGTAGCGAGCTCCGCATGACGTCGGACGATATGGGGAAGTATCTGGTGATGCTGCTCAGCCGAGGGATGGCGGGCCGCGCGCGGTACCTGAGCGAGGCGTCGGTCGCGCGACTCTTCGTACCGGGGAGCATCACCACGGTGTCGCTCCCCGAGATGGGTGTGAAGGGCGGCAAGTCGGGATATGCCATGGGATGGGTCGTCGTGAACGCGGACGGCCGGACGGTGATCAACCATGGCGGCAGCGCCATCGTGATGAGTTCGTGGACGATGATCGACACGCTGACCGGTACCGCGGCCAGTGTGCTCTACGGTGGACCGACGCTCGATGCGTACCGCTATCCCAGCCAGATCTGGTTGGTGAACAACCTGCTCCACATCGCCAATGGCGAGCCGCTGAGCAGCTTCGGTCGCCCCACCGAGACCGATCCTACGCGCAACACGTTCGAACTCGCGGCGGGCAACCTCGATCGATACGTCGGCGGCTATCTGTCCGGTGACGGCTTTCGCGCAAACATCAGCAAGGCCCCCGATGGTCGCCATCTGAGGTTCAGCATGGATGCCGGTGCAACGCGCAATCGCTCGGAGCTCGATTTTGCGAGTCCGTCCAGCGCGGTACTCCGCAACATTTCGGGATCGGCGCCGATCGCCTTCACGATCACCCCAGGCGGCGTAGTGACCGGATTCGGAGGTGGCCTTCCAGGTGGCGCCTACCGCAAGCGCGGCCGCGACGAGCTGGCGCGGGTGCAGGAGCTGAAATCGCCGGGCGGGCGCGTTGGTATTCAGTTGCCGCGGGATTGGATGGCCACATTTCGTGGCGATTCGTTCGTGGCGCAGCGCGGTTCCGACGAAACCACTCGACTGCGAGGTGCGCTCTCCGGCAGCCCAGCCGTGGTGCCGAGTGCCGCGCGAATGTCCAGTCGGTCGGAGACCATCGGTCGGTACGAGTGGACGCGGCGCACCTGGACGGATGCAGCTGGCAGTGATGCTCGGCAGCGCACCCAGCTCGTGACACGTGTGGGAGATGCGTGGTTCGAACTGAACGCGGAGGTGCCGCCCGGGCGGCTGACGGCTGCGCTTCGGGACGTGATCGTGCCGTTGCTTTCGACGATCGAGCTCAGCGCCGGGCGATAGGCGAGCGAAACGGAGGTCAGCGGACGCGAAAGTGCGGCAGTATCGCCGCTGATCGCCATGCCGCCGGTACACGCGCGCGATGTCTTTCATTGACTTCCCGCGTTCCCAGCGCACCTTCGCTCAAGGCCGGACTGGCCCGACATGCCCGCGCACGATCCACCGTCGCCCGAGGTTCAGATGCCCTCGATTTCGCTCAATGGCAAGCCGTCATGGTTGATGCCGCGCCTGACACGCCGCTCCTCTGGGTGCTGCGCGACCATCTCCAGATGACTGGAACGAAGTTCGGCTGCGGTGCTGCACTCTGCGGCGCCTGCACCGTGCACGTGGACGGGGTCGCCACCCGCTCCTGCGTCACGCCGCTCTCCGCC
>JBBQRH010000073.1:0-21445 GCA_038215035.1 Gemmatimonadales bacterium | reverse complement strand
TCGTGCCGCTGGCGCTGGCCGGCATGGCGCATGGCGCGGCAGTGCATGGCGAACTCGAGCGACAGCTGCGCGCGCCGAACCCGGGCCGCATGGACGGCCGCTTCGCGCTGCGCACCGGCGTGCCGGACAGGCTGGCGGCCGGTCTGACGCCGCCCGAGGCAAAACTCTTCGAACTTGTCACCGCCGTGCCGCAGCCGCTCGACCGGCTTTTGACCTCGACGGCGCAGACCGCGACGTTGAACCGTCTCGTCGCGCGCGGGCTGGTCCACATCGTGGGCTTCACGCCGTCGGACGCGGCCCATGTCGTGGGCAGGCAGGCGAACTGGGATCCGGTCGCAGCGCGCATGGGCGCCGAGCTCTTTTCGCGGCGGCGCGACGGGCGCGGCCAGCCGATCGCGGCGACCCCCGAGGCACTCGCCGAACGCGTCCTGGTGGCGCTGACGCGACTGTCAGCTGAGGTGATCCTTGAAACGGCTTTCGCCGAGGACGGGCTCGATGGCGCGGCGACCGTGGCACACGCCCTTGTGCAGCGCGCGGTAGACGGCCGAGACGGCATTGCGCGCCTGACGGTCGCGCTCGACCGGCCGGTGATCGGGCTCGGCGCTTCCGCGCCGCTGCATTATGCCGGGCTGGCCGCACTCGTCGGCAACGACTGCGTCGTGCCGGAAGACACCGACGTGGCCAACGCGCTCGGCGCCGTGGTGGGGCAGGTGCGCGTCTCCGTCGAGGCCGGCGTCAGCCAGCCCAAGGAGGGTCTGTTCCGCCTGACATCCGGCGGCACGGTGCGCGATTTTGGCTCAGAGGCAGAGGCGATCGCGGTTGCCGAGACCGACGTGCGCGAGATCGCGCTGGCGCGCGCCAAGGCGGCAGGAACCGACATGGCCGAGATCGACCTGTCGCGCGAGTTTCGGACCTCGACGGTCGAAGGCCAGCGCATGTTCATCGAGGCGCGCATCGTCGCCGTCGCCTCCGGCCGCCCGCGCATCGCCGCCTGAGGCATGCTGAAATGTGAAACAGTTGACTGCGGCATTCCGGTTCCATCCAGCGTTGAAAGTCACTATGTGATGGTCGCACGACCAAGCCTTCCGCAGCCGAATGCGAGGAAACGAGATGAGTGACAGACTTCCCATCGCAGGCCTCAGCGTCGCGCGCGAACTGCATGACTTTGTGAATGGCGAGGTGCTGCCGGGCCCCGGCGTCGACCAGGCAAAATTCTGGGAAGGTTTTTCGGCCATCGTGCATGACCTGGCGCCGAAGAACCGGGCGCTCTTGGCCAAGCGCGATGCGCTGCAGGAAAAGATCGACGAGTGGCACCGTGCCAATGGCGCGCCGGCCGACCTCGATGTCTACACGGCGTTCCTGAAGGAGATCGGCTATCTCCTGCCCGAGGGCGAAGGCTTTGCGGTCGCCACGACGGGTGTCGACCCCGAGATTGCCACCATTGCCGGCCCGCAGCTCGTCGTGCCGGTGATGAATGCGCGCTATGCGCTGAACGCCGCCAACGCCCGTTGGGGATCGCTCTACGATGCGCTGTACGGTACCGACGCCCTCGGCGATGCTCCACTGTCAGGGCCGTACGACGGCGAGCGCGGTGCGAGGGTGGTCGCATGGGCCCGCGCCTTTCTCGATGACGTGGTGCCGCTGGATGGTGTGTCGCACACAATCGTCGATCGATACCACGTCAGCGATGGTACACTGGTGGCGGTGTCGGCCGGCGCGGTGTTCGCGTTGCGCGACCGGACGCAATTCGCGGGTCACGCCGGCGGGGCACTGACGCCATCCGCCGTACTCCTCAAGCACAACGGCTTGCACGTCGAGATCGTCATTGATCGTGGCAGCGCCATTGGTGGTGCCGATCGAGCAGGGGTCGCGGACGTGGTACTTGAGTCGGCGGTCAGCACGATCGTCGATTTCGAAGACTCGATTGCAGCAGTCGACGCAGATGACAAGGTGCTCGCGTATCGTAACTGGCTGGGCCTGATGAACGGCCTGCTGGAAGAAGTGGTGGAGAAGGGGGGCGCGCGCTTCGTACGACGCCTCGCTCCGAACCGTGTGTATCTGGCACCGGATGGTGCGCCGATGGTATTGCGCGGCAGGGCGGTGCTGCTGGCGCGCAACGTCGGCCATCTCATGACGACGTCCGCGGTGCGTGACGCGGAAGGGAGTGACGTTCCGGAAGGGCTGGTCGACGCGATCGTTACCACCCTGATTGCCACGCACGACCGGCAACGCGAACTCGCTGACCGCAATTCCGCGACGGGTTCGATCTACATCGTCAAGCCGAAGATGCACGGCCCGGAAGAGGTGGCGTTTGCGGGAGAGGTCTTCTCGATGGTGGAAGACATCCTGGGTCTGCCACGCGACACGGTGAAGCTTGGCATCATGGACGAAGAGCGGCGCACGACGGTGAACCTGCTGGAATGCATTCGGACGGTGGCGTCGCGGGTGGTGTTCATCAACACCGGCTTTCTCGACCGCACGGGTGATGAGATCCACACCTCGATGGAAGCGGGGCCGATGGTTCCGAAGGCGCAGATGAAGGCCGAGCCGTGGATTTTGGCGTACGAGAACCGCAACGTCGATGTCGGACTGGCGTGTGGATTTCCGGGTCGCGCACAGATCGGGAAGGGCATGTGGGCCGCGCCGGATCTGATGGGCGACATGCTCCGGGTGAAGATCGGCCACCCGATGTCGGGCGCCACCTGCGCCTGGGTGCCATCACCCACCGCCGCGACGTTGCACGCCACGCACTATCACCGCGTGAGTGTACACGACCGGCAGCGCGAACTCGCAGTGCGAACGCGCGCTCCATTGGCCGACATTCTCACGATTCCGCTGGGTGATCCGACAGCCTGGTCCGAGGCGCAGCGCCTGCGCGAGATCGAGAACAACATTCAGAGTATCCTCGGCTACGTCGTTCGCTGGGTGGATCAGGGCGTGGGCTGCTCGAAAGTGCCTGACATTGACGATGTTGCACTGATGGAGGATCGTGCGACCTGCCGCATCTCGTCACAGCACGTTGCGAACTGGCTGCGGCACGGCGTGGTGACGGCTGCTCAGGTCGACGAAACGCTGCGCAGGATGGCGACAGTCGTCGACCGTCAGAATGCCGGTGATCCGTTGTACCGGCCGATGGCCGGCAGGTACGATGGCGCGGCCTTTCTGGCAGCGCGCGATCTGATCGTGAGCGGTGGTACACAACCGTCCGGCTATACCGAACCGATTCTTCACGCTCGCCGCGCGCAACAGAAGGCGCTGCTCGCTGGCTGATGCCGCGGCGCCGATCGCGCGGCGCGGCACGAGACAATCCCCCACCTGCTGGCACCCCGACCCATGGACATGAATCTCGATCTAGCTCGCACCATCATTGCCGCTGCTCGCGCCGCGGGTACCGCGCAGGGCATGAAGCCGCTGTCGATCGTGGTGCTCGATCGCGGCGCCTGCGTGACTGCCTTCGAGCGTGAGGACGGCTCATCCAACAAGCGCTTCGAGATCGCGTTCGGCAAAGCGAATGGCGCACTCGCACTCGGCATGGGCTCACGGGCGTTGATGAAGCGGGCTGAGAGCCAGGCGTACTTCGTGGCGGCGGCTGCGTCGGCGATCGGTGGGTCGCTGATCCCGGTGCCGGGCGGGGTGCTGATCATGGACGCGGCCGGCGCCACCATCGGTGCGGTCGGGGTGAGCGGTGACACATCCGACAACGACGAAATCGCGGCCATCGCCGGCATCGAGGCGGCAGGATTGGTGGCGAATCCGGGGTGAGCCTGACGGCGGCACACCGTGCCGTCGTGCGTTCCCCCAGGGCCTGCGTAGATAGCGCATCGAGATCGCTGGCGACCGCTCCCTCGACCGCGAATTCTCGCGGGTATGGACGTTCTGTGTGTCAGCGCCAACCTTTCGGAGGTCGCACAGGCGGTCCATGCCTCTCCTCGTCTCCGCAACCAGTCGTTGAAATACATGCGTCTGCTACCGAACCTGCTCCTCGCCGCCGCGCTCACGCTCCCCGGCGCCGCGACTGCGCAATCCTTCCGTTCCGCCGACACCGTCATCAAGCGAATGTGGCAGGCGGGCATGGAACGGTCGCAACTCGAACGGCTGGGTCAGGTCCTGATCGACTCGATCGGACCGCGGTTGTCTGGATCGCCGGGATACGCCGCCGCCGTCACCTGGCTCGAGAAGACGTACCAGACCCTCGGCATCAGCGCCCGGCGTGAACGCTACGGCACCTGGCGTGGATGGCAGCAGGGAACGGTACACATGCAACTGACATCGCCGCGGGTGCAGAATCTCGACGTCGAGTTGCTCGCCTGGAGCCCGGGCACACCGGGCGCGAAGGCGGTGGAGGGCGAAGTGGTGATCGTTCCGGCGCTGGCCGATGCCGCCGCTGCCACACGATGGTTGCAGACGGTCAAGGGAAAGTTCGTCCTGATCTCGGCGCCTGAAGTCATGTGCCGCGCCACGCAGGAACTCGAGCGCTACGCGCGCCCGGCGACGATTGCGAAACTCACCGCGCAGCGGGCCGAGGCGCGACGACTCACGGCAGAACGCCTCAATGCTCTCGCAGCTGCCGGCACGACACCGGCCAGAGGTCAGCGTGGGGTGATCGAAGCGCTCGAATCAGCGGGCGTGATCGGAATCGGCACCACGCTCTGGTCCAATGGCTGGGGGGTGAACAAGATCTTTGGTGCGGTCTCCGAGCGAGTGCCGTCGCTCGATATGTCGTGCGAAGACTATGGTCTGGTGCACCGACTGGCGACGAACAATCAGGGCCCGCGCGTTCGCCTGACGGTCGAGGCCCAGTCGACACCGGCCGAAGTGCCGATGTTCAATGTGGTGGCCGAGATCAAGGGTACGGAGTTGCCGAACGAATACATCGTGCTGTCGGCGCATCTCGACAGCTGGCACGGTGCCACCGGTGCCACCGACAATGCCACCGGCACACTCACGATGCTCGAGGCGATGCGCATCCTGAAGGAGACCTATCCCAATCCGCGGCGCACCATCATCGCCGGTCACTGGGGCGGGGAAGAGCAGGGCACCATCGGCTCGCTGGCGTTCAATGAAGATCACAAGGACGTGATCGATGGGTTGCAGGTGGCGTTCAACCAGGATAACGGGACCTGGCGTGTCGAGGTGCTGGAAGGGCAGGGGTTCCTGAAGGCGAGCAGCAATCTGGCGCGATGGGTGGCGCAGCTGCCGTCGGAGATGACCGACAGTGTGCGGCTGCAGCTTCCCGGTCCGCAGGCCAACTCGGGGAGCGATCACACCTCGTTCATCTGTCGCGGTGCACCGGCATTCCGGTTGCAGTCGAGTTATCCCGAGTACCGGCAGTACACCTGGCACACCAATCGTGACACGTTCGACAAGATCGTCTTCGATGACCTGAAGCAGAACGCGACGATGGCGGCGATGCTGGCTTATGCCGCGTCAGAAGATCGGGAGCGGACGTCGCGTGAACAGGCCACGCTTCCGGGCGGGAACGGCGCGTCGCGACCGTGGCCCAGCTGTCGTCCCGCACAGCGCAGCACGAAGTAGCGATGCCGGACGATACGCTGCAGGCAGAGGTTCAGTCGGCGCTATCGGCCGTGTACACCATCGAGCAGGAGCTACCGCGCGGCGGCATGTCGCGGGTATTCGTGGCCACCGAGAAGGCCCTTCGCCGCCGGGTGGTCATCAAGGTGCTGGCGCCGGAGCTGGCCGCGTCGCTCTCTGCCGAGCGCTTCAAGCGCGAGATCGGGCTGGCTGCGCGCCTCCAGCATCCGCACATCGTGCCATTGCTGTCGTCCGGACAGGCCGGGCCGCATCTGTATTACACGATGCCATTCGTCGACGGCGAATCGCTGCGTCAGCGCATGAATCGTGAACGCCCGATGGCGATGACGGACATCACCGGTATCCTCCAGGAAGTGGCACGCGCGCTGGCGTATGCACACGAAGAGGGTGTGGTACACCGGGACATCAAGCCTGAGAACGTGATGTTCTTCCACGGGCAGGCGGTGGTGCTGGACTTCGGTATTGGCAAGGCGCTGCTGACGGCGACCACCTCCGAAACGGAGACGCTGCGGATCACGCAGGTGGGCATGAGCCTTGGAACGCCCACGTATGTTGCGCCGGAGCAGGCCGCTGGCGACCCAGCACTGGACCACCGCGCCGATCTCTACGCGCTGGGTGTGGTGGCCTATGAGATGATCACCGGGCATCCACCGTTTTCGAACCGGTTGCCGCAGGTGGTGATGGCGGCCCACGCCAATCAGAAGCCGGAGCCGATTGCGGCGCGACGCCCCGATGTGCCGAAGCGGCTCGAGGCGACGGTGATGAAGATGCTCGAGAAGCGGCCGGCTGATCGACCGAGCACGGGTGACGATGTGGTGAAGGGGCTGGCGGAGCCCACTACAACGCATCACTCCGGAGGCGGGCCAGTGGTGCAGCGGCTCGCCAGCGCACCGTTCTGGCTGCCATGGGCAATCGCAGGAGTTGCGACCGCGGTCGCAATTCTGATGACGATACTGTACCTCCGGCGATAGCCAGACTGCCGCGAGTGTCTTGCGGCGTTCGCGCTTCGCGCGCGGCGCGCTAAGATTGGCAGATGCACAGCACCAGTGATGTCGTCATCTGCGGCGCCGGAATCGCGGGGATCGCCACCGCGCACGCCCTCGCAATGCGTGGGGTTCGCAACATCGTGCTGGTTGACGAGCTGCCGCCGCTGACGCTCACTAGTGACAAGTCATCGGAGGCCTATCGCAACTGGTGGCCAGGTCCGGACGATGCGATGGTCACATTCATGAATCGCAGCATCGACCTGCTGGAAATGTGGGCCGACGCCAGCGACAATCGCTTCCTGATGAATCGGCGCGGGTACGTCTATGCCACTGCCAGCAGCGCCAGGGCCGCGCAGTTTCTTGCCGACGCGCATCTCGCGGAACGACAGGGCGCGGGAGACCTGCGCATCTATCGCAGTGCCTCGGACGCGGCGGAATATCAACCAAGCGCGCATACCGGCTATCGCGATCACCCGATCGGGGCGGACCTGTTCCTCGATCAGGCGACGATTCGTGCGCGCTTCCCATTCCTTGCGCACGATGTAGTCGCGGTGCTCCATGCGCGACGGTGCGGATGGTTGAGCGGACAGCAACTCGGCATGTATCTGCTGGACGAGGCGCGATCAGCGGGCGTGACGGTGCTGTCCGGGCGTGTGACGGCGGTTGATTCGGCGGGAGGTCGCATCACAGGGCTGACGGTGAACAGCGCGGATGGGACACGCACGCAGATCGCGACGCCGGTGCTGATCAATTGCGCCGGTCCGTTTGCAAAACAGCTGTCGCAGCTTATTGGTGTCGAATTGCCACTCTTCTCGGAAATGCATCTCAAGGTGGCATTCGAAGACACGCTCGGCGTCATCGACCGGAACACCGGCCTGGTGATTCTCGATGATGCGCAAACGCTGACCTGGTCTGACGAGGAGCGTGCCGAACTGGCATCGAGCGACGAGACGCGCTGGCTGACGGAACCCATGCCGGCGGGAATTCACCTGCGTCCGGAAGGGTATCGTCAGAATCAGACGGTGCTGATGCTCTGGGATTACCACAGCTCGCATCGCTACGATCTGCCGGAGTTGCCGCTGCCCGACGATCCGTTCTATCCCGAAGTTGTCTTGCGTGGCATGGAACGCCTGGCGCCCGGGCTGGCGCAGTATCTCGACCGGTTGCCGCCGGTGTATGTCGATGGCGGGTACTACACCAAGACGGAAGAGAATCGGCCGCTGATCGGGCCGCTGGAAGTCGAGGGGGCGTACGTGAACGCGGCCTTGTCAGGCTACGGCCTGATGGCCGCGCCAGCGGCGGGTGAACTGATCGCAGCGCACATCACCGGGAGCGCGCTGCCGGCGTATGCACCGGCGTTCAAGCTCGATCGCTACGATCGAGCCGAGTACCGTGAACTGCTCGCGAACTGGGGTTCGACCGGGCAGCTCTAGCCTTGTACTGCGCGATGGCGCTTACCGCGTGGTGGGTGTCACACGCCAGATTTCGCCAGCGTCCGTCGCGACGTAGAGGTTGCCATCGGGGCCCTGGGTCAGGCCGCGGAATCGGACGCTTGGCAAGCCGGATGGCGTCGTGCCGACGGTCAGTCCGGCAGCGTCGAGTTCGAGAATGTCGAGACGAGTGCCTCCCATCATGCCGACCGCCAGTCTGCCGTTCCACGCGCCCCACTGCGCCCCGCGCAGAAACTCGACCGGGCCGATGCCCTGTGATGCGCCGTTGTTGGTCCACGATGGCCGCATGGCCTGCGGGAAGCGCGTCAGATCCGTCATCGGCATCGTCGTTGGTGATCCCGAGTAGCCGCAGTAAGAATCCGGGCAATTCAGCGCTGGGCGGTTCTGCGGATCCCAACCGGCATTGCCACCGTTCTGCAACGACGTGACTTCGTCGGTATGGTTGGGGCCGTGCTCGCCGACAAACGGCTCACCGGTTCCCGGGCGAAAGCTCAGGCCCTGCACGTTCCGGTGCCCGTACGTGAAGATCCGGCGATCGAAGCCCGCGGGAGCGTTGTTGCCCGGCGCCGCCGCACCGTCTGTCGTGACACGGAGCACCTTGCCACCGAGCAAGGTCGGGTTCTGGGGCAGGGCACCGTTGTGATTATCGCCGGTTGCGACGTAGAGGAATCCATCGGGACCGAACCTGATGCGCCCGCCATTGTGGACACCAGCGCTGCCGTTCGCGGTGTTGACTTGCTTGAACGGAATGTTGGTGATGATGTCGGTGCGCTGACTGGCAGACCGGAGATCGGCAGAGAGCACCAGTCGGACGACGCGGTTGGCGCGCGGCGTCGTGAGCGTCGACGACAGGAACATGTAGACGCGACGATTGGTGGCGAACGCGGGATCGAGGGCGACGCCGAGCGCTCCACTCTGACCGTCACAGGTAAGGTCCGAGGCCGCGAGCGCCGAACCGGAGTTCGCGAAGAGGCGGGTCACCGTCCCGTCAGCGAAGCGCACCGACAGGCCCCGGCACTTCTCGGTGAAGAGCATCGAGCCATCGGACGTGAAGGCGATGTCCCACGGTGCGGAGACCCCGGTCATCAGCGTCGTCCGCGACAGCGTCGGGACGGCACCGTTGCCTGGGTCGATCGGCAGCGGCAGTGGCGGCGGTTCGCCGGGTCCCGCGCCGCTGTCGCTGCCGCCGCAGGCGACCAACAGTGCAGGCAAGCAACTGGTGAGCAGGCGGCGGATCGGTGCGACAGGCATGAGAGTCGACATGAGGGGAGCCTACGTGGTGCACATACCGCACCCGACAGGAGCGTTGCTAGCGGAGCGCTGGCTGCTGTTTCAGAGCGTTAGGCACGGCGCTGACTGCGGCGCGGCGGCTGGCGCAAACCGCCGGACCCAGATGCCACTCGCGGCCCCGGCGCACCGATCGCACTGAACAATCCATTAAGAGACGACGTACCCGACGAAACGTAACGCAGCGGCGCAACCGGTCGTCCGATACAAATCGGCGTCTATTCTGCAAAAGACGGTGCGATCGCTCACCTCATTCCCTGCGCATCCTGCCGGACGCATCTTTGCAGTCATGACTGCTGTTCGGCCTGCCAATTCCGCGACCACACGATTGTCACCGATGCCGCGTCGCATCTTCATGCTCGGAGCAACCGGCACGATCGGCCGCGCGACCGTCCGTGCGTTGGTCGCACTGGGACACGAAATAGTCTGCTTCGTCAGAAGTGGCGCCGAGAGGGGCGGAGTAAACCTCGATACTGCCGGGCTCGCCAAACTGCCCGGAGTGACGATGCGCTCCGGTAATGTCGGCGACCCGGCGTCACTGCAGCGCGACGGATTCAAGGGCGAGCGCTTCGACGCCCTCGTGTCGTGCATGGCATCGCGCACCGGCACGCCACGCGACGCCTGGGCGATCGACCATCAGGCCCACGTCCATGCGCTGGCGGCTGCGCAGGCGGCGGGCGTCACCCAGGTGGTGTTGCTCTCCGCCATCTGTGTGCAGAAGCCACTCCTCGCCTTTCAGCACGCCAAGCTGGCCTTCGAGAAGACCCTGATGGAGTCAGGGCTCACCTGGTCCATCGTGCGCCCCACCGCCTTCTTCAAGTCGCTCTCCGGACAGGTGGCCCGCGTCAGAAAGGGCAAGCCGTTTCTGGTGTTCGGTGATGGCACCCTCACCAGCTGCAAGCCCATCAGTGATGACGACCTGGCCGCCTTTCTCGCCGACTGCCTCGACGACCCGACCAGGCGGAATCGCATACTGCCGATCGGGGGCCCGGGCGAGGCACTCACGCCGCGCCAACAGGGTGAACAACTCTTCGCCATGCTCGGCCAACCGCCCCGTTTCAAGCAGGTACCCGTGGCGTTGCTCGACGTGATCGTTGGCGTGTTGAGTGTGCTTGGACGCGTCGTGCCGCTGCTGGCCGACAAGGCCCAACTGGCGCGCATCGGTCGCTACTACGCAACGGAGTCGATGCTGGTCTGGGACGCCACTGCGCAGCGCTACGACGCCGCGGCCACCCCATCCACCGGCAGCGAAACACTGGCCGACTTTCAGGCCAGATTGCTGCGCGGTGACGCCCGCGACGATCGTGGCCAGCACGCGGTGTTCTGAGTCGTCGAAACCCGACGTGCGATCACGGTGTCGAAAGCCAGGGCGCGACGAGGATCGTCATTCGAACGACGGCGCCTGCACACGAGCGTACGGCGCGCAGAGCGGATCGCCAACGACGATGTCCTTCCACAGGATCATGCGTGACGCGGCGTAGAACGATTCGGCCAACGTGGCGCCGTTCACGTATCGATCGAAGAGGATGACCGGATTGGCGAGGGCCACGGTGTACGGCTCGCTGACATACCCCTTCACGCCAGTCACGCCCTGCGCGATCAGGTCCACGATCCGGCTCTGTCCACCAATTGTTGCTCCAAAGGTCCGGGCACTGGTCGACACAAACGTTTCAGCCAACGCACCCGGAAGAAATCGCACGGCGTGATACGCCACACTGTCAAACCGAGCGTCATTGCTCGCCCAGCTGACGTATCCCATCACGGGCTCGAGTGGAGAGACGAACGCAGGAGTGGTATCGAGCTGCGCAACGAACCGTTGTTCGCTCAGCCGGGCGGCGGCGCCGTAGAGCAGCCGATTGGTGAATGCATACCCGTCGCCCCCCGCGCGGTAGCTGGTCGCGTCGAAGAAGAACGGCCCCGGAGCGAAGCGTGCAGCAATCGACCGATCTACCAGTGCCAGACAGTCTGCGGTGCGCCCGCACGCGAGGCGCGTGACGAGGTACATACCGAACCGGTCGCTGCGGAAGGGCACCGTGGCGTTGAAGTACGGGTTGTGATTCTCCGCCAGCCAAGCGCTGTCCAGCCCGACCATCGGTGAGATGGCGAGGTTCATGCCCGCCAGCAGCGCATCGACACTGTAGCCGTTCTTTCGCGCGACCCGGATCGGGACGCCGGTTGTGAGCACAATGAAGTCAATCCGCTCAGGGAGTGCCTCGATCGCCGCCTTCACCGGCGCTACGATATCGGTCTGGAACGCGATGTCGCCGATCTCGTCCTCGGCTGGCACATCAATGCGCACGATGTGCCTGACGTCGATGCCACGCCGCCGGGCGTAGTAGCGTCCGACCGAGTCACTCGCCGAGCTGCGCGAGTTGATCACCACCAGCACCCGCGCGGCGGCGGTGCCTGGCTCGCGCTTCGGGGGCTGTGGTGTGGCCGAGGAACAGGCGAACAGCAGCAGCGCTGCGAACGTCATCAAGCAGTGTGGCGCGCGCGGTGGTCGCGACGAACTCACGGCACGTTGCTCACAGCGCGACGCCGAGTGCTGACGCTGATGCCGCGCCGGCACCGAACGTCCGACGGATCATGTCACGCAACGGACGGCGGATCATCGCCCATTGGCTTGGGAGCAAGCGGCGGCTGGTCAGGACGCCACCACCGGTCGGGTGCCGCCGGCAGCGCCTGGCGCTCCGACAGGTTATCGCAGGTGAGGGTGGCGTGGATGAAGTTCTCGGATGGTACCGGAGCACCGTGCAGACGGCGAAGCATGGCAAGCTGGCCCGCATGGGTCATCGCATCAGAGAGTGGCCCCTGAAGAAACTGTTCGTCCGTCAGAGTGGCCACGAGGTCGGTACGGAAGAAGTCCTCCGCCAGGATCTCGAGCGCGGCGTGAAAGCGAGTCACTTCATCCGCGAATTTCTCGAGTCGCGGCGGCGCAAACTCGCCGCCCTGCAGAAAGGTGCGTGCGTAGCCGATGACGCCGGTCATGTGCCAGATCAGTTCGTGCGGCGTTCGTACATTGAGCCCAGCGCGAAAATCACTGAAGCCATCCGGTGCGTCTCGCAGCGCCTTCTGCGTTCGATAGGCGAGGCTCGCCAGAAAATGTCTCAGCAGTCCTCGGGAGATCGAATCCGGCATCAGAAGCCGTCCGAGCGCAGCGGAAAGAGTCCCATGTGGTGCAGCCGCTATTCCGGCTTGAGCACTTCGCCCAGCTCGCCGGTTGCACGATCATACTTCACGATGTGCGCCCACTCCGTCGCGTCGGATCGTGACACGACGGCGACGACTGGTTCGGTGTCGCTCAGGTTGAAGACTTCGTGCGGCACCCCGGGCTCGATGTAGATGAAGTCTCCGGGGCCATTCTCGATCGACTGCTTCAGCAGATGGCCGTACTCGTGACGGACGTGGCCCTGCAGGATGTAGAGCATCACCTCGAAATCCACGTGCACGTGCGAAAAGGCGACGGCTCCCGGTGGCACGGTCGCGATGTTCATCGACAACTGCTTCGCACTGGTGTTCTTCCCCGACAAGCCGGCCTGATACTGAATTCCGTTCCAGGCGCGTACGGTCTGGCCGCTCCGGATGACGGAGATGCCATCACGGTGCTCGACGAATTGCGTGAGATCGATCGACATGGAAAACCCACGAAGGAGTGTGAAGGACGAAACGCGCGCAGTCAGTGTCAGACGGTGCCCACGAGCCCCAGCACGTCCGTCAGCAGCCACCAGAGTGCCACGGCCAGCATCGCGAACGGAATCAGATACCGGATGCAGAGGACCAATGCGCCACGTGTGCGCCCGGTGGTCTCCAGTTGCTGAAGCAGTGTGCCGCGCATGATGAACCAGCCGGCGGTCAGGACGGTCAGCAGTGCGCCGAAGGCTTGCATCCCTGAACCAAACGTCAAGTCCCAGATCACGAAGATCTTCAGGTTGAGCATCGGGATCAAGGCCACCACCCCAACAATCGCCGCCATCAGTCGCACCGCACGTTTCCGCGTCAGGCCGGCATTGTCCACCAGCCCGGCCACCAGCACTTCGAACGCCGCGACGTCGGAGAGATACGCGGCGCCGAAGAGTCCGATGAAAAACAGGGCGCCGAACACGGACCCGCCGGGCATCTGCGCGAAGACTCGGGGGATGGTGTCGAACAGCAAACCGGGACCACTGCCCGGTGTCAGGCCGAAGGCGAACACGGCCGGAAAAATGACGAGCCCCGCCATCAAGCCGGCCGCAGTGTCGCCAAAGACCGTCCAGACGGCGCTGCTCAGCAGCGGCGTGTCGTGTTCCATGTACGATCCGTACGTGACCATGAAGGTACCGCCGAGCGACAACGAAAAAATCGCCTGACCCATCGCGGCGACCATCACGGTTGGCGTCAGGTCATGCCAGGCGAACTTGCCGATGTACCAGCTCAACCCGGCACCCGCGCCAGGGAGCGTGACGGAGCGAACGATCAGTACCAGCAGAATGACGAACAACGACGGCATGATGATCTTGCTCGCACGTTCGATCCCGGAACGCAGACCGCGCTCCAGCACGGCTGCACAGCTGAGGATCACCGCGCCCGTGCACGCCAGTTGCAACAGGAGCGACGTACGGTTGAATCCCGTCTCGGGCGGCAGTATCGATCCGGCGTGAATGTCGATCCCGACGGCAGACATCAGCGATCCAATCGCGAAGTACAGCACCCAGCCCACGACATTCGTGTAATACGCCGTTGCGGCAATGACGACGCAGAACAGGAACCCTCCCATCAATCGACCGCCCGGCAGCCCACCGCGCTCGAACGCGCCGAGCGTTCCGCGCTGCGTCTGCCGGCCGAGCGTCCATTCCGCGATCAGCGCCGGAACGCCCACGACGACGGCCACCAGCACGTAGAACAGCACGAACGCGGCGCCGCCGAACTTGCCCACCAGATACGGGAATCGCCAGACATTGCCAAGGCCCACGGCGACGCCGATCATCGTGATGATCGTGCCGAACCGTGAGGCAAAGGTGGCGCGCGAACCGGTCATGTGCGCAGGACTTCTGTCAGCACGTCAAGCGCATGGTCGATCTCGGCCGCGGTGTTGTAGCAATGCGGCGCGAGGCGGATCGCCGGCCCCCGCGCCGACCCGATGATCCCTCGTGTTCGGAGCGCCGCTTCCACGCCGTGCGCGTCGGCGCAGAGGATGGCGGTGCTCGGAGTCTTCGGTGCGGCAAGGCCCGGACCGTGGATCGTCAGCCCGCGCGCGAGTGCGCCTTCGATCAGATGGCGCGTGAGCGCTTGCGTGTATTCGTGGATCGCATCCATCCCAATACCATGAAGCCATTCCATCGCTGCGCGACTGATGTACGCGGGCAGCAGCGGCGGTGTCCCGGTATCGAACCGCGATGCGTGTGCAGACCAGTCCAGATGAGTGGCATCGAACGCGTACGGATTGGCGCGCCCGAACCAGCCGGTGATCAGCGGTTCGAATCGTTCGATGATCTCGCGCCGCACGTAGAGAAATGCGATGCCTGGTGTTCCCATCAGGTACTTGAGCGTTCCCGAGGCCAGGAAGTCCACCGGTGTGGCCCGCACGTCAATCGGGATGACGCCGAGCGACTGGTACGCATCGATGAACGATAGCGCACCTCGCTCTCGCGCCAGCTGGGCGATTGCCGCAATGTCCTGCAGCGTACCGTTCTGATAATACGCATGTGCGGACGACACGATGGCCGTGCGTTCATCAATGGCGGCATCGTAGCTCACGAGCGGTACCGCTCCATCGCGCACGCTCACCCAGCGTACCTGCGCGCCGCGCTGCTGCTGCGCCAGCCAGACGTGCCCAACCGTCGGGAACTCGGCGCCACTGGCTACCACGACGTTCCGCTCGCCGTCGAAGCGCAGCGACGTAGCGACGGCGCTGGTGGCGTGCGACACGGACGACATGACGGCAATTTCGTCGGCGTCTGCATTGATCAGCGCAGCGAAGGCGCGACGCGACAGCTCCACCTCGGCGATCCACGTTTCCCAATCCATCCCCTGTGTGTTCCACTGGTCGAGGAATCGGTCCGCTGCCGCGCGGGTGACCGTCGTCAGCGGGGCCTGCGAGCAGTTGTTGAGCGGGATCGTGTGCGCGAGGAGCGGAATCTGCGCCCGCAGCGCAGGGAGGTCGTAGCGGGGAGCAAACATCGGGAGCGGTGGCCGGAGTGGATTCGCGCGGCTGCGCGGCTGTCACCAAGATGTATCGTGGGGCGAGCCCGGCTACAGTGGTCAGCGTCCGCGCTGGGCGGTAGACTCGTCTTGTCCCGCACCGTTGCCTCCCGTCATTCGCCTGGTCCGCATGCCCGTCTCGGTCAGTGCCTCCCGCACCATCTACGATGCCTTGAAGGCGAACGGAGTATCGATCGTCTCAGCGCTGCCGGAAACGTGGCTGGTCCACCTCATCCGGATGGCCGAAGACGATCCCGCAATGACGCTGGTGCGGCTCTCGAAGGAGGAGGAAGGGGTCGGTATCTCCACGGGCGCACATCTGGCCGGTGCCCGATCGGTGATGCTGATGCAGAATCATGGCTTCCTGCAGTCGATCAACGGCATCGTGTCGTGCGCCCAGCTCTATCGCATTCCGCTGGTGATGCTGATTTCACACCGTGGCTGGTTCGGTGAGCGTGATCCGTGGCAGACCGAAGGCGGCCTGGTGACCATTCCGGTACTGGACGCGCTGCGTATTCCGTACGATACCCTCGAATCGATGGAGCACGTCGGGCACCGGATCACAAAAGCATTCACGCTGGCCTCGGCGGCGAACCGGCCGGTGGCGCTGCTGCTCGGACGTGACCTGATGTGGGAGGAGGCCGCGTGAAGCGCATCGAAGCGATGGCAGCGATCTACGCTCGGCTCGAGTCGTGTGTGGTGGTGACGATCATGGGCGCGGTGGCCGCCGAGCTGCAGTCACTCGGGCACCGACCGAACTTCTTCTATCTGCAGCACGCCATGGGGCTGGCGTCGTCGGTGGGGCTGGGCATCGCGCTGGCCAAGCCACACCAGCGGGTGGTGGTGTTCGACGGTGACGGGTCGGTGTTGATGAACCTTGGCGGTCTGACGACACTGGCGCGCTACCGGCCCGGCAACCTGACGCAGGTTGTGTTTGACAATGAATCGCTGCTCTCGGTTGGCGGGTTTCCCACGGCCACCGCAACCGGAAGCGATATCGCCGGCATGGCCGCCGCCGCCGGTGTACCGCGCACCGAGACCGTGCGAACGCTGGACGGGTTCGTGGCCTCGTTCGATGCCGCGCTGGCTGCACCGGACCTCACCACCCTGGTCGCCAAGGTGGATGCCGTCGGGCCAGCCGCCTTCGTCACCGATCTCGCACTGCTCGAGAATCGATTCCAGTTTGCACGTCACCTGCGATCACTGTAGGCAACCCGAGGCATTCGCATGTCACAGACGCTCTTGCAACTCGCCGCCGATCTCGCCGCTGGCAGCGTGCAGGTCATCGACCTCTCGATTCCGCTGGGTACGGAGACACAGGTCATCGACCTGCCGCCGATGTTCGCGCCGTCGCCCGGGCTGAGCATGGAAGTGATTTCACGATACGACGATCATGGCCCGGGCTGGTACTGGAACACCATCACGCTTGGCGAGCACACCGGGACGCACTTCGATGCGCCGATCCATTGGGTGACCGGCAAGGATCTGCCCGGCAATGCGACCGACACCATTCCCTCGGGCAAGTTCGTGGGTCCGGCATGTGTGATCGATGTGTCACGCGAGAGTGCGGCCGACCCGGACTTTCTGCTCACACCGGAACACATCGCTGTTTGGGAAGCCACACATGGTCGCATTCCGGCGGGGGCATGGGTGCTGCTGCGCACCGACTGGAGCAAGCGTGCTGGCGCTGCCTTCCTCAACGCCGATGCCGATGGCCCGCATACGCCGGGATTTCATCAGCGCGCGTCCGAGTTCCTCGCGCACCAGCGCGATATTCTTGGCGTCGGAGTGGAAACGATCGGCACCGATGCCGGACAGGCCGGGCGGTTCACGCCGCCATTTCCCAACCACACGATCATGCACGGGGCGGGGAAGTTCGGCTTGGCGTCGCTCTGCAATCTCGACCAGTTGCCGGCCACGGGCAGCATCGTGATCGCGGCGCCGCTCAAGCTGGTGAATGGCAGCGGCAGTCCGCTGCGTGTGCTGGCGCTGATCGGGCATTGATTGCGGCGCGGGTCTGCCTCTCACGCTGAGCCGCTATTGCCTCCGGCGGATCGTCTCGGGTAGGTGTCTCACGCGACGTGGGGCCGCCGGTTCAATGACGGCCCCACGGTTGTGCACTACTAAAAGATCACCGGCAACGTGACGCCAAGTTTGGCCGCCTTCGCGGCAAACGCACTCAGATCATTCGCCATCAGCCCCGCGAACTGTTTCTTCAGCACGTCAAGCTGATCGCGTAGCATCCCGTACACGGCTGTCTGCTGCTCCGTCGGGCGGAAGTCCGCACTGGACGCTGACACATCGCTGCCCACTGATGCCAGCTTCTCGTACAGCTGGTTTGGCGTGCGGAAGGCATCCTCACGTGCTCCAGTCAGCGCGATGTCATACAGTTTGCCCTCGATCTCGATCACCCGCTTCTCGACGGCGTCGATCTCCTTCACGAACGCTTCGGCGTCGGCAAGTGGTACATCGCGGCCAGGAGACGGTCCGAACTCCTTGGTGTCCTTGATCCGCTCGCGGAGCGTGTTGCGCAACTGCTCGAACCCGCGGCGGCTCCACTCGGACTCGTCAATGAGCGCCACGGTCTCATTCATCGCATCACGGACACTGAGCGCGAGCGTCACCTGCGCCGTGATGTCGGCGTCACTGCCTTCGCTGTTCGGATCGCGTCGCACTTCTACGCGCTGGCGAAGCGTGTCGCGCCCCCAGAGCATGGCCACGGTATAGACGCCCGGCGCCACCAGCGGTCCAACCTGTCCGCCCACCAGATCGAGATCCCATGGCACCAGCGGCCGAGAATCGGTCACGCGCAGTGCAGTGTTGCCCGGCGGTGCGGTGCGCAGCTTTGCCTTGCGCGGCCCTTCGTGACGCAGATCCCAGAGCGCTCGGTTCAGCCCCCGTTTTGCTGGCGCGGCCTTGAACTTCCGGATCAGGGCGCCCGTCGCGTCAAAGACGCGGAAGCTCACCGAGTCCTTGGCCGTGGAATCGGTGGGCATCGTGCCCACCGCATAGTTGACCGTTGCGGCCAGCGGTGGATCCTGCCCGCCAACCAGCGAATTCGGCGAGCCGGTCGGCGTCGAGACTTTGCGGAATCGATAGGCGGCGCGCAGCGGCAGCAACGTCGCGGGTTTGCGCGCGATCGAGTCCGCCAGCGTCCGCAGATATGAGATGTCATCCGCGATGTAGAATCCGCGCCCATACGTGGCCACCACCAGATCGTGGAAGTGCCCCTGAATCTCGAGCCAGCTCACGGGCGCATGTGGCAGACCGCCGTTGAGCTCGATCCAGTGCGCGCCATCGTCAAGCGACACGTAGAGCGCATTCTCCGTTCCGGCGTAGAGCATGCCCTTCCGCACCGGATCCTCGCGTACGACATGGACGTAGCTGAAGACACTCTTCGGAATGTCGGTGCTGATCCGGGTCCAGGTGCGCCCGAAGTCGGTGGTGCGGAAGATGTACGGATCACGATCGTTGATCAGATGTGCATCCACTGCGATGTACGCCGTGCCCGCATCGTACTTGCTTGGCTCGATGTTGGATATCGTGCTCCATTTCGGTAGTCCAGGTACGTTCGCCGTCAGGTTCGTCCACGATTTTCCGCCATCACGCGTGACATGGAGCAACCCGTCCATGGTGCCCGCCCAGATCAGATCCTTCTGCACCGGCGACTCGGCAATCGCGAACAGGACCGTCACGTTCTCAACGAAGAGGTTGTCGATCACCAGCCCGCCGGACGACCGCTGCTTGGTGCTGTCGTTGGTCGACAGGTCGGGGCTGATCAGTGTCCAGCTCTGCCCGCCATTGGTGGTCTTGTGCAGGTACTGCGATCCCACGTAGACCGTCTTGTGATCGTGTGGCGACAGATGAATCGGGAAGGTCCACTGGAAGCGATACTTGAGATCCTTCGGCGCCACGCCGTACCCCGCTTCCGGCCACGGCTCGACGGCACGCGCCATACGCGTCTGCAGATCGAATGTCTCGAGACCGGCGTCGTAGCAGCCACTCCACACCGTGCGATTGTCGACCGTATCCGGAATGGTCCACCCGCTTTCGCACCCGCCCACCGGACTCCACACCCCCACCGACCGGTTCCCGCGCGAGTTGCTCGGCCCGACATACGAATACCCGTCCTGCCGATTGCCATACAGGTTGTAGGGAATCTTCGTATCGACGGCAACGTGATACATCTGCGCGTTCGGCAGCGCGATGCGCGTGAACGACTGCCCACCGTCGATCGTGATGCCAACGCCGCCATCATCACCTACCATGAAGCGATCGGCATCGCTTGGATCCCACCAGATGTCATGCAAGTCGCCGCCGGCGCGCGGGGCGTTGGGCATCTTGGTGAGGCCGCCGTCGGTCGTGCCGACGAAACGCACACCGACGACAAACAGCTTGTCGGCGTTGTTTGGACTGATGCCGAACCGCGTGTAGTACTGCGGTCGCTCCAGCAGGTCGTGGTCGCGATTCACCGACCGCCAGGTGCGGCCGCCGTCGTCGGACCGATAGAGGGCCGGCTCCTTCATCTCGATCAGCGCATACAACCGCCGCGGATCACTGCGCGCCACGCCGACCGCGATCTTGCCCATCGTTCCCGTTTTCGGCAGCCCCTTGCCCCAACCCTGACCATCGGCGCCACCATCCAGCCTGAGCCAGGTATCGCCGGCATCGCGCGACATCCAGATACCGCTGCCGGCACCGCCGGAATTCTTGTCCCACGGCACGATGTATTGCTGCCAGCTGGCGGCGAAAAGCACGCGCGGATTCGTCGGGTCCATCGCCACGTCGATCACACCGGTGCTGTCATTCACAAACAGCACCTTTTTCCACTGACTGCCGCCGTCCGTGGTGCGCCAGAGGCCACGATCCTGTTGCGGACCGTAGCCATGCCCCTGCGCCGCTGCATAGACCACATCTGGATTCGTGGGATGGATCAGAACCCGACCGATGCGTCCTGTGTTCTCGAGCCCCATGCGATTCCAATGCTGGCCCGCGTCCGTCGATCGATAGATGCCGTCGCCAATCGAAACGTTGCTGCGCAGGAAGGTTTCGCCGGTGCCGAACCACACCACGTTCGCATCGCTCGGCGCCACCGCCACCGCGCTGACCGACGAGACGCGCAGTGAGTCGGTGAGCGGAACCCATCGCGTGCCGCCGTTGGTGCTTTTGAACAACCCACCGCTGGCCGCGCCAGCGTAATACGTCTTGTACTCGCCCGGCACGCCGGCCACGGCAATCACGCGGTTGCCATCGGGGCCGACGAACCGCCATGATGGCACCTTCACGAAGGCCGTGTCCAACCCGACCGAAGGTGCGGTGGCGGTCGGCGCGGGCTTGCTGCGCTGTGCGACGGCGAGGCTCGGCAGCAGGCCGAGGAGGGCGAAGGTGGTGCGGAGCTGCATGGATGTGGGGCGGGGCGGGGGAACAAGACCTCGGCGCAAGCCGAGAATGTCGCCTCCGACGCAGGCGGGCGCGAGTGCTCTGTTCTGCGCGTAACCGAGGTTTACCGGCCGCGCCGCATTAGGCTGCCGGAACCGGTGCTGGTTCGAGAAACATCTCATCGGCGCACGACGCGAACGCGCCGTACGGTACGCCAATTGTCTGCCAAGTCGTGTTGGCGTGCCCGAGCTACATCTCGAGCTCCGGCCACACATCGCGCCTCGGCGGCAGCCATGATGGCGGCGTCACCGCGCAACGCTCAGACCGCCGCGCAAAGGTGAAGCGGGCGACGCTGACTCCGCGGTCACGGTCATACCGAAGATCACCTACCGCCACGGAGTCAGGGCCTTGGTCAGTCCTGAAGGGCGCCCTCGCAAATCGCAGCCACCCGGCGACGTCGCAACCGCTTCTGGCGAGCGCAACGAGTTCAGAGCGTGCGGCATCCCAGGTCCAACCCCACCGCACCGCGGCCGACGCCTGAGCCTCGGCGCGACGCATGGTCAGATGCTGCGCGCCAACCGTGGTGTCCGCGTGTGCGGCGCGTGCGCACCA
>JBBQRH010000072.1:0-21454 GCA_038215035.1 Gemmatimonadales bacterium | reverse complement strand
CGCACTCGGCGGGCGATCAGCTGCGTGAACTGCGATCCGCAGTCAAGGATCAGGATTCGACTGCTCACCGGTTGCTCCAGTTGCCATCGGTCAACTTGATGATCTCGACGTGGCGCGTGTCGAGATCGAGAATGGCGGCCGTCGGCGCGCCGTACAGCCAGCCGCAGGCCTCACCCGGATTCACCAACAGCGTCTTCCCACGAGTCTTCATCTCCTCGCGATGCGTGAAGCCGTGCACCACGATGTCGTGTGCCTCGAGCGAACGCGGCGCAGCCTCGTTGATGTCATGCACCACCAGAATGCTCTTGCCCATCAGGTCGAAGCTATGCGGTGACTCGAACAGCTCCGACCCCAGGCCCGACATCGCCATCGCCCGCAAAGCCTCGTGATCGCCGTCATTGCGGCCGAAAACGCCATTCAACGCCAGCTGCAGATCTTGAATGGGCTTGAGACTGAATGGCGCACAATAGTCGCCAGCATGAATCACGTAGCCCACGCCACCCGCCGCCATGCGCGCCGCCAGCTCGGCCACCGCGTCGACGCGGTCGTGAGTATCTGCGAGCAGACCAATGCGCATCAGGTGGATCTCCAGTCGGGGTTGAGGTGCTCATTGCGCACGAGATCATCGAACGTCTCGCGAACCGTCACGACGCCCCATCGATCACCGTCCACCAGTACTTCAGCCGGCCGCGGCCGGGAATTGTAGGTCGAGCTCATGACATAGCCGTAGGCGCCGGCGTTCCGGACGGCGAGGAGCGTGCCATGGCCGACATTCGGCATCGCCCGATCAAGCGCCAGGAAGTCTCCACTCTCGCAGACCGGGCCGACCACGTCCACCGTTTGCGTCGGTGCCATGGTCGGCAGCACCGCTTCGATCTCGTGGTGTGCTTCGTAGTGCGAGGGGCGCAACAGGTCGTTCATGCCCGCGTCGACGATCATGAAGTGCTTTGATCCGCTCGCCTTGCGATACAACACGCGCGTCAGCAGGACGCCGGCCTCGGCCACCAGGAAGCGACCAGGTTCCACGATCAGTTCGACACCGGCATCTCCGAACGTGTCGCGAAGGACGCGGGCGAAGGCCTCGAGGTCTGCCATCGGTTCGCCGTCGCTGTAGGCCACCGGAAAGCCGCCGCCGACATCGATGATACGCACGGTGGCGATACCGGCATCCCGCACCGCATTCAGCAAGCCGCGCAGACGCTGTTGTGCATCGGCGAATGCAGCGACCTCCGCGATCTGTGATCCGATGTGCATGTCGAGACCGACCAGCGCGATGCCAGGCAGTGCCGCTGCGCGCTGCGCCGCGGCGAGGCCACGCCCTATCGGAATGCCGAACTTCGAGCCTTCCTCACCGGTCGCGATGTAGGCGTGTCCGGCAGTGACATTCAAAACACCGGGGTTGATACGCAGCGAGACCGGAGCCACGGCCCCGCGGGTCGTCGCCACCACTGACAACAGCTCGAGTTCTTCTTCACTCTCGACGTTGACACACTGGACCTCCGCGTCAAGCGCGTACTCGAGATCGAGCCGGGTCTTGCCGACACCGGCAAAGACGATATGCGATCCCGGAAAACCCGCCAGCCGGGCGCGATGCAGCTCACCGGCCGAAACGACATCGACGCCAGCTCCGCACGCGCGCACGACCTGCAGCAACGCAAGATTCGAGTTCGCCTTCAAGGCATAGTGGATATGAACCGGCAGCCCCTCGAGCGCGGCGGCCAGACGCGCGTACGCCGCGCGCACTGACGCGGCCGAGTAGACATACGTCGGTGTGCCGACCACGTCGGCGATCGTCGTCAGCGGTACTTCATCGCACAGAAGCTCGCCGGCGCGCCGCCGAAGCCCCGAGGTCAGTACGCCTTCGCCCATATCACCTCGTGCTTCGCTGGCTCACCCGTCACCATACACCTCGTCGGAGCGACGGGCGAACGGAACTCGGGATCAGGAATACAGCGAATGGTCGCCTTCGTCTCTTCCTTGACCTGCGCCTCGACGGCCGGATCACCGTTCCATCCGGCATACACGAACCCGCCCGGGCCATCGATGATCTCCTTGAATCGATCGTAGGAGATGTCGCCACGATGCGAGTTCGCCTCGCGACGGGCAACGGCCGCCGCAAACATGTCGGACTGCATCGTCTCCAGCATCTGATGAATCGTCGCGAGGACACCGTCGAGCGACACCGGATGCTTGCCCTTCACGTCGCGCCGCACCAGCACGCACTGATTGGCCGCCACGTCACGCGGCCCGATCTCCATGCGGAGCGGAATTCCGCGCAACTCCCAGTGGTAGTACTTCGCGCCCGGCTTGATCCCGACCCTGTCGTCGACATGAGCGGTCACCCGACCGACCAGACCGCGCTCGCGCCCGCTGATTTCTGCCTTCACCCGGTGCGCCATCTCGAAGACGATCGATCGCTCCTCGTCCGTCTTCCAGATCGGCACGATCACGACCTCGATCGGTGCCAGCCGCGGTGGAATCTGCAACCCGTTGTCATCGCCATGGGTCATCACCAAGCCGCCGATCATGCGCGTGCTGACGCCCCAGCTCGTGTTCCAGGCGTGCTCGATACCGCCGGCTTCGGTCTGGAACGTGAGGTCGAACGCCTTGGAGAAGTTCTGGCCCAGGTTATGTGACGTCCCCGCCTGCAGCGCCCGATTATCCTGCATCATCGCTTCGCATGAGTACGTGCGTATTGCGCCGGCAAACCGTTCGCTGTCGGTCTTGAGCCCGGTGATGACTGGCATCGCCATCCACTGTTCCATGAACGTGCGATAGACGCCCAGCATCTGGCGCGTCTCGATCTCCGCTTCGTCATGGGTCGCATGCGCCGTATGGCCCTCCTGCCAGAGGAACTCCGTCGTGCGCAGGAACAGTCGCGTGCGCATCTCCCAGCGGACGACGTTCGCCCATTGATTGTAGAGGAAGGGCAGGTCCCGATAGCTCTGCAACCACTTGGCGAACATGTGATAGATGATCGTCTCGGACGTTGGACGCACCACCAGTGGTTCTTCGAGCTTTGAACCACCACCGTGCGTGACCACTGCCAGTTCCGGCGCAAAGCCTTCGACGTGACTGGCTTCCTTCTTGAGAAAGCTCTCGGGAATGAACAGCGGGAAGTACGCGTTCCGATGCCCCGTCGCCTTGAACATCTGATCGAGTGCCCGCTGCATCCGCTCCCAGATGCCATACCCGTCGGGACGGATCACCATGCAGCCGCGCACCGGTGAGTAATCCGCCAGCTCGGCCTTCAGCACGAGTTCGTTGTACCACGCGCTGAAATCCTCGGCGCGGGTTGGAAGCTTCTTGTCGTCGCTCATGCTGCTCCGTCGGTGCAGGTGTGCACCGGCTGTGGGGAATGCTGACTTCTCACCGCTGGTCGGCGAGCCACGTCGCCAGAATCACCGGAGTTTCTGTTCCGCTCGTCAAGTCGCGCAGCGTCGCGACGTCCGGGGCGTCACCGCGCAGAATCAGCGCGAACGCCGCGCCCGCGCTGACTGCGGCTTTCAGCTGTTTGCCAACCTGCTGTGACCGCAATGCGTACTCCACCCGTCGGCCCGCACGACGCAGCGCGCCAACCACACTCCGCAGCGTCGCAGCATTCACGTCCTCGCCAGCGGCAATCCAATACTCAGGCGACGCCGGCGCTGATGGCAACAACCCCCGATCGCGCAACAACTCGCCTAGGACCACATCGCCCCAGCCAAAGCCGGCCGCCGGCATGTCGACGCCCCCGAGCGCGCTGAGCAATCCGTCGTAGCGCCCACCGCCACACACGGCACGCAACTCACCCTTGGCGTCGAAGACCTCGAATACCATGCCCGTGTAATAGGCGAGCCCACGCACGATGGTCAGGTCCACGTGAATCCACGCCGCGGCCGATGTTCCGATCAGCGATTCCACCATCGCGATCATTTCGGTCGTCGCGCGGAGACGTGCAGCGACAATCTCGTCGTCCATCATCGGCGCCAACGCTGCGATTCCTTCCGTATTGGTCGTCTCGATCAGGGCAAGCAGCGCGACGATCTGCTCTGCTGTGCACCCCGCGCCGCGCAGCTTCTCCTCGGAGAGTTCGCGCGGCTGACGATCAAATTTGTCCAGTACAGCATAGATATCGGGGATGCGCGCAGCCGGATGGCCCATTGCCGTCAGCAGCGCGTCGAGCAGGCGACGATCGGACAAGCGCACGCGAACATCATCGCTCGTCAGGCCGAACTCTCGCAGCATGTCGATCACCAACGCCAGCAGTTCGGCGTCGGTCGCGTCGCCGCCGTCACCGAAGATGTCGGCGTTCAGCTGGAAGTGCTCGCGCAGCCGACCGCGACCTGGCCGCTCGTACCGAAACAGCTGTGGAATCGAGAACCATCGCACCGGCTTGCGCAGGGCATTCGCCTGCGCCGCCACCATGCGGGCGACCGTTGGTGTCATCTCCGGCCGCAGTGCAACCTCGCGACCGCCTTTGTCCACGAAGTTGTACAACTGATCGACAATTTCCGCGCCACTCTTCTTCGTATACAACTCGAGAGGTTCGAGCGGCGGACCATCATACTCCACAAACCCGTACCGTGCCGCCACCCGGCGCCAGATCGCAAAAATGTGCGCGCGCTCGGCGAACGACTGCGGATAGAAGTCGCGAAAACCGTTCAGGGGTCGAATCGAAGCCATCCGCCAAGCTTACCCGGCAAGGGGATCGATCTGCAACCGCTGCATCGCGTCACCGACCGTGTGAAAAGAACCCGTCACGAGCACCGTCGAGGCGCCGGCGCGAGCGCGCGCCAGCGCGGCGTGAAAATCCGGCTCGACCTCAACGCTGCACGCGGCACCGGCGCGCTGTCGAGCGTAGGCCGCGACCTCGTGCACCGGCCAGCGTCGGTTGGCCGGTGCGGTGGGGGCCTCCGTCAGCCATACGGCGTCAACCTCCGTCAGCAACGTATCGATCATTTCGCGCCAATCCTTGTCCGAGAGCACGCAGAGCACGGCCGCGAGCGGTCGAGGCAGTGTGACCGCGCGAAGTGACTGCGCAACCGTCTGCATGCCATCAGGATTGTGCGCCACATCGAACAGCCACGGGCCGACCCGCTGAAAGCGACCGGCCAGACGCGTCGCGCCAACTCCCGCCCGCAACGCCTCAGTGGCGGGAACCCATGCTCCTCCCGCAGCGCGCAGCACCGAGATCGCCGTGGCGACATTCTGCGCCTGATGCACACCCATAAGCGAACTCGTCAATGAGAGGTGTGCCGCGCCATCGTCGAATTCAATGGCGGTACCCGTCTCTGTCAGCGACACCTGCCGTACCGGAAGCAGCTCGGCCGCAACCACGATCGCCGACGCGCCGGCACGCGCGGCGGCGTCCGTCAGTGTCGCCACCACGGCTGGATCGCGGTCGCCGATCACCGCCGGCACGCCGCGTTTGAAGATCCCGGCCTTCTCCACCGCAATCTCCGCCACCGTATTGCCGAGGAACTCTCGGTGGTCGAGCCCGATCGCCGTGACCGCCGCCACCAGCGGCGTCACGACGTTCGTCGAATCGAGTCGACCGCCCAGGCCGACCTCGATCACGGCGACATCCACGCCGGCCGAGGCCAGCAGATCGAAGGCCATCGCCGTGGTTGCCTCAAAAAACGTCGCACCGAGGTGATCGATGTCCAATTGATGCGCTGCGAGCCATGACATCACCTGCGCCTCGTCCACTGCCACACCATTGATCAGGACACGCTCTCGAAAGTCGATCAGATGCGGCGACGAGTAGCGGCCGACCGTGAACCCCATCTGTTGAAGCACGGCGTCGAGCGTGGCGCAGGTGCTGCCCTTGCCGTTGGTACCAGCGACGTGAAAGGCCTGCAGGCTTTCATGCGGGTTGCCGCACCGCGCGAGCAATGCGCGGGTACGATCAAGGCCAAGGCGGACGCCGTGCGTCGTGCGTGCGGCGAGTGCCGCGATGGCCTCGCGGTAGTCCGGAGACCCCGCGAAGCCATCCGTCATCCCGTTCAGGCCGCCGACCAGCCTGACGCGGCGGGCTTGCCCGTCATGTGCCGCAGCAGCCGCCCGACCGTCGCCTTCAATTCATGACGGTGAACGACCGCATCGAGCATTCCATGCTCCATCAGGAACTCGGCGGTCTGGAAACCGTCAGGGAGCTCCTGCCCGATGGTCTGCTTGATCACCCGAGGGCCGGCAAATCCGATCACCGCGCCTGGTTCGGCAATGATCGCGTCGCCCAACATGGCGTAACTCGCGCTCACCCCGCCGGTCGTCGGATTGGTCAGGATCGAGATGTACGGAATCGAACGCTCAGCGAGCATCGAGAGCATGGCCGACACTTTGGCCATCTGCATCAGCGAAAGCACCCCTTCCTGCATGCGCGCGCCGCCCGACGCCGACACGATGACCAACGGGAACTTCTTCTCCAGCGAATGCTGCCCAAGGCGGGACAACTTCTCGCCGACGACCGAGCCCATTGAACCACCCATGAACGCGAAATCCATCGCCCCAACGTTCAGCGGCATGCCCGCGATACGCCCGGTGGCGGTGATGACCGCGTCCTGATCACCGGCGTTCGCGATCGACTTCTTCAGTCGGGCCGGATAGTCGGGGAAGCTGAGCGGATCCGTCGAGCGCAGATCAGTCTCAGTCTCATCGATGGTCTCCTCGTCGAGGAGGATCGACAGGTAATCGCTGGCCCGGATACGACGGTGATAATCGCAGTTCGGGCAGACGTTGAGATTCCGCTCGAAATTGTCGCGAATGTCAGTGTGGCCGCACGCCTCACACTTGACCCACGCATCACGCGGAATCTCGAGCTTCTCGCGCCGGGGCTGCCGGGGCTTCTTTTCCTTGCGGAACCATGCCATTCAACAATCTCGCTATTCGGGGAGAGCCGGGCAATGCTTCGGGTTGCCACACCCCACCGAATCGGCGGACCAGCCGGGAATCAGATCGCGGCCAGATCGCCGCGGCCCCGCCCTTCCTGTGAGATCCGCATCAGGACCCCGACTGACAGCCAGGAGGCCAGCATGAAGCTGCCCCCATAGCTGAAAAACGGCAGCGGAATACCGGTGATCGGCATCAGGTTCAGCGTCATCCCCACGTTTTCAATCACGTGGACCAGCCAGCTTGCCAGCAGGCCGAACGCAATCAAGCTGGCATAGGGGTCATTGGCCCGACTCGAAATCCTGATCGCCCGCATGAACAGGGCGAGAAAGAGGGTCAGGGCGAGTGTCACCCCGATGAACCCGAGTTCTTCGCCAACCACGGCAAAGATGAAATCCGTCTGTTGCTCAGGGACGAAGTTCAGGCGCTTCTGCGTTCCAAGCGTGAAGCCCTTGCCGAACCACCCCCCCGATCCGATCGCGACCTGTGACTGAATCACGTGGTAGCCCGAGGCCTTCGCGTCGATGCTCGGATCGAGGAAGACGAGCAGGCGCTTCTGCTGATACGGGGCGAGCTTCTCCCACAGGATCGGCGCCACGACGCCTGTCACGACATTGATGCAGACAAGCGCGATCCCTTCCAGCAGGTATGGTCGATAGAACCAGACCAGCAGCAACAATGCCAGGAACCACGCGCCCCACAGTCGCGTGCTGAACGCCAGCACCAGGCTGATCGCAGGACTCGCGATCAACAGCAGCAATCGGCCGTTCACGCCGGACCAGAACAGCATCGCGAAGAAGATGCCGATGAAGACGATGCCGGTGCCAAGATCCGGCTGCAACATGATGAGCACCCAGGGGATGCCGACCACCAGCGCGGGATGCCACAACTCGAGCAACGACTCCGGGGGCTCGCGTCGATTTGCGAGTACCCGCGCGAGCATCAGCACGACCGTCAGCTTCGCCAGTTCGGCCGGTTGTCCGATGCGCACGCCACCGATCACCAGCCAACTCTTCGAGCTGGCCGCGGTTCCCGCACCGCCCCCGATGGCGAGCGTGAGGAGCAGCATCAGCAACGTCAGCACATACGCGTACGGTGTGACCCAATCCAGAAATCTGACCGACGCCCGGCTGGCCGCAAATGCGGCACACATCGCCACCACGAACCAGACACTCTGCGTCTTCCAGAGATTCGCGATGAACGTCATCGTGTCGGTCTGGCCCGCCGAGTAGACCATGGAAATGCCAAAGACGCTCAGCGCGAACGCAATCACGACCAGCGGGATATCGGGAATCCGGCGCGTCACTCGGTCGTCACCAGTGGAGCCGTCGTGGCCTTCAGGTATCGCGCCATCACCTTGGTGGCGATGCGCGCGGCGACGTAGCCGTGTTCGCCGTACTCCACGAACACGCCAACCACGATTCGCGGCTTTTCGGCAGGCGCAAATCCCATGAACCAGGCGTGGTCGGGGTTCGGTGGATTCTGCGCTGTCCCGGTCTTGCCCGCCACCGTGATCCCTTCGACACGTGCGCTGTTCGCGGTACCTCGACTACTCACCACACCAGCCATCGCCAGACGCAAGCCGACCATCTGGGCCTCCGTCAGATTCATGATCTGCACGCGCTCTGGCTTCCGCGATACGATCTCCGGTCTCGCCGCCTTGCCGTCGGTCGCCAACGCGGTGTAGAAGCGCGCCATGTTGATCAGCGTCTGCGCGTTCTCACCCTGACCAATCGAGAGGTTGAGCGACACCGAGCCCGGCACCCACCCGCGTGCACCGTACCGTTCATTGAAGTAATTCTGCGCATCCGGCGGAAACTGCGGTTGCGTCTCGTTTGGCAGGTCGACGCCGGAACGTTCACGCATCTTCAGCTTCAGGCCACCCGCCACCATCCGCGACAGGCCGAGCTTCAGCCCCACCTGGTAGAAGTACACATCGCAACTCTGCTCGATTGCCTGGCGCAGATTGATGTCGCCATGCCCCTTCTTGTTCCAGCACTTGAAGTAGCGACCATACCGGTACCCACCGGTACACGGCACTGGCATGTGATCGTCGAGCTGGACGAGTCCGGCCTCCATTGCCATCGCTGATGTCGCCAGCTTCCAGGTGGAGGCAGGCGGATACCGCCCCTGAATCACCTTGTTGTAGAGCGGCCGCCGCGGATCGCTGTTCAGTTCACGCCAGTAGTCCGCCGGAATGCCGCCGACAAATCGATTCGGGTCATACGTCGGTGCGCTGTGTAAGGCCAGAACCGCGCCGTCGTTCGGATCAATCGCGACCACGCCAGCGCGCAGCGAATCACCGAGCAGCGACATGACATACAGCTGCAGATCCATGTCGATGTTCGTCCGCAACGGCTCGGCCGCCACCGGGGCCTGCTCGGCACGCGCGCCGGCGTCGCGCACCACGCGGCCGCGTGCATCCACTTCCACGTAGCGCACACCTTCTTTCCCGCGCAGCTCGCTCTCATACGAACGCTCGAGTCCACCCTTGCCAATCTGCTGGCCCGGCTTGTAGTCGGAATGCGTCGTGTCGGCCAGCTCGCGCTCGGTCACTTCTCCCGTGTAGCCAACGAACGACGCCACCGCTGGGCCATCCGGGTAGTAGCGCTTCGGTGTGCTCTGAATGATCAAGCTCGGATTCTCGACTCGACGCTCTTCCAGCACGGCCACGACATCGAATGGTGCGTCGGGAAGAATCACGGCGGGTCGCGTCGGGTTCTTCCTCCAGCGGCGCACCGCGGCCTCGACCTGGTCGTCCGTGATCGGAATGATGTTCGACAATCGACGCATTGCACTACGGAGCGAATCAGCGCTCGGGCTCAGCAGCGACACGGCATACCCCGGCAGATTTTCCGCGATGATACGACCGTTTCTGTCGTAGATGATGCCGCGCGGCGCCGCCAGCGGCACTTCCCGAAAACGATTCTGCTCCGCCTGCGCCAGGTATTCCTTGTTGCGCATCACCTGCGCGCGAAAGAACGCCGAGCAGAGCGCGAGAAACCCAACGCCCAGCAACACGCGCGCCACCGTGGCACGGCGTGAGACATCGTTCGGATGGTAGCTCACGCCGCCGCCGGCTTCAGCAGCGGACGAAGCACCGCGAACAGAACCGCGCCGGTGATCGCTGTTGCGCCAGCAGACAGCGGCGCCCAGACCAGCGCCGACACCGCACCACCCGTTTCGAATCCACGGCCGGAAAGGAAGAGTCGCGACAGGATGACACCCCACGCACTGGCAAAGATCACAACGCCGTCCAGAATGGCGTTCTCAGCAAAGAACGCGGCCTTCAACCAACTCGTGACATACCCCACCAGCGTCAACGCGAGCATGGCACTGCCGAATCCGGCGGGCGCCGCCGCATCGGACGCCGCACCCATCAGCAATCCAAGCAGCGCTCCCACACCCGGGCGAACACGGATCGACAACAACAGCAGTGCAAGCACCAGAAAATCGATCTCGATCCGATCACCGAGCAACGGACGCAGAATGAAGTGCGCCACCACAAGAATTGAGACTGCGACCATCAGGCGAATCCAGTCGTACAGGCCGCTCACTCACGATCTCCCGCCGGCGGCAACCGGAATGGATTCTCAGGCGCCTTGGACGTGTCGCGCTTGCTCCTGGCCGCCGCGGAGTCCTTTCGAGGCCGCGAGCGAATTCGGGCCGCGGCAGAATCGCGTTGGACAGCTGGGGCCGTGCGAACCGGCGCCGCAACGGGCGGACGAACCATTCCAGACGCACTCGACGGCGTCGCCGGCTTGCTTCCCGCTGCCGGTGTGCGCACGGCCGGCGCGACGGCCGGGGGAGTCGCAATCGCGCGCACGGCTGACGGCGATGAAGCAGGCGTCGAGATCACGGGCGGAGCGACAGCGGCGGGCGACACCGGCGATGCTGGACGCGTCACGCCGGAATCCGATTCCACGCGAATCCCACTGTCGCCGCGGTAGATCGCGGCACGACGCAAGGAATCGAGCAGGGCGAGTTTCTCCTGCACTTTACGCACGGAATCGCTGAGAATCGAATCGCCCGCAGCGGCGATTGCTTTCTGCGTTCCTTCGGAGGCCGCGGCGCTACTCCACGCTCCAGTCACGCCCGCTGCGCCACGGGCCGCCAGCAGCACCATCGCCGCCGTCGATGCATCCGGCGAAACGATCGGGCGGATCAGGTATGTCCGCGCCCACCCTTCAATTGTCTTCGTCTCCCGCAACACGACACCGATCGGGATGCCTCTCGGGAAGACGTTGCCAAGGCCCGAACTCACGATCATGGTCCCTGGCTTCAGCTCACTGCGAAACGGTACGCCGCGCATCTCGAGCAGAAAGCGATCCGCCCCCGAGCCAAGGTGCGCGGCGACGATACCGAACGCCACGCCATCTGTCGTCGTTGCACTCGCGCGAAAGTCCGGATGCGTCCAGAGAATCGCCGTGCTCGAGCTGGCATCGACCGCGGAGACCATGCCGATCAACCCTTCCGGCACCACCAATGGATCGAACGGGCGCACACCCGCCGCGCTGCCAGCGGCCAGCAACACCGTGTGCTCATCCCCGCCGCGCGGCGGATGCATGACTTCGGTCGCCACGAAGCCCCACTGCAGGCGCTGCCCAAGGCCGAGCAGGCTGCGCAAGCGTTCATTCTCTGCCCGCAGCGGCTCTGTGGCCTGGACGCCCAACGCAAGACTGTCCACGCGATTCACAAGACGGCCGTGATCACCGATCGCGGAACGGCCTCGTTCGGCCCAGGCCTGCGCCGCCACCAATGGTGCCGCCACACTCGAGCGAAGTGATCCTTGCACTTTTCCGCGAACCGCACTCGGCAGGATCAATGATGCCAACGCCACCGCGAGCGCCGCGCCGAGCAGCGCCAGGTCCGTGCGCGTTCCCGTGCGAGACGTGCGCGCCATGATTACCTCAGGAGCTCAGGACAGAGCGATACTTCTCTTCGTCATCCAGAATACGGCCGCAGCCGCGGACCACACAGGTCAGCGGGTCCTCGTCCACATGAATCGGCAGATTCGTTTCCTGGCTGAGCAGCAAGTCCAGCCCGCGAATCAGTGCGCCACCGCCGGTCATCACGATGCCGCGATCAACGATGTCGCTCGCAAGCTCCGGCGGCGTGATCTCGAGCGCGCGCCGCACGGCATCGACGATCTGCTGAATCGGCTCCTGAATAGCCTCGCGAATTTCAGATGAATGCACGCGCACCGTCTTCGGAATACCGCTGACGAGGTCACGTCCCTTCACTTCCATGTCGCGCTCTTCACCAACAGGATAAGCACTGCCAATCTGAATCTTGATCTGCTCGGCCGTTGGTTCACCGATCAACAGATTGTAATTCTTGCGCATGAATTGCACGATCGACGTATCGAGCTCATCACCGCCCGTGCGGATGGACGTGTCGCTCACGATGCCGCTCAGGGCAATCACCGCAATCTCGGTGGTTCCGCCGCCGATGTCGATCACCATGTTGCCGGTCGGTGTCTCGACCGGCAGACCGACGCCAATCGCCGCGGCCATCGGTTCGGCCACCATGAACACTTCCTTGGCGCCAGCACCGAGTGCGCTGTCGCGCACGGCACGCTTTTCCACTTCAGTGATGCCGCTGGGCACACAGACAATCACCCGCGGCTTCACCTTGAAGACGTGGTTCTCGATGATGAGCGTGAGAAAGTATCGCAGCATCTTCTCGGTCACATCGAAGTCGGCGATCACGCCGTCCTTGAGTGGCCGCACTGCGATCACGCCATCCGGTGTTCGGCCAAGCATTCGCTTCGCCTCGAGCCCGACACCCTTGATCTTTTTCGTGTCGCGGTCGATGGCGACCACGGAGGGCTCGTTCAATACGATCCCCTCACCCTTCACATAGATGAGAGTGTTCGCGGTTCCGAGGTCTACGGCAATCGCGTTGGCCGGGAACAGTGATCCCGGCTTGAATGGCCAGCGAAACGGCATCTATTGGAACGGAAAGGGCCCGGGCGGCGGGCCGGAAACAGGCGACGTGGAAGAACCAACGGCTTGTCGTACAACAACATACATGATGTGACACAGCCGGTGAAGGGAGCCACGTAGCCATCCGTTCACGCAACCGCACACCCTGTAACGACGCAGGCGACGATACCGCAACTGCGGTACCGCCGCCTCCGAGTATCGACCGCCCGAGCCGCGCCGCGTCAGCCCACGAACTGGGCCGGCTCGCTGAATGGCAGTCCGAACGACTCGGCGACCGCGCGATACGTCGTCTGGCCAGCGGTCATGTTCAGTCCCTTCAGGAGCGCCCCATTGGCCGCCAGCGCCTTCCGCCAGCCATTGTTGGCCAGCAGCATCACGTACGGGAACGTCGCGTTGGTGAGCGCCAGCGTGGACGTCCGCGGGACGCCACCCGGCATGTTGGCCACCGCGTAGTGAATCACGCCATCCACTGTGTACGTGGGATTCTCATGGGTGGTTGCGTGAATCGTCTCGACGCAGCCCCCCTGGTCGACCGCCACATCGACGATCACCGACCCCGGACGCATGCGCTTGAGATCCTCTCTCCGTATGAGCTTCGGGGCCTTTGCACCGGGAATCAGCACGCCACCGATCACGAGATCCGCCGTCGAAATCTGATCGAGGATGTTGTGACGATTGGAATGAATCAACGAGACGTTGGCCGGCATCACGTCGCTCAGGTAGCGGAGTCGCTCGAGGGACAGGTCCAGAATCGTGACCTTGGCCCCCATGCCGGCGGCGATCTTCGCCGCGTTCGTCCCAACCACGCCACCGCCGAGAATCACTACCTTGGCCGCCGGCACGCCCGGAACCCCACCCAGCAGTACCCCACGCCCGCCATAGAGCTTCTCCAGGTACTTGGCGCCCTCCTGCACGGCCATCCGCCCCGCCACCTCGGACATCGGAGTCAGCAACGGCAGCTCCCGGGACGGCAACTCGACCGTTTCGTAGGCGATGCAGGTTGCGCCGCTGGCAAGGTGGGCCCGGGTGAGCGCTTCGTCGGCGGCGAAGTGGAGATAGGTGAACAGCGTCAGGTCGGCGCGAAGGTGCGGCCACTCCGTCTCGATCGGCTCCTTTACCTTCAACAGCAGTTCGGCGCTTGCCCAAGTGGAGGCGGCGTCGGGCATCATGGTCGCGCCGACCTCGGAGTAGTCGCTATCCGAGAATCCGCTGCCGATGCCAGCACCGGTTTCGACGTGCACCGCATGACCGGCTGCCACCAGTGCCTCGGCACCAGCCGGGACGAGAGCTACCCGGTTCTCGTTGGTCTTGATCTCTTTCGGAACGCCGATTTTCATGTCTTTTAGGATGACGGTGATGGAATCGACCGGTGCGCTTACGCGGCAGCTGCCGGCCCGAGACTGAGCACACTGCATTGCGCCGGGTCGAGATAAGCGGCACAGGCGGCACGAACCTGCGCCGGCGTCACGGCATCCAGCTCAGCCAGCAACGCGTCAATCGGACGGTACGGCTCATCGTACAGCGCGACTTCCGCAGCGCGGTACAACCGGGACGATACGCCCTCCAGCGACAGCACCAGCTGCCCCTTCAACTGGCTGACCCCAGTCGCGATCTCGTCGTCCGGCATCGCGCCGGACGCCACACTCGCCATCGAGCGACAGACCACATCATACGCGTCACGCGCCTGTTCCGGCGCTGTCGCGAGATAGACGCCGTGTTGCCCGTTGTCATGAAACGTGTTGTAGAACGAATACACGCTGTACGCCAGGCCGAGCTCCTCGCGCACCTGTTGAAAGAGACGAGAGCTCATGCCGCCACCGAGGAGCGCAGACGCCACGGCCAGCGCGTTTCGCTCGTCCGATGAATGCTTCGGCGCCTCGCACGCCATCACAATATGCGTCTGTGCGATGTCCTTCCGCTTCACGTGCGAGTAACCACGCGCGACCACGGCCGGCGCCTCCGGTGCGGGAAGCCAGTCGTCGATGCCGCGCGGCTGCGACATCCAGCCGGTCTGGTCGAGCACGTCGAGCAGGTGCGCATGCGTGACGTTCCCGGCGGCGGCCAGCACGATCTGCGGCGGGTGATACACGCGTTCGTGCCATTCGCGCAGCGACGCGACCGACAGGCGCTTGACGGTTGCAGGCGTCCCGAGGATCGCGTGTCCGTAGGGATGTCCGGGATACATCCGGTTGGCGTGCAATTCGAACACCACATCGTCCGGGGTATCGTCGACCATCGCGATCTCCTCGAGGATCACCTTCCGCTCGAGGCGAAGGTCCTCGTCACGCAGCAGTGGCCGAAAACAGAGTTCGAAGAGCACATCGGCGGCTTCGCTGGTGTGTTCGTCCAGCACTCGTGCCTGAAACGAGGTGTGCTCGCGTGTGGTGTACGCGTCGAGCGACCCACCCAGCACTTCGAGCGACAGCGCCAGTGCCTTGGCGCTGTACTTCTGGGTGCCCTTGAAGACCATGTGTTCGAGCAGGTGCGCCATACCCATCTGATCCGCGCGCTCGTGCATCGAACCGGAGCGCACCCATGCCCCGATGGCAACCGACCGCACTCCCGGAACGAATTCCGAGAGCACGGTCAGGCCATTCGGCAGCACGGTGCGCGAGACGCCCGTCTCAGGCGGCGTCGCGAGGGCGATCATTACCGACGGCGCGGGCCGCCGCGGGAACCGCCACGATCGCCGCGATCCTCGCCACCAGATGACTCGCGCGGCGCTGAGGGCTCACGCTCCACGTAACCTTCCGGCTTCGGCAACAGTGCCTTCATGGACAGGCGAAGACGGCCACGCTCGTCGCGATCGACCAGCTTGACCGTGACACGCTCACCCTTCTTCAGCACATCCTCCGTCTTGTCGACGCGCTCCCACTTGATCTCGGAGACGTGCAACAGCGCTTCCGTGCCCGGCATGATTTCAACGAACGCACCAAAGGCCGTGATGCTCTTCACCGTGCCTTCGTAGGTGTCACCGACCACCGGTTCCGCCGTGATCGCCTTCACCATCTGCTTGGCACGCTCCATCGCCTCGGCACCGACCGCCGCAATGGTGACCATGCCGGAGTCATCAACCGCCAGCTCGGCGCCCGTCTCATCCTGAATACCGCGGATCGTCTTGCCCTTCGGGCCGATCAGTTCACCGATCTTCTCGGGGCTGATCATGATCGTCACGATGCGCGGCGCGTACTGCGACAGATCGGCGTTCGGGGCCGACATGGCCTTTGCCATCTCGCCCAGAATGTGCAGGCGACCTTCCTTGGCCTGCGCCAGCGCCTCGGTCATGATCTTCAGATCCAGACCGTCGATCTTGATGTCCATCTGGATCGAGGTGATGCCGTGCTCCGTGCCAGCCACCTTGAAGTCCATGTCACCGAGATGGTCTTCGGTGCCGAGGATGTCGGTCAGGATCGCGTACTTCTTCCCTTCCTTGATCAGACCCATCGCCACACCGGCGACCGCGGCCTTGATCGGCACGCCGGCGTCGTACAGCGACAGCGAGCTGCCACAAACCGACGCCATCGAGCTGGACCCGTTCGACTCGAGAATTTCCGACACGATGCGCACGGTGTACGGGAACTCCTCGAACGGCGGCAGCACCGCCTGAATCGCGCGCTCAGCCAGGTTCCCGTGGCCGATTTCGCGACGGCTCGTGCCGCGCATCGGCTTCGCTTCTCCGGTGCTGAACGGCGGGAAGTTGTAGTGCAGCATGAACGACTTCGTCTGCTCCTGCGCTTCATCAATCGAGTCGAGGCGCTGCACGTCGCTGGCGGTGCCGAGCGTCACGGCAACCAGTGCCTGCGTCTGACCACGCGTGAAGAGCGACGAACCGTGGGCACGTGGCAACAGGCCGGTCTCGATGCTGATCTGGCGCACTTCATTCACCGCACGACCGTCCACACGCTTCTTGGTGTCGAGCACCTGTGCGCGCAACGCGTCGTATTCCATGCCGTCGAGAATGCTGCCAGCGTCCTTGCCCATGTCCGGCGTCTCGGCGACGATCTGCGCAGCGACTTCGCGCTTGACCATCTCGATCGCGCGCACACGACTCGCCTTGTCGGCCTGATTCAGCGCCTTGGCGATCTTCTCGGATGCCAGGTCACCGACGCGCTTGACGAGCTCCGCTGCCGGCTCGTGCTTGGCCCACGCCATCTGCTCCTTCTTGTCCGACTTCGCGAGCAGCTCTTCCTGCATCGCGATCAGTTCCTTGATGCCCTTGTGTGCGACGGTGATCGCTTCGACAACGTCCTCCTCGCTCACTTCCAGCGCTCCACCCTCGACCATCATGATCGAATCGGCCGAGCCGGCGACCATCATGTCGATGTCGCTGTACTCGAGCTGCTGGAATGTCGGGTTGAGCACCCACTTGTCCTGAATCCGACCGACGCGGACGCCCGCGATCGGCTTGTTCCACGGCGCCTGCGACGCCGCCAGCGCAAAGCTGGTGGCAAGCAACGCCAACGTATCCGGCTTGTTTTCCTGATCGGCCGAGATGACGTAGATCACGACCTGGACTTCGTTCTGGAAGCCCTCCGGGAAGAGCGGTCGAATCGAGCGATCGACGATGCGGCAGGTCAGGATCTCGTTGTCTGACGGGCGGCCTTCGCGCTTGATGTAGCCACCAGGAATCTTGCCGGCGGCGTACGTCTTCTCCTTGTACTCGACCGTCAGCGGGAAAAACGGCAGCGAGCTCTTATTCTCGCTCACGGTGACGGCGGCCAGCACCATCGTCTCGCCGTAAGTGACCAGTGCAGACCCAGCGGCCTGCTTCGCCATGCGGCCCGTCTCGATGACGAGCTTGCGGCCGGCGAACATTTTTTCAGTGCGTTGCATCACGTGTGGGAATCGGCTGCGGGAAACGCAAAACGCGCGGGACGTCCGATGACGCCCGCGCGATTGCCATTGAGGCCCGGATTAATACCGGAGGCCAAGGTCTGCGATGATCTTCCGGTATCCGGCCAGATCGGTCCGCTTCAAGTAGTCGAGGAGGCGACGACGGCGCCCAACCATCTTGAGCAGGCCTTGACGTCCATGATGGTCCTTCTTGTGCGTACGGAAGTGACCAGTGAGGTAATTGATCCGTTCCGTGAGAATCGAGATCTGCACGTTGGTCGAGCCGGTGTCGGTCTCGTGCTGACGGTGCTTCTCAATTGCTGCAGCCTTTTCGAATGCCATGGTCCTGGGTCTGCGCTGTGATGCGCGGCCGAATGTCCTGAATGATCGTAAGCCCTGAACAATACAGACCCTACGTACGGAAGTAAAGCGTTGCGGCGCCACCTCCTCCGCTGAGCGGGAAACTAACCCCGGATGTAGCCCAGCAGCGACGAGCCGATCCGTGCCAGGTCGTTGAAGGTCGTCGTCACCAGCAGCAGCAGCACGAGGCCGACGCCGGCGTACATCACATACCCCTTCGCCCGCTCGCCCAGCGGCTTCCCCCGGGCCGACTCCAGCACCGCCAGCACCACCTGACCGCCGTCCAGCACCGGCACCGGGAGCAGGTTCAGCACCGCGATGTTGACGCTGATCAGCGCCAGCAGCCCGAGCACCGCCTCCAGACCGCCAGCCTGCGCCGTCTGCACCGAGGCCTGCGCGATCATCAGCGGTCCTCCCAGCTGTTTCGGGGAGACTCGCCCGGTCAGCAGCCCGCCAAGTACGTCCACGGTGGCCACCACGGTCTCCCAGGTGCTGGCCACACCCTCGGTCAGTGCGTCGATCGGCCCGAGGCGCATCCGCGAGCCGAAGACACCGAGCCGGCCCAGCGTCCGGGTAGCGCCGGTCGCGGGATTGGTGTCCACCACCGACCGCGGCGTCACCGTGATCGTCCGCGGCGTACCAGCACGGACGACGGCGATCTGCAGCGGCACACCGGCCTGCGTCGAGACCACGCCGATCAGGTCGCTCCACACCGTGATCGGTTTCCCCGAGATCGACACGACGCTGTCTCCTGCCAGCAAACCACCCTGTTCCGCCGGCATGCCCGCGATGGTCGTCCCGACCACCGGCGACGGATCCGCCACGCCGGCAGTCATGCGCAACCCGCTGATCACCAGAATCGCCAGCAGGAAATTCATCGTGACACCGGCCAGCATCACGACCAGCTTGGCCCACAGCGGCTTCGACTCGAACCAGCGGTCCGACGGCACACCTCTGGGGCCGAACGGCACCAGGGCCTCCGGATCCCACGGCACGCCGGGCTCCCCCTTCGGAGCTGCCGCGTCGGATTCCAGGACACCACGGTCACCGCCCCCCTCGAACGCGGCCATCGCCTCGTCCTCGCGCGACGCCATGCGGACGTAACCGCCGATCGGGAACAGCGACAGGCGGTAATCGGTCTCGCCGCGACGACGCCCCCACACCCGGCGTCCCCAGCCCAGCGAGAACACCGGCGCGTAGATCCCCACCGCCTTCGCCGCCAGGAAATGTCCGAGTTCGTGCACGAAGACCACCAGCCCGAAGACCAGCAGTGGCGACAGGATCGGCAAAACGTTCATCTAAACTCCCGCACATGGGCGCGCGCGACTGCATCCGCTGCCACCAGTGCCTCGAGGGTATCTCCCACCGCATCACCACACGCCGACAAGGCGCTCGCGATTGCGCGCGCGATGTCGGGAAACGAAAGCTCACCATCCAGGAAGCGTGCCACGGCCAGCTCGTTCGCAGCGTTGAATACCGCTGGTGCCGCCCCGCCTCGGCGTCCCGCCGCAATACCCAGCCCCAATGCAGGAAATACATCGTGGCGCACCGGCTCATACGTCAGCGGCGACAGCGCCACCGGATCGAACGCCGGTACACCGGTATCGGCAATGCGATCCGGGTGCGTCAGCGCGTACAGCACCGGCAGTTCCATGCTCGGCACGCCCAGTTGCGCCAGCACGCTGCCATCGACGAACTCCACGAACGAGTGGACGACGCTCTGCGGATGCACCACGACCTCGATGCGTTCGTACGGAATACCGAACAGGTGATGCGCCTCGATCACCTCGAGCGCCTTGTTGGCCAGCGTCGCGCTGTCGATCGTGATCTTGCGACCCATCGACCAGGTCGGATGATTGAGCGCATCAGCGACCGTGGCGGTCCGCACGCGTTCCGCATCCCACGTGCGGAACGGCCCGCCCGACGCGGTGATGATCAAGCGGCGCACTTCGCTGATGGGACGCCCGGCGATGCATTGGAGGATCGCCGAGTGCTCGCTGTCGACCGGCACCAACTCGCCGCCGCCACGGATACCCGCTGCCGTCACGAGGCCGCCCGCCATCACCAGCGTCTCCTTGTTGGCCAGCGCGACCCGCTTGCCGGCTTCCAGCGCCGCGATCGTGGCACGCAGACCCGCGGCGCCGACGACGGCGTTGATCACGGTGTGCACGTCGTCACGCACGGCAGCGTCGATCAGGCACTCTGCACCGGTCGACCAGCCCGCATCCGCATCGGCACAGGGCTGCACCAGCCCCACAAACGATGGCGCATGCGCGGCAACCTGGTCACGGAGCAGCCCAGCATTGCTGAATGCCGTGAGTGCCCGAACCGAGAAACGCTCCTGTTGCCGCACGAGCACGCGCAGTGCCGTGGTTCCGACCGAACCGGTGGAGCCGAGGATGGCAATGCCGCGTCGCATCATCCCTGCGGTGCTGGTATGAGCAGCAGGTTGAGCAGCACCGTCGCCACGGGCAGCACGAACAGCAGGCTGTCGACGCGATCGAGAAACCCGCCATGACCGGGCAGCAGATCGGAGCTGTCCTTCACTTTCGCTTCGCGCTTGAGCAGCGACTCGAACAGGTCACCCATTTGCGCGGCCACCGCAATCGCGACCGCAAAGATCACGATGCCCCACGGCGAGAGACCCAGCTGGCCATGCGGCACGAGCAGGTGGCGCACGTAAACCCAGCACAGCACGATGCTCAGCACGACGCCGCCAATCGCTCCTTCGACGGTCTTCGCAGGACTCACCGACGGCATCAGCTTGCGGCGGCCGAGCAGCCGTCCGGCGAAGTAGGCACCCACATCCGACCCCCACGTGAGCAGCACCGGGAGCAGCAGCACCAGACACTGGCTGACGCTGCCGATCGCGTAATTGTGATAGCGCAGATCGTAGGCAAAGCTCAGCATGCCGCCGGTGTACAGCACGATGCCGAACGTGACCGCCATCACTGCGAACGGTCGCTCGTCGACGGTGCGACGGAAGACGACGACGGTGGCGATGATCAACAGCACGATGGCGACGGACGCCGCACTGGGCCGCACCACTGCGAGGCGCACCGCATGCGCGAGCAGCGGGAGAAGCGCGGCGAGCCCGATCGTGATCCGGTGCAGCGGGCGGACACCGGAAGCGCGAGACATCCGGCACATCTCCCAAGCCGTGATACCGGCCACGATGCTCAGTAGCGCCGCCAATGCGGCATCGCCGAACCAGGCGGCAGCAACGGCGATGGGTGCGATGATCAGTGCGACGATGAGGCGCTTGACGAACTCAGACATGCCTGTGGTCAGACGGATACCTTGCCGTACCGACGCTCGCGCCGCTTGTAGTCGAGGATCGCCGTGAACAGGTCACGACGACCGAAATCAGGCCAGAGCACACCAGAGATGTAGAACTCCGTGTACGCGAGCTGCCAGAGCAGGAAGTTCGACACGCGCTGTTC
>JBBQRH010000071.1:0-22535 GCA_038215035.1 Gemmatimonadales bacterium | reverse complement strand
CTGCCGCACACGCGTGAGCGGAAAGTCGCCACCGACGCCCTGGTGAGCATCGATGGCGCCCGCTACAGCGTGCCGGTGCAGCTGGTCGGCGCCACGGTCACGGTGAAAGAACATGGGCAGGACTTCACGATCTGGCATCGAGATGCCATCGTGGCCAAACATCCGCGGCAGGCGCGCCATACGGTCACGATGCAGCCCGCCCATTACGCGAGCTTGCTGCGCGTCGATCAGACGCCGCTGCTGGCCACGCCGCCGCACCACGACCCGCGGTATCCGATGGCCGGGCAGGTGATGACGCGCGATCTCGCCGTGTATGAACAGCATGCGCTGGCGTGTGGCGCATGACGCGCGACACGCACTCGCCCGCGGTCGAGATGGAGACGCTGGCGCAGCACTGCCAGCAGCTGCGGCTCACGCGCGTCGGGCTCTCACTCTCCACGCTGCTCGAGCAGGCCGCGCAGCAGGAGCTGAGTTACAGCGCCTTCCTAACGAATGTGCTCGCGACCGAAGTCGCCGCCAAGCAGGAAAAGCATCACACGATGCGCATCCAGATGGCCCGCTTCCCGTTTCAGAAAACGCTCGAAGGCTTTGACTGGAAAGCCCAGCCCTCGATTGATCCGAAGGTCATCAAAGAACTCGCGACCATGCGCTTCGTGGCCGATGGGGCCAACGCATTACTGCTCGGCCCCCCCGGTGTCGGCAAGACGCACTTGAGCGTCGCCCTCGGCCTGGAAGCGTGTCGGCTCGGCCTGCGCGTAATGTTTACCACCGCGACGGCGCTGATCACGACGCTCGGCAAGGCGCTGTACGAAAACCGTCTCGAGGAACGGCTCAAGCTCCTGACGCAACCGAAGCTGCTGATCATCGACGAGATCGGCTACATCCCGATTGATCGGCAGGGCGCCAATCTCTTTTTTCAGCTGGTCAGTCGACGCTACGAACGTGGCGCCATCTTACTGACCAGTAACCAGAGCCTCGGGGCCTGGGGCGAGGTGTTCGGCGACGCCGTGATCGCCAGTGCGATCCTCGACCGCCTGCTGCACCACGCCACCACCGTGAACATCAAGGGCGACTCCTACCGGCTCCGCGAGAAGCGGAAAGCGGGGCTCGTCCGCTCGACCCTCATGGCTCCCTCCGAGCCGTGAGATCACCGGGTGGGGAATTTGAGACGATCACTGGGTGAGGAATTTCAGACGATCATTGACACGTCTCGAGCGCGGGTCTATGGCGCCAGTGGACGGCCACTCGCATCCGCGATGCCCCGTGTGTTCTCGTGCAGGGCGGCTCTTGCGCGGCGACACAGCACCGACACCTGGCCGACCGCATCAATGACGGATGTGCCTGAAACACATCGAGCGTCTGTGCTTTGGATTGGCGGTGATCTGCCACCCAAACTGTTAGTGGACTGCAGGGACTTCAAGCTGCAGGTGACGAAAATCTCACACGAACAGCTCGAAGCGCTCGCGCCACACGCGCGCGCGGTGCTCCTCGAGCTACCCTCCGCCTGTGAGAACTTCGAAGCCTGGAGTCCACATGTTGTACGCCGTGCCAGAGACCATGGCCTATGCGTCCACCTCGTACTCGCCGGGAGCGAAACCGCCATACCTCGAGGACGTATGCCTGCGCATGACGTCCTGATGCAATTTTGCACGCAAGTGAGATTTCTGCGGGACCGGTATACCGAGAATGATGTCCCCGCGAGTTACGACGCATCATCGGTCATATCCGAGGCGTATCACTGCGATCCAGGGCCGAGTGCCCGCACGGACATGCAGATCCTTGGTGATCCCTGTGATGCGGTGGTGGCCATTCTGATCCGACGCGCGTTTCACGACTATGACTGTGCGACGCTGCAACGACTCAGCGGTGGACACAGCGGAGCGGGAGTATGGCTCGTTGACTGCACAGACTCTGCCGTCGCGGGGCGACGATGGCGGTCTGTGATCAAGGTGCAAACCGCATCGCGTTCTCGGCTTGAACGTGGGAACGCGCGGGTCATTCGTGAACGTGTCGAGAGTCGCCTGCGTGCAACTGTTGTGGACGAGCGTTCCGTCGGTGGTGATTGCATCTCGCTCATCACGTACGAGTATGTATCACGTTCCGAGCTCTTGCTTGCAGCACTTCCGAGAGAACGTGGCGCCGTGATTGCCGCGTTGTTCACGCACACGTTGTGCGGATTATACGCTGGGGCAGAAACGCAGATGCGTTTGTTACAGCGCGATTTTGGGCCATCTACGGGCAACCTTGATGTCTTGCGCTGGTCTGACACGCTGGAGACTGCGGCAGCTGCTGCTTGCACTGCGCATAGCCTCGGTGACGCGCAGCATGCGGCCCCGCTGGAGTATAGCGTTTTGCAGTCGACGGTCGGCGCGCTCCCTGAGGTGCAAGTTGCAACAGCGTATGTCCACGGAGATTTGCACTGCGGCAGTATCTTCGTCGGGCCTGCGTCAGAGGCGATTCTCATCGACTATGAGTCCGTCCGGGCGGAGCGGCCGCTCGTCGCGGACGCGGCGACACTCGAGATCAGCCTCGTTTGGCCGACAGTGGCAGGCGGTCGCGACCGAACGCTGCTCGTAACGCGAGACTGGCTGTGCGTGGCGTACCAGTATCCGTTGCGCACCCGTGTCCCGGCCAGCACAGACGACACCGAGTGGGTCGCGAACGCTGTGTGCGCGATTCGCAAGGAGATGAGCGCGCTCGATGGAAACCCTATCACCTATGCGCTGGCGGTCGCCTTCAACATACTGCGATTCGCGTCGTATGAAGACAACGGGACGGCTGCGGATCGCGCGCTTGCCTATACGCTTGCGAGTCGGCTGATCACGGCCGCCCGTGCAGCCAGCACCTGGGTGCGCGAGGACACAACATGAGCGCTGCGCCGCGCATTGCAGACTTTACGCGGGTGACTGTTGTTCCCGGGCAGGCCGAAGCACGAGCCGTCCTCGCGCGTGAGTCGACGGCGATAGCGGTGATTCGGCGAGAGACGATGCGAGCCGCGGTGTTCCTATGCCCGTGCGGATGTGGGGATACCCTTGTGATCAACCTAGATGCTCGTGCCGGCAAGGCATGGCGCGTGCGTCTCAACCACCACACCCTCACGCTGTTACCGTCTGTGTGGCGTACCACTGGGTGCCGATCACACTTTGTGCTATGGACGAATCATGTCTGGTGGTGCGACTTCGACGGGGTGCACGACGATGATATCGAAGCAACGCCGGGCGCGGCCGCGAGTGGTCCGGCCCTACCGGGGGAGTTGTTGGCGGAGCTCAAGGCCGCATGGTCACGCATCCGACAGCAGGGCCGACGATGAGAGTGCGGTGCGGATACGCATTGACGGGACAGTCGATTAACGCTTGGCGTTACAAACGTTACTCGTAGTTTCCTGCACGCAAACCTCACGTTCGCCGTGCCTGCGCTGCGCACTTCTGCTTTATGAAAGCAACTTGTACCGACCACCTGCTTCAGGTGGCCTAAACCGTAGGTTATCAGATCAGTTTGACGTATGGTTTTATCGACCTAGCGGACGCATCGATCATCAGGGTCTCTGACGCATTCGCTAAAAGGCAAACTGACGCATCGATTGTCAGTAGAACGGGCGGAGCCTGAGACACGCCGTGCCAGAGGGCGTCGCGGTCGATCCGCCTATCACCACGAGGCGCGTGGGCGGCCCGAAGCGACCACGCGGATTGATGAGGTGTGCCAGTGCCGAGTTCGATCCGCTCGAACGCGTCAGGTCGGCAGGCCGATTTGGCGTGCGCCGGGTGTCACGCCGCCTCCCGCTGGCGCACCGCCGCCCTCACCCGCTATTTCACGGACTACAACACGCGACGCCGCCACAGCGGCATCGCGATGTGCACCCCCGCTGAACGATTGGCTGCGCGACTGTGAACAAGGTCTTCGTCATCGACAGCTAGCGATCCACACACAATTTCGGTTCTAGCGAACGATTAAGCCGACGTCGAATTCGTGCTGCTTGTATACGAGACGCTGGCCGCCAGTACTGGGGTCGGAAATGGCGATGATGCCAACGGCAACACGCGCAACGTATTGCCCACGGGCCAAGGGCTGATCAGCCGAGGTTCGTGCATTAATTTGTGCGGTTCCACGCGTCGAGACGGTCAGGGCCGTGTATACGCGCTCGTCAGGAATGAACAGACGATCAACCCACACGGGCGCATTTGAGACTTCGTAGACCGTGTTACCCCTGCTGTCACTGATGCGCTGCACGGCGCCGACAAAGCGCGACTCGCCAACGTCGCGGTGCGTCCAGTATACGGAGTCGCTGGGGACCCGCTCAACACGGAGTTCACTACTTATCGACTCACCAGACGACACCGAGACCGCCGGACTGCTGAATGCGAGCCCAGCAACTGTTGCAAGCGCCGGCTGTACGGGCTCGGCTGGCGACTTGCCGCAACCACAAAACAAAACGAGCAGACCTTTCCAAAACCACCGCTTCACGGTACACCTCCGACGATCTGAGCCAAAATGCTACACATAGCAACACAGCTGAGTGCCATCGTGATCCGCCGGCCGCAGGACTGCAACACAAAGTTGTTGCTGTCGCCTACCGCTCGGCAGGAAGCAAATCTCTTGCTGCGCCGCACCACTCAGGCACATGTACGGTCACAAGGCGCGAACTATGGGGGCAGTTCCCTTCATGGATCATAAAGGTTCGGATGTTCTTGCCGGATGTTCGCCGATGGACTGTAGAATGCGTACACATGGTTGCCATTTTGATCTTTGAGACTGCCCCAATGAATCCCGACAAGGTTGATGTGACCGCCGAGAAATGGAGGCGATGGATCCCACGTAAACACTGGTGAGCCGCTGTCTCCACCGAGAGAAAAGTACGTAGCCCGGTTCTGACACGTCAACACCGCGCCGCCGAAAGACTCGATATTTTCAACATTGACGCAGGTCGCGAGGATCGCACCGGCTGTGCTGCCTGTACGCATACCCGTCTTCCGAATTTGGGTACCGGAAGGCAAGTTCGCGTTGTTCCATGACCACACTGTGTCTTGGTCGACAATCGTGAGCGGAATCGCCGGGTCGGGTGAGAACCTCGACCACGTCATGCTGTGGGGGGTTCCTAGGTTCACGACGGTGTTCAAGCGCCATACATCTTGTTGAATCTGAATCAGCGCTACGTCAGCACGGCGACACCACCGATTAAATGGACAGCCCGGATAGCGACCCAACGGGTAATCTCCGACCTCCCAACCAATAAACTGGCCGGCCTGGTAGATCTCCGTCGGTGCGGAAATTGTGTGCAGCTGACTCGTGCAATGTGAGTTCGTCAGTGCCACATCTGCATCAGGTAGCGGCCCTGAAATGACTTTCAGCCATGGACCTATCGTGCAATTTGCGAAACCAGGCACGCCGGGCTGATCAATCACCATTCCACCGCGCAAGGGTTGGACGTTGTCGCGGACGGTTTGCTCGAGACTGACCGGCTTTGCCACGTCGACGCGAATGCCTGCCGCCGTCAGCCCACGCGACAAGAGAAATCGCGTCACGCGAGCGGAGTCGCGCGAGGACGTTACGGCGACGCTGACCTGATTTGACGCCTCATCCAGATCCGTCCATACAACGTCGAACGTCGAGTCGGCGACGGCGTCGTCCAAACCCTTTCTGGCGCTCAGTAGCGTTCGAACACCGAACGCTGCGGGTACCATCCGGACTTGCTCAAGCTTCGCACCGACGCGATTCCAGCGGTGTGCATGCGCGAAGCGACTGATCGCTGCCGCACTTTCGCGCTCGCGACCCTTCCCAGCGCTCGTGATCAGCAGTTCAACGGTGCCATCTTGGGTCACACGCACGCCACCGAAACCAGGAATCGTGTCCGCTAGACTGGCCAGCTCATCATCGTAGGTGATGGTTTCCCCAGCTTGTAGCGGCAGGGGACGCGGCACGCCCTGCCGCACTGATGCATTCGGCGCGACAACCGCTTCGTCAATTGTGTCGCAGGCCGACAAGCTCATGCCTCCGAGCAGAACTCGCACGATCACTCCGAACAGCTTTCGCATCGGACAGTTTCCTCCATGGAATGACCAAGAACCCATGGTCTCGTTACGAGACGAACAAAGAACGTGCGCGGAGACGGTAGTCTACTCCCGCGCAACGGTCAATAGGTGAGGAAGTGCACCGACTGATGCGCTTCGGACGTTTGCACAAGTGTGACACACCCTCGTGTCGACGAGGATTCTGAATGCCGACACTCGCACAAGTGCTGGAGAATGGTCTTTAGTGCAGTGCTGCACCGACACCGAGGGCTGGCGGATTAGAAATGTCTTATGCTGACAAATAATGCGCGGGCGAGGGTTTCCAGATCTTGTACCGACTTGCGCACCGATGTCTTGGTGAAGGTGTCAATGCCGATTGAAGTTGCACACTTCTTTGGTGTGACCCCCATGGGCTGGACAGCGGGCGGGTGACGGTTTGACCTTCGAGGCAGCCCCTCGGAGGATCTATGGCTAAGACGTACCGACGGTTTAGTACCGAGTTCAAGCTCGGCGTGGTGGAGGCGTACCTCGCCGGCGAGGGCAGCCTGAAGGGCCTGGCCACCAAGGCCGGCGTCGATCACTCGCTGGTGCACTATTGGGTGAAGAAGAACCACGCCGGGGAGCTCTCGCTGGATCTGCTGCGCGAGGAAGCGTCGGTCGAGGACGCCCAGCATATCGCCGCCCTTGAGCGGAAAGTGGGTCAGCTCACCATGGAGCTCGATCTGCTAAAAAGGGGGCTCATCGCCGCCCCCGCGCGCTTCGCGGGGAACCGCGCGCACGGCGATGCGCTCCGGATATCGGCGAATGTGTCCCTCGCGTTCATCGGTCTGCCAACGGCGACACCCGCCACGATTGCAGCAAAGCGGGAGAGCGCGCTGTAGATCGCGGCGCCCAACACTTCCGGGCCGCCGCTAGCGGAGAGGTGTCACATCATCTCGCGACGGCGCGCCGTGGACTGGCGCGGTGTCAGCTGCGCTTCCAGCCATGGAAGCACACCAAGCACTCGAACGTTGGCATCGGCATAGCCTCGTTCAGTGTTATTCGCGAGCGTCTCCAGTGCTGCGGGCGTGACCTCGCCCGGTACGATGAGCATGTCGCGGGCTCGCACCTCCGTCGCGAAAATTACGCTGCGTCCGGTCGCGCGGTCGCCGTGTTGGACGAGATCGGCGACGGAGGTGGCCGCGTTCGGGCACGCCACCAGCGCTTCCGATAAGTGCGGTGCAGCCGCGTGTCTCGAGTCCGATGTGGCCTCAGCGCCACCACCACTTACCCCGCATGGTAGGCCGCACGCACGGCACGCACCATGAGGTCCCCTTGCGCATTCCTAATTGGAGCCTTAGCGTCTCTAATCTGAGGTTGACCATACATGGAGAACCATGAAGATCGTTCAGACTTGCATCCGCCAGTGGCGAGAGTTCGCTGGTCGCATGCTACCGTACCATTCGTCCGCCGTGCGCCGCCTTTCGGCAGGGCGCGTAAGCTCGCGACGTCCAGCGTATGGCGCTGGTGCATGCGCGCTCGCGGCGATCAGCCTGTCGTCGTGCAGCGTGCCGACGGACGCTCCTGTCACCTTGCGCGGCGTACCCTCGGTGCATGCCATGTTGGGGCGTACCGAGACGTGTCGACCGGCGTGCACTGCCGGCGAAGGAAGTAACCTTTTCGCAGAGCGGCGTGACTCCGTCGCAGGTTCTCGTCCTATAGGGTTCGCCCGAATCGTCGGTAAGCCTTCCGATGTGGTGCGGGTGACGCTGGAACTGCAGTCGCCGCAGAGCGCTACCGGACGTGACAGTCTGGCACTTGTGGTAAATGGTGTGACGATTGAACGACTCTCGGTGCGCGACATGCAGGCAGGGCGCTTGCTCCAACCCTTCGCGCAAGCGGACACCGCGTTGATTGCCGTCGTGCTGGAAACGACAGCGACGCGACGAGCGTCCGCATATCGACTCCTGGTCCTGACCGATGCGTCTCTGATAGCCAGCGCACTCGGCCCCGCAGCAGATCCGCACACACGAAGCGCCGTTGCGCTGTCAGTTGGTGGGACGTCGTGCGATCTGACGACGCGGCAAGGGACGTGTGGCACGACTGGCTGGACGATTCTGCCCTTCGAGCCTGGGAATCCGCTTGGGAGCTTCCAGTCTGCGCAGGGCACAGGTGCATCAGCGGAGATTACAATTTCGTTCACGGCGCCGATCACCAGCATCACCGTGACGGCATACGACCCGACCTATGTCGGCAACCGTATGAGCGCCACCGGTCCAGCTGGTACGCAAAGTGTTGCCTTTGCGGGCTCTGGAACGCCAGGCATTCAGGTGCCGAGCACCAAGACACTCACCGGTAACTTTACGTCGGTCACCCTGACGCCCGCTGTAGGCGATTACGTCGCATACTCCGGCAGTTTCACCGTTGGCACGCAGGCCGTGCAAGTTGTCTGTACACCGGCGACACCGATACGCGGCGAAGAGGTTGACTGCAAGACAACAATGGCCACGCCCGTGCCATTCGTCATCATTCGCCGAACCGCACGCGGCGATCAGTATTCGGTGGAGGATCCCACACGAATCGTGTACGCCGCCGGTGCATCGGACAGTTGGCATGGCACGGCCGTCACCAGCGCCCGCGTTGTTGTGGAAGTCGAGCTACAATCTGGCGCATCACCAACGCGGTTGAAGAGTGCAGAACCTGCGGGATACACCGTGCAAGCACGGTCATGGAACCCATGGCAGTTGACGACGCTACGACAGCGGCTGGTTCAGCTCATCCCACCCATGACCGAGTATCTCGTCGCGAAGTCAACTCTGGGCGTCTTCGAGCCGGACGCACCGAACGTGCTTGAGACGGATGTCGGGCGGGCTGAGTCGGGGCCGAATAAAGGATTCGCCTTCTTGCGGAACCCCGTGGACATCACGTCGTACGTAGTAGGGATCTATCCCGGGCTGGTGCCGCCACAGGCATCGACACCGGCAGGAGCCGCAGCCTGGTATACCGACCAGAATGGTATTGGCTCAGGGAACTGCCTTGCGAGCAATGTGGGGACGCTGCTGGCGAACGTCGACCGGCACGAGGGCACGACGCAAGCGCCGAACTCACATTTTGGTGTAGCAAATACACAGTTCGCGTCCCTGCGGCCAGATCGACTATTCGAGAGGATCGTAACGCAAGGGTCAGATGCACAACTCTATGCGCTCGTCGAGAGGACGTTCTCTGACTTCATCGTAAAGGGTACATATAAGGCTGCGCAGAAAGCCTTTGATGTTCAAGATACGCCGAATGTCAACGCAATCGGCTGCACGCTCGACCTCAATCCGACTGACCAATGATTAGGCAGAGAGTTCTGCATCGGGTATGCACCGTACTAGGTATGTCGGTGATCAGTGCATCGTCGAGTCTGGCGCAGCGCGTTACCGGCGCGCCGCCCACGGAGGCAGCGTGCACGGCTGCGGCACAGGCGCTTGAGGCAGGCCAACGGTCGGGGTGGGAGATCTTGCCAGCCTGCACAGGTGGCGGTCTCGCGCTAGGGTCTGCGCTTCGTGGCGCACGCCTGGAAACAGACTCCCTGTATCTGGCTCGCATATTTGGCGCCTCCTCGTCCGTGCGGAATTCCGCAGTTCATGACGCGGCAATCGCACTCGTGGCAGACCAGGCGGCATCACCGCAAGCGCGCGTTGTCGGAGCGCTTGTCGGCCTGACGCAATTCGAGGGCAACTTCACCGTCACGTTCCGCCGCACGTGGAATAGCGTTCTCACGGAGGCTGCTGGGGCAAAATGTCCTGTCACGGCGCGAAACGTTGATGAGCCATATCTAACTGCGGCCGCACTCCCCTCGGACTACTTGGCCCGATTTGGTACGGCGCTCGAAGCTGCATATCGGAGTGCGACTGCTCCAGCGGTGGTGCGGGACGTCGCGCGCTGCGTGCGGGAGCTGATCGCAGACTCGCTCCCCATCAGAGTTGCTGACTCAGCGCTCAATCTCACGTACATCTGTGGCAATCGCTTCCGGGTCCGCAATTCTGGTCTCGAGGCTGCATCCGTCCGGTATGATGTCTACCAGACCCCGGATAGTGGGGCGCTTTTCGTGAATGCAGGGCAGGATGTGTTCTTTACGACCGAGAGCAGTGGCACAACGCGGTTGTTCTATTTTGACCGCCTCATACGCACCAAAGCGAACGGCAACACCGTGTGTGCCCCATAGGCCGGATCTCGCGATGTACGGACGTGTGACGGGAGATCGAAGCAAGGCTGAGGCACCGCGTGCTCCGGTAGACGTTTCGTATCACGGAGTACGAGTGGCAACATGCGAGCAGTAGCGCCGCTGATGCTATGTGCAGCGGATCATGCCGCGAGGTGACAGCTGGGCCCGTCCGTAGTAGCCACGTCGCAGCGCTTGGCGACCGCCATTCAGGCCCAGGATGGCGGGTGCTACTACAACGCCCTCCGCGCGGTGCCTCGAATCGCCGATGGGAGGTACGTGGAGGGCGTCGTCGTAATCCAGACCGGCCTGCGAATCGAGCATGCCTGGCTGGAAAGCGCCGCTGGTGTGATCGACCCGACGCCGGCGTGTGCGGCGATGCCGGAGCGGGCGTGCACGTCCTTCATCGGACCAGGATGGCCGCTCGACGAGGTGCTGGTCTCAGTCGAGGATGATAACCATTTCAGGCCGATTCTCGAGTACGATTTGACGCACAGTCCCCACCGGCACGCGTGCATCACGGCCACGCTCGCAGCATCATGCGGTGGGAGCGAGGCGTGTACCAGTGCACTTGCAAATGTCTGCGCCTCATGCAAAGAAGCGACAGTGCACGGTTCGATGCGGAATCAAAGCAGAGTTCTGTGGTTCGCGGTCTCAGATCACAAGCGGCCGAACCTTTGCACGCCATGGTGCTATGCCCGCCATGACAATTCCCGTCACAGTCTCAGTGGCGCGGACAAGCGTCCCAACTTCCTTTTGCATGGCGTGAGTGTACTGGACGAGGCGAGTCGCTTCATCCAGAACGTTGCTTCCCCAGATCGGTTCGTGGTGAAAGACCCGATTTCGGAGAACACGGATTTCCTCGAGGGATGCGAGTGTGCTCGTCAGCACGCGATCTGCCGGTGCCATCGACGGGAAGACCGACTTGAGAAGCTTGGGCCAAAGATTAGCAACGGCACCCGGATGACCGGACTCGTAAGGCTCGTGAAAGAGAAAAACCCAGAAGTCGAGCGTGAGCTGCGCAACAAGCCGCGCGGTCGTGGCGTGGCGCGCTTGCCCGTTCCGCGGCGTCGGCAGTTGCTTCTTCGCTCGCTCGACCGTCCGGACCTCACGCGAGGTGATGATCGGCGTTGAAAAATCGAGCCAGCAAGGGATCGTGTTGTGCGGCCGCGATCCTGATGGATACTTAGAATTGACCAGTTGAAAGAGGCGATTGCGCAGCGTTACCTCAAACACATTCAGCAAAGGATATAGAGCCGCGCACATGGCCACATTCCACGCGTAACGCGCAACGACGTCAACGTCGTCCTGATCGCTGCTCTCCCGATAGGACTCGAAACGGTCGTGTGAGAGGCTACTCACAATTCCCGCCAGAATCTCTGGACGGACTGTGAGCGCCGGATTCACAGGATTTGGGCCCGTGACGGAGACACCTGCGGATGTAACGGACTCACCAGTAATCGGTGACGCACTCATCGGACCGGTGCTCATGCGGGTAAAGAAGGAGAGGGATCGACGAGCTGAAGAGCACGGAACACGAGGAGTTCGGAGCCGAGCTCCGAGCCGAAGCTTAACTTCGTCCCAAAAGACGAGCGCGTTTTGATTGGACGCGACAGGCGCGTTCTGCGTGTTGCGGGCAGGAGGTCCTCGTCGTATACTAGGAGAGTAATTCCTCCAACACAGTCCCATACCGGGGAACAGCCGGCACGACTGGGAGGTTAGGAAAAAGACGCGGCCCTGCTTGGTATGACCAAGTGGGGCCGCGTCGATTGTAGTGCCGATTCCAGCAGCGTGCCGCTCAGCGACGCGGTAGCACAGCACACGGCATGTCTCCGGAGGCGAGCCGCTCGGGGCAACCGTCAGCTCAAAAAATTGGGCTTGGCTAGACCCCAACACCACGCCACGTGCGCCGTAGGTAGTCGGCGACGTCGCCTCTAGGACCTGCGCTGACGAGTTACAATTGGGAATCCAAATGTCGCGAAGGCGTCTCCTTTTAGCCTTTTGGATGTCGCGAGGGGGATAAAGCCAGATGTCGCGTCAGGGTGGTAGACTTGCTAGTTTAGTCATGCTGCTAGTCATGCTGCTAGTTAAGCTGCTAGTTAAGCTGCTAGTTAAGCTGCTAGTTAAGCTGCTAGTTAAGCTGCTAGCAATGTTGCTCGATTGGGTGAGCTTGTCTCGGTGCCACCTGAGCAGGCGGCTTGCGGGTCGCACAGCGCTGCTCTGCGGCATGGCTACACCGCAGCGAGGGGGCGGAACACGCGCGGCGACCGTTCGGGGGCGAGAAGACCAGCGCTTCGCCATGTGCCCAAGCGTGGTGATTGAGCGCCTGAGGGACAGACGCCCGCCGCATGCGACGTTGGTACTCCGTGCTCGGCGGAGCGGCGTACTCAACGGCCTCATCGACCGCGTTGGTCGGCACATGTGTACGACCGCGCAATGGTGCCTGAGTAGGCAGATCGCTAAGTGCCTCCGCAAGCGTGATCAGGGCGGCAGAAGGGAGGACGGTGCGAGAGCCGGTGCGTGGATTGAGGGGGCGTAAGTCAAGCGCTAGTCGCCCGCGCTGCTCTTCAGGGCTGACCAGCCCCCCTGAGGCATAATCGAACACGTGGCCACTGCCGCCATGGGTAGCAGCCGGCAGCGTTGGCACCAGGCCAAGGTCTTTCCGGATCCCAATCACGACAGCTCGCCGGCGGAGTTGCGGAACTCCGTATTCAGCCGCGTTCACCGCTTCAGCACAAATCGCATAATGCGGCGAGAGCAGACGCTCAAACTCGGTGTAGAGAGTCGAGCGGAGGAGGCTTGGGACGTTCTCCATGATGAAAAGAACGGACGCACTCCCCGGACAAGACGCCGCATTTCGTGAACGAGCTGGTTGCGCTCATCGTTGGCGTCCCGTGCGCCAGCTTGACTCAGTCCTTGGCATGGAGGGCAACCGAGGATCCCGTCGATGTGCCCTCCGGCGAGCTCCAGCAGCACGCCAGAGGTGAGACGGCCGCGGACGCTGCGCACGTGGTATCGTGCCGCATGCTCTGGATAGTTCGTACGGAACGCCCTCGCTGCGAGCGGATCGCTGTCGACCAGGGCAACGGGCATGAACCCACCGGCATCGAGCAGACCGCCCGTGACCCCACCAATTCCAGCGAACAATTCCGCGATCCGAAGTGGCGCCATAGGAACGTGAATCCTGAGTGTCAATGATCGCCTGAAAGTCCTCAGGTAGTGATCGTCTCAAATGCCCCACCCCCACCGCGGGAGCTGGGCAATAGCTGGCAGACTGGAGTGGGTAGCAGGACCGGATGGTGGAGCATCTTCCGAGCAGCCTTGGCTCGGAGCAGCCCCGATGGTGACGGAAACCGTAGTGGAGCAGGTGGTGCAGGCCCGGGCGCGTGGCGAGGCGGTGGCCGCCGTGGTACGGGCATACGGCCTCGACCGGAAGACGGTGCAGCGCTGGACGCGGCGCGGCCAGTACGTTCCGCGGACGCCACGGGCGGTCGTGTCCTACCTCGATCCGTATCAGGAGTGGCTGGCCTGTCGCGCGCCGGAAATCGACTACAACGCGACCGTCCTCTTCCGTGAACTGCGGGAGCGCAGGTTCTCAGGCTCGGTGATCATCGTGCGACGGGCGGTGGTCCCGCTCCGCAAGACCGCGACGCCCGGGGCGGCGACGGTGCGGTGCGAGACGGCGCCCGGCGCCTAGGCCCAAGTCGATTTCGGCCAGACGCGCGTGTGGATCGCCGACGTCCGCGAGGTCGTGCAGCTCTTCGTCATGACGCTCGGCTTTTCCCGCCGCTGCTTTGCGGTCGCGTTTGCGCGGCAGCGCCTGCGCGAGTGAATCGCGGGCCATGAACAGGCCTTTCAACATTTCGGCGGTGTCACCGACACCATGCTCATCGACAACGCGAAGGCGATGGTGCCGACGCACACGTGCGAGACGCTCGTCATTCATCCGACGTATGCGGACTTCTGTTGCGACGACGGTATCCGCTCGATGGCCTGCCAGCCCGAGCGGCCGTAGATGAAGAGCGAACATCGAATTCGGCGCTGTGAGCATCCCAAGGCCGCTCCAGAAAATCTTGATGATCTGCTCGGCCACGTGGGTCGCGACGGAGCATACGAGCGTCGCAACGTGGACCCACGGCTCCCAAACCAAGGGGAGCTTCAGCTGCAAAAAGTTCCTCAGCAGCCCCAGACGGTGTGCCCGTCCTGGCTGGCTCGCAGACACGTCTTGCCAGTGGGTATAGCCATTGATAGCGTAGACACGGCGGTCGGGCATCGCCGGCCTGCAGCCGGCCTAGCCTGCGCCACAGAGGCTCATGCTTGTATCCACACTGCTGAGGCGATCATGCCCACCGTGCTGTCCCAGATGGAACCACCGGCTTCGGCCGACCTGTTGGACCCGAACACCCCCTCGCCGCTCGTACAGGCGGAGGCCGCGTTGCACGAGATGATGAAGCTCGCCGCAACGCATGGCGTGATGGATGCGCCGCTACGGCAGCACTGTCTGCGCGCGCTGAAGTGCTTGAGTCCGGGCCGTCGTCGAGTGCGCCACCGGTCACTGGACGAACGGCTTGCGCAGGTCCAGCGCTGCGTGGCTGACATCACGAGCAAGCTGCCGCTCGAGGCCACGCCGTCTGTCACGCATGTCGCGTCCGGAAGCTGGGGGGTGCTGGCCAAGCCGCCAGTGTCACGCGCACCGAAGGCCGCGCCCGGTCCGACGACGCCGCTGATCTCCGCCGAGTCGCTAAGCCAGACGCTGGGCATGTTGGCCGCGCTGCGGATGCCGATGGACACCGAAGAGGCAGCGAGGCGCTTCACGGAGGTATTGACGCCGGCGCCGTTTCATCGCGTGACAGTGACGGAAGCGACGGTCCTCGACGCGGAGGGGGAAGACGCCGCGTTGCGCCGCTTTGTGACCGGCCAAGTACGGCACGGTCGGTCCGCAGGACAGATCGTCGCCGCGTGGACGCGTGAGCAGCAGGTGCCGGGCACGCGCGTCGTGCGGCGACGGATCGAACGCATGGTCGCGCGGATGGCATCCGGACAGCCGCTGGTGGATCTGCGGCGCGTGCGCCCGCCAATGATGGTGAGCTGCCCGCCGTTGGTGCAGGCATTGATCCAGAAGGTGTCGCATGCGCGGTCCGGGGCGACCAAGGTTGCCATCGCGGCGCAGGTGGCCGCAGAACTGCCCGAGTGGATCGCTCGGGCCCGGGCGGCAGGCGTCTTCTTGGACGTCCGACCGCCCTCGCATCTGACGGTTGCCCGGTATATGGCGCGCTGGTCGCCTATCGCCACGTCGGCACGCCATGACGGGGTGACGGAGGCGTTGAAAGCGTTCAAGCCACACGACCGCTACTCGAAAGCCACCGCCGCCAACAGCATCTGGCAGCTTGACCACGTCACACTGGATGTGCTGGTCACGATGATGACCGAGGACGGGCTCCAGGTCGTGCGGCCCTTCGTCACGGCGCTGATCGATGAAGCGACCGGCGTTTGCGTCGGCTGGGTGATCGACGTGCTGCCGCCGGATGCGTTCAGTACCTCACGGGTGCTCTACCGTGCGATGACACCGTGGCGTGAGACGGGCCGGACGCGATGCAGCTGCCCCGTCACGCTCCGGCATGATCGCGGCCGTGACTTTCTGGGCAACCATGTCGAACGCATCCTCACGCTACTGGGCATCCAGCAGGACATCTGCCCGCCGTACACGCCCAATGCGCGACCGGAGATCGAGCGGTTCTTCCGCAGCATGCACATGGGCATGTCGGCATTGCCGGGGTTCATCGGAAAGCATGGGCGCACCATCGCAGAGGCGACGGCGCGTCCAGACGAGCTGCTGAGCATGGATGCGCTCGTGCAGCATCTCGAAGACTGGACCCGCGAGTCGAATTGTTCGGTCCACGCCGGGCAGCGGGAGACGCCCATGCAGGGTTGGGTGCGACAGCCTGGACCGCCCGTACCGGCCGATCTTGCGTGGCGGCTGCTCCGCAGCGATGTCCACCGCACCATCCGCGAGGGCGGAATTGAGTTTGCGCGCCGCTGGTATAGGGGCGACTTACGGAACCCGAACGGCGTGCCGCTGACGGAGTTGCAGCAGCAGAAGGTTCGTGTCTACTACTCCCCGGATCAGATGGACCGCATCTGGGTCACCGAGTGGTTCGACTCCCCAAACGGCCGCACCGAAGCGTATCTCGGGGTGGCGCACGCCGTCGTCGCAGGGACGCCGTCGATCACGCTCGAAGAATCGTACCATGAGACCCGGATCCACATCCGGGCGATCACGAGCACGGCGACCGCGATGACGCGGCAGGAAGACGCCGTGCGGCAGTTGGCCACGCAGGCGCAGGCGGTCGCTCCGATGCTGAACGTGATGGAACATCGCGCGACGTTGGCCGCCGCCACGGCCCAGCAGGCCAAGGTCGAGCAGCGGGCGTTGGACTCGCACGCGGAGCTGCTGCACGCGACCGCGTTGTCCTTTGATGACGAGACGTCGCCCGTGGCGAGCCCGGCAGCGGTTGCGGCCGAGGTCTGGGAGGGCGCATGACAACATTTGTGCATACGCCGCTCCCGGCGTTGCTGAAGCCGTGTGGGCGAACGGCACAGATTCTGAGCAGTACGGTTGAGCACATGCAGACGGCGCAGTCGAGCCTCATGATTTGGAGTGGCCTGCCAGGGAGAGGGAAAACGGTCGCCTCGAACCAACTCGCGGCCTACCTCCGGAAAGAGTCTGGCGGCGTGCAGAGCACAGTGTGCTGTATGCGGTGGGGTGGGGCGCTTCGCGGACGGAACGCGCGCGGCATGCATCGCGGGCTGACGACCGTGTATCGCAAGTTTGTCGCGCAGGAGACGGACGCGTTCCTGAAGAAGCTGACGGAGGAGCGGCTGGCCGAAGATATCGTGGAGGCCTTTCGACGGATGGACACGGTGCTGCTGTGCATCGATGAGGCAGGAACGATGAGTGCGGATGAAATGCGCGGCGTCGGAATGATCATCGATGCGGCTATCGACACGCAGCTTCGACTCCATGTGTTGTTGATCTCAATGGACGACATCACACCGAAGCTGAAGGAGCATTTGGTGCTCGAATCTCGCGGGACGTTGGATTGCGATTTCGCGCCGTGGAGCGCGAAGGACGTGCTGCGGCTGCTGTCCGTGTGTGGAGCGCCGTTGGCGCAGGCGCTCGCCGCAACCCGGGATACGGGGCTGACACTGGCGGAACAGTTGCTGGACGAGGCGGGAGGCGATCTTCGCACCATTACCGTGCTGGCACAGCGGATGAGCGCGGCCTTGGCCAAACCGATTGCGACGCGTATGACGCCAGACGTCCTCACCTTGGCAACGGCGTGCATCGCGGAGCATCGCCGCGCCAGCGAACAGCGCGCCGAACGCGGCAGCATTGGCGCGCTGGGGAAGACCCGCCGGAAGCGGGCGGCGTAGTCGCTCCGACGGCGGACGATGCCTGGGACCCTGACGGCCGCCCGGCTGTTCGCGCTCGTGCAACGCCTTGCACGAGCGCGCAACGGTCCGGTGCCGACGGTGGACATCATCGCGGCCGTGCGGGCCGCGCCCTGGTCGACACCGTCCCGCTATCAGCGGATCTTCACTGCGCTCATCCGGTGTCGGAACCACGGCCTACTCCACTGCATCAAGCAGCGGTCCGCGCGTCCGGACGGCAGCCGGGGACCGGCTCGAGTGCACTGGTGGCCTGTCGCAACGACGTACCCGTGCGCGAGCGATGCAACGGCAACAACCGTCCGCGAGATCGCCCAATTAGTCGACCAGACCATTGCGGGGCTGCCAGTCGGAACCGTCATTCGTCCGGGTTGGGTGGTCCGCCAAACTCGGGGAGTGGTCGCGTCCTGCACGGAAGCGGCGGTCGCGCACGCGCTCCAAGAACGCACCGCGGCTCAGCGTCCGCGGCTCGAGGCGTGTACTGCCGAGACAGGATGGGGCGGGTGGTGGCGGGTCACGGAGCCTGACAGCGCACGCACACGACCCAATCGACGCGAAGCAAGCGCGTGGGTGTTCCGGAGTATTCGCGCCGCTCAGGCCCGCACCGGCCGGCATGTCGTCGAACTCCGTTCGCTCACCGCTGGGCTGCGTGGGGCACGGTGCGCTGCGCTCACTCGTCGGCTCCGGATGGCGTGTCATGTACCGGCCGATCCACGCGTCCTGATCATGCGCACGCCGCGACTGATCCCGCTCGGGCGTGTTCGATATGCGACCTATGTGGTCCCGCTGGGCGAAGAGCGCATCGGGCACGCGGAACTCGATCTCGACGCGTGGTGGCTGGCGGCCACCTATCTGCAGCCGCGACACGCACGCGAGTCACGCGCGCACACCGTGCCGGGAGACGAGGTGACGGCCCGGGGACGACAGGCACCATACGCTGAAGTGCTCCGAGAACTGCACGCCGCGCTGGCGACGGTGCGCGACGGAGCGGCCGCACTGCAGTGGACCGGCGAGAGCCATTGGACCGAAGTCGCCACGCGGTGGCTCGCGAGTCACCCGTGGCGCATGTCAGACGCGGACGCTGGTGCGGCAGACCCAGTGCCAGTCACGGACTGGATCAGTGTGCCAGCGGTCCACTGCGCCATGCATCGTCTGCTGCCGGCGCATCGTGTGCCGAGCATTCGACTCCTGCGATTCCGGTTGCAGGCGGCGGGGGTGTGGATGCGGCCGGCGCGGATCATCCGGCAGCCACAGGCGGAGCGAGGGCAGCAGAGTAGAGCCGCGCCCGCGCCGACGATGGTGGAAGCGGTGGATGCGTATTTCTGGCTCCACTCGCACTACCTGTCTGTGAGCGACCAGGCACCGCATCGATGGGCATGGCAGTGGCTGGGGCTCGCGCGCGACTGGGACGCAATACGCACGGCCGCGGCCCGGCGACCTCGTGAACCGTGGGTGACGCTCGCACACACCGCGCTCGGCGCGGCGGCGGCGGCTCGCGCGACGTTCGCAGCGCGGTGACCGCAACGCGCCACCCACCGGCCAGCAATCACCATTCGGCAGGGCAGGGCCGGCATGTCGCCCCGGCTAGCCTCGCCGGATGGCACCCTCATCTTGGCTCCACAACGAGGCGTATGCGGACGCGCTCCGCCAGACGACCGCAGCACATCCAGCCGTCGGTTCGGCCGCACGGGAAGTGTTGCAGCGTTTCGCGGCGTTTCGGTCCGCCATGTCGTACAATCCCAGACATCTCGTCAGCCCATCCGTCGACAATCAACGGCCTGGGGACCGCATCGAGGACGCGCTCGCCGCGCTGACGATCCTCGAGCAGCGTGACATGCTCGAACCGCCCAGCACTACGCGCAACCAGCACGTCTGGAAGCTGGGAGACATGGATGCGCACATGCGGATCGCGCCATTCACGGTCACCCAGTGGGGCACGGCGTATGAGCGATACTGGGCGCTGCTGTGCGAGTATCTGCCGAGCTACCACCGCACCGTGCATCTCACGTGTCGTATGCTCGCGCAACTGATTGCGCTTGGAGGCGGAGACCCACACGACGAGGCACGCGCCCGGACGGCGTTCGCGCACTGGGCACGCCAGCGCCAGTTGCGCGCGCATGTCACCGTGTACGGAACGGTGGCGTTCGCGAATCCCGTCAGACAACGCGAGAGGTGGCGCAGCAGTCCAGCGGACGACGCGCACTGGCTGCGCGACAATCTGAGTCGGCGACACCCCCTCATTCAAGTCACCGCACACGGCGCCGTCCTCCTCGGTGCGCACGACACATCTTCCGACGTAGGTCTCGCGCCGAAGGACATCGAGAATGCCCTGGCATACGACGCGGCGCGGCCATACGAATCACGCGAGCGGCTCGTGGCGCAGCGGACGGCACGCGGTATGTGCTACGTGACACTTGCGGCGCTGGTGGAGCACAACGCGGGACCGCGGGTCGTGGAGGCACTGACGGCGCTGGCCGCGTCGCTCGGGGCCGATGATCTCAGCGCCCGCCTTCAGGGTATCTCGAATCCGATTGTCCGTGATGCGGCGGTTGACGAAGCCGAGCACGTAGCGGAGACGCTGTGCGAACTGGCGCGGTGGTGCGGGCAGCGCATGCCCGCGGACGCGCGCACGCCGGCTAGCGTGCTGCGTGACGTCGAACGACTCGCCGTGTCCGTCCGTGCGTGCCGAACCGCGGTGCCGCAGACGGAGCGCGGGGTGCGAACTGCGGGTGTCGACTGGACCAGGGGCCTCGCCGCCGTCGCCGCAATGCCTGGCATCCCCCGAACGCTGACGCGCGGCGCTCTGTCAGATGTGTTGCCGATGACGGCATGGGCGTATCCAAATGTGCAGCCACGTCTTCATCCGCTCTACAGCCTGTTGTCGCCGGAGGGCGTGAGACCGTCCGCGCTCGTCTTGGCCGCGCACCGCTATCACCCATGCGCCGTCACACGCGCCGATGCGCGTATCTCGCTCGCAGAATGTCATCGCCTCCAGACGCTGATTGATGCGTCCGTGCACGCGCATCTCCTGCGTTACGACGGCGTGCAGCGTCACGAGCACACGAGTGTCATGTCAACGGCAGGAACGACGGCCACGTCCACAATCCGGACGACGCTACCTTAGCGTACCACTTCCAGCAGTGCCTTCACATCAACAGTGAGTGCTGATGCAATGCGAACCAATGAAAGCAGCGTCGTATTATTCTCGCCGCGTTCGATGGTGCCGAGGTGCGCCGCGTTCAAATCTGCAGCGACGGCGAGTTCCGCGAGCGTGATGCGGCGCTTGCGACGAAACGCCGCAATCCGCAAGCCGACGTGCCGGAGCGTCCGCTGCTCAGTTGGCGAGAGTGACTCAAGCCAGAGTGCACGCCGTGACGTCTCGCCGGCGATGGCCGCAGGCGTCGGGTTCAGCTCGGATGGGGGGTGTGAGTCGGCGGTCGGGCGGAGGAGAGCAGCGCGTCGTGGCATCAGGCACTCGAGACGAAGGTGGTACGCACCCGACAACCGGTTGCGGTCTCTCCCGAGTGTAGCGCGACCGCGGGTGCGTCGCCGTCGCGCGGCGCGCCGCTATTCGTCAGGCGCCGACGGTGTCGCGCCACCTTCGCTGTGTTCGAAGAGCGCCGTGATCGTGACGCGCAGTGCGCGTGCAATCCGAGTCAGGACCATGAGCGACGGGTTTACGCGGCCGCGCTCAATTTCTCCCAGCACGGCGGCGTTGATGCCGGCGGCACTGGCCAACGCTTCAATCGTGACTTTGGGCTGACCGTCGGAGAGCGCCTCAGCGTTCCGCTGAACGCGGAGGCTTCGGACACGCTGCCCGAGCTCGACAATGACGCGCCGCTCGTCTTCCGCCAAGTGTCCGAGCCGCTGCTCTCGGGCAAGGGACGGCACAGCACGCTGACCCGGCTTCTTCTCAGGCACAACCCTCCTCATCACGCTTGGGAAATAGGCGCGGGAGTGGAGCAGTACCTGATGAAATACTAAGGTTCGTAAGGCTCAATCTGACCCTCTGAGCGGATGCCTCGGAGGACACTGCCGTGCGTCACTTAGGTTGATAATCCATGCGTCAAATCACCTGATAGCTGCGTCAGAAAGGTTGATCGCATGCGTCATTTAGCCTGATAGTTTTGCGACAGTTGATCTGATATCCTACGGGCGCTCAATACTTCATCAGATACCGCTCGATCTCCCAGTTGCTCACCTGGCTGCTGTACAGATCCCACTCCGCCCGCTTGGCCGCCAGGAAATGCTGAAAAATGTGATCACCCAGCGCACTGCGGATCACGTCGTTCTTCTCCAGCTCATCGCACGCCTCGTTCAGATCGCGCGGCAGATCATCGATCCGCAGTCGGCGCCGCTCGCGGTAACTCATCTCGAAGATGTTGGTGTCCACCGGCTCGCGTGAATCCGCCTGTGTCTCGATGCCATCCAGCCCGGCACTCAGCATCACCGCCAGTGCCAGATACGGATTGGCGCTCGGATCGGGCAACCGGTGCTCCACCCGCGTCCCCGTGCCGCGGCGCGCCGGAATGCGCAGCATCGGTGAGCGGTTCCGCATGCTCCACGCCACGTTGATCGGCGCCTCGAATCCAGCCACCAGACGCTTGTAGCTGTTCACCAGCGGATTGGTGACCGCGCAGTAGCCGCGCGCATGCCGCAGCAGCCCGCCGATGTAATGCAGCGCCGTCTGACTCAGCTCAAATGGCGCATCAGCGTCCGAGAAGGCGTTGTCGGTGCTGCGGAACAGACTCTGATGCGTATGCATGCCGCTCCCGTTCTGCCCGAAGATCGGCTTCGGCATGAAGCTCGCACTGAGCCCGAAGCGCTGCGCCACCTGCTTCACCACGAACCGGAACGTGGTCAGGTTGTCGGCGGTCGTCAGCGCATCGGCGTAA
>JBBQRH010000070.1:0-22876 GCA_038215035.1 Gemmatimonadales bacterium | reverse complement strand
AACGCCGTCAGCGCGCCGGAATCCCACGTCAGAAAGACGTATCACGTGCAGATCGACCGAGTGCCGGATGAGGCGCTGGTCACCGCGCTGCGTGGTGGCGTTCGCGACGGCGAAGGGGAGCGGTTGTCCGCGGTGCGGGTGGAGATCCTGCGCACCGGTGGACGCAACGGCTGGCTGCTGATCGATCTCGACGAGGGCCGCAACCGTCAGATCCGGCGGATGGTGGAAGCCTGCGATGCGAGCGTGATGCGGCTGGTGCGCGTGGCGGTTGGGCCGCTGTTGCTTGGTGATCTTCCGAAGGGAGCGTGGCGTCGCCTGACGTCGGCCGAAGTGACGGCGCTGCACGCACGTGAGGATCGGCATCACGCGGACCGTGCGTCGCGGCGCGCTGGTCCCGCAGCCTGATGTCCGACCCATCACGCAACGCCCGACTTGTCGCCAGCTGGACCGACAATGCGCAGGCCTGGACTCAGGTGGTGCGCAACGGATTGATCCCGAGCCGCACCGCCGGCACCGATCACGCGATCGTCAGCGCTGCGTCGGGGCTCGCCTCGGGGCCAATTCTCGATGTCGGGTGTGGTGAAGGGTTTCTCGTCCGGGAACTCGGCCTGCGAGGCGTCGCGGCGCACGGCATCGATGTCAGTGCGCCGTTGATCGATCAGGCGCGTTCGGCCGGCGGCGCGTTCAGTGTGATGACGTATGATGAGCTGGAGCACGATCCTGCAGCGGTGCCTGGGCCGTGGCAGGGCATCGTGTGCAATTTCTCGCTGCTCGGCGATCCGCTGCATCCACTGCTTGGCGCACTGCGGATGCGATTGGCGCCAACAGGCGTGTTGCTCGTTCAGACGGTGCACTCGTGGAGCGCCAAGGGGGACGGACCGTATCGCAGCGAATGGCGCACCGAGGCGTTCGATGCCTTTGCGGTACCGTTTCCGACGCCGATGCCATGGTTCTATCGAACGTTGGAATCGTGGCACCGGGAGTTCGCGATGGCGGGGCTGCGCGTGACACGGATCGACGAGCCGTTGCACCCGACCACCGGCGCGCCGCTGTCGCTGCTCTTCCATTGCGAGGCCTCGTAATGGACTGGCAACGGGTGCTGCACGAACTCTCGGCGATGGAAGTTGCCGCCGCCGTCGCGACGTTGGTGAACGTCTGGCTGCTGGTGCGGAACAACATCTGGACCTGGGCTTGGGGGGTGGCGTCGGTCATTTTGTACGGCATCGTCTTCTGGCGCTCGCATCTCTGGTCGAGCACCGGCCTCCAGCTGCTGTACTACCTGCCGATGCAGGCGTACGGGTGGTGGACCTGGTTGCGCGCAGGCCCGACGCATCACGATGATCTGGCCATCACACGACTCTCGACCCGCGCCCGGATCGGCTGGACCGTTGCAACGCTCCCGATGGCCGCCCTGCTCGGCTGGGGCATGTCCTTCACGGGAGCACAGCAGTCCATGGTCGATGCACTGGTCACGGCGGTGAGTGTGTCGGGACAGTATCTGCAGACGCACAAGAAGATCGAACATTGGTACTGCTGGGTCTTCGTCAACGCCATCTATGGATTCTGGTTGCTGCCGCGGCAGCAGCTCTGGCTGTCAGCGCTGCTGTATCTGGTGCTGTTGGGCTTCTCGGTGCAGGGATGGCGTGAATGGGTGCAGGCCATGAAGCCCGTTGACACGTCGTCGCCTGCAATGGATCGTGCGCCGGTGCACTGAGCGCACACGATATTCGATGTAGCGCTGTCCATTCTCTGATCTTCCATCGTTCGACGACTCCACCGGAATTTTCCATGCTCCGACGCCTGCTCGCATTCTCGATCCTGACCGCGCCAGTGTCTGCGCCGATGTTTGCACAGTCGGGCGGTACGGTGCCATCGATCGACAATCTGTTGTCGTTGAAGGCGGTTGGTGCGCCTCGCATCTCACCCGACGGTCAGCGCATTGCGTATCTGGTGACCAGCACCGACTGGGCGCAGGACGCGTTCGTGCCGCAGATCTGGGTGCACGACTCTCGCACCAATGTGGCGCGGCAACTCACACGTCATGAAGCGGGGGCGGGGCAGGTGCAGTGGTCACCAGATGGAAAATGGCTGTCGTTCACCAGCACCCGGGTCGAAGGCCGGAGCCAGCTCTTCGCGATGGCCATCGAGGGTGGCGAGCCGATTCGATTGACCAACGTGGCGGGTGGCGTGGGTGCGTACGGTTGGCGTCCAGATGGCGGTACGATCGCGTTTACGTCGAGCCCAAGCGCCGCCGCACGGAAAGGCCGCGATACCACGCTCGGTGGCTACGAAGTCGTTCGTCGCGACTATGCCATGCAGGCGCTGTACACCATCGATGTCAGTGCAGCGCTGAGTGCACCGCAGGTCGGCACGCTGCGCACTCCCGGCGTGGCAAAGTTCAGCGTCGGCGCCTTCGAGTGGTCACCCGACGGGTCGCGCATCGCCTTCAGTGCCACGACCGTGCCCGATCCGGTCGCGGGCAATACGGCCGACATTCACATCCTCACGCTGGCAGATGACGCGATCCGCGCGGTGGTGACGCAGGCGGGTGCGGACAACGATCCGCACTGGTCACCCGATGGCCGACAGCTGGTGTTCAGCAGCGCGATGGGAAAGGTGCGCGAGAACTTCTTCCGGAACTCTCGCTTGGCGGTGGTCAGCGCTGACGGTGGCGCAGTCCGCGCGATCACTGCCAACTTTGACGAACTTCCGGGATTCGTGGATTGGGGCGCACGCGGCGTGTTCTTCAGCGGGTTGCAGCGAACTGCGTCGCACTTGTTTGTCGTTGATCCAGCTACTGGGGTCGTGACGCGAGTGACGGGTCCGGACAGCGGGATGTACTCGGCGTTCTCGCTCAATCGCGACCAGAGCATGGGGGCATTCGTCGTCAGTTCGCCGACTTCGGTGCCGGAGATCGGGCTCTCGACGCTCTCGGCGTTCGCGCCGCGCGTGGTGACGTCGATGAGCGCGCAGGTGCGCGACTGGAAACTTGGCACCCGCGAAGTGGTGCGATGGAAGAGTCGGGATGGCGCCGAGATCGAAGGAATTCTGATCAAGCCCCGCGACTTCGATCCATCACGCAAGTACCCGTTGCTCTGCGTCATTCACGGTGGACCAACTGGCATCGATCGGCCGACACTGCCAGACGCACGCTATTACCCGGTCGACGAGTGGGTGAATCGCGGCGCCCTCGTGCTCAAGGTCAACTATCGCGGCAGTGCCGGATACGGTGAGCGATTCCGCGCATTGAACTATCGGAATCTTGGCGTGGGCGACGCATGGGACGTGGTGTCTGGCGTCGACGCACTGATCGCGAAAGGGTATGTCGATCCGGCCAAAGTGGCGTCGATGGGCTGGAGTCAGGGCGGCTACATCTCAGCCTTCCTCACCACCAGCAGCACGCGCTTCGTCGCGACATCCGTCGGCGCCGGAATCTCGGACTGGCGTACCTACTACTACAACACCGACATCACGCCCTTCACGATCAACTACCTCGGCGCCGACCCGGTGACCGATCCTGCCATCTACGCCAAGACGTCGCCGATCGACTACGTACGCGCGGCCAGGACGCCGACCCTGATTCAGCACGGCGAACTCGATCGTCGCGTCCCGATCGCGAATGGTTACCAGCTGCGGCAGGCGCTCGAGGATCGCGGTGTGCCCGTCGAGATGATCGTCTACAAGGGATTCGGCCACGGCATCACCAAGCCGAAATCGCAGCGCGCCGTGATGCAGCACAACCTCGGCTGGTTCAATCACTACGTCTTCGGCGATCCGCTTCCCGACCTTACGCGGCCGAGCGCCGCGGCACTGCCGTGACACATCGAGTCACGGGTCCACGACGGCGGGGACGTCGCGAACGCTGACGCTGAGCATGACGCCAATGGTGGCCGCCGTCGAGACGATGGCAGCCACCATCCAGATGCCGCCCCAGTCGTGCGCGCCGCTCATAGCCGTGTAGTACTGAACCGTGCGTCCCGCGATCCACGCGCCACCGAGGTTGCCGAGTCCCATCGTCGCCACTGCCATGAAGCCTTGCGCAGCGGCTCGCATCGACGCTGGGGCGCGCTCGTGGACCATCAGCTGGCCCGCCACGTAAATGCATCCGTAGGCGATGCCGTGCAACAGGATCCCCGCGTAGATCAGCGGCAGGCTGCCCTCGCCGCCGAGCGAAAACAGCACCGCCCGGACAGCCCACGCCGCCGCACCAACCAGCAGCACGCGACGCGAGCCAAGCGCGTTGTGGAGCCGCGGCAGCAGCAGCAGGACCGCGACCTCCGTCATCTGACCGAGCGTCAGCAGCATCGCGGGATGGGGGGCCTGCAACTCCGTCAGATAGAGGGCCGCGAACGCATTGTAGAATTGATTGGGGATGCTCAGCGCGACGCTCGCCACGACGAACAGGGCGAACAGGGGATCGCGCATCAGCTGCAGTGCATCGATGCCGAGGAGCGTACGCAGACTGCGAGCCGCCTGGCCCCGATGCGGCGCTGTCGTCGGCAACGTGAGGCAGTACGCCGCAAGGCAGAGTGACACGGCCCCGGCGATCATCATTGGATGCGGCGTCAACTCGAGGCCAAGGGCTCCGACCAGCAGGCCGGCTGCAATCCATCCGATGGTGCCCAGCGTGCGCAGTACCGGATACTCCGACCTTGGCGTCACGAGATGGCGCATCACCAGCGATGGGACCAATGACAGCGTCGGCAGGTAGCAGAGCGCGTACAGCAAGATCACGATGTAGAGCGCGCCGAACGTGGTCTGCCGTGAGGCGAGTATCAGGAGCAGTCCACCGATCCCATGCAGGATGGCGAGCATCCGCTCGGTTCGTGCGAATCGGTCTGCGATGGCGCCACCCAGCATCGGCGTCACAATCCCCGCGATGGCGAGAGTCCCGTAGATCGAGCCGATCTGCGGGCCGCTGAAGTGCAGGGTCGCGCCCAACCAGCTGCCGAGCGAGACGAACCAGAGACTCCAGATCGCAAATTCGCCGAAGAGGAGCAGGGCGAGTCGAACCCGGAGCGAGCCCAGCGTGCGTGTGGCCAGAGGGTACGGCTCAGGCACGCGGCGGGCGGATCAGTTCTTGTGGCGGTAGACGATGCGGCCGCGCGTCAGGTCGTATGGGGAGACTTCGAGCGTCACGCGGTCGCCGGCGAGGACCCGGATGCGGAAACGGCGGAGGTTTCCGCCAATGGTGGCCAGCACCGTATGCCCGTTGTCGAGCGATACTCGGAACATCGCGCTTGGGAGGACCTCGCTGACGGTTCCTTCGAGTTGCAGTGCTTCTTCCTTGGCCATACACCCTTGTCAGACGGAATCGATGTCGCGGAACCCCGGGGAGGGAGGCCGCTGCGTTAGAGAAGAAACCTAACCTGTCCAAGCACTCAGTGCCGGGTGTCGGGCGACACAAAGGGCTGGCCCGTGTGGCGGGCCAGCCCTTTGTGCGACGACCTCCGCGGAGGCCGGCGTTCTCGCTTAGCGCGAAGCCTTCGTGACGTTCTCTGCCGCGGGGCCCTTCGCGCCCTCGACGATGTCGAACTCAACCTGCTCGCCTTCAGCCAGGGTCTTGAAACCCTTCATCTGGATGGCAGAGTGGTGGACGAAGCAGTCCTTTCCGCCTGAGGCCGGGGTGATGAAACCAAATCCCTTGGCGTCATTGAACCACTTCACGGTGCCGGTCGTACGCATTGCTACAAACTCCTGTGGATTGATTCGCGTCGGAGTCCGGCAATCCGGTACTGGCCGACAACGTGACTCGTGGACAGACACTACCCCCACGATGAGCGCTGGAGAACGAGAACGGGTCCGCGCTGGCGGACCCGTGGACCGAACCCAGCCCGCGTCAACACGACGCGGAGCACAGCGGCATAACCGTATAGTCGAGTTGTCTTTCCGTCAATAGACCTAAACGAAGGCCTGACACACCTTTCTGGTTCCCCGCCATTGTCGAGCCCGGTGGCCCGCCACTTGCAGCCCTCTCTTCCGGGGTTGGGAGGTGAGGGCAGGCCTGCGTCCGGCGTGACGCAGGTAGCGCGCGCCCGTCACCTGACGGCGGGTCGAGCAGGTTTCCTGGGGGTATTCCATGCGGCAATTCAGGGTCGGACTGACGATCGCGCTGGCCGTGTACGGGGTGGCCATTCTGGCGTCACCCGCGACCTGGTCATTGATCGACAACATCAATCTGCCCGTTCACGAGGCCGGCCATCTTCTCTTCGGCCCCTTGGGCGACACACTGGGGCTGCTCGGCGGCACGTTGCTGCAGCTCCTGCTTCCGCTCGCCTTCGCGTCGTACTTCACCGCACAGCGCGATGAGCATGCGGCGAGTATCGCCATCTGGTGGGTCGGGCAGAACTTCGTCAACGTCAGCACCTACATGGCTGATGCGCTGCCGATGGATCTGCCGCTGGTCGGCGGCGGAGAGCACGACTGGAACCTGCTGTTCAGCCAGTGGGATGTGCTCTCGCATTCGCTGCAGTACGCGCAGCTCGTGCGTGGATTCGGCTTCCTGGTGATGCTCGTTGCAACAGTCTGGGGGCTGTTCGAAGCACTCGACGGAACGACACGCCTGCCTCCGGCGCGTGCGCGCTACAATCACGCCCGCCGTCGGTGACTGGTCGCTGACACCCGGACGCGCTACACTGCAGGGACACCCCCACGCATTGTGACGTATGGATCATACTCCCCGATTTCTTGCGTATGCAGACGCTGCCCGCGCTCGTGTGCGCGAAATCACAGCTGATGATGTGAAAGCACTGCTGCGCAGCGGAGCCGCGCAGGTGTTTGATGTCCGCGAGGAATCAGAGTGGGCAGCAGGCCATCTGGCTGGCGCCGCACACCTCGGCAAGGGCATCATCGAGCGTGACATCGAGCGCACGGTGCCGGACGTCGCTGCGCCCATAGTGCTCTACTGCGGCGGCGGTTTCCGATCAGCGCTGGCCGCCGATGCGCTGCAGCAGATGGGATATACGAACGTGGTGTCGATGGCCGGTGGCTGGCGCGCCTGGCTCGACAGCGGTGGCGCGATTTCCGTCGACGCGACGTGATCACGCGTTGCGTGCGTCTGGCAGTCGGCAGCTGGTCAACAATGATGGGGATGGCGCTGCTGACGGGCTGCGGCGACACCGGCAAGGTGCCCGAGCCGCTGGCAGCGCCGCGCGCGATGACCGCGGTTGCCCTGCGCGCGGTTTCGGTCACAGCCGCCCTCGATCTCCCGGTGCAGGCGTCCGTCTACGCCTGGCGTGACTTCATGCCAGGGCTCGGTGATTCGTCGGTGGCGCATCCGCTGATGATCTCCGTGCAGGTCCGTGGCGGCGTCGTGCCGCCGAAGGCCCTCGAGTGCGATGCCATCTATGTGGTTCTGGCCGACTCGGTCTTCAGCGCGCGGCCGGCCGAACAACGGCCTGGCGACGGACCGGGAGCGATCGAGTGCCTGATGCGCGGCGGGCCCGAGTGGGCCGTAGGGTCGGAAATTCAAGTCATCATCGGCGTCGGCGCCGGTGCACAACGCACGCTCATTCGTCGGGAAACCTCCATCGATGCTACGTCCTGATCGGCTCGCGGGCATTGCGATCGCCCTGCTCACGACGCTCGCTGCATGTCGGCGTGATGAGAGTAAACCCGCACCAACTCCCGCCGAGCGCGCGGCGCACAAAGCGGCAATTGCCGCGGCGGCGCAGGATCGTATGGTGCTGCAGTACCTCGTGAAGGATGCAGAAGCGGTCGAACTGCGGCTGCCGGCGCTGCGAAAGGTGTCCCAGGGGTTCGTGACAGGAGACACGAGTGTAATCTGGTTCGGCTACTTCGCCGGCGACACACTGGTCGTCCTCGACGAGACGCGACGTGGACCTCCAGGCATCGAAGAGAACGCGCGGTACATCTTCCGCGAGCCGCTGCTGCGCTACGTCGCGCTGGATCGCATCCAGACGTCGGGAACGCCGACGCCGGTCCGCACGCGCATCGCCTTTGGATACGACAGTGTCGGCCGGCTGTCGGCCACGTCCAAGAACGTGAATGATGCAGCGGTGCCGCTGGATACCGCGGCGGACATCACTCGGGTTGCGATCAGAGTCGCTGCGCTGCGCGCACGGGTGCTTTCGTCCCCGCTCGTGCGGTAGGTCCACGTCCGGCGACAGGGGCGGTCGCCAGATGGTCGTTGCATGGCCCGCCGGCGATCCAAACGAAGTGAGGGCGGGGGCGAGGGCGGGTGCCTCAGCCGCGCTGTCGCTTGAGGAGTTCGATCTGGGCTTCGACGACCTTGAAGCGGCGGTCCTCGACGTCATATGCTCGCGCCGTGCGCGCCCGCAACGCCTGCAGCCAGCGACTGGTGAGTTCCTGAAAGGCGGAGCGCTGCCCTGGATCGTTGGGGACCACTTGCGCCTCTCGTTCCGCGATGGCCAACTCCGCGTCATCCGCGCGAACGGCGGCATCGAGCTGGTCGCGCAGCAGTCTCACATGTTCCACCTGAGCGCGACGAACGTCGTAGCGAGCCTCGAGCAGGAGCAGAGACCGTTCCAGTTGTTTCTTTTCAGACAGCGCAAACACGCGATCATTGTCGCGCTTGTCCTTTTTCGCCTGCTTCTCCTTTGCGGTCGCTGCCGAGATCGCATCCCGTACCTCGGCGATGGCACCCTTGAGCTTTTCAGCCTGCTCGCGCAGCGTTGCCCATTGAGTCTCGGCATCGCGGCGTTCGCCGAGGAATCGATCCTTTTCCATTCGCACGGTGTCTGCGGCCCGGGCGGTCACGATGATTTCGCTCGTGTCTCCGGCTGAGACTGGCACAACTGACGCCGTCGGCACGGCAGTTGCAACAGGTGGAGTTGGTGACTGTGCGTGCACAATTCCGGCAGCCAGCAGCGACGTTATGGCAAACTCAACCGTAAGCTTGCCGAATCTGATCGAGGTCATGAGCACGTAGGCATCGGTGGGTGACGCGCTGCAGTCCCGCAGCGCTTCCGGAAAGATAGGCCGTCGCGTCACTCAGGTTCCATCTCGACGCTCGGCGGCGTCGCCGACGCGAACGGCGCCGGATGAAGCGGGTTCGCCGCCTTCGGCGGAACAGCGTCCCGAACCCGTGGTACGACAGGTGATCCGGAGTGGGTTCGTCACTCGAACCGCAGACGGCACTGTCGTGGTGGATACACGGAGAGAGAACAAAGCGCCCGTCACTGCGTTAGAAAGGGTGCGCCATTGTACGTTGTGAAGGTGAACCAGCCGATGATGGCTAGACAGGGAGGGGCCGATGCGCGTACACCGCCTGCCACTGCATGGAACGAATGCCTATGTGATCAGTGGCGATCACCACGTTCTGGTCGACACGGGCCCGGAGCGCGCCCGGACGACGCTGCTCGATGGGTTGGCAAGCATCGGACTCGGCGGGGAGGATCTCTCACTCGTGCTGGTGACGCACGCACACGCCACGGCCGTGGGGAACGCCGCGTTCCTGCAGCGAATGTTTCATGTGCCGGTGGCGGTGCACGGTGCAGACGCGCCGGTGCTCGCCAGCGGTTTGGATCGGTCCGTCTCGATCACCAAGCCGGTCGGTGCCATCATGCGATGGCTTGGCGACACGCGATTTGACGCGCCGACGCCTGACGTGGTCTTCGGGCATACCATGTCACTCGAGGCATTTGGTGTGCACGGTACCGTCGTGCATACGCCGGGGCACACGATTGGATCAACCAGCGTCGTATTGCCCGGCGGCGATGCCATCATCGGCGATCTCCTGATGGGCGGATTCTTCGGCGGGCGCCTCTGGCCGTCTCGCCCGTCGCAACACTATTTCGCCGAAGTTCCCCAGCGCATCGTGCGTAGTCTGGCGTTGCTCAACAGACTGGGCGTGCAGCGCCTGCATCCTGGCACGGGGGATGTGTTGTCGATGGAGGCCGTGCGCGACGCGATCATTGCCCGTGCGCCGCATGGTGCCACTGGCCCTGCGCCGGCCCGGATCCGCGAGCGTCGCCTGCGTGAGGAGCCCACGATGTATACAGCGAACTGACGTCGGCCTGGTTGAACAGGGCGGAGCAGGGTTCTGCAGTGGATGCAGAGCCCTGCTTTTTTTCACGCATGGTGAAGTCGCGCAGACAACGACCCCGCCGTGCTTCGGGAACCGCGCGAAGGTATTCACGCGTACGCTTTCTGATGAACGGCTCTTTCCTGACGGCCAATTGGCGGAACCTCGTGTTTCTGAACTACGAGGCGGATCGCGCTCTGGTGCAACCGTTCGTTCCCGAAGGTACGGAACTGGATCTGCTCGACGGCAAAACGATCGTGAGCATCGTGGCCTTCCGTTTTCTCGACGCCCGGTTGCTCGGTGTGCCCATCCCGTTTCACCGCGATTTTGACGAGATCAACCTCCGTGCATACGTCAGACGGCGCGTCGCGGGTGTCTGGCGCCGCGGCGTCGTCTTCGTGCGTGAACTGGTGCCGCGGCCGGCCATTGCCTGGACCGCACGCCTCGCGTACAACGAGCCGTATCGTTCAGTTCGAATGCGTCACACCGTGATGCTCGATGAGGCGCGCGGTGGATTCGCCCGGTACGAATGGCGACAGGCCGGCAACTGGCACCATGTGGCGAGCGAAGCGATTGGCGCGCCTCAGCCAATCGATCCCGACAGCGAGATCGGCTTCATTACCGAGCACTACTTCGGCTACACTCCGCAGCGAAATGGTGGTACGGTCGAGTATCGAGTCGAACACCCGCGATGGAGGGTCTGGCCGGCCACCCGCCCCGAATTCCACTGTGATGTGAATGCGGTTTACGGGCCGGCGTGGTCGGAATGCCTTCAGGCGCCGCCCTTCTCCGCGTTCATTTGTGATGGCGCGCCGGTTTCCATTTCCTTCCCATCGATGCTTCGGCGCTGAGCGATCGGCTGCCGGCAATTGGGAGGGAGGGGCGGCGCGGAGCACACGAGAGCGGACATCGAGCCATATTTTCTCGGTGGCGCGAGGGGTGCATCTCTGGCGTCGTGTGCTTGCGCCCTCCGCCCAACGCCAGATGCGTCCTGCTCCCTGCCGACCGATGCGATTCGCCGCTGAGCGGGGCAGACTCATCTCATCGGTCACCAGCCGATGATCCCCTGGTTCATTCGCTTTTCCGGCAGGTTGCTCGGAATACTCCTGCTCATGCTGTGCATCGAGATCGTGGCATTCTATCTCGAGCGAGACCAGGGAATCAGCCGTCTCTATTGGGTGCCAGTCAGCTTCGCCATGGTCGCGCTGGCAGGGTACCAAACCGTTCAGCGGCTCCCGCTGATCTGGGGCACGCTCGCCGGCGTACTGCTGGCAGGGACGACAAATGTGCTTTCCTGGATTGCTGGCGGCTTCGTGAATGACGGCCGTGTCGGCTTTCCGCCCGAGGCGGATCCGATGTTGGTTGCGACGGGTGGGCTGCTCGGTGCCGTGGTCGGAGGGATCATCGGGACCTTTTCCGGACTCGTCGCACGCGGGCGCCGCCGCAAGCGTTCGAGGCGCTCGGCGTTGGGCACGCTTGGGTATGCGGCGTTCGACGAGCGGGGGGTACCGGATGCGGACCCGGACGTGCGCTGATGACGCCATTCCGCAGCAAACCGCTGTAGAATCAGCATGCGGCCCCTACGAACGCTGCAGCGCCCTCGTTGAGGATTGTGCCGGTTCTGTGAAATTCGTTGCATCGCCGTGTCCTTTTCCGGGTCCGCACCCTATCGTGCGCGCATGCGCCAGCTCAGGCACTTCGTCCTCTGCCTTGTCTCGATCGCGTGGTGCGCTGGCTGCTATCGCTTGCCGCTGCGCATCCGGACGAATGACGCCACGGGTTACGAGGACGTCGGTATCCCGCTGATCGAGGCGGTGGAGTACACACCCGGCGGACGTGACCTGCGCGTCCTGCTGGAGGCGCCGGGCTACGTCACGGTCATTATCGTCGACCCGGAGCGAGGGGCGACGGTCAGGTTCCGTCGTGGAGAACTCCAGAGCCGTTTTGCCGAGAAGGGGCTGCACCGGTATCCGCTGGATCGAATCTCGAGTCCGATGACACTCTCGCAGTTGATGGCGACGAACGGTGCTGCTCGTGCGCCGCGCGGCCTCGGGCAAGCGCGCCCGATCTCGGTGCCCGTGCGCACGGGAGTGTTCGACCCCACTCCGATCAGCACCGACCCGTCCGGGCGGGATTCGACTCCAAGAGCGCTAGCGCTGGCGTCGCGCGGTGTGACCGCAGGGTTTGGCCCGGTCTCTTCCGTGCACGTTGTGGTGCTGGTGACCGAGTTTCCGCTCGACCTGGTGGGCGTTGCGACCCGACTCGCGCGCGGGTCGCTGGATCCGGCGCTGGTAGCGCAGTCAGCCGCCGACGTGGTGCAGGGCGGGCGATGGATGGCGGCCGTGGCCCCGCTGCGCGGTCAATGACGGAGCCAGAGCTTCGCGCCGCGACTCACGATTGGATCCTGGGTACCTGGCAGCTGCTCCGCGCAGACGCGGCGATCGAGCTCCAGCCGGGAACACGGATGCGCTTCGGTGCCGATCAGCGGCTCGAGTACACGATTCCTACGTCGGAAGGAGCCCTGCGGGTCATGCTCGTCTGGCACCTCGACGGCGCGATGCTACGCACGAATCTCGAGGACGGCTCGAACCCGCTGGAGGTTTCCGTCCGGATCGATGCCGCCGAGGTTCTGACCCTCAGTTTTGGGGGGCCAAGGGCGTGGTTCGTCCGAGCGCGCTGAACTGGCGGACGGACGATGCTTGCCCGAGGGGGAGGAGGGGGTAGCTTCGGCTCTGAGCCTTTTCGGGAGATCTAGAAGCATGCGGAACCTTGCTGCGTTGGCACTGGGGTTGTTGGTGATGGGACTTGGCATCTATGGCGCTGCTGCGGTGGCTCCACTGGCCTTCCCGGCGGCGTGTGACGCGCGAGGGTACACGACCAACTCACTGGCGTTGATCGTGATGCTCGCGATCACCGAAATCTTCACGATGTTCGCGGGATGGGTGACCGCGCGCCTCGTCAGCGACCATCGACCTGGTCACGCCCTGATGATGGCGATCCTGGGTCTCTCGATTGCGGTCTTCGTCGGCGCAGTGCGGTGGTCAGCAGCACCCGCATGGTACTACATCGTGTCGTGGGCCTTGATGCCGGTGGCTGCCGCCTTTGGGGCATTTGCGTGGGAGCGTTCACTCCGCCGCAACGGCAGCCGCAATGTGTCGCCGCGCGTCGCCGCGACCTGATGTTTTGAGGCAGCGTCGCTGAAGTGCCACGGCACGTTGGCGACGCTGCACTACGTGCCGCGCGGCTTGGCGCGGTGGGTCGGCGTCGCCGTCGTTGGATCCTCGGGCCACGCATGACGCGGATAACGGCCCCGCAGATCCTTTCGAACATCCGCGTAACTCGACCGCCAGAACCCCGCCAGATCACGCGTCACCTGCACCAATCGATGTGCTGGCGAGAGGAGGTGAATCACCAGCGGCACACGTCCATCGAGCACCGATGGCGTGCTGGTGGCGCCAAACAGTTCCTGCAATCGGACCGCGAGGATTGGTGCTGCGACGTCGGTGTAATTCACCGGGATGCGAGAGCCGCTTGGCACCACCACGTGTGTCGGTGCCAGACGCTCGAGCGACGCACGGGCGGACCACTCCACTCGCTCGAGCAGGATCGCGCCAAGGTCGGCACGTGCGATGTCATCGAGTGAACGCGCATCCCGCAGGAGCGGCGTCAGCCACGAATCGAGATCGGCCAGCAGCGCGTCGTCGCTGACATCGGGCCAACGCGCGTCATGCTGGTGCAGAAACGCCATGCGTTGCCTGAGTCGGGTGGCGCCGTCGCTCCAGCGGACGCTGTCGGGCCACGACGCGAGTACATGCGTCCGCAGCGCGTCGACGCGTTCGTCGTTCGTCACGTCCTCAGCACTGCGTTCGACGATCGTGATTGCGCCAATCGCCTCGGTCACGCTCCCGCGAAGGCGACCGGTGTCAGGGTCTATCAGCACACGTCTGGTTTTCACGATCTGTTCGCCCGCGATCTCGCGGATGGTCGCCAGATCGAGCGGCGCGGCCAGCTGGATCGTCGCATCGCGCCCGGCGTCGTCGAGTGTCGCGCAGGCAATCCACTCCTCGCGTGCCAACGCGGATCCCTGATCACGGAGAAACGCGCCGCTGCCGTTGCGCAGCAGATAGCGCGCACCTGTGCCCTCGCGTCGGCGCGCGATCCGATCTGGATAGGCGAGTGCGACCAGTGCTCCGAGGACTCGCGCGTCGTCCGGCCCGTCGCCGTCGGCGCGCCGCAGGCCCATCCGATCGCGCAGCCCGGCCGCAGTATCGCGACAACGGGACAGCGCGGCATCGTCGATCGACAGCCCGATCGGCAAGTCGCGACGCCCGCCGCGCAGTGCACTGATGCGGAGCGCCAGATCGGGATCCACCAGCCGCGCATCTGTGGCACGTATCGGATCGCGCTCCTCGAGAATCGCCGCCAGGTCACAGGCCAGCGCCAGCCGGTGGCGTACCTGCGCGGCCAGCAGCATATGCGCCAGCCGTGGATGGACGCCGAGTCGCGACATGGCGGCCCCATGGCTGGTCAACCGGCCCTGGACGTCGAGCGCGCCGAGAGTTGTCAGCAGGGTGCGTGCGGTGGCGAAAGCGGCGGCGGGTGGTGTGTCGAGCCATGACAGTTCGGCTGCATCGGAGATTCCGGCGCCCGCGAGGTCGAGTGCAAGTGGCGCCAGATCGGCATCGAGGATCTCGGCCGCGCCGTGTGCGCGCAGCGCCGCATCCTCGTGCTCGTGCCAGCATCGGATGCAGTGCCCAATGGCCACGCGACCGGCGCGGCCACGTCGCTGATCGGCGCTGGCGCGCGACACGCGCACGGTATCGAGGCGCGTCATGCCGGTGCGCGCCGAATAGCGAGGCACGCGTGACCATCCGCTGTCCACCACCACGCGGACGCCCTCGATCGTCAGCGAGGTTTCTGCAATGGCGCTGGCGATGACGACCTTGCGACGGCCGACAGGTGATGGCGCGATCGCCGCATCTTGCGCGCGCGCATCCAGCATGCCGAAGAGCGGCCAGAGATCGACGTGATCGGCGACCGTACGTTCGAGCAGTGTGGCCACCCGGCGGATCTCCCGCGCCCCTGGAAGGAAGACGAGCACGTCGCCCTCGTACCCCTCGAGCGCGTCTTTCACGGCGCCGGCGGTGGCGTCTTCCATCCGCTGCCCATCGCGCGGTGGCCGGAAGGTGGTGGTCACAGCGAACGCGCGCCCGGAACTCGTAATCACCGGCGCGTGGTTCAGGAGCGACGCCACGCGCGCGCCGTCGATCGTGGCCGACATCACCAGCAGCCGGAGGTCGGGGCGGAGCAGGCGCTGGGATTGCAGGGCGAGTGCGAGGCCCGTGTCGCCGTGGATCGACCGTTCGTGGAACTCATCGAAACAGACCGCGCCCACGCCATCGAGGGTGGGATCATCGAGGAGCATGCGCGTCAGCACCCCTTCGGTGACGACTTCGATCACGGTAGCGCTGCTCACACGCGTGTCGCCGCGCATGCGCCAGCCGACGGTTGTTCCGACCGGAGACTCGAGCAGCGAGGCCATGCGCGAGGCGGCTGCGCGTGCGGCGAGGCGCCGCGGTTCGAGGAGGAGGATGCGCTGGGTGCCGAGCCACGGCGCGAGACGCAGCGCCAGCGGCAGCCCGGTGGTCTTGCCCGCCCCCGGGGGCGCCACCAGCACGGCGTTGGTGCCCGCCGCGAGGGCCTCGAGAACGTCGGGGAGCACCGCCAGCACGGGAAGCGCGGCGATGGCGGCGGGCAGGGCAGAGTCGTCAGGTGAAGTCACAGCGCTAACTTTATCGAGGAACGGGATCGCGGGCGTCGCGACGACCGTCCTCACGGTTCGCCACCGGCACGTCCGGAAGGAGTTTCGATGCATCCCCGACTTTCCGCGGTTGTCGCGTACGCTGACGATGCCCGAACCGAATTACTGGCCGTCGTCGATGCAATGCCCCTGTCGTTGCGCGAAGCCCGACCGACCGAGCAGGGGTGGTCAGTGGCCGAAGTGCTCGAACACCTGTCGCGCGTCGAGAAGGGGCTCGCGAAACTCGTCGCGCTGAAGGTTGGTGAGATGCAGATGCAATCCGATCCACCACGCGAGGCCGCCGAGATGCTGCCGGTTGATCTTGCCAAGTTCAGTATCGTGGAGATTCCGACGATCCGACTGGACGCACCGGAGCGCGTGGCGCCGCTGGGCGAGATGTCGGCGGAAGCTGCACGCGCCGCGCTGCTCGAGACCCGTGGGGTACTGCTCGACCAGTTGCATGCGGGTGACGGCCTGGCGTACTCCACGGTGCGCCATCCACATCCGTTTCTCGGAGAGCTCGATTTGTATGAGTGGGTGCATTTTGTTGGCGCGCACGAACGCCGCCATCTCGCGCAGATCCGCGCCATCGCCGCACACTTCGCCAGTTCCTGATCGTCCATGACTGAACACTCGTTGCAGTACCCGGTTGGGCGATTCTCGGAGCCGTCGGCGGTGACGGCGGCCCTGCGCGATGCCGCCATCGAGGAGATCGCGGCGCTGCCGGCGGCCATCCGGGCGGCGGTTGCCGGGCTGACCGATCGGCAGATCGAGACACCGTATCGCGACGGCGGCTGGACGGTGCGGCAGGTGGTGCATCACCTCGCGGACAGCCACATGCACGCCTATCTGCGCGTCAAGTTCGCCCTGACGGAAGAGAGTCCCACGATTCGACCGTACGACGAGGCTGCGTGGTCGCTGCTGCCCGATGTGGCCGTAATCCCGATCGACGTCAGTCTCGCGTTGCTCGACGGGATACATGCACGCCTGGCGTCGTGTCTGCGCGGCACGGAAGCGTCGCAACTCCGGCGTCCGTTCGTGCATCCGGAACTCGGTCCACAACCGGTCGAGCTGTCGCTGCTGCGCTACGCATGGCACGGGCGCCATCACGCGGCGCACATCACGTCGCTTCGTACGCGGATGGGGTGGTGAGTCTCTCAGCGTTGCCAGCCCCTGCGGGTGATGCGGCGGTCGCTGCCGCCACCGCTCCGATTCTGTTCTTCGATGGCGAGTGTGGTTTTTGCGACGGTGCGATCCGGTTTGCGATGTCGCGCGATGTGCATGGCCGACTGTATGCCGCGACGCTGGCCGGTGAGACCGCGCGCCGCGCATTGACGCCATTTGCATCGCAACTGGTCGGCGTCGATTCCACGGTGCTGTATCTGCCAGCCAGCGCGTCACGCACGGCATCGGTGCAGCTGCACTCCGAGGCAGCATTGTCGGTCCTGCGCCTTCTCGGTGGTGGCTGGAGCGTGCTAGGCGCAGTTGCGGGGCTGGTGCCGCGAGCCATCCGCGACAGCGCGTACAAGGCGTTCGCACGACGTCGATTCACGCTCTTCGGCCGCGTGGAGGCGTGCCAGCTCTGGCCGCCGGACTGGCGTGCGCGCATCTTGCCGTGAGGTTCGGGCTGTCGGCACTGATCCTGACCGGTGCGATTGCCTGCAGTGCGCGGCGACCTGCAACGCCCTGGGTCGGGACGTGGGTGATGACCGCAGTGGAAAACCGCGACAGTGCAGCGGGACCGTGGCGGCGACCGTTCGGTGAGGCACCGTTCGGGTACGTCACGTACAATGCTGACGGCACCCACACCATGAACTTCACGCGGACGCCCGTCGCCGCGATGTTCGCCGCCGGAAATGATCGCGGTGCATCTGATGCGGAGCTGCGCCAGGCCTTCGAGGGCTATTTCTCCTGGTTCGGTCGATACTCCGTCGACCCGGCGCGGGGGATCATCTCACACCGTATCGAGGGGAGTCTGTGGCCCAGCTGGCGAAACACCGTACAGGAGCGACCGTTCATGATTCGGGGCGACACGTTGGTGCTGGGCGATCAGGTGCGCTCGCGTCGCGTGCTGGTGCGCGTCCGATGATCGGGCGTCTGCTGCGCGGCGTGTCGCTGCTGCTTTCACTCACTGCGTGTGCGAGTGCCGCCGCCCGGCCTTCGGCGGTGGCTGCAGCAGCCAACCCGTCGATGCTGGTGGTGGTGGTGCGCCACGGCGAGAAGGCACCAACGACTCCGAATGACCCCGTGCTGAGTGCCGCAGGGATGGCGCGGGCCGGAGCGCTCGATTCAGCGCTGCGCAATCTGTCGGTGACTGATGTCGTCGTCAGTCAGCTGCAGCGCACGCGCCTCACGGCGTCGGTCTTCATCGCACGCACGAACGCTGTGGTCCACGTGGTTCCGATCAGTGCCGCCGGTGTCGCGGCACATGTGCAGGCACTGGCAGACACCGTGCGGGCAATCGGACGGATTGCGGGACGCAGCGGTGTGCTGGTTGTCGGGCACAGCAACACGGTGACGAAGATCGTCGAAGCGCTGGGCGGTCCGCCGGCGCCCGAGCTGTGCGATTCGCAGTACAGTCAATACTTCCTGCTGCGCGGCCAGGCGAACGGCTCGGTTGTACTGACGCGCACTACCTATGGGGCAGCCGACGCGGCCGATGCTACGTGCACGTCGATGCAAGGCGCGCGCTGACCGACGCAGCGGCGGCGGTCAGGCGGCGGCGGTGCGGTGTTCGTGCATGGGCATTTCGCCACTGGATGCCGCGTCTGCCAGCTGAAGCACGCGGGTGGCGATGTCCTGTGCCGCATCGGGGCGCGCGAGGCGAAGTGCGGCAGTCGACGCGCGTCGCAGCGCCGCCGGTGCGTCGCGCCCCACCAGCCAGGCGTGCAGCGCAGCGGTGACGGCCAGCGGCGATGGCGCCCAGATCCCGGCTCGGCCGCGGGTCACGAAATCGACGTTGCCCGTCTCCTGTCCTGGAATCGCGCCGAAGAGAATCACGGGGCATCCGCTCGCACACGCTTCGCTGATGGTGCCCGGGCCCGCCTTCGTCACCAGGACCGATGCTGCGCGCATGAGTTCGGCGAAGTTCTTCACGAAGTCGTAAACGTGTACGGTGCCTTGCCACCTCCGTTCGCGAAGCCGTGCCGCCAGCGCCGAATTTCGTCCGGCAACGACGGCGATATCACACGGGAGCTGCGCCCGGTCGATCGCGACGCTCAATGCGTCGAGCGGACCGATACCCTCCGCTCCGCCGGCCAGAAGGATCGTCGGTTTGCTGGTGGCCCAGCCAAGCTGCTGCTGCAGCGCAGACTTTTCACCCGGCACCGCAATGAAGGGTTGAGCGACGGGGACGCCAATCACCGCCAGCCGCTCGCCATCGACGTCACTGGCCACCGCACGATCGCGGGCAGCGACGGTCGGCACGATGGTGAGATCAGCATCCGGGTTGTACCAGGACACATGACCGGAAATGAGGTCGGTCACGACGACGACGATCGGCGTGTCGGGGAACGCACGGCGAAGCGGCGCGGTCAACAACGGATGGGTCGAGACGATGACATCGGGCGCGTGTGTCGATGCGAGCTCGAGGAAGGTGGGTCGCATCACCGGCCACGCGAGGCGCTCGGCGAACGCTGCGCGGCGCGGCGTGTTGGTGAGCGCGAAACCACCACTCCAGATCCACGGCGCCCGTTCGATCACGACTGGATAGGCGTGGCTCAGCTGCCTGAATGGCCAGCGCGGACAGAGCGCGAAGGGGTCGACCAGTATCGTGTCGACGTCGGGTCGGCTGCGCGCCAGCGCGTCTCGAATGGCGGACGCTGCGGCCCGGTGGCCACCACCGGTGTCGGAGAACGCGATCAGAACTGAGGTCATGCCGCCGTCATCGTCGTGGCCACCCGCTGCGGCGCGGTGAATGCCTCCCTAATCGGCGTTCCCGCGTAGCGCGCCGGAATCGCGAGGCCGAGTGCCCATAGTACGGTCGCCGGTACGTCGAGGATCGATAGTGAAGCCGGGAGTTCCTGCGCGTGAACGCCGGCGCCCTCGAGGAAGATCGGAATGGTGCAGTCGAGCGGATGCGCGCTGTCGTGGTGTGTCGGAACGCGGCCACCTCCGCCGTGATCGGCCAGCGCGATCAACAGGGTGTTTTCCCGGTCGCTCTCAAGCGCTCGACGCAGCGCGCCAAGGGCGTGGTCCATGCGGGAAACCGCTGCCAGGTATGGCAACGACATCCACCCGGTGCGATGCCCGATGGCATCACAGTCTGGCCAGTGGATGATGATGAAGCCGTCGCGTTGTGTCCGAAGCGTTGGTAGCGCCGCTGTCAGTAACGCGTGTGCATTGGCCGGGACGAAGTGTGCCGTGGAGAGACCAAGGGCGGCCACGATGCGTCGCGCCAGCGGTCGGATCAGCCACGGGACCTGTCGTACGAAGCCGGAGCTGGGAAGGCCGGCGGCGCTGACCACGTGCGGCACGGTCTGCAGTGCGCGCCTCGGGTCAGGCACGCGGAACCGGTCCGAATCGACCCCATGTTCAGCCGGCCCCACACCGGAAAGCAGCGAGGTCATTGCGACCGCCGTGACACTCGGCAGGACGGTCGTCGCGTCCACGGTGTGCGCACTGGCGTCTCGCAGCGCGCGCAGGTTCGGGAAGCGCGCGTCGCCGACCAGATCGGCGCGCAGTCCGTCGAGCACGAGTACGACCACGCGGCGCGCGGTCGGTGGCGCGGTGAAGATGGAGTCTCGAAGCGGCATCGCTTTCCTCAGGGTGGAGGTTTCCTGAAGCAGCGTGGCTGAGGTCGCGGTACGGTGATGGTGGTGTGCCGGATCGGTCACGGAGCGGTGAGCGGACGGCAACGGCCCGCGGGCGGGCCGCTTGTGCCTCCGCCAACTCCGGTGAGGATTTGAGTCAGTTCGCTGGCACGGGCGGCCAGGGTACGCCCTGACACTCGCCGGACCGTGCCGCGTAGTGTTCTTCAGCCTGCGGCGGACTTCATCCGTCGCGTGGCCGCTTCCCCGTCACTCAGGATTTGTTCATGCGCACTGCACACCGGTTTGCCGCCCTAGCCTCTTTGGTCGCCGCCGCCGCGCTCACCCCTGTTTCTGCGCATGCTCAGGGCCGCGTCGTTACCGGCACCTACACCGTGAGCATCGAGAGCCCGCAGGGTCCGGTGAAGGCGGTGCTGGTGCTCAAGCAGGTCAACGGAACCTTTGCCGGCTCGCTGGCTGCCGAAGGCTTCCCGGAGCTGCCGATTGCCACGGCCGTCCCGACCGATACCAGCGTCGTCATGACCGCGGACACCCCCGACGGTGGTGTCACCGTGACGGTGAAATTCAGCGCCACCGACAAGGTCACCGGCTCAGTCCTCTATCAGGGCATGGACATGCCAATGTCGGGGACCTTCGCTCCCGGTGACGCGAAGCCGGCGGGCGGCGCTCCGGACGCTGACGCATTCGCAATGGGGACGGTGCCAGCGCCGCCGTCATCTGCATTGCGCATTGGCAGAGGTCTGGCAGGATACCGCAATGCCGGCCGGGTGCTGCCGTCTCGGTAAGGGTTCACCTCACCACGTTCTCTACTGCATCGGTGTCGCGACGGGTTCGCGCACCGATGTTTTCTTTTTCATGTCGAGGTTTCTGGATGATGCATCGTGTGTTCCGTGCGATTGGTGCTGCGCTGGTACCAGTGGCGTTGACTGTTCCACTGCTCCTCTCGGCGCAGGCCGCTCCAAAAGGTGATGTGCCCAAGCGCGACCTCCCGCTGATCGCGACGCGGGCGGCGAAGTTCACCGCCACGAAAGCCACCTGGATGTCGCTGGACGTGAGCCCGGATGGTGCGCGTATCGTGTTCGATCTGCTCGGCGATCTCTACACGCTGCCGATCGCCGGCGGAACGGCGACGCGCCTGACCAGTGGAAGTGCATTCGACGCGCAGCCGCGGTTCAGTCCTGACGGCAAGCGCATCGTCTTCATCTCCGATCGGAGTGGCGGTGACAATGTCTGGATCACATCGCTCGACGGCACCGACACGACGCAGGTGACGAAGGGTAATGACGCGCTGATGCTCTCGCCCGAGTGGACGCCTGACGGGAAGTACATCGTCGCCTCGCGCAGCGGCGGACCGCTGGGCGGTGCAGCCAAGCTCTGGATGTGGCACGTGGACGGGGGCAGTGGCATACAGCTGATCACACAACCTGCCACCATCAAGACGCTTGGCGCGGCTTTCTCAGCCGACGGCAAGCAGATCTGGTTTGCGGCGCGCACGGGTGACTGGCAATACAACGCCATTCTGCCCCAGTATCAGCTGAACGTGTATGATCGCGAGACCGGCGAGCGGCGCGTGGTCTCGGCGCGGTATGGGTCGGCATTCCGTCCGGCGCTCTCGCCCGATGGCAAGTATCTGGTGTACGGGACGCGACAGGATGTCGAAACCGGGCTTCGGATCCGCGATCTGGGCACGGGTGACGAGCGGTGGCTGGCATACCCGGTGCAGCACGATGACCAGGAATCGCGTGCACCGCTGGATGTGCTGCCCGGCTACAGCTTCACGCCCGACAGCCGGTCAATCGTCGTCAGCTACGGTGGTGAGATCTGGCGCGTCCCGGTCGATGGCACGGCACCGGCAAGGATTCCTTTCACCGTCGACGCCGACGTGGCGATTGGGCCGGAGGTCAAGTTCGCCTGGCGCGTCAACGACAGCGCCACGTTCACGGCGCGACAGATTCGTGACGGCGTGCCATCACCAGACGGTACGAAGCTCGCGTTCACTGCTGTCAACCGCCTGTATGTGATGGACTGGCCGTCTGGCACACCGCGTCGCCTGACGACCATGAACGTTGGCGAACACATGCCCTCCTGGAGTCCCGATGGGCGCACGCTGGCCTTCGCCACATTTCGCGACGGTGCCGGCGGCAACATCTACAGCGTGCGTGTCGATGGTCGGACGCCGCCGAAGCAGCTCACGTCGCAGGCCGCGATCTATCGCGATCTGGCGTTCGATCCAACGGGCAAACGCATCGCGTCGGTGATGCTGAATGCGCGCGACCTGGTGGTCATCGGTACTGGAGGTGG